>JBOGEX010000024.1:0-11424 GCA_050741915.1 Acidimicrobiia bacterium
CACGTTCTCTTCACCGTCTACCGCCGCTAACACGATCCGGGCCCGAACCACCATCCGACGCTCCGCCGTCTGCTTACGGGCCAACGACTCCAGACGACGCCGGTCCTCGCCGCTCAACTCGATAACGAACGGGCTGCGTCTCGACATCGCTCCTCCAAAGTCGGCGATGCGGCCGCCCAGCCACTTGCTCCCATCCGCCTGGCTTCAGATTACACGCATGTAGTTCTGCGGCGGAATTTAGGCAATGACTCGGAAGCCTGACAAACGGACTGGCGGCGCCCTTAGACGTAGGCGAGGAGGGCGTCAATGGGGCGCGGGACGCGGTCGAGATCGAGAGCCTCGGCTAGCAGGCCGCCGTAGAGGATCTTGCGGCCGGAGTGGGTCCCGAGAAATCGCTGGAGCTGGGCCTCGATTGTTCGTTCCCTTTGGGCCGGCTGCCGTTGAAAGATTCGGAACGAGCCCATCTCACCTTGGTCTTCGATCACTCCTTCCACGGCTGCGGTGCCGAGCGAGCGGATCATCTCGTCTTCCAGATCCAGGACGCACACAAAGAAACCCAGGAGCTCCATCGAGTCGCGTGTCAGGTTGGAACCAAGTCCGGCGCGCTCGAGCCCGTGGCGAATCTTGCGCTCTTCGCCAACATCGCACAAGCCGGCCAACCTGAGGTCTTCGCCCTCCGGGCCTAAGCGGCGAAGGAAGTGCCCGATATTGGTGGCGCCTCCCATCGGCACGACCGAGATACCTTCGTCCCCCAGATCCCGACCTCGGCGTCGGGCGAGCACTTCTACTGCCGCTTGATCGCTCGCGCCTTCGACCAAGACGGTCGTTTGTGGTGCCGTGCGTGTCACGACTCCGAGTATGGGAGCACGTCCTCCATCTGTGAAGGTTCGCGCGGTACCTCGCCGCGCGAACCTTCACAGAAGAGGTCGACAAGTGCTTCTGTGAAGATCCTCGCGACTCAGGCCCGCACGAACCTTCACAGGGCGATTGAACCGGCCCGCGGTCGGGTAGGAGAAAGCGTCAAACCGGAAGGAGGACCAATGGCCAGGACGACTTGGAAACCACCGTGCACGGCGAACTTGACGCCGACAAGCGCAACGATCTCCCTGACAGCGCCTTCGCGTTCCCCAAGCAGCGGAAGGAACCGCTCACCGATGCCAGCCACGTTCGTAACGCCTTTGTCGCGTTTCGATCAGGTAGAGGACGCCACCGATGCCGATCGGGAGCAGGCCTTTGCCAACATCAAGGCCGCGGCCGAGCACTATGACATCGACGTCGAGGCCGAAACCTGGAAGGACCTCGGCAAGCCCTAACCGCTACATTCGCCAGATGGGCTTTGCGGTCTCGGCCGAGGCGTATGACCGTTTCATGGGCCGGTACTCGGTGCCCCTAGCCAGCCGATTCGCCGACTTTGCCGGGATCGGAGGCCAGAAGCGAGTAGTCGACGTCGGTTGCGGTCCGGGAGCTCTTACTGCCGAGTTGGCCAAGCGGCTGGGGACGGCAGCGGTTTCGGCGGTCGATCCTTCGGAGCATTTCGTCACCGCCGCTCAGGCGCGGCTTCCCGAGGTCGATTTTCGGAAGGCGAGCGCCGAGAACCTCCCCTTCGAGGACGGTGCCTTCGACGCTGCCTTGGCGCAATTCGTCGTCCACTTCATGACCGACCCCGTCGCCGGGCTGGGCGAGATGGCCCGGGTAACTGGGGCCGCCGGAGTGGTGGCTGCCTGCGTCTGGGATCACGCCGGTGAGAAGGGGCCGCTTCACGTCTTCTGGCGGGCGGCCCGCCAGCTTGACCCAGATGTCGCCGACGAATCGGAGCTAGCCGGCGCGCGTCAAGGTCACCTGGGACAGTTGCTCCGGGAAGCCGGCCTGAGCGAAATCGCAGAAGGTGCCCTCACGGTCGATGTCGAGCGCCCAAGCTTCGAAGAGTGGTGGGATCCATTCACGCTCGGAGTCGGGCCTGCCGGTGCTCACGTGGCCGGGCTGAGTCGCGATCGGCAAGCCGATCTGCGCGAACTATGCCGCCAGGTGCTGGGAGAGGCGCCGATCACCATCTCCGCCACCGCCTGGAGTGCACGGGGCGTCGTCCAGTAAGACGCCAGGCCGAGTCTCCAGGCAATCTTGCTAACGAACCCAAACTGAGAGCTTGTCCGGTTGCATCGTTGCCCCGGCTACTTTTTCCAGTTGCCCGGCGACGCTGTCGAGGTCAACTTCGTTCGTCATCTCTTGGCCGAGTCTCGCCAAGGTCAGCTGCCTGTCGTAACTGGCGCAATTGAATCTCCGATCAACCGCCGACTGGATTTTTCCGCTGGAGCGGATTGATGAGCGCTGCCGCCTAGAGCGTTGAGCCTGCCACTGCGAGCTGTCCCTGGGTAGCGTCCTGAGAAGGGACACAGCTCCCCGGTACACAGCGACAACCAGTGCCGTGAGCACGCCATAGGTCGCCGTGCGCGAGATGATTCGGTCGATCTCGTAGACATCGTGGCGGGTGATGGCGAGACCGATGGCCACGGCGGTGCCATTTCCCCATATGAAGAACGCCACCACCACCAGGCGGCGAGCCAAGCGTCGGTTGGCCCAGATAACACCAGAGAGGGTCGACTCGGGAAGCTCCGTCGTGGAGATAAGAGGGTTCAGCCTGAGAGCACCGCCGCGGTGGCGATGACCAGCACACCGACAATCCACATTCCCCAAGGGACAACATTGGCGATGCGACGGCTCATCGGCGTCAATTGTGGCCGCTGCCCGTTCTGTGAGCGTTACGGATACCATCGCCGGACTTGCTGGTTTCACTCCTTCTGGCGGCAACGCTCGTCGCTTCGCCACCATCAGAGCCCGTAATTGAGGTCATCGAGTTGACGGGATATGTTGATGACGCCTCCCTCGCCTATCTCCGTAACACCATCGCCGACGCCGCCGAGGCAAGGCGGGAACTGATCATCATCCAACTCGACGCCGAGGCAGTCGTGGGATCGCGCCAGCAACTCGAAGAGACGAAGGCACTTCTTGCCAATCCCCCGCTTCCATTGGTGGTCTGGCTCGGCCCTGCTCCCGCCACCGCCCGCGGCGGACTCGAGGAACTGCTGGCCTCGGTCCCATTCGTCGCGGTTGCTCCCGGTGCCACCGTTGCAGGAGGGATTGACCCTCAGCTCACCGTTCCGACGATTCGCCAGCTTGTCCAGGAACTCGATGGAGTAGAAGTGAGGGCAGGTAACCCACCTCTCCAAACGATCACAGATGAAGTGCCCACCGAAGAAGAGGGGATCACGACCATCCCCGTCACCTTCACTCAGCCTGGTCTTTGGCATCGGTTCATTCACCTCGGCGCCAGTCCGGAAGCAGCATTCTTCTTCCTGGTCGCCGGTCTCACCGTGGCCTGCTTCGAGTACTTCGCCCTCGGTCCCGGCCTGGCGTCTGGTGCTGCTGCACTCTCGCTTTTCCTCGCCAGTTACGGCATCGCCGTCATTCCGGTTCGCCCGTTGGCATTGGTTGGCGCAGTCCTCTCGATATTGCTCTTCGCTGTTGGATACCAGGGGGGAGGCGTCTTCGCCTTGACACTTTTGGCCACCGCTCTCCTGGCGTGGTCGGGTGTCAAGTTTTCGGCTGACCCTGCTTTTGTTCCGATCGGAGGGGTCGGCGTCGCCTTCGCGGTCCTGACCGCGTTGTTCTTCTTCCTGCTTGCCATACCCGCGGTGGGACGAGCACGCATGTCGACGCAGACAATTGGGCGCGACTCTTTGATCGGCCAGGAGGGGACGGCCCGGGTCGACTTCTCGCCGGATGGTTCGGTTGTGGTCAACGGGGCACAGTGGCCCGCCACCGCTCATCGCCAGGCTTCGATTCGGGCCGGTGATCCGGTGGTGGTCACCGCCGTCGCCGGCCGCGAGCTAGAGGTCGAGCGACAAATTCGCGAAAATTGATAGTGTTGCCTGGTAAAATTTCCCTGGCGGATCTTCCCAGGGATAGTTAGGTTCCGACCCCGTCGACGGTTCAGCGGGAGGTTTTGTGCAGCGTTTGGACGACTGGCAGCTAAAGGCCCTGTGCCGGGGAAACCACGCTCACCTCTTCTTTCCCCCTTCCACCTTCGAGCGTAAGGACGAAAGAGAGCGACGCGAGGAAAGGGCCAAGGCCATCTGCCAGGTTTGTCCGGTCCTCGATCCTTGCGCCCACTACGCGATCAGCATCCGCGAACCATTTGGTATTTGGGGAGGGCTCACCGAACTCGAGCGCCGAGAACTATCGGCGAGCTGACTTCGGTCGTCCCCCGGCCGGCCGCCACCGTTCTCGTGCTGACGGGCCCGCCTTTGAAGGTGCTGATGGTTCGCCGCCCGCCGGGTGGCCTCTTTGGCGATGCGTGGGTCTTTCCCGGCGGGCTGACCGAGAAAGCAGATGGATCGTCCGCTGACGGAGACCTCACCAAGAAAAGGGCGGCGGTACGCGAGTTGGAAGAAGAGGTAGGCCTCAAGCTGGCGGCCGCCGATCTGGTGTATCTGTCGCGCTGGGTAACGCCACGGTTCCTACCGCGCCGCTACGACACCTGGTTCTTTCTCGCTTCGATTGTCTCCGAGGTTGCAGTCGCGCCCACGAGCGGCGAGGTCACCGAGGCTCTGTTTGTGACTCCTTTCACTGCTCTTGCGGCTCACCAGGCGCAGCAGTGGAAGCTGCTTCTCCCGACTCTTGCTCACCTGCGCTGGCTCGCTCGCCATCTCTCGCCGACAGAAGCCCTCGCCTCCGCCCGGGCTCACGCCACCAAGGAACCATTGGAGCCGCGTCTCGCCGATGATGGCTCTTTGGTCACGCCCGAGCTCCCCTGGTGAGCGATTTGGTCATCGAGCGGGTCCTGGCCCCCAATCCCGGCCCCTTCACAGGGACCGGAACCAACACCTGGATAGCTGCAGTGGGACAAGAGGCACTGGTAATCGATCCTGGGCCCCGGCTGGCCGGCCACGAGGCTGCCATCGTCGCGGCCCTGGGCGAACGAAAACCCTTGGCCATCGTTGTCACTCACAGCCATGAGGACCATGCGCCGTTGGCCAACGTGCTCGCTCGCCAGTATCAAGTACCGGCCTACGGCCATGCACCCGGACCTGAGTTCGCTCCCGACCTAACCCTGGCCGAGGGTGACCGCCTACGAGTCGGGGGGAGCGAGCTCCTCGTCCTCGCCACCCCGGGCCATTCCGACGACCACCTCTGCTTCCAGATCGGCCGAATTCTTTTCAGCGGCGATCACATCATGGGCGGTTCATCGGTCATGGTCGAGGACCTGACCCGCTATCTCGAATCCTTGCGCCGGCTCCGCCCGCTTCGCCTTGAGCGGATCTATCCCGGACACGGACCCGAGATCGACAACCCCGACGAGGTGATCGACTGGTATCTGGCGCACCGCCTGCAACGCGAGCGGGAGATCGTTGCGGCGATGGAAGCCGGAGCCACCACGGTCGATGAGATAGTCGAGATCGTCTATCGAGACGTCGATCCGTCGCTTCACCCGCTGGCAGCTGTCTCAGTTGCAGCCCATTTGCGGAAACTGGAAGAAGCTGGCCCCGGTTGACTGTTCTTCTTATGAATGAACAGCTCCGCCTATACCCTTCGGCCTATGCCAGCGACTGAAGACGTTTACGCCGCCCTGCGCGGGGTGGTCGACCCCGAGTTGGGGGATAACGTGGTCGACCTCGAAATGGTCACGTCGGTCGACATCGACACTGAGGGCCGGGTTGAGATCGGGCTGGCGTTGACGATCGCTCAGTGCCCGATGCGGGGCTATCTCGAGGGAGAAACCAGCCGCAAGATCGCCGCTCTTCCTGGCGTGTCCGGGGTCGAGGTACGGACGACGGCGATGACGCGAGAGCAGCGGGCCAATTTGATGTCGGGGGCGCGCTTGCGCGCCCGGGAGAATGCTCATCGGACCAAGGTTCACCCGACCACACGAGTGGTGGCGATCTCCTCCGGCAAGGGCGGAGTCGGCAAGTCGACCGTCGCCGTCAACCTGGCCGTGGCCCTGGCCGGTAGAGGCTTTGGGGTGGGTCTCCTTGACGCCGACATATGGGGCTTCTCGGTCCCCCGCATGCTCGGGTCGGTCGAAAAGCTCTCCGCCGACGACCAAACCAAGCTCATCATTCCTGCCGACGTGCAGGGGATCAAAGTGGTCTCGACCGGGCTCATCATCGACAACGAGGAGACGGCCCTCATGTGGCGAGGACTCATGCTTTCCAAGGCTTTGGAGCAGTTCCTCAATCAGGTGGAATGGGGAATGCTCGACTACCTGGTAATCGACATGCCCCCGGGCACCGGAGACATCCAGATGGCCTTGGCGCGGCTGCTGCCGCAGGCGGAGATGGTGGTAGTTACCACTCCGCAGATTGCCGCCCAGAAAGTTGCGGTCCGGGTGGCGGACATGGCGCGTCGGTCCCACATGCCGATCATCGGCGTCATCGAGAACATGTCGTCGTTCGTCTGCGGGCACGGTGAGAAATACTCCCTCTTTGGCTCCGGCGGCGGCAAGGACTTGGCCTCCTCATTGAGTGTTCCCTTATTGGCCCAGATTCCTCTTGACCCTGCGGTTGTGGCCGGAGGCGATGAGGGGGCGCCGGTGACGACCGAGCGTCCGGATGCGGCGGCAGCGGTGGAGTTCCGTCGGGCGGCCGATCGTCTTCTGGAACTGCTACCACCGGTCGACGAGGAGAACTGCACGGGTCGGATCGCCAAATTGCTAGAACAGTTGGCCGTCCCGGAGAAGGTGGCGGGCGTCGTCGGGGCGAGTGACTAGTCCCTCAGCAGAACCCAAAAACGTGTCCAGACTTGGAGCCGATCGTCACCGAAACTAGAGGTGAACGTGCTCGGGTATATCGACGCCTCTTTCGGCGTCATCGGCGGGCGGAAAACGGAGGGGCTGGGAGGCCAATTGGGCGAGCGTGGCGGCCGATTCGGCTGACTACCGTCAGGGGCAAGCTTCGGGGATCCGGTTCCCCCAACGGAACCCCGACCAACACGAGGGCCTGTTCCCCCACAGGCCCTCGTGAATTTGCTCCCCCTGTGACTCCCCCCGAAGGGAGAGAAACCGGAATAGACCAAGGCCACTTCCCGTTTACAATTGGCAGCGATGACTCAACTTGTTTCCATCAAATCCACCCGTCCCACTCCGGTCGTCACCCTCACCGATGCCGCCGCGGCTAAGGTCGCCGAGCTGATCGAGGCTGAAGGCGAGCCGGGGCTGGCGCTACGGATGGCCGTGCGGGCCGGCGGATGCTCGGGCTTCTCGTATGAGATGTTCTTCGACGCCGAGATCGACCAGGAGGACGCCGTGACCGAACACGGCGGAGTCAAAGTGATCGTCGACTCCGAGTCTGCTGACCGGCTGCGTGGATCGACTCTCGACTACAAGGACGGGCTCATGGGTGCGGGTTTCGCTATCGAGAATCCGAACGTCACCCGTTCTTGCGGTTGCGGCAACAGTTTTAGCTAGAAGTTGGCGCGCCATCTTCGCTCGGTAGCGGGAGCACCCGCTCCGATTGGCCCGTACTCCACGGTGGTGGAGGCCAATGGGTTTGTATTCACTTCTGGACAAGGGCCACTGCCGCCTGGAGGCGGCGACATGCCCGAAGGCACCGAAGAGCAGACTCGGCTCACGATGGAGAACCTCAAGGCCATCCTCACAGACCTCGGCCTCACTTTCGACAATGTGGTCAAGACCAACATCTTCCTCATCGACATGGGCGACTTCTCGGCCGTGAACGAGGTTTATGCCAGCTACTTCACCTCCAATCTTCCGGCCCGGACCACCGTGGCGGCTGCAGCCCTGCCTCGACCAGAGATGAGGGTTGAGATCGAAATGGTGGCAGCGCGCTAGTGGATCCTGGCTCGGTCCTCGCCGACCTCGGGCTCGAAGACCAAAACCCGGGGGTATTTGCCGGCGAATGGCTCCCCGGCAGCGACGGCACGAACGAGGTTCTCAACCCGGCCACGGGCGACCGCATCGCTTCGGTCGGGCAGGCGTCGCCTGAAGAATACGAAAAGGCGGTGACCGCCTCTGTCGCGGCCTTCGAGAACTGGAGGATCCTTCCGGCTCCCAAACGGGGGGAGTACGTGCGCCAGATAGGCCATGCTCTGCGCGCTCGCAAAGAGCCGCTGGGGGCTCTGGTTTCGCTGGAGATGGGGAAGATCCGAGCCGAGGGCGAGGGTGAGGTCCAGGAGATGATCGACATCTGCGACTTCGCCGTTGGCCTCAGTCGCCAGCTCTATGGGCTGACGATGACCTCCGAACGCCCGCGGCATCGTATGTACGAGCAGTGGCATCCATTGGGACCGGTCGGGGTAATCACCGCCTTCAACTTTCCCGTTGCGGTGTGGTCCTGGAACGCGGCTATCGCCGCGGTCTGCGGGGACACGATCCTCTGGAAGCCGTCGTCAGAGACGCCGCTCACCGCGGTGGCCGTCACGAAGATTTGCGAACAGGTCATGGCCGGGACTGGGTTCGAAGCGGTCTTCGGTCTGGTGGTGGGGCGGGGATCGGTTGTCGGTGACCGGATGCTCGGCGACCAGCGTTTGCCCTTGATCTCGGCCACCGGCTCGACCAGGGTCGGCCGGCGTGTAGCAAGCGCGGTTGCCGACCGTTTCGGGCGCTCGATTCTCGAGCTAGGTGGCAACAACGCCATCATCGTGATGGACGACGCCAACCTCGAGCTGGCCGTGCGCGCCGTCCTTTTTGCCGCCGTTGGCACCGCTGGCCAGCGGTGCACTTCTTTGCGGCGGCTGATCGTCCATGAGGCCGTGGCTGACAAGCTGGTCGATCGATTGGTCGATGCCTACAAACAGGTTCCGATCGGCGATCCACTTGAGGCCGGCACCTTGATGGGGCCGCTGGTGACGCAGCAGGCGATCAAGGACATGATGACCGCTCTCGAACTAGCGCAGGAGCAAGGAGGCACCATCGTCACCGGCGGGTCGGCGATAGATCGGCCGGGGAACTTCGTCGAGCCCACCATCGTCCGCATTCCTGCCGACGCCGCGATTGTCCAGGAGGAAACCTTCGCACCGATTCTCTATGTCGTCGAGGCGTCCGATCTAGACGGGGCGATCGCGATTCAAAACGGCGTCCGGCAGGGCCTCTCCTCGGCCATCTTCACGGATTCGCTCCGCTCCGCCGAACGGTTCCTCTCCGTCGTGGGATCGGATTGCGGTATCGCCAACGTCAACATCGGTACCTCCGGCGCCGAGATTGGCGGTGCATTTGGGGGAGAGAAGGAAACGGGCGGTGGTCGCGAGGCGGGCTCGGATTCCTGGAAGCTCTACATGCGTCGCCAGACCTCGACGATCAACTGGGGCGACGATCTCCCCCTCGCCCAGGGGATCACCTTCGAAACCTAATGCATGGCGCTGCGGAAACCGCAAACAATTGCACTCAGTTTCGGATTAGCCGAAGCGGTAACCCACCGACCGCACCGTCGTGATCCAGCTCGCCCGATGCTCGCCGAGCTTGGCCCGCAACCGGCGCACGTGAACATCGACAGTTCGGGCGCCCCCGTAATACTCGTAACCCCAGACCTTCGATAGCAGCTGCTCCCGGCTCCACACCCGGTGGGGATGCTCGACAAAGAAGCGCAGAAGCTCGTATTCCATATAGGTGAGGTCGATCGGAACCGAGTCGAGGGTCGCCTGATACGTGAGGAGGTTGAGTTCGAGGTCCTTGAAGTGATGAATTTCTTCCGTTCCCTCCGCTTGAGTCAGCCGGTGGAGCCGTAGCACCAGCTCGGCCGGTTGGATCGGAGTCAGAATGAAATCTCCCAGGCCCACCGCGGTTCCGAGCAAGCCCGTGTGCTCCGGATCGGCGATCAGGAGGACCGGCAAGAGGTTGGTGGCGAGTATTCCTTCGATGGCTCGGAGCCGCCGGCGGGGCTCCGACCCCAACTCGACCAGAAGCGCGGCGCTCTCTTCCGGCGGTTGGGCTGAAATTTCGGCCATCGTTTGATACTCGATCCGGGCAATGGCGAGCGCGTCGAGCAGGGACTCCGAGGGATCCGGCGGGAAGACAGCGACCGCCGGCCCGTTAGAGGACTGGGAGGTAGGTCTCGAGCTCGAAACGGCTGACGTGGTGCTGATAGCGATCCCACTCCTTGCGCTTGTTGCGGAGGAACCAGGAGAAAACATGCTCGCCAAGCGCCTCGGCCACGAGCTCTGACCGTTCCATGCGATCGAGTGCATCAGCAAGTGTCTCGGGGAGTCGGGCAATGCCGGAGGCCGATCGCTCAGAAGCCGTGAGGGCATGGACGTCGTCTTGGACTTCGGGAGGAAGCTCGTACCCGTTTCGGATCCCGGCCATCCCGGCCGCCAGAACTGCTGACAACGCTAGGTAGGGATTGGCGGCAGCATCGGGCGAGCGGTACTCGACCCGCACGCTCGATGACTTTCCCTTCTTGGCCAGTGGCACCCGCACCAGCGCCGACTGATTGTTGCGGGCCCACGAGATCCAGATCGGAGCATCGAATCCGGCCACGAGGCGCTTGTAGGAGTTGACCCACTGGTTGGTCACGGCCGTGATCTCCGCGGCGTGGGTGAGAAGACCGGCGACGAACTGCTGGCCTACTTTCGACAACCCGTTGTCAGACCCCGGCTCAAAAAAGGCGTTGCGGTCGCCCTCGAAGAGCGAGAGGTGGAGATGCATCCCCGACCCGTCGAAGTCCTCCAATGGTTTGGGCATGAAGGTGGCGTAGATGTCGTGCTCCATCGCCACTTCCTTCACCGTGAGCCGAAAGGTCATGATGTTGTCGGCCATGGTGAGCGCATCGGTGTAGCGGACGATGATCTCGTGCTGGCTGGGCGCCACCTCGTGGTGCGAATGCTCGACGGGGATGCCCATCAATTCGAGGGCGTTGATGGTTTTGCGCCGGTACTCCTGAGCGTTGTCGAGCGGGGTCAAGTCGAAGTAGCCACCGTGGTCGAGCACCTGCGGGTCCGGCCCGGAATCGCGGAAGTAGAAGAACTCGAGCTCAGGGGCGACGTAGAAGGTGAAGCCTATGTCGGCAGCAGCCTGGAGATTGCGCTTGAGGACCCCGCGGGGATCGCCTTCGAAGGGAGCCCCGTCAGGGGTGACGATGTCGCAGAACATGCGTGCCACCTGTTGGTCGGGCCGCCAGGGCAGGATCTGGAAGGAGGCTGCGTCAGGGCGGGCCAGCATGTCTGCCTCCTGGACCCGGGCGTATCCATCGATCGCTGAACCGTCGAAGGTCATTCCCTCCTCGAAAGCCACTTCGAGTTCGGAGGGGCTGATCGAGACCGATTTCAGGAAGCCCTGGACGTCGGTGAACCAGAGACGGATAAAGCGGATCCCCCGCTCCTCGACCGTCCGCAGAACGTACTCGGCTTCCTTGTTCACGAACCCTCACACTACCTGTGAAGGTTTACGCGGCCTGGAGCCGCGCAAACCTTCACGGA
>JBOGEX010000025.1:0-28863 GCA_050741915.1 Acidimicrobiia bacterium
CGCATGGGCTTCGGCGGCCTCGATCGAAGCACCATCGAGGTCGTATCCGTCCACAACGCTGTTGGGGTAGCCCTTGGCGAAGGCGATCGATGACCAGCCCTCTCCACATCCGATGTCGGCGATCGCCGCTTTGGTCTCGAGCCGTGAGTGGATCTCAGGCACGGAGGAGATCCAGTCATTGGCTAACGACGAGAGGAACCAGGGACGATTCATTTCCGCCTGGCCGGTGCGCATGTCGTCGCCGAATTGGGCCCAGCTCACACCGCCACCGCTTCGATAGGCCTCGAGGAGGGAAGGGAGTTGGACGCCGGCGCTGGTGACAAGGCGAACGAAAGGGGCAAGGAAATTGACGCTGAGCTCATCGGTAAAGACCTCGGCCCCGGCCGCATCGAGTTGGTAACGGCGGTTGCTCGGCTCCGCTGACGGGTTGTCGCATGTGACCAGTCCGGTCACTGCTTGCTGCTCCAGCCACTCGCGGACGTAGCGCGAGTCGGCGCCAACTTCCTTCGCCAACTGGTCGGCTGTGACCGGCTGGCCGTCTTTCATCGTCCGATAGAAGCCGAGCTTGTCGCCCACGTAGATGGCCCACGTGTCGTAGGTTCCGAGGACCCCTGCGAAGACCCGCTCGGCCAGTTCCGTGGCAGTCACCTTGCGCTCCTTTGCTCATCCCGCCAGTTCCGGCGAGGGAGTGTACGGATCGTCCTCTGGGCTGTAGAGGTTGTTGGACAACCCCTACAACCCTGGGTTCGTACGCTAAGCGTCGAAGGTGACGGTCACCGTCAGTTCGTCGTTACCCCGCACAAGTCCGATCTCGAGAGTCGAACCGGCGGTCGTCAGGATGCGGTGGAGGTCATCGAGGGCCATCGTCGGCTCCCCGCCGGCGGCGATGATCAGGTCTCCCTCGCGCACACCGGCGCGGTCGGCGGGTCCGCCCTCTTCGACGCCTCGAACCAGAAGGCCCTCGCGCTCTGGGAGCCCTACGGCGCGGCGGAGGCGGGCAGCCACCTTGGCCGGAGCGAGGGCCACTCCCAATCGGGGGGTCTTCGGTTCCTGGCCGGCGGCGAGAGCATCAATGCGCGACTTCAGTTCGGTATCAGCCGGTAGTGCCAGGTAGAACCCGCCGCCCAAGCGGTGGGTGTTGATCCCGACCAGTCCTCCGGACGTGTCGACCACCGGCCCACCCGACGACCCCGGCAGCAGGGGAGCGGTGTGCTCGAACCCACCGGCGATCCGCCGTCCGCGCGGTCCTCGAAAGCTCCGGTTGGCGCCGGATACAAAACCGAAGGTGACCCGGAGATCGCGGCCCCCGGGTCGAGCGATCCCGATCAAGGGCAGACCGGGTCCGACCTCAGCGGACGACCAGGTGATCGGCTCGATGCCATCCGTGCCCGCTCCGAGGACGGCGAGGTCTCCGTCGACATCGACCCCAAGGACGTTGGCTTCCGTTCTTCGCTCGTCACCGAAGGTCACTGAGACCCCGTTCCCGGAGAGGTTGTGGGCGTTGGTCAGAATCTGGCCATTGCCGATCACGACTCCCGACCCCGCCGCCGAGCGGTTTCCGACCCCAACCACCTTCGGTCCGACCTCGGCGGCCGTTTCCCGAAGCGCTTTCCCCAGTTCGTCTAACAATGTTGCAGCCATCGCACCCTCCTAGTGGATAGTCACTTGCAAGTTGCAAGTTAGCATACCTGGGAATGCAGCAGTCGTACGATGGCAAGGTGTCCACGGACCCCCTTCATGCCGCCCTGGCTCAGGTCGGCGATCGCTGGGCGCTGCTGCTGATCGACTCCTTGCAAACGGGGGCGAGGCGTTTCGGCGAGCTGCAACAGTCGGTCCCTGGCATCGCCCCCAACATCCTTTCCAGCCGCCTGAAGCGACTCGAGGAGGAGGGAATCGTGCTCGCTCGCCATTATCAGGAACGTCCGCCCCGGCTTCGGTATCAGCTGACCGAACCCGGTCGGGAGCTGGCCTCGGCGCTGCGTTTGCTCACGGCCTGGGGGGCTCGCCACTCGCCAGAGGCTGATCCGCCCCGTCACGACCTCTGCGGCACCCCTCTCGAGGCGCGCTGGCACTGCCCGACCTGTGACCGAACGCTCGACGAGGGCGAGCCCGAATCCGAGCTTCGTTACCTATAGATGACCCGTTCGGTTTGTTCGCCGAGCGGCCGATAATCCGCCATGGCACGTCTCGACCGGGGCAGCAACGTCTTCTGTCTGGAGTCGTTTTGGCATGATCGACTCGACGGCGACCGGCTCAGTGTCCGCCCCCTGCTCGAGCTGCTTCACACCTCACGGGGCACCAAGTTCATCCATCTCACCTGCAACACCATTGAAGAGCTGACTTTCAACTTGCGTCAGCATCGTCGCTACCGGAGCTACGGCGTGCTCTACCTCGCCTTTCACGGGCGCCGGGGTCGCTTGTTGCTCGCCGACGGCACCGAGCTTCCCGTCGAGCAACTCACCGAGATGGCGCGGGGGAGGTTGAGCGGGTGCCTGGTGCATTTCGGTAGCTGTTGGACCGCCCTCGGTGACGACCAGGTCTATAACTTCCTCGAGCAGACCGGAGCGGCCGCGGCGACGGGTTACACGAAGGCAGTGGACTGGATCGACAGTGCGGCGATGGACCTTCTCATCCTTGATCGGGCGCGGGAGTATTCGAACGCCAAGTCGCTGATCGACAAGCTTGCCGATACGTATGCCGGTCTCAATGAGGAGACGGGGTTCACGGCCTACCAACTCTGATCGGGCCCAACTTCGATCGGGGGGCCATCAGGTGTCGAGCTGTTTTGACAACGACGCCGGAGCGATGGATCTATAGGCATCCTCGACGATCTCGGCGATCTCGTCCCAGTCGACCGGGACGTCGAGGTAGACACCCAGCCATCCGCGATGACCGACATAAGGAGGCCGGAAGAATCGAGCCGGCTCCGCCTCGGTCCGGGCCTCCTGAACTCCGACCGGCGCCGCGCACCAGAACCCGAGGCGGTCGTCATGATGATGATCGGCGTAGGTAACGAACACCTTCTTGTCCCGGATGAACCAGGTCGGTTCGCCGTGACTGAGCCTCTCATTGGTTTCGGGAAGGGAAAGACAAAGCTCACGGAGAGTCGATAGCGGGTCTGCGACCATGATCTCATTGTGGCTAACACAGCCGACCTGATCGTCGCCGAAGGCGCCATCTTTTTCGGCGGCAAAGACCCAATTTCAGGAGATGTCGCCGTGGAGGCGGGCCGCATCGTCGATGTGGGACCGGACCTAAGGAAATCGAAGGGAGGGCGCACCGAAGTGATCGACGCCGGCGGCGGGCTGATTACCCCGGGGTTCATCGACGCCCACGTCCACCCCGTCACCGGGGGCCTGAAGTTATTACGTTGCTCCCTCGACCGAGCTCATTCCGGAGACGAGGCCCTCGACCAGGTGGCGAGCTACGCCGCCGAGCATCCGGAAATGGCATGGATCTGGGGTGGGGGCTGGTCGCTCGAATGGTTTCCGGGGGGAACGCCGTCGGTGGCCGCTCTCGACCTGGCGACCGGAAACCGCCCGGCCTTCCTCTACAACAAGGACGGCCACGGAGCATGGGTCAACTCCGCCGCTTTGGAGCGGGCCCAGATCACCGCCCAGACTCCCGACCCACCCGACGGTCGCATCGAACGCCAGCCCGATGGCTCGCCCCAGGGCACTCTTCACGAAGGCGCCATGAGTCTGATCGAGGCGGTTCTTCCTCCGGTGGCCGGCGCCGAGTGGGAGGAGGCCTTGGCGGCGGGACAGCGTTACCTGCTCTCGTGTGGAATCACCGGCTGGCAGGATGCAGCCGTCGAGCCAGAGCACGAAGCCGCTTATCTCGCCCTGGCCGGTCGCGGAGAATTGGTGGCGTCGGTGGTGGCGGCGTTGTGGTGGGATCGAGGGCGGGGCCAAGACCAGATTGCTGAACTCATGGGGCGACGCGCCTTGCAGGCGCCCGGGTACCGGCCCACCTCGGTCAAGCTCATGCTCGACGGGATCGTCGAGAACTACACCGCGGCCCTGCTCGAGCCTTATCTCGACCAAAGTGGGTCGCCAACGACCAGCACCGGGATCGATTTCATCGACGAAGAGGAACTGATTGAGATCGTTTCCCAGCTGGACCGTCTCGGATTCCAGTGTCACTTCCACGCCCTTGGCAGCCGTGCGGTTCGACATGCTCTCATTGCCCTTGCCCGCCTGTCGACAGGTCGCGATCTGCGCCACCATCTGGCCCACTTGCAGGTGGTCGATCCGAGCGACCTCGATCTCTTCTCAAGGACCGGCGCCACCGCCAACCTCCAGGCGTTATGGGCCTGCAAAGAACCGCAGATGATCGAGCTCACTTTGCCGTTCATCAGTGATGACTCGGCCGAGAGCCAGTATCCGTTCGGTTCTCTCGTCGCTCATGGCGTCCCGCTGGCAATGGGTTCGGACTGGCCAGTCTCAACTGCCCAGGTTTTCGAGCAGATCGAGGTAGCCGTTACTCGCCGCCATCCTCTCCATCGCGATCGCGAGCCGCTAGGGGCCAATCAGGCTCTGAGTCTCGAACAGGCCCTGACCGCTTTCACTGCCGGCTCCGCCCGGGTCAACCGGATCGAAGATCAGGTCGGGAATATCGCCGTGGGAATGGTCGCCGACCTGGCTGTAATGGACCGCAACCCCTTCGCCGAGCCACCGATCGGCGAAACCCGGGTCACCCATACCATCAAAGGCGGTCGGACGGTTTACCGGCAAGAATGAGGCGATGACAACCACGGCCACCGGCATCAGCCTCCTTACTGAAATCCCTGGTCCGATTAGCCGGGAGATCTTGGCTCGTCGGGAGGCGGCGATTCCGCAAGGCAACGCCAAGCTCACGCCGATCTCGATCGCCTCTGCCCACGGGAGCTTGGTGCGAGATGTCGATGGCAATCAGCTCATCGATCTGGCGGGAGGCATCGGGGTGCTGGCGGTGGGCCATACGCCCGATCAGGTCACAGAAGCACTGCAGCGGCAGGCGGGCGAGCTCATCCATATGTGCGCCATCGTCTCCACCTACGAGGCGTTTGTGGTCGTAGCCGAGAAGCTCAACGCCATCGCCCCGGGCGACTTCTCAAAGAAGACGGTCTTAATGAACACCGGCGCCGAAGCAGTAGAAACCGCGGTCCACGTCGCCCGGAGCTATCAGAAACGTCAGGGGATCGTGGCCTTCGACGGCGCCTATCACGGCCGCACCAACCTCACGATGTCGATGACCTCGAAGTTCGGACTCTTTAAGAAGGGTTTCGGCCCGTTTGCTCCCGAGGTCTACCGCTTCCCCTTCCCCAACGTCTATCGCCGACCGCAGAACATGAGTGAGGACAGCTTCGTCGACTGGCATCTCTCGCTTCTCGACCAGAGCTTCATGGCAATCGTCGACCCCTCCCATGTGGCGGCGATCGTCGTGGAGCCAGTGCAAGGCGAAGCCGGATTTGTCGTTGCCCCGATTGCCTGGTTGCAGAAGCTGCGCCAGCTAGCCGATCAGCACGGGATCCTGCTCATCGCCGACGAGATCCAATCGGGCATGGGCCGAACCGGGAAGCTCTGGGCGATCGAACACTCCGGCGTGGTGCCTGACATGATCACTACCGCCAAGTCGCTTGCGGCGGGAATGCCCTTGTCGGCGGTTGTCGGGAGGTCGGAAGTGATGGATGCACCGCACCCGGGGGGTTTGGGCGGCACCTACTCGGGCAACCCGCTTTCCTGTGTGGCCGCGCTCGCCGCCATCGACCAGATCACTGAACCGGCCTTTCTCGCTCGCTCGGCTTCGCTCGGCAAAAAGCTAAAAGCTCGTCTCGAGGAGATACAGGAGCGTCACCCTCGACTCATCGGCGATGTGCGCGGGCTCGGGTCGATGCTGGTCATGGAATTCGTACAGGACCCCGTCGAGAAAACACCGTGGATGGAGGCCACTGCCGCAGTCACGGCCGAAACAGTGAAGCGAGGAGTGATCACGATTCGCGCCGGGCTCTACTCCAACTGCGTTCGCTTCCTACCCGCACTCGACATCTCAGACGATCTCCTCGACGAGGCGCTCGAAGTCGTCTCCGATTCGGTCGACCAGGTCGCTTCCGAGCTGGGGGTGGTCCGGTGAAGTATGGGCAGTTCATCGCCGGGGAGTGGGTCGACGCCAGCAATGGCGCTACCTGGGATCTGATCAATCCCGCCACCGAGGAAACCGTCGAGCAGGTTCCGTTCGGAGACGAGAAGGATGCCCGCGCCGCTCTCGACGCGGCCGCGGCTGCGTTCGCCGAGTGGAGCCATACCAATCCTTACCAGCGGGCCCGCCACCTCGAAACCGCGGCTGGCGCCATCCGCTCTCGAGCAGACGAGTTCGCTCGTATCACCACCGAGGAATCAGGCAAGCCGCTCGAGCAAGCCAAAGCGGAGTGGTTGTCCTGTCCCAACTATTTCCTCTGGGCAGCCGAGGAATCCAAGCGCGTCTATGGCCGCTCCATCCCGGCGCGAAGCTCGAGCCGCCGCATAGACGTGTTCTACCGACCCGTCGGAGTCGTCGGTCTTATCACCGCCTGGAATTTTCCTGTCTACAACCAAGCGCGGGCGATCAGCTCTGCTCTCGCCGCCGGATGCACGGTGGTCACCCGCCCGAGCGAGTACACGCCACGTTCGGCGATGCTTATCGCCTCCTGCCTGGAAGAGGCGGGTTTACCACTGGGAGTCCTCAATCTCGTCAACGGAGAACCCGAACCCATCGGTCAGGAGTTCTTGGGAGATCCGCGCTGTCGCAAGATCAGCTTCACCGGCTCGACCCGAGTCGGAAAGCTGCTGATGGACGGCGCCTCGCGGACCGTCACCCGGCTGGCGCTCGAGATGGGTGGCAATGCTCCCGTCATTGTCTTTCCCGATGGCGGCGGTACAGCCCAGTTGGCCGAGGCCAGCGTCACCACCAAGGTTCGCAACGCCGGTCAGGTCTGCGTCGCCCCCCAGCGGTTCTACGTCCACGAGCGGATGGTTGCTGACTTCGCCGAAGCCGCGGTCAAGGCCACCGACCGCCAGGTGGTGGGGGATGGGTCCAATCCGGATACGACCGTCGGGCCCCTGATCAACGCCATCCAACGCGAGCGGGTGGAGCGCATCGTGAGCGAGACCGCAGACCTGGGAGCGACGGTGCTGACCGGTGGCTCACGCCCCGATCGCAAGGGTTACTTCTATCAGCCGACCGTGATGACAGGGGTCAGACCAGGCAGCCCCCTTCACGACGAGGAAGTCTTTGGCCCCGTCATGCCGGTGATCCCTTTCTCGTCGGTCGAGGAAGTGATCGAGATGGCCAATCGCACCGAATACGGGCTGGCAGCTTTCGTCCACACCCGCGATCTCAACACCGCCATCCGTCTGTCCGAGGAACTCGACTACGGAATGGTGGCGATCAACGATTGGTCGGTAGCCACCCCCGAAGCGCCCTTCGGCGGCGTCAAACAGTCGGGGCTCGGGCGAGAATCTGGTCCGGAGGGCATCCACGAATACCTGGAGCCCCGCACTCGCTACATCGGGGGTGTGGATTGAAAGATCGCCCCATTCGTCTCCTGGAGGTGGGCGGTGACGCCGAGCATCGGGGAGCAGTACATGGAGCGGCGTTCCACTCCGAGATCCGCCGATATACAAAGGAGCGGGTTCGACTGGCCAGCAATGGTTCGTGGGCAGGTCGACCGGCTACGACCGATGACGCCATCGCCCTCGCCCGAAAGACCCTCGATGCTCATCGCCGCTATGACGCCGCCCTCTTCGAGGAGATGGAGGCAATGGCAAGGGCCGGCGGGATCAGCTCCGCCGAAGCTGTCATCGTCGGCGGCTTCACCGATTTCGTCGACATCGTCAGGGCAGCTGGGTCCTCGGCCGTACCGGAGGAAGACGATTGCACCGCCGTGATCGTGCCGGACGATCTTGCCGGCGGCGCCGGCTGGCTGGCCCAAACCTGGGACATGCACGACACGGCCACCGAGCACGTGGTCATGCTGGCCATCGAAACCCCCGGCGCCCCCACCGCACTGGTCTATTCGACCGTCGGGTGCCTCGGCCAGATCGGGATGAACGAGGCGGGGATCGCCGTCGGCATCAACAATCTCACCGCCAACAACGGGCGAGTTGGGGTCACCTGGCCGTTCGTGGTACGTAAGGCCCTGAAGCAGGCCTCCCTCGATGATGCTCTCGCCGGCGTGCTCGAGGCCGATCTAGCCGGCGCCCACAACTACCTCCTCTTCGATGACACGGGGGCGGGCTTCAACGTCGAGGCTATGCCTGGGTATCGAGCGGTCAGCAAACTTGAGGACCGGCCGTTGGTCCACACCAATCATTGCCTCGATCTCGAGGCGCAAACACTCGAGGCCACCCGTCCGCGAGACTTGCAAGCCTCCTCGGAAGATCGACTCGAGACCGCGTCCAGGATCCTCGGGGGGATGTCCGTCATCGGAGAGGCTGATCTCATCGAGTTGACTCGCGAACCGGAGGCGATCTGCCGGCGCTCCGCGCCCCCCTACCACACCGAGTCAGCCGGGGCAGTCCTCATGCAGCCCCGGAGCGGACGAGTTCTGGCATGCTGGGGGATCCCGGCGGACAACGAATTCGAAGAGTTCAAGGTATGAGCGAGCTTCGGCTCGCCAATCTCCGAGAGGACCTGGCATCACAGTGCGCAGCCCTCGAGTTGGCGGCGTTTCCCCATGCCGATCCTGCCGAGCTCTTAGGGGAAGAGGATATTCGCGCCTACGCCCGCACCTTTCCCGAGGGCTTCTTTGTTGTTCTCGACGGCGATTTGGTGGTGGGGCAGGGGGCGGGGATCTTCCTCGACTTCGACTTCGATCATCCCCAGCACACGATTTCTGCGATCACGGGTGAGCATCAATGTGGCAACCACGATCCCGATGGCGCCTGGTACTACGGGACGGACATGGCCACCCACCCGGACTACCGCCGACGGGGGATCGGGCGGCGGCTGTACGAGGCGCGGAAGGATCTGGTGAAGCGATACAACAAGCGAGGGATCATCGCCGGGGGTCATATGCCCGGCTTCGCCGCCCGCCGCCACGAGATGTCGACGGAGGAATACCTGGAAAAGGTACGGGATGGAGTCCTTTATGACCCGACCCTTAGTTTTCAGATGGAGAACGGATTCCGCATCGTCACCCTTCTCAAGGGTTATCTCCACGACGAGATGACCGGCGGGGACTCGGCCTTGATCGTGTGGGATAACCCCGACTTCGGAGCAGTCGCCGCCAGGTAGCCCCCCTCCGCCAGGAGCAAGCCGAGCGGGGGTGAGGCCCTGCGGAGGAGACAACGGGCTCTTATCATCGTCGGTGGGCGTCAGCGCATTCCGAGGAGGTATGAGAGTGATGACCGGGAGTTTTCGGAGACCAGTTCAACGTCGAGGTCAGAGAGACGCATTGCTGACCTTATTGGCATCGGGTCGCATCGACCGCCGCGAGTTTCTGCGGCGTTTCGGCGCCGGGGGAGTGCTGCTGATCGGAGGACCGGCAATGTTAGCCGCCTGTGGCGACGGGGGAGCCGGCACCACCGCCGCCGCTACCGGGGCGACAGGCGGGACTGGAGCCCAAGGCGGTGCCCTGGTGGTCGACAATTGGATCGAGTACATCGACATCGACGACAACGGAGACTCGCCCACTATCGCTCGTTTCATGGAAGAGACCGGGATCGAGGTCGAATACATGGAAGGGGTCAACTCCAACGAGGACTGGTTCGGCAAGTATCAGCCACAGCTCGCAGCCGGTGATCCAATCGGAATCGACATCGCGGTTCTCACGGACTACATGGCCGCCCGGATGATCCGTCTCGAATATCTCGAGACCTTCGATCACGCCAATATTCCCAACATGTCGAATCTCGCTCCCGCCTTGCAAAGCCCCGACTTCGATCCCAACCGGGATTACACCCTCCCTTGGCAATCGGGCTTCACCGGTCTGGCGTTCGACGTCGATCAAACCGGCCGAGAGCTCACCTCCTTACAAGACCTGCTCGACCCCGCCTTCGCCGGCAAGGTCGGTTTGCTCGAAGGCTACGCCGACACCGTTCCCCTCTTCCTCCTCATGGAGGGAAAGGATCCCCAGAGTGCCAGTGTCGATGAGTACGTCGCTGTCACCGATCGGATCGCCGAAGCGATCTCCTCTGGGCAGGTGCGACAGGTCTACGGCAACGATTACCTGGACGCACTCATCAACGGAGACCTGGCGGTAACTCTCGGTTGGTCCGGCGACATCGTCGCCGAGCAAGAAGCGTCTCCCAACCTCCATTTCGCCTTCCCCGACGAAGGCTTCATGATCTGGAACGACAACATGCTCATCCCCAAAGGGGCGGCGAATAAGGCCAATGCCGAGGCGTGGATGAACTTCTACTACGACCCGGTCAACGCCGCCGAACTCGCTGCCTACATTTGGTATGTCACTCCTGTGACCGGAGCGAAAGAGGCGGTGGCCGACATCGCCCCCGAGCTGGCGGATTCCGAACTGATCTTCCCCACCGAAGCGACTTTGAGCAATGCCCACATAGTTCGTTCCTTCACCGAGGAAGAGGAGGCGACCGTGAGTCAGGCGGTGTCGGCGGCGACAGGAGTTTGATGGCCGAGACGCCTGCGGTAGAACTCGATCATGTAACAAAGACCTTCGCCGACTTCACCGCGGTGGAGGATCTCAGCCTCGCCGTCGGGGAAGGGCAGTTCTTTGCGTTGCTAGGGCCGAGTGGATGTGGAAAGACCACGACCTTGCGGATGGTCGGCGGTTTCGAGGAACCGACCTCGGGAACGATCAAGCTTCATGGCGAGAACGTCACTGGTAAAAAGCCCTATCGGCGTCCAGTGAACACCGTCTTTCAGAGCTACGCCCTCTTTCCGCACCTGAGCACCTTCGAGAACATCGCTTTCGGCTTGCGTTGCCAGGGCCTAGCCGATGGCGAGGTGAAAAAGCGCGTCGGAGATGTGCTCGATCTCGTCCAGCTCACCGGTCGCGAGAACCGCAAGCCCCGGCAACTATCGGGAGGTCAGCAGCAGCGGGTGGCAGTGGCCAGGGCCCTGGTCAACCACCCGCGGGTGTTGCTTCTCGACGAACCGCTCGGGGCGCTCGATCTGAAGTTACGCAAGGAGATGCAGATCGAGTTGAAGCGGATCCAGCAAGAAGTCGGGATTACGTTCGTCCATGTCACCCACGACCAGGAAGAAGCGATGACCATGGCCGACACCATCGCAGTCATACACAAGGGAAGAATCGAAAGGATGGGGGCGCCGACCGAGATCTACGAGGACCCTCGCACTGCCTTCGTCGCCGCCTTCCTCGGCGCCTCCAACCTGATGGAGGGAACGGTCGACGGCGATCGGGAAACGATCGCATTGTCTTCAGGTGGCGTTGTTTACGCCGATCCCAAGCACATTCCTCCCGGTGTCCGGGAGGTAAAGGTTGGGGTGCGTCCCGAAAAGGTAAGCCTTTTCGCACCCGGCGACGAGACCGCGCCTCGCAACCGCCTGCATGGCAAGGTAACCGACGCCAGCTTTATCGGCGTCAGCACGCACTATCTCGTCCACTGTCCGCAGGTGGGGGAGATGGCGGTCGTGGTTCAAAACCTCGACGATCGCAGGTTCTCCCTTGGCGAAGAGGTAGTCGCCGCCTGGAATCCCGACCACACTTTCGGAGTCGCTGAATGACCGCAGAGGCGGCTGCTCCTCCGATGCTGACACCGGAGGCAGCGGCTCGGGCCGATAAACGGCGTCGCCGAGTTCCGTATCTCCTTCTTCTTCCGGGGCTGCTCTACCTCTTCGTCTTGTACGTGGTGCCGCTGATCGGACTCGCCCGGATGGGTCTCCAGAGCGGGAACCTGGTCGCGGGCTACGAGTTCACCTGGGAATGGGACAACTTCGTTCAGGTATTCACGACCTATCGGGCACAGCTCCTTCGGTCACTCCTCTACTCGGTGTCGGCGACGGTCATTACCTTGTTGGTGGGCTATCCGCTCGCCTACGCAATCGCGTTTCGTACCGGGCGATGGAAGAACCTCTTCCTCGTGGTGTTGTTGGTGCCCTTCCTCATCCCTTTCCTGCTTCGGACCTTGGCTTGGAGGACCATCCTCGCCGACAACGGCCTGGTGGTCGAAGCATTGAAGGCGATCGAGGTCCTTCCTGCTCAGGGTGGGAGGCTGCTTGCCACGGGATGGGCGGTTCTGGCTGGTCTAATTTACAGCTTCCTTCCTTTTATGGTGCTGCCGATTTACGTGGCGCTGGAGAAAATCGATCGTTCATTGCTCGAAGCCGCCGAGGACCTTTACTCGACCCCATCGACCGCGTTTTGGAAGGTGACCTGGCCTCTTTCGCTGCCGGGAGTGATCTCGGGAACCTTGCTCACGGCGATCCCGGCGGCGGGCGACTACATCAATGTCCAGCTCCTGGGTAACCCGCAGGAAACGATGATGGGCAACGTCATCGAGAACAAGTTTCTCTCCGTGATTGACTATCCGGCGGCGGCGGCGATTTCAATCACGTTGATGCTGGCGATTGTCATCGCGGTGATCTTCTACGTCCGGTCCGTGGGCGCCGAGGAGCTCGTCGCCTGATGAATGCTCTGAAGCGTCTGGTCCTCCCCACTTACCTGGGACTCGGCCTTCTCTATTTGTTCTTGCCGGTGTTGGTGGTGATCCTCTTCTCCTTCAACGACTACCAGGGCCGCTTCAACGTGCGCTGGCAGGGATTCACTTTCGAGCACTGGCTGGATCCTTTGGCCGTGGAGGAGATTCCACAGGCATTGGGAGTGAGCATGGTCGTTGCTGCTGTCAGCTCGGGCGTGGCCACAATCATCGGCACCTTGATCGCTCTGGCATTGACTCGTTATCACTTCAAGGGCCGATCGGCCACTAGCGTCCTTCTCTTTTTCCCCATGGCTACCCCCGAAGTCGTTCTCGGTTCCTCTCTTCTCGGGCTGTTCGTGGCGATGGGAGCGGGGACAGGATTCCTGACACTTCTCCTGGCCCACATCCTCTTCATCATCTCCTACGCCGTTGCCACCATCAGAGCGCGCATCATCGGCTTTGACCGCCATCTCGAAGAAGCGGCGATGGATCTTTACGCCAACGAGTGGGAGACGTTTCGCAAGGTGACCCTGCCGATGATCCTCCCTGGCGTATTCGCCGCCTTCCTGCTCGGGTTCGCCCTGTCGCTCGACGACTTCGTCGTCTCCAACTTCACTGCCGGGACGATTCAGACGTATCCGCTGTATGTCTGGGGAGCGGCCCGGAGAGGGATTCCCGCACAGGTGAATGTGTGGGGAACGGTCATCTTCCTGGCAACAGTCGCAGTGATGCTGCTGTTCCTCTGGAGCCAGCGGCGCCGGCAGCAAATGCTCGGCCTCACCTGAAACAAACCTAATGCTCTGGGCTGCGGTTTCCGCATAAGACTGCATTAGGTTTCCGGGGAAGTCCCGGATAGATCTTTCTTCGGCCTTGACCGATTCTTTCCGATGGAACCGGTAGCTACGTGCCCTCGTCAAAGAGGCAATGCGCTCTCTGTGGAGGACGCAGCCCAAGGAAAGGAAATCGGAGAATGAAACGGGTCACCTTTTCGGTTGTCGCGCTTTGCTTGCTCCTGGCGGCATGCGCAGGCGGAGCTGCCTCAACGACATTTGGCAGGGGTGATGAACTAAGCGTCGGGGGCAGCGAGGCCGTGCCAGAAACCACCTCGGCCCCGACGGCGGCGGGCTCCGATCAGGAGTCCGTAGGAGTTCCGCCGGTCGACAACCGCCAGGTGATCTACGACGGCTCGATCCAGCTGCAGGCGGCCGACACCCGGGATGCCTTTGACCGGATCATCCTCCTGGTGGAGACCTCGGGCGGTTTCCTTGCTGCCTCCCAGGTCTCGGAGGCTCCAGAAGACGAACAACCGGCCATCAACTTCACGATCCGGGTGCCGACCGATCAGCTCACTGCCACCCTCGCCGGGATTCGCGACGTGGCCGACCGGGTGGTGACCGAGTCTCTCCAGAGCCAGGACGTCACCGATCAGTTCGTCGACATCGAGGCCCAACTCCGCAACCTCTACGCGTTGGAGGAGGAGCTCTTGGCTCTGCTGGCCGAGCTACGCGACAACCCCGACGCCGATCCCGGAAAGCTGCTCCAGGTCTTCGACCAAATTCGGATCACCCGCGGCGAGATCGAACAGCTCGAGGGCCGCAAGCAATTGCTGTCCGATCTCGTGTCACTTGCCACGATCTCTATTGGGATAAGCCCGCTTCCGGCGGCGATTCCGATCGTGCCCGAGAACCCGGTCTGGGAACCGGCCGTGCAGGCACGGGAAGCCTTGCGTAGTTTGATCGAGGACCTGCAGGCCCTCGGCTCGTGGGGCATCCGCTTTGCCCTCTACACCCTCCCGATACTGATCCTGGTCGCCGGGCCGTTCGTCTGGCTGGCCTGGTTCCTCTATCGACGCGTGAAGCGATCGAGCACGACGAGCCCTCCCGCTGCGACCTAACTCCCTGATTCACGGTTTTTATGAGCTAGACCGGCACTCTCAGTGCCGGTCTAGCCTCAAAGAACGGTCTTCTCGGCCAAGCCGTTGAGGACTTCGAGCACGACCCGGTTGGCGAGATAGGCGGTGATCTCACCCGGGCCGTCGTACGGCGGGGACACCTCGACGACGTCTGCTCCCACTACCGGCAACTCGCGAGCGAGACGGCGAACCGTGTCCAGAAGCTGGCGGGAGCTGAGACCTCCCGGTTCCGGGGTACCGGTCCCAGGGGCGAAGCCGGGATCGACGACATCGATATCGATCGAGAGGAAAACTCCCTTGGCGCCACCTTCGAGGGAGTGGACGACCGCTTCGTCGACCACCGTCTTGAGGCCGCGTTCTTCGATCTCGCTCATGAGATAAGTTCGCATCCCTTGCTCACGTCCCCACGCCATCACCTCAGGTTCCGGCCAGTATCCACGTAGGCCAACCTGGACAAAGCGGCGACCGGGGACGGCGCCGGACTCGACGAGTCGGCGCATCGGCGTCCCGTGGCCATATAGCGTGCCGTGCTGGCTGACTCCCGTGTCGGCATGGGCGTCGAAGTGGACCATCGCCACCTCGCCCGCCCCGATGACATTGGCTACCCCGGTGGCATTGGCGTATGTGACGGTGTGATCGCCACCAAGCACGATTGGGATCTTGCCGGCGGCGGTCACTTTCTGAACGGTTGCGATGATTCTCTCGAGCGAAAGCTCGACCTGTCCGGGGACGACATAGACGTCTCCGATGTCGACCACTCCGAGGGCGCGGAGCGGGTCGATGCCGGTCGGGAGGTGGGGGCGATAACCATCCATGGCGCCGTAATCGGCTTCGCGGATCGCTTGCGGCCCGAAGCGGGCCCCGGGCCGGTAGGTCGTGCCCCAGTCGAAGGGCGCCCCCAGGATTACGACCTGGCCGTCCCCCAGGTCGTCGAGCTTGCGAGGGGGTACTCCAAGGAAAGAGGTACGGGAGGCAAACGAGATGTACTCCGCCGAGGCGAAGGGGATCTCTTTTGCTCGGTCCTCGTAGGGCCTCGAGAAAGAATCGTGCGGCATCAGTTCATTCTTGCGTATTTCACCCCGGGATTAGGGGCGCCACGATACGCAAGAATGTTCAGGCCTTTAGGTTGAAGACGACTGTCTGCAGGTCGGTGAACTCCTCGATCCGCTGCCTGCCCCAACCGGTTTCGGTGCCGGCGGCGCCACCGAAGGGTTGGAAGGTCTCCCAGAAATCGGTCGAATCGTTGACGATCACTGTTCCGCTGCGAATACGATCGGCATACCAGAACGCCTTGGAGACATCGTTGGTGAAGACTGCGGCTTGCAGCCCCAGATGAGTCCGGTTGGCGATGCCGATGGCGTCGTCATCGTCCTTGGCCGAAAGAATCGGCACCACCGGCCCAAAGGACTCCTCTCGCGAAACTAACGAATCCTCGGGAACGCGATCGAGGACAGTGAACTGGTAATAGAGATTGGTCGGATAGCCCTCGGCCCGGCCCCCTCCGATCAAAACCTCAGCCCCCCGGCCGACTGCGTCTGAGATATGGCGGTCCATCTTCTCGGCCACCGGTTCGTTGTTGAGCGGTCCCATCGTCGTCTCGTCGGCCAAGGGATCGCCCAGGCGAACAACCTCGGCCGCCTTCAAAGTGGCGTCGATGAACTCGTCGTGGAGGTGGTCCATAACGATCACCCGCTCGGTCGCCGTGCACACCTGTCCGGCGTTGTAGTAAGCCCCGTACACCGCCGCAGTCGCCGCGGCCTCGACGTCGGCATCGGCGGCCACGATCAGCGGGCCGTTCCCCGACATCTCCATGATCGATCGTTTGAGGCCCATGGAAGCCACGATCCGTTTCCCGGTCTCGGACGACCCGGTGAAGCTGATTCCCTGAATCCCGGGATGAGAGACGAGCCACTCGCCCACCTCGCCGTCGCCTGGGATCACCGAGAGTGCCCCGTTGGGAAAGCCCGCTTCCTCGATCACCCGGGCCGCTTCGAGCATTGCCCAGCACGTATTGAAGGGCGGTTTGACGATGACTGCGTTACCGGTGGCGAGTCCAGGTCCGACTGTTTCCATCGGGATCATCACCGGGAAGTTCCAAGGAGTGATCGCCGCCCACACGCCGACGGGTCGACGGACGGTGAACATTCTCCGGTTGCGCTCGGTCGTCGGAATCAGATCCCCCTTCATCCGTTTCACATCCTCAGCGGCGATTTGGAGGTAATCACCAGATTCGGCGATATCGTCCTTGGCTTCGGCCTTGAACGGTTTTCCCTGCTCGATGGTCAGGATGCGGGCGATGTCGTCAACACGCTGCTGCCAGAGCTCATGGGCCTTGAGACAGAGCTCGGCCCTTTCGAACGCAGACCAGTGACGCATCTCTTCTGTGGCCGCGCTGGCCGCAGCCACGGCTCGATCAATGTCGGCCTTCGAGGCCCGGGGGACGTTGGCGACATGCTCGCCAGAACCAGGGGAGCGAAGCTCATAGAGCCCGTCACCGGTTCCGGACGTCCACGCCCCGGCGATGAAAAGGTCAAGCTCGGTGACCAAGTAGATGCCTCCTTCGAATATCTGAGACGCTATCAGCGAAAACTGAACCGTCGTTCGACAATCGACAAAGTCGACGGGTAGCCTCGGGTCAGGAGGGCCCTCCCGATGAGCATGCAAGGACCCCGCACCGCCGAGTGGTTTGCGCGCGCCCGCAAGAGTCTCGTCAACGGCGTCTCCAGTGGCTTTCGATACCTCGGCGACGACGACACCATTGTCATTGACCGGGGAGTGGGCGCCTATGTCTTTGACATGGATGGCAAGCGCTACATCGACTACCAGTGCGCTTGGGGGCCGATCATCCTCGGCCACGCCGATCCGGTCGTGACCGAGGCGGCGATCGCCGCGGCCCGGGACGGGACCACCTTCGCCATGACCCAGCGCCGGGAGGTGGAGGCGGCCGAGGCGATCCTCGAGGCGGTGAAATGGGCCGATCGGATCCGGTTCACCAACACCGGTACCGAGGCGACGATGCATGCCCTCCGTCTGGCCCGTGGTTGGGCGGGGCGCGACCTAATCGTTAAGTTCGAGGGCCACTTCCATGGCACTCACGACTATGTCCTCTTCACCACCGCCGGGGCGCCGCCGGCTCATCTCGGCTCACGCATGCGACCGATTCCGTTTCAGAACTCGAGTGGCATCCCCGACGGAATTCGCAGCTACGTCAGAACGCTCCCGTTCAACGACGCTGAAGCTGTCATCGATTATTTTGCCGATTATGGCCATCAGACCGCAGCGGTCATCGTCGAACCGGCCGCGGGCAATGCCTTCGGCATTCTTCCCGAACCTGGGTTCCTCGAGACGGTCCGCAGGCTTTGTACCGAGACAGAAACCGTTCTGATCTTCGACGAGGTCAAGACCGGCTTCCGCTTTGCTCTGGGAGGAGCGGTCGAGACCTTCGGCATCGTTCCCGACATCGCCACCTATGCCAAGGCACTCGGCAACGGTTTTCCGGTGGCGGCGGTGGCGCTCTCGGCCGAGATGGTTGACGGTTGGCGCCTGGGAGGCATTGCCCAGGCCGGGACATTCGGCGGCAATGGCATGTCCACCGCAGCGGCCAAGGCCACCATCACTCAGCTGCGGGCGACCGACGCCTATGCCCGAATCGAAAAGGTGGGGGTGGCGTTGATGGAGGGGCTGGCCCGGCTGTTGGTCGAGTTCGGAGTGGAGGGGCAAGTTATCGGGCACCCTTCGATGTTCTCGGTCTATCTGGGCGAAGGTAGGCCCACCGAATATCGCGACATCGCCGGTCACGACGCCCGCCTGTACGGTGCGGTCATCGGCGGGATGATCCAGCGGGGGGTGATGCCCTGTATCGACGCACGCGAACCTTGGTTTATCTGTGCTGCCCACACGATGGAGGACGTGGCCGAGACCCTGGAGGTGTTCTCGGACTCGCTGGTGTCGGCGCTGGAGTTGGCCGGGTCGTTGCCGTCACATCTCGACGAGGCGGATTGAATCCTTACCGGTCGCTTAGTTTCTGGCACGACTCGACCCCCGATCATTTAGACCCGCGACCGTCGCTATCAGGCAACGCCGAGGCAGATGTGGCGGTCGTCGGGGCTGGATACACCGGCCTCTGGACGGCTTACTACCTGAAGCGGGCCCAACCGGATTTGCGGGTGGTGGTGATCGAGGCGGAGATCGCCGGCTACGGAGCATCAGGTCGCAACGGGGGCTGGTGCGCGGGGGAGATCGCCGGCAATCGATCTCGACTCGAGCGCGCCCACGGTCGCCCCGCCGTTATCGACCTCTACCAGGAGATGTTCAGAACCGTAGACGAAGTTGGGAAAGTAGTGGCCGCCGAGGGAATCGACTGCGACTTTCAGAAAGGCGGCACCCTCACCTTTGCCACCAATGCTGCCCATGTCACGAACCTGCGCCAGACGTTGGCAGATGAGCGTGAGTGGGGATTCGGCGAATCCGACTATGCATGGCTCTCTCCTTCGGAATTGCCGGGCCGGGTGGCGGGAGCACTCGGCGCCATCTTCACGCCGCATGCGGCCGCGATTCATCCCTTCAAACTCGTTCGAGGTCTGGCCCGGACAGTCGAAGGGCTCGGAGTGAAAATCTTCGAGCAGACCAGGGCGCTGGATATCACCCCCGGCAAGGTCAAAACTACCGGCGGCGCAGTGCGCGCCCCAGCGGTGATCCGAGCCACCGAAGTCTTCAGCGTCAATTTCTCGGGTCATGCCCGCGACTACATCCCGGTCTATTCGCTCATGGTCGCCACCGAGCCTCTGGGATCAGACTTCTGGGATGCGTACGGATTCGCCCGACGCGAGGTTTTCGGAGACGCCCGGCATTTGATCATCTATGGCCAGCGCACGGCTGACGATCGCCTCGCCTTTGGAGGACGAGGGGCTCGCTACCACTTTCGCTCGGCTCTTCGCTCGGATTACGACCGTCAGCCTCGGGTCCACGAAGCGGTGGGCGACATTGTTTGGAAGCTGTTTCCTGACCTGAGCAATGCTCGGATCACCCATCGTTGGGGAGGAGCCGTCGCCCTTCCTCGTGATTGGCGTCCCGCGGTCGTATACGACCGCCCGAGCGGCCTGGGCCATGCCGGCGGTTACGCCGGTGAGGGGGTGGCTGCTTCCAACCTCGCCGGCCGAACTCTCTCCGACTTGATTCTCGGTCGCGACACCCAATTGACCAAACTCCTCTGGGTCGGTCATCGCTCGCGCAAGTGGGAACCGGAACCCTTGCGCTTCCTTGGGGCCAACCTCGCCACCGCTTTGGCACCGGCCGCCGATCGGGCGGAGAGCCGTTCCGGTAAACCCGCCCGCTTGTTGACAGGCGCGCTCCGCGTTTTGACCGGTCGCTGACGTTGTTACGGCGGAACGATCCCCGTTCTCTGGGCTGGTAGGGCGGTACAACCGCCCTACCAACCCTGGGTTCGCAAAGGGTCCTGGTAGAAAAGCGTCGTGAGCGTTCTCCCCTTCTCGCTGCTTCCCGACAACGCGGTGGAAGCTCGAGACGGCTCTTTGTGGATCGGGGGGTGCTCTGTGATCGACCTCGCCGACGAACATAGGACCCCGGTGTTCATCTATGACGAGGCGCATCTGCGGAAGAGATGTCAGGAGACGGTGGCCGCATTTGGTGATCAGGCCGTTTACGCCGGGAAGGCGTTTCTTTGCCTGGCGATGGCCAACCTCGTCCACTCCGAAGGACTCCGGATCGATGTGGCCAGTGGAGGAGAGCTCTTCGTCGCCTTGGCGGCGGGAGTTCCGGGCGAGCGGTTGGTCATGCATGGCAACAACAAGTCGGTCGACGAGCTCGAGGCCGCGGCCAAGGCTGGGGTGGGGAGGCTCGTGGTCGACAGCTTCGATGAGCTCGACCGCATCGGCGAGGTCCACGACCGCACGGGTCACGTCTTCGATGCGCTGATCAGGGTCACGCCGGGGATCGAAGCCCACACACATCATTACGTCGCCACCGGTCAGGACGACTCGAAGTTCGGATTCACTCTCTCGACGGGGGTAGCTAGCGCGGCCGTCAACGCTGCTCGCTCCAATCCCGGGATCAGGCTGCGCGGCTGCCACGTCCACATTGGCTCGCAGGTATTTCTGGTGGGCTCTTTCGCTTCCGCCCTCGGGGCGATGGCCGGATTCGTTCGGGCCCACGGCCTCGAGGAGTTGTCGATGGGAGGAGGATTGGGAGTGGCCTATGTAGAAGGTGAGAATGCCCCGTCGATCACCGAATACGCCAGGATCTTGAAGGCGGCCGCCGACGATGCCGGTCTCGAGGTGGTGCTTTCGGTCGAGCCGGGTAGGGCCATCGCCGCCGCGGCGGCGGTGACCATCTACAAGGTCGGCACGATCAAAGAGATACCTGGCATCCGCACCTATATCTCAGTCGACGGAGGGATGAGCGACAATCCGCGGCCCGTGCTGTACGGCTCCGGTTACGAGGCTTTCCTGCCCAGGGCGGTGAGCGCCGATCGCACCCGCCGGGTGAGGGTGGTGGGAAAACACTGCGAGAGCGGCGATGTGCTGGTGCGAGATGCCCTGGTCCCTGAAGAGCTGGAGGTGGGGGACTACCTGGCCACGCCTGTGACCGGGGCCTACGGGCACTCGATGGGTTCCAACTACAACAAGGTGCCACGGCCGGCAGCGGTCTTTGTCGCGGATGGCGAGGCCAGAGTGGTGGTGGTGCGGGAGTCTTTCGAGGATTTGGTCCGCAACGACCGGTTGTGATTCAAAGTGGCGCCAGCCAGATCCCCCGCCGTCTAGCGCGTCAAACGCAGCCTATAGCCTGCGTTTGATGCGTAGAAAGTAGGTTAAGAGGATGAAGATTCACGGAGGGCAGCTCGTCGCCAAGGCCTTGAAGGCCGAGGGCATCGACACCATCTTCACCCTCACCGGCGGCCACATCGTCGCCATCCTCGATGGCTGCCTCCAGGAAGGCATCCGCATCGTCGATGTCCGTCACGAGCAGGCGGCCGCCCACGCCGCCGAGGCCTATACCCGTTTGACCGGCCGCCTGGGAGTGGCGGTAGTCACCGCTGGCCCGGGCGTGACCGACACCATCACTGCCATCGCCAACGCCTGGTTCGCTTCCACGCCGATGCTGGTCATCGGTGGACGCCACCTTCTTCGCCAGGAGTTGAAAGGTGGGCTGCAAGAGATGAACCATCCGCAACTCTTTCAAGGCATAACCGCCTGGGCCGCCACCGCCTGGCAAACCGAGCGTGTCCCCGATTACGTCGCGACCGCTACCCGTCATGCGTTTCGGGGACGGGGGGCGCCGGTCTTCTTGGACATCCCGATGGATGTTCAGTTCGACGTAGTCGACGAAGAGAGCGTCGTCTGGCCACGTGGATATCGGGCCAACCGGCTTGGCGGGACCGACTCTGAATCGCTCGCAGCCATCGCCACGGCGCTGAGCAAGGCGAGCCGGCCGGTGATCTTCGCCAGTGCAAGCGGCAGCTCGAACAGGTTGCAGGAACTCGCCGAAGCGATGGGTGCCCCGACCTTTGTCAACGGGAGAGCAAGGGGTTCGCTGCCTTTCGGGCATCCGTTGCTTGGCAACCACACTCGTAGCCACGCCCTCGCCACGGCCGATCTGGTGCTGGCTCTCGGGGTCGACTGGGACTTCCGTACCAACTATGGGGAACGGGTGAACCCCACCGCCACCGTTATCGGGGTCGACGCCGAACCGACCAAGATCGGTTGGAACCGGGCGGTCGACATCGGGGTGGTGGCGGATCCGCTCGAGGTCGTCACCCAACTGCTTACCACTTCACTTCCCACCGCTGATTCAGAATGGGTCGGCGAGATCAAGGCGGCCGAGAAGAAGCGGCAGGATGAGCTCGATGACGAAGCCGCCAACGGCGCTTCGACCCTGGTGAATCCGCAAAGGTTCGGCAAGGAAGTGGGCGAGTTCTTTGGCCGTGACTCGATCGTCGCCCTCGACGGAGGCGACATCGTCTCCACCACGGCCCGCTGGCTTCAGATCTCGACCCCGGGCCACGTCCTCGACCCCGGACCCTTCGGAACTCTCGGCACCGGGGCGCCCTTCGCGCTGGCCGCCCAGGTCGTCCATCCTGACAAGCTCGTGGGCATCGTGTTCGGTGATGGAGCCTTCGGGTTCAACGGTTTTGAATTCGATACATTCGTTCGCCTCGGCCTGCCCATCGTGGCGGTGATGGGCAACGACGGCGTCTGGGGCAATATCAAAACCTTCCACACCATGATGTATCCCGATCGGGTCGTGGCTGCCGACCTCGGTCGCCGTCCTTATCACGACGTCGTCACTGCTCTCGGCGGTCATGGCGAGCTGGTGACAGACCCCGACGATCTTGGCCCGGCTCTCAAACGGGCCCGGACCTCGGGCCTCCCCTCATTGGTCAATGTCCATATCGCAGAAACGATGAGGGTGAGCTCAAACTACTCCCAATAGGAGTCAGAGCACGAACAGGGCGTAGATCCCAAAAGCCAGGCAGTAGATCCCATAGCCAGCCAGCCCGGTGCGGGTCAGCATCCGCAGCAGGAAGGCAATCGCCCAATAGCCTGTGATCGCTGCCACTCCCACCCCGAGCCAGGCCGACCGTGGCACCCCACCATTCGAGGCCAGCTGGAACAACTCGAACAGCCCGGCAGCGGTGACGGCGGGAACGCCGAGGAGGAAAGAGAAGCGAGCCATCGTCACTCGGTCGAATCCCCGCGCCATACCGGTAGCGATGGTGAAACCCGATCGTGAGATCCCGGGAAGAACGGCTAGCAACTGCGCAAACCCGATCAAGAGAGCGTCGCTCGCGCGAGCCTGGTCGATGTCGCGCTCGCCGCGGGGCAATCGGCCGACCACCACCAGCACGATCCCCGTCACCACCAGGAACGAGGCGGTAGCTGTCGCCGAGCGCTGCAGTCGCTCAACCTCGCTCAAGAACAACAGCGCCAAAGCTGCCGGCAGGGTTCCAATCAGAATCAAGCGCAAGAGCCGCCGCGCCTCCGTATCGGATCCCGCTCGCCGCAGCGACCAGAGGTCGTTTCGAAAATAGACGATCACCGCTATGAGAGTCCCGAGGTGGAGCACCGCCGTGGTGGCTAGATCGGGCGGAGCGAACCCAAAGAGGGCCGGAATCAAAACCAGGTGGCCGTCGGAGGAGATGGGGAGGAACTCGGTGATTCCCTGGACGAGCCCCCAGAGGACCGCTTGCAGCACCGGGGCCACGATAAACCGAGGCGCTTCGGTCTAACGACTCCCGACCAAAGTGCGCAAGGAGCCATCAGCCAGAGCGGCGGCCGCGGCTCCCACCTCCGCTTCCGGGATGGCGACCAACGCGGTGACACCGTCGATCGAATCGGAACCGAGCAAGCGAACAACCATGCCAGGGATCACCCGTGGCGCCACTCGCACATCGACCACGAGACGCACCTCGACTCCTGCTGATGTTCCGTCCGGTACCGGGACTTCGAGACTCCACCAACCTTCGGGCAGCGGGCTGGCCTCGCCGACGACCGACCGGATGAGTGGTGCCCCCCGCTCCAAATCGACGAGGAAGAGCCCGGACGGGGAAGCGTGCTCGGGGAGAAACCCAATCGGTACCCGCCGCCATTCGATGTCCTCATCGCCGACCTCGTCTCCCGCCGCGACGTCCCGAGCCAGGTAGGGGCGAAGCTCGGTGGGGGTGGGGCGGAATTCCCAGCCAACCGCTACGAGAAGGATGACGACCGCCAAGGCGCGACGGACGTAGGGCGGTTTCGCCAGCCAGAACATCGCCTCAACGTATCGGCGGGAGTGGTCCTTGAGAAGACCTCAGTCGGATTTGTTGGTATCCGACGACGCCGCCGATTTGTCGGCGGCATTGCCACTCGAGGCGCCTTCGGACTTCGACGATCCGTTGCTGGACCCAGAGGAGCCTCCGTTCTCGGAGGCAGCCTTGGCCTTGGCCCGGGAGTCGGTCACATAAAAGCCGGACCCCTTGAAAACCACCCCGCGGGGATGGAAGACCTTCTCCAATCTGCCCCCGCACTGGGCGTGGCGCCGGAGGGGCTTATCAGTGAAGGACTGGACGATTTCTAAGTTTTGGCCGCAGCGGTCGCAGAGGTATTCGTAAGTAGGCACGTCTCAGAGAACTCGGGTGAGGTGGACAAGTAATGATAACCCCACCGTGTCGAGCGCAATTCCCCCGGTGGTGGGTCAATCTGGCTGGTCCATCGTCTTGTCAACAAAACATCGACGCAGGTAATTCGGTTGCTGGAGGAACGCCTTCCGACAAATTCGGTTGCTAGCGCCCCGATTACTCGTTAGCCCGGTACCCGTTCGCCAGCTACCGGATTAGGGAGAAGACGGGCGCGGGCGACCGAATTTGGCGCTGGGGCCCTCGTGTCTTGGCGTTTCCAAAGTCCAACTGGCCCGATAGTCACTTCTCACGTAGAACCCGCCCACTACCAATTCCCGACCGGAACCGGTTGCAGCCTCAGGCGTAGACTCGGCCGTCGTGGAAGTCCTCGTCAGCGTAGCGATCCTCGTCATTTCCTACTTGATCGGGAGCGTCGACTTTGCGGTGTTGGTGGGGCGGATGCACGGCGTCGACATCCACCAGGTGGGCAGCGGGAATCCGGGCACATCGAACGTGATGCGCACCCTGGGCCGGGTTCCGGCGGCAATGGTCTTCCTCGGTGACACTCTCAAAGGAGTCATCGCCGCCGGGGTGGGGACGTTGCTCTCGGGTGAGGGGCCAGCTTCGGCATGGAGCTTCGCTGCCGGTCTGATGGCAGTTCTGGGTCACTGCTACCCGGTTTTCCATCGTTTTCGAGGGGGAAAAGGGGTCGCGACCGGCGGGGGAGTGGTGATGTTCGCGGTTCCGATCGCCGGCCTAGTTCTCACCGTCTTGTGGGTGGCAGTGGCCAAGCTGGGGAAGGTGGCCTCGATCGCATCGTTGGTGGTGGTGGGCGCCTCGATCCCCGTCCTCATCTGGCAGGGAGTCTCCGGCTGGGCCCTGGTCTGGTTTGGGGTGATGCTGGGCCTGGTTATCTATCGCCACCGTGGGAACATATCGAGGATCATGAGACGGCGGGAACCATCGGTGGTGAGATGACCGCCTCCGTCGCCGTCATCCCGGCCGCCGGGCGGGGAACCCGCATGCGGCCCGCCACCCGGATCGTGCCCAAGGCCCTGGTCACCGTGGTCGACCGCCCAGCCGTCCAGTACGTGGTGGAAGAGGCGGTCCGGGGGGGTGCCGACGAGGTGATCATGGTTGTCGACCTCGACGCAGGCCATCTCGTCCAACAGCATTTCTTGATGGAGGGCCGCCTTCCGGGTTTAGAGGACGTCAAGATTCGGGTCGTGTTCCAAGAGGAACCCCTTGGACTCGGTCACGCCGTCTGGGAGGCGGCGGAGGCCGTACGGGATCGGTCCTTTTTCTGCTTGCTGGCCGACAACATCGTTCGGCCCGGGGGCGACGTCCTTGCGGCGCTTGCCGCCGCCAGTCAGGGCAATTCGGCTGTCTGCCTCCGCCGGCTCACCAACGAGTTTCTCTCCAGATATGGGGTGGTAGTGCCCGGATCGGATGTCGTCGACCGCATGCTCGATGTCATCGGCGCCGTCGAAAAGCCCGGTCCGGAGCAGGCTCCCTCCGACCTCGGTCTCATTGGCCGCTACCTCTTCACACCCGAGATCTTCGAGGTCCTGGCCAAGCTCCCTCCCGGACACGGCGGCGAGATCCAACTCACCGACGCCATTGATCGCCTGGCTTCTTCCGGAAAGTGCCGGGGTTATGTGGCCGAGGAGGATCTGCTCGATGTCGGGACCCCGCGGGGTTTGGTCGAGGCCAGTTGGGTGCTCGGGCGGAGCCAGTTCCCCGACCTTGAATAGATGCTCCCACTGCCACAAGCCCAACGACAGGTTTTCGGGAGCCTTCCGACCATGCCGGTTGAGTCGATCGAGCTCGGTCACGCCCTTGGTCTCGTGTTGGCCCGGCCGGTTGTTGCCGATCACCCCGTGCCGCCGTTTGACAACTCGGCTATGGACGGATTCGCGGTGCGGGCCGAAGACGTGGTTGTCGTGCCGGTCGACCTGAAGGTGACGGAGGACGTGCCGGCGGGCTCGGTGGCGAGTCGTCGGGTCGAGAGCGGGACTGCGATCAAGATCATGACCGGGGCGCCGATCCCGGAGGGGGCCGATGCGGTCGCGAGGGTCGAGGACACGGAGCAGGCGGGGGAGATGGTGACGATTCGCCAGAGCGTCTTGTCGGGTACCGCGATTCGGGCGGCCGGAGGCGACGTGTCGGCCGGGACGACGCTGGTCGAGACCGGTGTTCGGCTCAACTCGGCCTATATCGGAGTGCTGGCCAACAATGGCTGTGCTCGGCTCCAGGTTCACCGGCGACCCGTGGTGGCCGTGGCTTCGACCGGAGATGAGCTGGTGCCAGTTGACGGGGGTGAGCTCGGGCCCGGCCAGATCCGAGACTCGAACCGTCCGATGCTGATCGCGCTTCTCGCCGAGTTGGGGGTCGAGGTGCTCGACCTCGGTCGCATTCCCGACGACGAGCAACGACTGCTTTCGACTTTGGAGGACGCGGCCGCAAGAGCCGACGCCGTTGTCACCTCGGGGGGTGTGTCGATGGGGGAGTACGACTTGGTGAAGGCGGTGTTGAAGAAGTTGGGTGACGTCGACTTCTGGCAGGTGGCGATGCAGCCTGCCAAGCCGTTCGCCTTTGGCCGCTTGTCGTCGACACCTTTCTTCGGTCTGCCGGGAAACCCGGTGTCATCCTTTGTCGCCTTCGAGCAGTTCGTACGGCCGGCGGTGTTGCACATGATGAATGCGCAGCGGATTCTGCGACCGCGCCTTTCCGGACGGACTGAGGTCGCACTCGAGACCGATCCGGAGAAGACCGTATTCGTCAGGGTTGTCACGCGCGTCGAAGGCGAAGTGAGATGGTGTCAACCATCAGGCAAGCAATCATCGAATGTATTGACAGCCGTGGCTCATGGCGATGCCTTTGCGGTAGTCGGTCAAGGCACCGAACGCATCGAAGCCGGAGAGGCCGTGACTCTCGAGATGTACCGCTGGCCGGAGGAAAGGACCATCGATGAGCTCTGAGGTTCGAATGCCACATCTCACTGCGACAGGAGACGCTCATATGGTCGACGTCTCTGAAAAAGAGGTCAGTGTTCGGGTGGCGTCGGCCGAGTCGATTGTTGTATTGGCCAATGAAACCGCCGAGGCATTGTTTGGAGGAACATTGCCGAAAGGTGACGCTCTCGCCGCGATTCGATTGGCCGGCATCATGGGCGCCAAACGAACGGCCGAGCTGATCCCGCTCTGCCATCCATTGCCGATCGACGCAGTTGACGTATCGGTCACTCGCGTCGATGAAGGGGCGCGCATCGTCGCCGAGGTAACCACGACCGGTCGCACCGGTGTGGAGATGGAGGCGATGACCGCGGTGACGGTGGCGGCGCTCACTCTCTATGACATGGTCAAAGGCATCGAGCGCGGCGTCGAGATCGGACCGGTGCGACTGCTCCGCAAGACGGGCGGGCGCAGCGGAACCTGGGAACGCTCTAGGTAGTTGTTTGCCACGGACCGAAGGGCTACCCTCCGCCAGCGAGCAGAGGGTCTTTCCGAACAACATGGTGACACCAGTAATCGTTGCGGGCCTGATTTTGGCCGCAGTGTGGGGCCTGTACCTGCTTCCCGGGATGTTCGGGGAGCGACGCAGCACTCCGCTTAATTCAACCGAGGAGTTCGATCGCCTGACGAGGGTGATCGCCGATGTCCAGCGTCGGGCGTACGACGCCCGGGTCTCCAACAACCGCGATCAGATGCGGACCCGACGACGCCGGGCGCTGATCGCTCTCGTCATCATCGCCGTGGCCACCCTTGTCATCGCCTGGCGCCGCCAGTCCCTCTACTGGCTCTTGGTCCACATCGGCATCGACGCCTGCCTGGCATGGTATTTGGCGATGCTGTCTCAGATCCGTCAACGCCAGGCCCAGCAAGTCGCCAACCGCTACGCCGAGAACACCCTCGAAGAGTCACCGGTTCGGGTCGTCTCCCGCTAACCCCCTTGCGAACCCAGGGTTGTTAGCTGGCGAAACCGACTTCTCCAGCCCAGAGAACGGCCTCGACGGGCCGCGCTCTAAAATCGAGGCCAACCCGGGGGGTGTAGCTCAGCCCGGCAGAGCGCTTCCCTCGCACGGAAGAAGCCAGGGGTTCAAATCCCCTCACCTCCACCGCCCTTACGTGGCTTGGGATTCCGGCCTTTGGCCTGGGAGCGGGACAACCTTTGGTCCGCGTTTGCGGAGGTTCGCGATGAACAAGGACGACTACCTGGGGCGCCTGGCACGGATCGAGGGTCAGGTG
>JBOGEX010000026.1:0-29566 GCA_050741915.1 Acidimicrobiia bacterium
CCTCGTGGACCGCCACTAACAGGGCGTCCTTGCTCTCGAAGTGGTAGTAGATCGAGGCGGTGCGCATATTGGCCTGTTCGGCGATGAGGCGCATCGAGGCGGCATCGAAGCCTTCCCGATAAAAGCAGGCGGCGGCCGCTTCCAGCAACTGCTGGCGTCGGTTGGCGGAGTTAGTCATCGAGATTCCGTCGACCGGTTCACGCCCAAGAAGTCATACCACCCGCCCCGGCTCCCCGGCCTCAGGTCGGCCGAGCCGAGATAACCGGCGCTGAAGACCTGATGGGCCAAGGCGGGGACCGCGTACCGCTCACCGCAAGTCCTGTGTAAATATTCCTGGGCGTGGTAGAAGGCCTCGAAACTTGAGGTATCAAGTAGCTCGAACACGCCCATCGGCCAACCAAGCCCGGCCTTGACCATCTCGTCGATCTCAGCCGGCCCGGCAATCCCCAGCTCCACAAGGCGGATGGCTTCGGCGAGGTAGTTGTTGATGAATCGGGTCATGAAGAATCCCGGCGAGTCCTTCACCACCACCGGTCGTTTGCCGATGCTGCGCAGGTAGGTGAGGGTCGACGCCAGGGCCCTCTCATCGACGAAGGCACTCCGGGCGACCTCGATCAGCGGAAGCACATTGGCGGGGTAGAACCAATGCGTCCCAACCAGGCGGCTGGGATTCGCAAGGGCCTTGGCCAGCTCGGCGATCATGATCGATGAGGTGTTGGTGGCGAGCACCGCGTCTTCGGATGCGAGGGACTCGGCCTTGCGGAGGACCTCGTGCTTGACATCGATGAGTTCGGGCACGCTTTCGAAGACAAGGTCGGCGCCTTCCAATCCCTCTTCATAGCTGGTCGTGCCCGATAACCGCGCTTGCGCGTCCCTGGCCTCTTCTTCGGTAAGCCGACCCTTTTCAACCGCACCCGCCAGCCCGAAGCGACTGTGGGTGATCAGCCCGAGCCCGTGCGCAATGGTCTCCTCCCGCTTGGAAACAATCCTGACCTGGGCGCCGGATCCTTGGAGGCAAGCCAAGGCAATACCGTGGCCCATGACGCCGCCGCCACCGAGGACGGTGACCTTCTCGGGCCAGGTCACCCCGAGACCGTGGCGAGCCGACGCTTGATCATTTCGATCGCCTGCTCGGCGTTGGTGCCTGGCCCGAAGATCGCCTCGACCCCCCAGCTCCGCAAAGTCTTTTCATCATCGGGGGGAATGACCCCACCGCCGATCACCACCGCGTCGTCGCGGCCTTGTGCGCTTAGGCCCGCCAGCAGGTCCTCGAAGAGTGGGAGGTGGCCGCCCGACGATGCCGAGATCCCGACTACATGAACGTCCTCATCGACGGCAGCCCGCACGACCTCCTCGGGGAGAAGGAAGTTCGTAAAGATCACTTCGAAGCCCGCATCCCGCATCTTCTTGGCGACCAGACGAACTCCGCGGTCGTGGCAGTCGTGCGTGGGCTTGGCGAGTAGCACTCTGATCGGCTCGCCCGGGGCGATCTCAGTACTCATGAGGTGCTCTCCATCCCAACGCCGACTTCAAGGCTCCCATCATCTCCCCGGTGGTGGCGTCGGCCCGGGCGGCCTCGATGGCTGCCTCGATGAGGCTGCCGTCAAGCTCGGCGTAAGCCTTGGTGGCCAACACTTCAGCCGCCTGAGCGAACCCCGCCATCGCCCGCTCCCACCGCTTGTGGTCTCGATTGGCGCGTAGCTCTTGAACGCGCTTTTTGGCGATCTGTTCCACCTCGGGATCGACCCTGAAGAGATTGCCAGCCGGTGGTTCGTCGGTCTGATACTTGTTCATGCCGACGACGGTGCGCTTTCCTGTGTTGACAAGGTCACGCCAACGCTCGGCCGATCCCTCGACCTTTCGCCGCAGCCAACCCGACTCCTGGGCGGCGATATAGCCACCCTGGGCTTCGATCTGTTGCACGAGTTCGAGAGCCGCCACTGTCATCTGGTTGGTGAGCGACTCCACGAAATAGGAACCGGCCAGCGGATCGGAAACCGAGGTGATGTTGGTCTCCTCCTGGATCACCTGCTGGACCCGAAGTGCGAGGGTCGCTGCCTCCTCGGTCGGGATGGCCAGTGCCTCGTCGTAGGAGGACACCTCCATCGCCTGGGTTCCCGACAACGCCGCCCCGAAAGCCTGCAGGGTGGTTCTGATCAAGTTCACCATCGGTTGCTGGGCCGTGAGGACGGCACCTGAGGTGTGAGTGTGGATCCGCACATGCATCGACCGCGGGTCTTCCGCTCCGAACCGCTCCTTCATAGTTGTTGCCCAGATGCGTCGCAGGGCCCTGATCTTGCAAATCTCCTCGAAGAAGTCATTTGCTTGCGCGATCTGGAAGCCGAATCGCAGGAGTGCCTGATCGGCTGTGAGGCCTGATTCGACACATGCCTCGACCAGGTCGATGCCATAGGCGAGCATGAAACCGATCTCTTCGACCGCGGTCCCGCCCGCCTCCTCCACCCCATAACCGAAGAAATTGGTGGTGTTCCACCGCGGCATGTTTCTGGTGCAGTAGTTGATCAGCTCGACCGCCAGCTTGTGGCCTTGGCGGGGAGGAAAGGCGCTCATACCCACATAGGCGGCCTGGTGGTACCAGTTCATCGTGTTGCCGCGCAGTTGATCCGGCGACACACCTTGCTCCTCGGCCAGGGCGACGTACTGGGCGAGGGCCGGCACCACCTGGTAGTAGGTGATGTGAATCACATTCATCTGGGTGAGGTCCATCCCGGCAAAAAGACGCGCCATGTCGGCCTTCGAGTAGACACCCATGCCGCATTGACCAACGCGGCCCCGGGCCGCCGGATGGTCAGGGTCGAGACCCTCGTGGGAGACCAGGTCATAGACCAGGTTGTAAAAGCGCTGACCGAAATAGCCGACCATGCCCTGCTCGGCCAGCGTGTCCATCCGGGCTCGGGTGTCCTCGGGAAGGCCGTAGCCGATCACGGGCTGGTTTGCCCAATGCATCAGTTGATACTGGGCCGCCAAATTGCCGCGTGTGAAAGGGAAGGCCCCTGGGGCGCCGACGGTGTCGAGATCGAGGTCAGCGACATCGTGAGGGAAGTAAGCCGACTTGAGGGGAAGGCCAGAGTGTGTGGTCGCGTTGGTAGCTCTGGCGGGGGCGGCATCGCCGAACTTTGCCACCAGCTGTTCGTACGCCTCCTCCCAGTCGGCACCGATCTCTCTCGACCGAGCCAGGGTTCTCTCGTCGAACACGCCCGCCTCCTCTGCGAATAGCCTTAGACTAACGAACGTCCGTTATTGTAACTGGTCCACGCCCGACACGAGGAGCAGGCCAGCATGACCAGGGATGTGTTTTTCATCGATGGACTCAGGAGTCCAATCGGCCGGTTTGGCGGCTCCTTGCAACCGCTGCGGGCCACCGAGTTCGGCTCCACCGTGGCCACCGCCTTGCTTCAGCGACTCAACCTCGAGCCTGAATCGCTCGATCTCATCATCGGCGGCATGGTTCTTCAGGACATGACCGAGTCCAATCCGGCGCGCGTCGTCGGGATGCGGATCGGAGCCCCACACCGGGTCCCCGCCTTCACGATCAACATGCAATGTTGCTCGTCGATGGCGGCCTTGATTCAGGCTGCATATCAAATCGCCGTTGGGGCGGTGGATTTGGTGATGGTGCTCGGGCTCGAATCGATGAGCAACGCTCCCCACATGGTGCCTGGCTCACGGTGGGGACATCGCCTCGAGAGTGGAACGTTCCTCGACACCTTGCGCGAGTGCACACTGGCCGGGTCGGGGATGTGGGGCGACCCCAAGTACATGATCGAGGTTGCCGAGCATCACGCCAGGGTCGACGGCATCGGCAGACAACAGATGGATGAATATGCCGTGGTCTCCCATCATCGGGCGCTGGACGCCATCGTCGGCGGGCGGTTCGTAGACGAGACAGTTCCGATCGAGATCCCCACACGTGATGGGCCGCTGACCTTCGAGGTCGATGAGAACCCGCGAGCCTCCTCGACCATCGACCGGCTGGCCGAGCTTCCACCCATCCAACCCGGAGGTGTCATCACGGCCGGGAATGCGGCCAGCATCAATGACGGAGCGGCGGCGGCGATCATCGCCAGTGCCGGGGCGATGAACAGATATGAGCTGGAGCCGCTCGCCCGGATCGTGACCGAGGGGCTGGCCATGGTTGGGTGCGACCCCAACCTGATGGGCTACTCCTGCGTCGATGCTCTCAACACCGCCCTGGCCGGAGCAAAAAAGACCGTGGACGATCTCGATCTCCTCGAGTGCAACGAGGGCTTCGCCGTCCAGCTCCTCGCCTGCGAAAGGTTGGGCGGCTGGGACAGGGAGAGATTGAACGTCGATGGTGGTGCGGTCGGTCTCGGGCATCCGGTGGGCATGTCCGGACTGCGGATCTCCATCCACCTGGCCAAAGCGCTCAGGCAGCGCGACCTCACATTGGGGGGGGCGACCGTGCCGGCAGGCTCCGGGCTCGGCACGGCCCTCCTCCTCGAATCGGTGTAGCGGGTCAGTTTGGCTTGGAAAATGTCAAGACTCCCGGTTCGTCAGTAACCGAATTAGGTAGGCCCTGAAGAATCTATGTGGTCAACTGGCCTCACGGACCCAGAGGCTGCTTTATCTCGAAGACGTTGCCCTCAGGATCCCGGAAGTACGCCCAGTAGCCATTCGATTCCGGCCCTCCCTCGACGTCCGTGAGTGGCTCCACTCCGGCTTCAAGCAGCGCCGCTCGGGCTGTGTGGATGTCGTCCACGTCGAACCCAGTCTGCACTCGGGGCCGGTCGTATTGTGGGGAGGCCGGATCGACGGCGATGAGTTCGAACATCCGTCCATCGCCGAGGTCGAACCCGACCCAGTCGTCGCTCGAGGCCGCCTCGTCCAGCCCCAACACTTCACGATAAAAGCGACGCTGCGCCTCGAGATCTCGAGCCACAACGCCGATCCAGCTGGGCCATCTGAACTCAAATCTGTTGGTCATTTACCTAGGCACCCGCGGGGCGCTCCGTTTGATATCGATGGACGACCACCACGAAGCGCCAGCATAAATGGCGTCGGGCTGGACGACCAGAGTCGGACCCTCCATGGCTCCAATCACGAGACAGGACGTTCGGCGGGCCGGAGCTGTCGAAACTCACTCGCAAAGAACACCAGCGGATTCCTTTGCTCGTATTCGTGTAAGGCAACCACTCGCCCCACCACGAGGGTGTGGTCACCAGCGACATGTTCGGAGTGGGGTAGGCACTCAAACGACGCCACGGAGGCGTCAACAAGCAAGGGCGCTCCCGTGGATCCAGGTCTTTCCACGACGCCTGCGAATCGATCGACGCCCTTGCGTGAAAACCGTTTGCAAAGCTCCGCTTGGCCCTCGGCCAGGACGTTTACTGCGAATGGACCGACAGCCTTGATGACAGGCCAACTCTCAGACTGAGCACCGGCACATACGACGATTAGCGGGGGATCGAGAGACACCGAGCAAAACGCGTTCGCTGCTACGCCAACCGGCCCCTCGTCTGCCCTCGCAGTGACCACGGTCACCCCGGTGGCGAATAGGCCGAATGTGCGGCGCAGTGCTTCATCTGAAAGCACATCTGCAGACAGAACCTTCTTGTGTATTTCGTCGGTCAAATGGCGTTGACTCCGCTTGTCAGAAGCTCCCCAACTTTCTAAATACGTCCGATGGTCGCGCTCCTTCGGCAAGCTCTCTCCTCATATCCGCTTCTGTCCGGGCTTTTTCCTCGGACACGGCAATCACGTCAGCAACCACATCGAGGGGTATGACCACGACCCCGTCGGCATCGCCGAAGATCCAGTCGCCGGGGTGAACCGTCGTCTCGCCGATCAGAACGTCGCAGTCCCAATCGAGGATATCCCAACGTCCGATAGACGAAGCCGATGAACGAAAACGTGAGAAGACCGGGAAGTCCAACTCCAGAAGAAACGCCGTGTCTCTCAACCCGCCATCAATCACTGCACCAACGCACCCGCGTTCCATCACCGATACAGACATGATCTCTCCCCAGTGAGCCGAGCCGTCGTGCCCTCCGCAGGCCCAGACCGACACCGAGCCGGGCGTCACGCTCTCGAGCATGGCTATGCGGGAGGGCGTGTCGTCGTGCTTGACATCGCCGGTCGGCTCCCCCCTTCCAGGGAAGGCGGGCCCGGCCAGCTTCACGTCGAGACGAAGCGGGGTGATGGCCGCAGGCAGCACCTGATGGCGGAAGCCCTGGGCGTCGAGCACATCGGCTACGGCTCCGGTATACAGGCGGCGAAAGCGGGTGGCTAACGCGTCAGGGTCGCTCATACCCGCATCTCACAGCCGACCCACCATGGCAACCACTTTGTCCGCGAAGCGGCGGCGCTGCTGGTCGGTGGCGCGGTCCATGCTGTAACAAGCAATCCAGCGGGCTCGGGTCAGCGGATGACATAACGAACGTAGTCCGCGCAGGATCACCCTTTTGCCCGACTCCCCTTGTAAGGCGTTGATCAATTTCGATGATCCGTGAGTGGTAACAACCAGCAGGTGCCTGACATCCCTGAGAAGTGGCTTCACTCGGCTCGCACCGTTAGGGAGGGTATAGGCGACGCCCTCTATCCAGACGCGGTCGATCCAACCCTTGAGAATGGCGGGTTGGCCTCCCCACCATGTCGGATAGATGAAAACGAGAGCTTCAGCCCACCGCAGTCTCAGCGTGTGATCAGCGATTGCCGGTTTGGTCTCGGGACCGGAACGATGCAGGAGATGCTCTCCGGCGCTGAGAACCGGCTGAAAGTCCTCGGTGTAGAGGTCAAGCACGTCGATCTCCTGACCATGATCCAGCAACGTGGCCGCCACTCGGTCACGAAGTGCAGAGCAGAAGCTTCCCTCCACTGGATGGGCAAATACAATGAGCACTCTCATAACGCCGCCAAGGTGCGGGTCACCCTTCGCAGAAAGGCTTGGCGTCGCTCGGGGGTGGATCTATCCAGGCCGTACATTCCGAGCCAGATAGAGCGGGCGGAGCGGTTGCAAACCAGTCGCAGGGTGCGTACCAAGGTGCGGCGCCCGGCGTCAGTAATAAGTTTCGTATACCACCAGGACGACCCGTAGGTAGTAACGCCGACAATACGTCTCACTCGTTGCAGGTTGGGTTGTACCTTGTGACTGGCCGGGTCGAACACGAAGGCCACTCCTGGAACCAGGACCCGCTCCAGCCAGCCCTTCAAGATTGCCGGAAGCCCGAACCACCAGGTCGGATATACAAACACCAGTCCTTCTGCTCGGGTCACGGCCTGGGCGTAATGCTCCACTTGGCTGGAGAGGATCGGCTGGGGGCCGTGGTAGGCGAGCCGCTCGGGTCCGGTCATACGCGGATCGAACCCGTCGTCGTACAGGTTGATCGATTCGACTATGTGCCCGGCATCGGCAAGCGCTTTCACCGCGGTCTCGAACAATGTCCGGTTGAAGCTGTCGAAGCGCGGGTGGGCGTGGACCACCAGGACCTGCATCGCCTCGATCGTAGAGGGCGACGTCAGCACCCAGTGGGCTGCCAGTACCATCATGGAGTGTCGGTCCGGCGTCGCCTCTCTGAGCTCCGCTCTCCGCAAATCGGGGAGCTGATCACGTCGGACTCGGTGCTGGTCCAACCAGTCGGGTCGATCGAGCAGCACGGCGCCCACTTGCCCTTCGAGACCGATCTCGTTGTTGCCGCCACTGCCGCCGAGGCCGTTGTGGACGAGCGAGGCGATGAGCTTGACCTCTGGTTACTCCCGCCACTGGTCTATACCAAGTCGAACGAGCACTCGTGGGCACCGGGCACGATCTGGTTATCGCCTACGACTTTGCTGGCGGTACTCGACGATTTGGGGCGTTCGCTCACCAAGCTCTCGTCCGACCGCCTGGCCTTCGTCAACGGCCACGGCGGCAACACCACCTTGTTGAACGTCGCCTGCCGAGAGCTCCGTTTGAACCACAAGCTGATGACCTTCCTGCTTCATCCGCAAGTGCCCGCCGATCACGGCGGGTCGTCGCCGGCATCAGAATTGGGAATGGGGATCCACGGTGGGCTGGAGGAGACATCGGTGCTTCTTCACCTTCGCCCCGAACTCGTCGACATGTCGAAGGCGGAGCGACACGTACCGGAGGCTCTGGCCGCCAACCGTCATGTCCGCTTTGGAGGCGATGTCTCCTTCGGCTGGTCCTCCGCAGACTTCGGGCCGAGCGGAGTGATCGGCGATCCCACCGCGGCCACCGCCGAACGCGGCAAGTTGCTCTTCGATGGAGCCGTCAAGGGCCTTGGTGCGGCGCTGGCCGAGATAGCCCGTTTCGAGTTTCCTCGCGTCTGAGCATCAGCCGTCCGTCGGCCGGACCGCACCGAAGGCCCCCCGCAGGGCAGCCGATACTGCTCCGGTCAATTCCGCGAAGCTGGGTTCGAATCGCAGTTCATGTGGGCGCGGATACCCGAACGGGATCTCAAAGTCGCCGACTATATGCCCGGGACGCTCCGACATCACCAACACTCGAGTGGATAGGAAAACCGCCTCATAGATCGAGTGGGTAATGAATAACGCAGCAAAGCGCTCCCGCATAAAAAGTTCGAGGGTCTCGTCGTTGAGCCTTTCTCGGTTTATCTCGTCGAGCGCGCCGAACGGCTCGTCGAACAGGAATACGGGTGGCTTCAGGGTCAGTGCGCGCGCCAATGACACCCGCATCTTCATTCCACCCGATAGGGCCTTGGGGTAATGCGATTCGAAGCCCTCGAGACCTACCTTGGCAATCGCCTCGGCTGCCAATCGTCGCCGGTCTGGCTTATCGATGCCATGGAGTTCGGCCAGCAGTTCCACGTTCTTCTGAACGGTCCGCCAGGGCATCAGGGTGGCGTCCTGGAAGACGTAGCCGACGTTGTGGGTGTTCGACACCACCGAACCCCTGCTCTGCCGGTCGAGCCCCGAGGCGATTCGGAGCAGCGTCGACTTCCCACAACCCGATGGGCCGACCACTGTCACGAAGTTCCCGCCCTCAAGAGAGAAAGTCACATCCTCCAGCGCATGGGTGCCGTCAGGGAACACTTTTGAGACGTGGCTAAAGGAAAGTGCAATTTTCCTGTCGGGAGCGGGGCGGTGCGCCGTGTCGGTGTTGTTGCCGCCCATTGCCGAGGCAGGTTACCGAGAGCGGCCTGACTGGAGCTTCCTAGCTGGACGGAAGGATCCACTCCGAGACTTCGGTGCGGGCAACCAACTCGCCCTTCCTGAAGACCAGCCGTTCGATGCTCCCCGCGGCTAGGGCCTCCCGGAGCGATCCCGCCCGCACCGCCAGCAGGTCGGCCGGCGATCCGACCATCACACTGTTGGGCGGAAGTCCCATTGCTTGGCGAGCCGCCCCACTGACCGCCCAATACGCCTCGTCGGGCGAAAGATGGCCCGCCATCACCAGCAAGGCGGCAACTTCTAGGGGGTCTCGCCGCCCCAAGATGTTGAACGGGTCCTCAACGTTGTCGGTGCCCGCCGCCAGGTTGGCTCCGGCCTCGAGCAGCGGCCGCAAAGCCGTCAGGCCCCGCGGGGCACCGACGGGACGGTCCCGAGCCTGAAGGTAGAGGTTCGTAAATGGGTTGGCGATAACTGAGATTCCTGCCGCCGCAACCTCTTCAGCGACCTCGCGCTGCACGTCAGGCCCTTGCATTCCCAGGCTCACGCAATGTCCGGCGGTGGCTCCGTAGCGGAATCTGGTTTCGCGCACGATGCGGGCATAGTCGCGCAAAACTAAGACAGAGCTGTCAAGGGTCTCGTCGATGTGAAGATCGACCGGCCGAGCAAACGTCGCCGCTTCCTCAAGGCAGAACCGGAGGCAGGCCACCGGATCGGCGTCCTGATAGGGCGCCCCGCCGACCGCATCGATACCCATATGGAGGGCTTCGCGCAAGACTGCCCGGTTGCCCGCCCCGGCCGCGCCCGTGGTCGGGGTCGAAACCAGCCCACAGACTTGGATGTCGATCATGGGAGCTAGCTCGGCGCGGACAGATAGAAGGGCCTCGACTGCCTTCACTCCGACGCCCTCGGCGACGTCTACGTGGCTACGCACTGCGGTGTATCCCCGGGTCAGACCGGCCAACGCTGCCCGCCGGGCTCGACCCGCGATCTCTTCAACCGACATATTCGGGTAGTGCCGTTGCCAGACTTCGATCGCCCCTAGGAGGTGGCCCGCAGGGTTCTGTACTTGATCGGCGCTGAAGGCTTTGTCCAGGTGAGCATGCGGATCGGCCGCAGCTGCCAACAACAAGTACCCGTCGAGGTCATGGCTCGGCTCGGTCGGTACGGGACGACTGGCATGGGCCTGGTCGATGGCGGTGATCACGCCGTCACTAATCGTGATATCGAAGCGGTGGCCATCAACCACAGTGGCATTACGCAGGTGGGTCATGACACGTCGTCGACTGGCAGTTTCAGATGAGCCTCGAGCACTTCTATGGTCGCCACACGGCAGTCAGATTCCCGGAACTGGCTGAAAGGAACCGTGTCGGTCTGGGGGTTGCGGTCGAATTGCGGGAAGCGGCTGGCCGAAATGTCCATACGCAGGCGGTGACCCGCCGGGATCGTCCAGGCCAATGGTCGAAGCGCGAACTCGAATCGGCGGATCCCGTCATCAGCGTCGGCACCTCCTCGGCGGGCACTGCCAGAGAGCCGGAGCGCGCCCCCATCCGGCCTCACCCACACCAGCGAGGCCATCAGGTCGTGGGTAGGTGAATCGCTTCGCGTCGATGCTGCGAAGGTTGGTGATCCAATGATCGTCAAAGACTGCGGGAGCTCCTGACTCGTGTAGGAAAGGACATCGCGGCGATCCTCGGCAGGTCCTTGGTCCTCTAACGGCATGGGCGTACCCGGGTACGGCACAAGCGGTTGTGACACGAGGACGTCGCTGGGACCTGGATCCCCGTCACCCTGGATCAAGCGCCCGTCGCCGTGGCGCGAATTGGCATTCCCGGCGCTGGTACAGGTGTAGTTCCGAATCGAATGTCCGGGTGGCCATCCTGGGCTGCTTCGCCAACCCCCTCCGACTACGTAATAGGTCACGGAGTCCACCGGATGGTCTTGTCCGTCTTTCAACACTCGATCGAAGAAGCCCACCAGCGCATGTGCTACCCGACCGGGTCCAGCCTCACTTCCCAACTCGATGTCCCCGGCCCGGGTTCCCCAGGGCATGTGCGTCCAAGGTCCGCAAACGGCTTCGGGGTTTAGTTGAGACATGAGCCGAGCCGTGCCGGACGAAAAGTCGTCGAAATACCCCAATACCGTAAAGGCGGGCACGTTGATCGCTTCCAGTTCAGGACGGCGGGCCGCCCAATACGAGTCGTTGGCGGGATGATCGAGCCATTCCCGAAACCAAACCGGCGGCTCGTTGCCCAGTGCAGCCGCGATCGGCAGAGCGTCAAGGTCGAATGGCACCGGTCCTGTGCCCAGCTCCTGGCCTGCCAGTTGGGCCGCCCAAAAGGCAGCGAAGGGCCAACGTAGACATCCGCCCTCGTAGGTCCAACCTTCGAATGGATCCGGGCTGCACATCATGGGAGCGATGGCCTGAAGGCTGGGGGGCCGTTCGGCGGCGATGAAGAGTTGGGCGAGCCCCTGATAGGAAAAGCCGTAGGTCGCCACCTGGCCGTTGCTGAAGTCGAGCTGGGCCGCCCACTCAACGGTGGCCGCTCCATCGGCTGCCTCCTGAACGAAGGGCATGAAGCGTCCTTGTGATTCACCTCGACCCCTTACGTCCTGGACCACGACCGCATAACCGCGGCGGGCCAACCAGACAGGATGGGGCAAAACCGGAGTCGAGGCCACCGATCGGCCATACGGCAGTCGTTGCAGAAGCACCGGCCATCGTCGCCCACCATCGGGAACCCACGCATCAGCCACCAATACGGCACCGTCAGGCATCGTGGCCCTTAAGCCGGTGACTCGTCGTATCGAGTTCGTGAGCAAAGTGTCGAGATCTCCTGGCGTGGCGGCGGTACTGGGGCCGGCCCGCCGATACCATACGCGGCCCGGGCAAGGATCTCGTCGCGTGATTGCCACAACCACATTTGGCGGCAGGCTATGAGCACCATCCTCCCGACGCGCTCGGGTGGACCCGAAATTGCTCCGGAGGCGACGCCCGACTCTCCGACGCTGACCCCTGAAGCGAACCGGACCAGGAGACGGCTCGCTCAGGCCGTCGCTTTCCTCACTCCTCCAGCCCTCGTGGCTATAGCGGCCGTAGGGCTTTGGTATTTGCTGACGTACCTCGTTCTCACAGGGAGCCAGCGTTTACTGCTACCTCCAGCGCATGAAGTGGTACGCGACGGACTGCTCACCTGGAAGTTTTTGTCGGTAATCCTCGGCGGTCTCTGGTCGACAACTCAGGTCACCCTATTCGGGCTTGGCCTGGCGATTGTGCTTGGTACGGGCCTGGCGACTTTGATGAGTCAGGCTCGATGGCTGGAGCGAACCATCTTCCCCTACGCGGTCATGGTGCAGGCTGTCCCAATAGTCGCCATCGTCCCCCTCCTCAGCCTCTGGTTTGGTCGCAACTATGCGAGCCGGGTGGTGGTGACCGTGATTATCTCGCTCTTCCCGATCATCACCAACACCCTTTTTGGCCTGAGGTCGGTCGATCGGAGCCAGCACGACCTCTTCACCTTGCATGGAGCCGGACGGTGGACGCGATTGCGCAAGCTCCAATTCCCATCGGCGATGCCCGCCATTTTTACAGGTCTTCGGATCGCTGCCGGTCTGGCGGTGATCGGAGCCATCGTCGGCGACTTCTTCTTCCGACAGGGCAACCCTGGTATTGGGCGGCTGCTGAGCACATATCAGCTTCGACTTCAAGCCGATCAGATGATCGTCGCCATATTCTTTTCGTCCTTGCTCGGCCTGGCTCTCTTTACATTTGTTGGGTCGGCAGGTCACCGGGCCACGCGCACCTGGCACCAATCGACTCGGTCCCCCGTGGGTGGGGAGGATCCTCTTGATCGAAAGAAAGGGCCACGACAGAATTCCGCCGATCAGCGGCGGATCACAGGGAGGTAACGAAAACAATGAAACGCTCATGGAGCAGCACGCTCGTGCTGAGTGCGGTGTACATGCTTGTGTTGGCGGCCTGCGCCACCACCTCAGCGACCACTACCGCCCCACCGACCACCGCAGCGCCCGCCACCACCGCGGCGCCCGCCACCACTTCGGGGCCAGCAACCACCTCGGGGCCAGCAACCACTGTCGCCCCTGAAGGATCTTTGGTTGGGGTCTGCCCGGATCCTTTGGTGGTGCAAACCGACTGGTTCGTCGAGCCTGAACACGGCTACACCTACCAGATGATCGGAGCCGATGGCGACTTCGATGCAGCCAACGGGGTCTACTCCGGACCGGTGGGCGAAACGGGAGTCACGCTGGAGATCAGACAGGGGGGACCGTTCATCGACTTTGCCTCACCGATTGCCCAGATGTACCAGGACGACGACATTTTCATGGGATACGCCGATACTGCCGACGTCACGGCCAACTTCGGCAACCTGCCGGCGGTGCACGTATTTGCACCGCTTGATATCGGGCCCCAGATCCTCATGTGGGATCCCGCCGTCAACCAGTTTGAGAGCTTCGAGGACATCAGAGATTCTGGTGTCCCGGTCCTCTATTTCGAAGGCGGCAAGTACATGGACTTTCTCCTGAGCGAGGGACTTCTTGACCCCGCTCAAATAGATGCCTCTTACGACGGATCGCCCACCCGTTTTGTCACCGAAGTAGTAGTTCAACAAGGGTTCGCGACCAACGAGCCCTACCGCTACGCGAACGACATCCAAGAGTGGCTAAAGCCGGTCGACTTCATTCTCACCCACGACTCGGGGTTCGAGATCTACCAGTCGGCCATGTCAGTGAAGCTCGACGGGCTCGAAACCAGCCGAGACTGCCTCGCGGGCGTGGTGCCCCTTATGCAGCAGGCATTGGTGGACTATGTGACCGACCCCGTTCCGATCAACACCAGGATGGTCGAGATGGTGACTGAGATGGCCACCTTCTGGACGTTATCTGAGGGGGGCACGGCCGACGCCGTGGCTCAGATGCTGGGCCTCGACATGGTGTCCAATGTTGACAACGACACGATCGGTGACATGGACTCGGCCCGGATCCAAGCTCTCATCGACAAGATCAACCCGATCTTCCTGGAGCAGGGACTTGAGGGCTACGTGGAAGGTCTCACAGCCGACCAAATTGCCACCAATGAGTTCCTCGATCAAACCATCGGCTTGCCCTAGCCGACCTTCCTTGGAGACCCCGAGGCGGGCTCGGGGTCTCCATCGGGATCTGACCAGTGACAACTATTGACGACGTGCCGACGGCGGTTACCCGCGAGCATCCCCGCAACCACATCCGTCGGACGGCTTCGTTCGTGGTGCCACCATTGGTGTTCGCCGGCCTGTTTGTCGCGGCCTGGTATGCCTTCAGCTACCTGGTGCTCGACGACGACAATCGCTTCCTGGTACCTCCTCCTCACCAGGTGTGGCAAGAAGGGTTAGGAGACACCGAAGCGCGGACCCAGCTTCTCAGCGGTCTTTGGATCACCACGGAAGAGGCACTCGTGGGTCTGGTAATCGCCATGGTCTTAGGCATGAGTTTTGCCATATCGATGAGCCAAGCCCGCTGGGTCGAGCGGTCCTTCTATCCATGGGCAGTAGTGCTCCAGACCATCCCGGTGCTAGCCCTGGTTCCGCTAATCGGTATTTGGTTCGGGCGGGGTTTCTCAGGTCGGGTGATCGTATGTGTGTTGATCGCCTTGTTTCCGATCATTACCAACACATTGTTCGGCCTGCAGTCGGCCGACGAGGGTCTCCACGATCTCCTCACTCTTCACTCCGCCAGACGTGTCACCAGATTCAGCAAGTTGGAACTGCGAGCGGCGCTTCCGGCCATCTTCACCGGCTTCAGAATATCTGCCGGGTTGTCGGTGATTGGTGCCATCGTGGGAGAGTTCTTCTTCGTCCGGGGTGGCCAATCCGGCCTCGGGAATCTGCTTGATCTGTACCGTGGTCAGCTCGAGACCTCTCGGCTTTTCACCGCGTTGTTTCTCTCTTCGATGCTCGGCATCGTGGTGTTCTGGAGTTTTACCTGGGTGGGGAACATTCTCACTCGGTCGTGGCACGAGTCGTCTCAGTCGGAGGCGCCGTAACACGATTCCCACCCGCCCGATCCCGGGCTCGACCTTCTCGCCGGTAGAGGAGCACCGCGATGGCTGCCCCACCGAGCGCGAACAGAAGCGGCACAACGTGAGCGACCCTGAATCCCATGGCCACCGACTCCGCCAGATCGGCCTCGCTAATCGACTCGCCAGCCAAAAGGTGCCGAATCGATTCGAGGTCGCCGATCTGGCTGCGGACGACTAGCAGCAAAGTCGCTCCGACCATGGCGGCTGCGTAGGTCTGAAATAGACCGCGTATGTATTGGTGCGCGGCCGCCGCCCGGCCCACTTCAGCCGGATCGGATCGCGAGAAAAGCAGGTTGAGCAGAGCCATTGAGAGCGTTCCCACACCTATCCCGACGATCCCGGCCATGGCTAGAACCATCCAGCAGCTTGGCCGTGACGACTGATCCCGCCGTCCATCCGATTGTGAGAAACGCCACCGAGAAAGCTGCCAACGCCTCGCTTCCGCGTAGGCCTCCCCGTACATAGATTGGAAGGTAGGCATCAATCCCGAGAGCGGCCCCGAAGGCGAGGCCAAAACAGAGGTTGATAGCTCCGAGAGGCATACTCGCGAAGTGCCGTCGAGCTAGCACAGGGCGCGCAACACGGCCGCTGTGAAACCAGTAAACGGTGGCCAACAGCGCGGCCACAGTTGCCGCGACGGCGGCGGCCGGGGTCAGATTCGAGACGCCCAGCAGGCTCACCACCGTGAAACTCCCTAGCAGGACTATGCCCTTGCGATCGCCTACGGCCTCCGATTTCAACTCTTCTTCGACTGCATGAGGAGACGGTGGCGGTAAACGTGTCCATCCAAGAATGGCCGCAAGGCCGGCCAAAGGAAGATTGGCGAGAAAGATTCCACGCCAGCCGGTAGTCGTCACCAGAGCAGCGGCGAGAGCCGGCCCGGCCAGCGCCATCACCCCCCAAGTAACCGAGGTGGCCGTCATTACCCGCGGTCGCATTGCCTCCGGGAAACCGAGACCGATGGCAGCCGTGGCTACTGCCAAGGCCAGTCCCGCTCCCACTCCTTGCATAGCGCGAAACGCGACCAACGCCGCCATGTTCGGTGCCACCGCGCACGCAACGCTCCCGACTGAGAAGATCACCATCGTCACCCGGAACATTCGACGCACACCCACCACGTCGATTAGAGGCCCAGCCATCATCGTTGCCAGTGTGGAAGTCACGAGGAAACCGGTGACCAACCATCCGAGCAGACCGACCTGACCCAGATCGGCAGTGATCTGGGGAAGGCCACCCACCACCGCCAGCGTGTTGAAGGCAGCCAACGCGATCAGAGTCACCAACGAGGCGGTGAGCGTTAGCCACTCTCGGGTAATGGCGCCGTTTGGCCGGACCACGACCGCCACACGGTACCGACCACCACTGATACCGTCCCCGTTTCATGGCCTTTCCGTGGGGAATCTGGTTCGAGCCCACCCAGCCGGTACGGCGGATCGTCGATCTGGCTCGGCTGGCCGAATCTGAGGGAGCGACGGTGTGCTTCGTCGCCGACGAAGGGACCGAGCGCGACCTCTACGTAACGCTGACTGCTGTGTTGCTCTCCACCGAGGAATTGGTGGTGGCACCCGGTATCACCAACCCGTTCTCACGGCACCCTGTAACCACCGCGGCTGCCATCGCCACCCTGCACGAGATGGCTCCCGCAAGGGTGTGGCATGGACTGGGCGTCGGCGGAAGCAGGGTGCTTGATCCGCTGGCGCTGACGCCCGATCGCCCCTACACCGCCCTCGCGGCCGCGACCGAGTTGAACCAGGAGTTGCTCGCCGGTCGGCCGGTGGGAAGCGCCCGGCTGTCTTGGGCCAAAGGCGGAATTCCTTTGGCCATGGCCGGCCGTGGCCCCCGAACGCAGAAGCTGGCAGCCATGGAGGCCGACTGGGTGATCCTCTCCGCCAAGGCACTCTCCGAGCTTCCTCCCACTGCGGCCCGTATCAGATCCGCCGGCAAGGCCAAAATTGCCTGGTCTGCCTACCTCGCTTACAACGAGCAAGAACGCCGCCGAGCACTTCGTCACTTCGTCTACATGGCCGTGGATGCACCAGCCGAGATCAGGGCCGCGGCCGGGCTCGACAATGAAAAGGTAGGCGTAATAAAGCAGAGCATGCTGGCCGGTCGCACAGAAGATGCCGCTGGTCTGTTGCCGGAGTCCTTGCTCGACCTGTTCGCCGTGGCCGGATCGCCGTCAGAATGCGCGCGAAAGATCGGCGCCTTACGGTCGTCTTTCGACCTCTTCATGCTTCCGCTCAACGACGAAGCCGACGCCGAAGGGCACATCCGTGAGTCCGCCGGCATACTGCGATCGGCGGGATCGTGATCTAGCGAGATTGCCGACTAGGGATGGCGGCGTAGGCAGGAAAGTCAGGATCGACCACCGTGTCTATACCAAGTCCCGAGGCCACCCGATTGACGTAGTTGAGATGGGCGCACTGGGCATTGGCGTCGAGTATGTCGAGATCGTCGAACCCTTGTGATCGGAGAGCCTCAATGTCCTCGGCGCACACCGCCCCGGGGTCCTTCGTGAGCTTTACCGTGTAGCGAATGAGCTCGGTTTCAGCCGGAGCAAGGTCCACCGACTGCGGGTCGTCCGCGAGTGCACGAATGGCTGCATCGTCAAAGCCGTCCTGGCGGAGCTTGATGGTGACCTGACTCATGCAGTAAACGGTTCCATTGAGTGCCGAGGTGACGTAGCTGATCAGGTTGCGCTGTCTCGGAGTGAGCTTCGAGGGGCAACGCTCTGTGATTGCATATAGGTCAAGACGAACACCAACCAGTGGAGGGTAGAGCGACCCGGCCTTCGTCAGCTCGGTTGGTTCTCCCAACCGGCTCGCTTGGCGGTCGTAGCTAGATTTTAGTTCCGGTTCGGCTTCTTCATAGGGAACGGTCGAGATCCACATGGCGTCCTTCCGCGGTTTGGGGCTGTCGCTCTCCAATGAGGAGGCAGCTCCGGTCACGCTAGCGCTGGCTCATGAAGCCGATCGCCTCGGCTTTGACGAAGTCTCGGTCCCTGAGAGCCGCCAGTTTCGATCGCTGTTCGCTATGTCCGGAGCCATCCTGGCCACCACCACCTCTGTCACCCTTCGGGTGGGCATCGCCAACCCGGTGACCCGACACCCCACGATCCTCGCCATGGAAGCAGCCACCCTGGCAGAGTTGGGAGGCGGGCGGCTTCGCTTCGGCATCGGAGCGGCCGAATGGACCATGCGCCACCTTGGGTATGCCCCGCCCAACTGGCGTCCGTACACGCATACGGTCGAAACCCTGCAGGCCCTCAGAAGGCTGCTGAAGGGAGAGCCTTTGGGCTTCAATCCCACGACATTTGCGGGATCGAGCGAAGCCAGGCTCGACTTTGCGCCCGAGTGGACGGTGCCATTGGACGTGGGTGCTGTCAATAGCCGGATGATGGAGGCTGCCGGCGAGCTTGCGGATGGGGTTCAACTCGGCGCCCTCACCAGCCCCGGGTATGTCGAATGGGCGCGGCAGAAAATCGCAACCGGCGCCCACCGAGTCGGCCGCGACCCGGGCGAACTGTTATTGGCGGGCAATGTGCTCACCAGCGTTGGACCCGACCGGAAGGAGGCCAGGGCTGCCGTACGCAAGGTGCTCGCCTACTATCTCTACCGAGTTGAGGGAATAGTGGTCGATGCCTCCGGGGCCGACGTCGAGCAGCGGACCGCTATTCGTCAGGCTGTGAGCGCTGACGGTGTCGATGCTGGCGCCCGTCTGGTCTCGGATGAGCTCATCGACATCTTCGCGGTAGCCGGCACCGTCGATGAGGTGATTGCGGGCATGCGAGCGTTTGCGGACGCCGGCCTCGACATGCCATTGGCCTGGCATACCCTGGGGCCGGACCGAGCCTGGGCCCTTGAGGCTCTAGCCAACCAGGTCCGCCCAGCCCTCCTCCGCTGACCGACCACTACCCTTCGGACATCGAATCACGGAGGGCCGCAGTGGAGACGGGCGTATTCCTACTCGGTGGCGTAGAGATGGCTGACGCTGGGGCAGGTCCCCCTCTTCCTACCGACCGTCGGTATAGCAACGAGATCATCTGGCACACCTCGGAGCGGATGCTCGACATGGGAGTAAAGGCAGAGGAGGTGGGGCTCGACGTCTTTTGGCTCACGGAGCACCATTTCCAATACGAGGGATACGAGGTAATCCCAAACGCCTTGATCTTCGGTGCCGTACTCGCTGAGCGCACGCGGCGCATCAGGATCGGCGCCCTGTTCAACATCGTTCCGCAATGGCATCCCCTCCGGTTGGCCGAGGACTTCGCCACGCTGCACAACTTGTCAGGCGGTCGCGGGATTCTGGGAGTCGGCCGAGGGACCGTACCCAGGGAGGCGGAGAGCCTTGGAGCCATGGTTGGGAGCTTCGACAACCCGGACAAGGCTGAGGCGGACCGCATCAACCGCGAGATGTTCGAGGAGAGCATGGACGTGATCCGGTTGGCTCTCGACAAGGAGACTTTCTCCTACGAAGGCAAACATTATCGACTCCCTCCGCCAGGCATACCCGATCGTGGTGGCACGGTCCAACATCTGACGCTGCTGCCGCGGCCGCTTTATCCGTACGAGATCTGGCAGGCGGTGACCTCACCGCCCACGTTGGAGTATGTGCCACGCGTGGGTTGGGGCGGAGTCTTCTGGCTCCAGCACACAGATTTCATCAAGCGCAACTGGGAGCGCTTCGGCGAGCTTTACGAGCAGCATCAGGGAGTTGCTCTTCTGCCAGGTGAAAAGCGCAATCTGGTCCTCAACATTCGTATCGAGGACACCCACGAGAAGGCATGGGAGCAGGCCCGGGACGGCCACGATGAGTTTTGGAAGTTCCTGGCCCCGTACGGCTGGAGCAAGGGATACATGGGCGAGGACGGAAAACCAGTTCCGGGCGGGCTCATTCCCACGCTGGAGCAGTCCGTCGAGCAGGGAGTGTGGAATATCGGCTCTTCCGAGGAGGTGGCCGAGCGAATTGCAAATCTGAAGTCGGTGCTTGGGCTCAGCCATCTGACGATCGTCCCGCAATTTCCCGGCGACACCTACGGAGAGACCGAAGAGCAAATGGCGCGATATATGGAGGAAGTGCACCCGCTGGTGGCGCGGGCTTGACCTCCGAAATCGGCTGTATGGGTTAGGTCGGTCGGTGGATATCGTTTCATCCCTCCGACGAGCTGCCCGACGGCATGGCGCCCGGGTCTTCCTCTTTGACATGGAGACCTCGGTCACCTACGAAGCCGCCGACCTGTACACGAATGCGATTGCCGCCGGGCTGGTGAGCCGGGGAGTGACAGATGGCGTCACTCTGGGCCTGGCGGCGTCGGATCGGGTTGGGTTGTGGCTAGCCATCATCGGCGCCTGGAAGGCGGGAGCATTGCCCGGCCTGATCGACGCTCGCACCAACCAAGACGACCTTCCCTATTTTGTCGGCGATGTCGGGGCCCCCTTGGTGGCCGCGGCACCCGAGTTGACGGATCGGCTCCGTGCCGCCGGCGCCGCCGAGATCATCGACCTTGGCTCGTTGGGGGACTCAGGAGGCGAAGATCAACCTGACCATCATGGCCCCCAAGCGCCGCTCTTTTTGTCCTACACGTCCGGCACGACCGGAGCACCGAAGGGGGTGGTGTTGCTTTCGGAGCCGGTGACCTTGGGAACGCGATGCATTGCGGATCGCCTTTGTCTTACCCAAGAGGACATCCTGCTTGCTACCACCCCAATCTCGAGCAGCTTTCAGTTGGTCGCCGCCCTCATGCCTGCAATCCATGCGGGAGCCGCGGTAGGGTTAGTGGCCGGCTGCCCTGTCACGGAGATTTGGAGCGTGGCTGACCGGGCTCACGCCTCGGTCCTCGTGGCCTATCCCCTGACCCTCGCTGACATCGTCAACCACCGTCCAGATGGACGCCACCGCTCGTCGTTCCGGCTCGCTCTCTCTGGTGGATCCCCTTTGGCGCCCCGTATAAAGCGCGATTACCGGGACCAGCTCGGAATCGATCTGCTGGAGAGCTATGGCCAGAGCGAGCTAGGAGGTTTCATGGCGATGGGACGCGAGAAGGACGGCGACCAGGTCCTGTCAGGGTTTGTCGGACGACCCTTGTCAGACCGGCTCGCTTATGTGGGAGGGCCCGACGGTACCGAGCTTCCGGCCGGCACAGTCGGCGAAGTACTGGTCGGCGATGGGTTCTTTTCCGAATACCGCAACAAGCCGGACAAGACAGCCGAGGCGAAAGAGGGTGGAGTGCTTCACACCGGTGACCTGGCTGTGGCCGATAAGGATGGGTATTTGAAGGTGCTCGGCAGGACTCGTGAGGCAAAGAGCGCGGCAGAGCGCGGGGGCTTCCTTCGCGAATTGGAAGATGCGTACTACGAACATCCTGATGTCCTCCATGCCACCGTCGTAGAAGGTGAATCCGGTGACATCGGAGCGTTCGTCGAGCTACGGACAGGAAGTATCCCATCCTCCGGAGAGATAGAGAAGGTTGCCGTCGCCAGAGTTCCGCCAGGGCTCGCTCCGGCTAAGACGACAGTGCTCGACAAGATGCCGCGAACCTTCAGCGGCAAGGCTGACCGACGCACCCTTGCGGCTGCAGTGGACACCTGAGTTCCCTTGGATAACCAGGCCCTGGTGGTCGGCGGGGGTCACAACGGTTTGACTTGCGCTGCCTATCTCGCCAAGGCCGGCGTCGATGTTCTGGTCTTGGAGGCCAGGTCGACGGTAGGAGGTTGCGCCTCCACAGTTGACGAGTTGGGGGCTCGGTTCAACATTTGCAATTGCGATCACGTGCTCGTACGAGCTACTCCCGTGCTGGAGGAACTCGACCTGCCTCGCCACGGACTCCGCTATCTGGACCTGGAACCCCACCTGCTGGCCCTGAGTTGGGACGGCATCGCTCCCTGGTTTGGATTCAACGGTGTTGAAAGCACTTTGACATCGCTTCGGCATTCGCATCCCAGCGAGGTAGAGGCGTACCGCCGTTACTGCCAGGAGGCGATCCCAGTGGCGGAGTTGCTGGCGGCAATAACCCAGACCATTCCGACCCCGAGAAGGATTCTGAAGCGAATAGTCGAACGCAAGGGGCGCGGGATGACCAACCTGTTGCGATGGAACCGGATGAGTGCTGAGCAGGTGCTTCGCGCCTTTTTCACGGACGAGGCCATCATCGCCCCCGCCTTGGTGATGGCCCCGGCGGTGTGGGGAGTGGCACCCAACACGCCCGGCACGGGTTTGGGGGCCCTTGCCTACGCTTTTCGGCACGTGGTCGCTCCGGGCCGTCCGGTAGGGGGCTCAGGAGCACTCCCGGCGGCCCTCACCGCAGCATTGGAAGGATTCGGAGGGCGCGTGCGGTGCTCGGCGACAGTCGCTCGACTGCTCGTCGAGAAGGATGTGGTGAGAGGCGTGGCTCTCACCGACGGCGAAGTGATTGAGGCGTCGGTGGTGGTCTCGGCTACCGATCCCCGCCGAACCTTCGTCGACTGGTTAGGGGAACCCTCCCCCCCGATGGCCGCTCTGGCTGCGAGGTGGCGGACACGTCCCCAACCGCAGGGCTATGAGTCGAAGGTTGACGCGGTCGTGAGCGAGCTGCCTCGCTACCGAGGCCTCGACTCTGGCACTTTGGACCGACATGGGGTATCTGAACCCCTGATTCCGACCGCAATCATTAGCCCCCCTGCGGCCGGCATTTCAGCAGCACACTCGTTGCTCGGACGCGGTCAGGTTGCCGACTTACCGATGCTATTTGTCAATTTTCCTTCAGTGCTCGATCCGTCCGTGCGGCCCAGCGATCACGAGCATGTATTCAGCCTCGAAACCCTGTTCACTCCGTTTGCCCTCGACGGAGGATGGGGGGAGTCACCGGAACCGGCTCGCTGGCTGGCTTGCTACGGCGAGCTGGTCGAAGAGGGATTCCTCGAAGGCGTGAGCCGGTCAAGGGTCATGACTCCGTCCGACTACGAAGCGCAGTTCGGTCTCACGAGCGGTTACGCACCGTCGTTCACAGGAGGACCGTTGGCGGCCCTGATCGGACGAGAACCAGAGCTGACCCGTTACCGGACGCCGATCAAGGGGCTCTATCTCACCGGAGCCGGAACCTTTCCTGGCGCCGGAATTTGGGGGGCTTCAGGGCGTAACACCGCTGAGGTGGTGTTGTCAGGGCTGAATCGGTAACGGAACTGCAAAGAAACCTGTTGGACCCGTTGCCAGCGACTTGCTGAGGTCAAGGCCTGGGTCCGGCCCAAACTCGCTCAGTGGTGATTCCTGCTCGTCGCAGGAAAGCCCTCAGCACTCCCTGGGCTTCCTCGACGAGGGCGAACTCGTCAACCTTGGTGAGACGTCCGTTCCTCAAAACCACCTCCCCGTCGACCACCACGTGGGCAACATCGTGGCCGTGGACTCGATTGACAACCGTCCAGACCGGATCAAGAACTGGTTGGAGGTGGGCAGTCGAAACATCGATACACACCAGGTCAGCCCGTTTGCCCACCTCGATCGATCCCAGCTCATCTCCGAGACCCAGAGCCGCGGAGCCACCTCGCGTTGCCATCTCCAGCGCCTGCGATGGAGCGATTTCACCAGGGTTTGATGCATGCAATCCCTGCACCAACATCATCTGGCGCATGTCGTTGAACACATCGTCCATCCCGTCCACACCTATGGCTACGTTGACCCCAGCATCGAGGAGTCGGGGAACGGGCGCCACACCTTTGGCCAGCTTCATGTGGTTGGTTGGGCAGATGACCACGTGTGTTCCGCTCTTCGCCAATAGTCCGATTTCGCCTGCCGACAAGTGAACGCAGTGGACCAGGACGGTGTCCTGACCGGCGAAGCCGAGACGATGGAGCATTTTTACTGGACGCGCTCCGTAATCGTCCCGCACCCAAGCCACCTCATCGGGAGTTTCGGCCACGTGCGTGTAGAGACGGAGACCATTTCTATCGGCGAACCGGCGGGTCTTGGCGAATGTCGATGGCGCGACCTGGCGGAAGGAGACCGGGGCGACGAAGAGTCGCTCCCGGGGAACCACGTCATCGGTAATCGCTGCAATGTGGCGAAAAGCATCTGTCTCCTTCTCACAGATCGGCCGGTACGGGCGGGTCATGATTCCGCGCGCCACGAACCAACGAATTCCGGCCGTCCGATAGCCCTCGATGGCGGCCTCGAGGAGGCCAGGCCGATGGAACGGGTACAGGTGGTCCACTACCGAGGTGACGCCCGCCTTGAGCAGACGAGCCGTACCCAGCGAGGCCCCGATCCGATACTCGGCCGGCCCCATGTGCGCGCTAAGTCGCCACATCGCACGCAAGAAAGCGTCGATGCGGAGACCCTCGCCGACCTTGATCCCAGGAGTGAGGTCGCGGAGGTGGTTGTGAAGGTCCGCTAGCCCAGGGATGATGATCATGCCGGTCGCATCCAACGTGGTATGAGCCGGCTGTTCCGCACCCCCGACCGCAGCGATCCGGTGAGCCTTGAGGTAAATATCGGCCACAAGGACCTGGTGGGCGGGATCGAGAGTGAGCACCGTCCCCCCCTTGACGCGAAGGTCCATCATTTGGAGATGGCTCGTCCGACCCGCTCGATTCTCGTCAACGCTTGGTCGACCGAGCGCCCGCCCAGACTGAGGATGACGCTGGTGACACCGTGCGCAGAGAGCACTTCGAGTTGGTCGGTCAAGCGTTGCTCGGACCCTCCGACGGCAAAGGCCTCCACCATTTCGGGCGTGATCGCTTCGATCGCCTCCCGGTAGTTCCCGGCGCTCACGGCGGTCCGAATCGGAAGAACCTGATCGGGGTCGAGACCGTAAAGCGGGATGAGCTCGTCGGCGTAGCTGCCGCCCACCATGAACATGCACCGGTCGCGCAGGCGATTGATGGCGGCCTCGCGATCCGCGTCGAATTCGTAATCAAACATCAGGCATAGTTCGCAGCGGTCCTCCGATCGCCCAGCCCGGGCGGCTCCTTCTTGCACGCGAGCCCGAGCGAAGTCGAGGTGGCTGGGAGCGAGACCGTGGGTGATGACCCCGTCGGCGATCTCACCTGAAAGTTCGAGCATTTTGGGGCCGCGGGCCGCCAGATAAACGGGCATCCCTCCCTGGATCCACCCGAGGCTGGCTCCGGCCGCGGTGAACACCCGACCGCGGACCTGAGCCTCCCCGACGAACAGCGCCTTCAAGATCTCCGCGCTTTCGCGCACCACCGCCAACGGATGGTTGATGGGCAATCCGAGCTGAGAGGGAAACTCGGCTCCGCCAGTTCCGATACCGGCTACCGCTCGACCACCGGACAGCTCGTGGAGCGTGGCGAAGGAGCTTGCGAGCAATGCCGGATGACGAAGCATCGGGCTGGCGACCGCGGTCCCCAACCGAATAGTGGTCGTGCTTTCGGCTGCCAGCGCCAGGGCCACGAACGAGTCGCGTAAGAAGTAATGGTCGGGCACCCACAACGTCGAGAAGCCAGCCGCTTCTGCCGCACCAGCTACGGCGGCACAATCGCGGGCGGGACGGTCGAGCCAGACCGAAACCCCGATCTCCATTAGCCCTGCCCAGCGAGCGCCTGCTTGAGCAGATCGCCGGCCACCTCTCGCCGGTACCAGGCGCTTGCCCTGACATCGTCGATCGGCGCTGTCGCAGACCGAATAGCTTGGGCGGCCTCGTCCGCCACGTAGCTGGTTGGCTTGCGACCTTCCAGCACCTCCTCTGCTTCCGTCATCCGCAGGACCGTCGGCGCCACCGCGCCCAACGCCAGCCTCACCCCGGTGAGGGTGCCATCCTCTCGGCGGGTCCAGCGCCAGGCCAGGCTGACAACCGAGATCGCCATCGCCGACCGCCCGCCCAGTTTCATGAAGCCCTCGTCTCCCACATGAACGGGAACCCTGACCAGCGAGATCCATTCGTCGGCCGCCAGCACGGTTCGGCCCGGCCCTGTCGCCAGCTCGGCAACCGGGACCACCCGACCGCCCTCACGGCCTTCGATCACAGCCTGCGCCTCGAGGGCAATGAGTGGCGGAATCAGGTCGCCGGCAGGCGAGGCATTGGCCAGGTTCCCACCGAACGTCGCTCGGTTGCGGATCTGCACGGAACCAAACAGGCGGGCGGCGGCCGCTATCCCAGGGAGGCGACCAGCCAGGGCCGACACCACGGATGTGATCGGAGCTATGGCCGAGATCTCGATCGTGGAGTCGGAGACGACCACGGGCGGCGGGGCGTCATTGACGTTCGTGAGATCGATGAGGCGACTGACACCTCGACCGGCGCGAATTTGTACGACCAGATCGGTGCCTCCGGCGATAAGACGGCCTGACCCGGCCACGCCGCGCAGCTCGGCCAACGAACGCGGAATAATTAGCTCGACGGCCAGCGGACCGTTCCCGATAGCGCAGCTACTGCTTTGAAGATCGAGGCATAGCCGGTACAGCGGCACAAATTCCCCGCCAGCGCATCCCTGATCTCGTCGTAATCCGGATCCGGGTTCCGGCCCAAGAGCCCGACCACCGACATCGCCACCCCTGGGGTGCAGAAGCCACATTGGGAGGCGTGCGAATCGATCAGCGCTTGCTGAACCGGATGGAGATGGTCAGGCTGGCCCAGACCCTCGACGGTGATCACCGATGCTTCGGCTGCCTGGCCGACCAGCACCAGGCAGGAGCACACGGCGTCGCCGTCAACGAGCACCGTGCAGGCACCACATTCCCCCATGCCACAGCCTTCTTTGGCGCCGGTGAGGCCAAGATCGTCGCGAAGAAAGTCGAGCAGCCGGTCACCGAGTGCACCCAACTCGACCGGCTGACCGTTGACCTTCACTCCGCCGAGCCCCGCATCAACCGATAGACCCGTTCGGGGGTGGCGGGCAGCCGGTCCAGGGTCACACCGACGGCATCGCGAATGGCAGCGGCGATGGCGGGGGCAATGGGCACCAACACCACCTCGGCAATGCCTTTGGCGCCGAACGGACCGGTTTCCTCACCGCTCTCGATGAGGATGCTTTCGATCTCGGGAGCGTCACTCGCGGTGGGGATCAGGTAGGTCTCGAGCGAACGGGTCATGGGAAGACCGCCCTCGATCTTGAAGTCCTCCATGAGCGCCCACCCCAAGCCCTGGACGATTCCACCCTCCGTCTGGCCGATCACGCCGGCCGGGTTGACTGCCACCCCGCAGTCAACTGCGCAAGCCACCCCGCGCACGATCACCTCGCCGGTGAAGCGATTGACCTCGACCCGGGCTACCTGGGCGGCGCTTCCAAATACTCGATGGGGTGATAACCGCTCCAGGTCGTCTGGGCTGAGGTCGGCTCCGAGATCGGAGACGTCGGGTGCCTGATGAGTGACCTCGATCAGCGCCTGCCCGGCCGCAGCGAGTCGGCGGGCCGCCTCCTTCCAATCGAGCGGCTCGGGCAAACCGAGGTCGGCAATACGAGCGTTGAGCTCGCGACAGGCGGCCAACACCGCCGATCCCCCGGCATAGGTGCTACGGGAGGCTGCACAGCTACCCGATTCGGGAACGAGCTCGGTGTCCCCGACGACCACCTCGATCTCCTCGTACGGGCGACCCAAGGCGTCGGCAGCGATCTGGGCATAAGCCGTTTCGATGAACTGGCCGGAATGGTTGGGGCCGGCCCATATTCGCACCGAGCCGTCGGTGCCGACCGCCAGCCTCGCCCCCGATGTGTCACCCCGCTTGCTCCCGTAGCCGACGCCTTTGAGGGCGGCGGCGAAGCCGGTGCCGCGCTGCCAATTGTCACCCGCACCCTGCTTCCAGTCAGTGCGGTCACGCCACCAAGGATGATCGGCAATGGCCTCAACCGCCTCGACCATCTGAAACCCCTGCCCGATGACATGCCCGTAAAGACCATGGGGGTCGCCCGGCCGCAAGAGGTTGCGACGCCGCAGTTCGACCAGATCGACCTCCATCGCGGCTGCGGCCTCGTTAAGGGCGGTCTCCAATGCAAAAGCCACCTGGGGAACTCCAAAGCCGCGAAATGAGCCCCCATTGCCGTTGTTCGTGTAGACGGCCCGGCCCACGAAGCGGGCGTTGCCGATGCGGTAGGGACCGGTGGAGGCTTCGGCCGAGACCTTGAGTACAGAGGGGCTGAAGGAGGCGTAAGGACCGACGTCGGCAAGAGCGTCCGTATCGAGCGCGACAATGTGGCCGGCGTCGTCGAACCCAATGCGAGTGGCGACGCGATACGGGTGGCGTTTGGCGCCGGTGAGCATCACCTCCTCACGGGTCAGAACGATGCGTACAGGTCGTCCGGTGGCCCCCGCGAGCAAGGCAAGGAACACCGGGACGGGACCGTCTGCTTTGGAGCCGAACGCACCCCCGACCGGGTCGGAGATCACCCGGACGTCCGCTGGATCCAGCTTTAGCGCTTTGGCCACCTGGTGGCGGACAAAGCCGGGCAGTTGGTTGCCGTACCAGATGGTGAGCAAGCCATCGTGGAGGAAGCCGATCCCTCCGCCCGGCTCCAGGCAAACGTGCTCTTGAGCAGGGGTATGGACCGTTCGCGCCAACACATAGGCAGCGCCGGCGAGCGCCCGCTCAACGTCACCGCGCTCGTGGCGAAAGTCCATCAGCAGATTGCCCGACTCGTGCAAGGCGGGCCCATCTAGGGCTCTCTCCGGATCATCCACCACCGCGAGACTGTCGACTTCGGCTTCGATCGCTCGAATGCCTGCCACCGCGGCGCTCTCGGTCTCGGCCGCCACCAATGCCAGCGGGTCACCAAGCTGGCGGATGCGGTCCTCGACCAGGACCGGTTGGTCTTGGACTATTAGGCCGTGCATGTTATCGGGTACGTCTCCAGCGGTTAGCACGGCGACGACCCCTGGCACCCGGCGGGCCGCCGCGATGTTGAGACGTCGCAGTCGACCATGAGGAACTGACGCCCGGAACACCTTGCCGTGAAGCATGTCCGGCAGCGTTTTGTCGGTCAGGTACTCGAGGGCGCCGGTGACCACCTGCTCGGCTCCCCGAGTCGGCACCGACCGCCCCACGTAGGTGATCCGCGGCGGGGACTCCACACTGGTCATGTCATGGCACTCTCGGTATCCGGGCGAATCTACTAACCATTTCCGCAGTCACCACCAGCCCTGATCGGCCGCCGCCAATAGGCCCTCCCGTCCCGCTCCGGCCAAACCCCAATCGGCCAGCGTTCGACCCTCGCCTCGGAAGTCGCGATTGGCTGCCGCTGAGGCGAGAGAGATCAGGCCTTCGATGACGGGCACCTCGACGCCGACCTCTCGGGCGAGCGAGGAGGCAAGGACCAGCGAGTGAGGTACGTTGAGGTCCGTAGTGATGGCGGTCGGGAGTCCCGCCAGGTAGGTACCGCCCGTTTTGCGAAGAGCCCTCACCCGGCCTGGGCCCGTAAGGCGGGCGCCTCCATAGGGGAGAGAGTTTGTGTCACCCAA
>JBOGEX010000027.1:0-4382 GCA_050741915.1 Acidimicrobiia bacterium
CCTCCGCCCCCTTCAGGGCCAAGGTCGATGACCCAGTCCGCTGACTTGATCACGTCAAGGTTGTGTTCGATCACCACCACTGTGTTCCCGGCGTCCACCAGACGCTGCAACACCTGGAGGAGCTTCCTGATGTCCTCGAAATGGAGGCCCGTGGTGGGCTCGTCGAGGATGTAAAAGGTGCGCCCGGTCGACCTGCGGCCCAATTCGGAGGCGAGCTTGATCCGCTGGGCCTCCCCTCCCGACAAAGTGGTCGCCGCTTGCCCTAGCCGGATATATCCGAGGCCGACGTCGAAAAGAGTCTGCAGGACCCGAACGATCTTGGGCTGGTTGGCGAAGACCGAAAGAGCCTCCTCCACCGACATCGCCAGTACCTCGGAGATCGAATGCCCCTTCCAATGGATCTCGAGGGTTTCCCGGTTATAACGGGCCCCCCCGCACACCTCGCAGGGAACATACACATCGGGGAGGAAGTGCATCTCTATCTTGATGGTGCCGTCGCCCGCGCACGCCTCACACCGCCCGCCCTTGACGTTGAAAGAGAATCGGCCGGGGAGATAGCCCCGGGCCCTGGCTTCGGGGGTAGAGGCGAAGAGAGTGCGGATATGGTCGAAGACCCCGGTATAGGTGGCGGGATTGGAGCGGGGTGTTCGCCCGATCGGAGACTGGTCGATGTTGATGACTTTGTCGACATGCTGAACGCCGTTGATTCGTTTGTGCCGACCAGGTACGGCTCGTGATCGATTGATCTTCTGATGGAGGCCCTCGAAGAGAATGTCCTGGACCAGCGTCGATTTACCTGATCCCGAGACGCCGGTGACGACGGTGAACACCGCCAATGGGAACTCGACGGAGATGTCTTGCAAATTGTGCTCGCGGGCGCCGACCACGGTCACGGCCTTGCCATTGCGGGGACGGCGGATCAAGGGAAGCTCGATTCGACGCCGTCTCGCCAGATAGTCCCCGGTGATTGAAGACGGAGCGGAGAGGATGTCGGCAATCGTTCCTTGCGCAACGATCTCGCCCCCATGCTCCCCCGCCCCGGGTCCGATGTCGACGATGAAGTCGGCGGTGCGGATCGTGTCATGGTCGTGCTCGACCACGATCAGGGTGTTCCCCATGTCTCGCAGCCGGAGCAGGGTCTCGATCAATCTCTGGTTGTCCCGCTGATGGAGACCGATCGAGGGTTCGTCGAGGATGTAGAGCACACCCACCAATCCCGATCCAATCTGAGTGGCGAGTCGGATTCGCTGGGCCTCTCCTCCTGCCAGGGTGGCGGCCGAACGGGCCAGGGTCAGATAGTCCAGGCCAACATCGACCAGGAACTGAAGGCGGGCCCGTACCTCCTTCAGGACCCGAGCGGCGATTTGAGCATCGCGCTCGGAGAGCCGGAGATTTTCCGCCCACTCCGCTACCTCCCCCACCGACATCACCGAGACCTGATGGATGTTGGTCCCGGCGATGGTCACCGCCAGCGTGGCCGGATTGAGGCGGGCCCCGCCGCAGGCCGAGCAGGGCACTTCACGCATGAACTCCTGGTACCACTCCCGCGCTGAGTCCGACTCCGCACCTTCGTGGCGGCGGGTGAGGAAGGTAACCGCCCCTTCGTACTCGGCCTGATAAACCCGCTTCCGTCCGTAGCGGTTGGAATAAGTGACCTTGACCTTCTGACCGGGGAGGCCATTCAAAAGCACCTCCCGCACCTTCTTCGGCAACTTGCCAAAGGGGGTGTCGAGCGAGAACCTCAGCTCCTCAGCCAGTCCTTCCAGCAGGCGCTTGTGATAGTCGGCGGTGGCCGAGGCCCACGGGGCGATCGCTCCCTCTCGAATGGTCCGGTCGGGATCAGGAACCACCATTTCGGGGTCGACCTGAAAGCGGGTGCCGATCCCCGAGCACTCGGGGCAGGCACCGTAGGGGCTGTTGAAGGAGAAGTTGCGGGGCTGGAGGTCCTCGGCAGAGAAATCGCCCCGGGGACACGCCAGGTGCTGGGAGAAGGTGTGGGTGGGGCCATCGATCTCCTCGATCTCGACCACGCCCTCGGCCAACCGGAGGGCCGTCTCGAGCGACTCGGTCAGGCGCTGGTTGATCCCGTCCTTGAGCACCAGGCGGTCGACCACCACCTCGATCGAATGCTGGTAGTAGCGGTCAAGGCGGATCTCCTCGGTCAACTCCCGGAGCTCGCCGTCGACTTTGGCCCGGCCAAAACCTTCCCCGGCCAGATCCTTCAGCAGGCTCTCATACTCTCCCTTGCGTCCTCGCACGATGGGGGCGAGGACCTGAAAACGGGTGCCCTCGGGGAGCCGGAGGACTTGATCGACGATCTGCTGGGGAGTCTGGCGCTTGACCGGGACTCCGTGGTTGGGGCAATGGGGAACCCCGATCCGGGCCCACATGAGGCGGAGGTAGTCGTGGATCTCGGTGACGGTCCCGACGGTCGACCTGGGGTTACGTGAGGCGGTCTTCTGATCGATCGAGATGGCTGGCGACAAGCCTTCGATGAAGTCGACGTCGGGCTTGTCCATCTGCCCGAGAAACTGGCGGGCATAGGCGGAAAGCGACTCGACGTACCGGCGCTGGCCCTCTGCGTAGATGGTGTCGAAGGCCAGTGACGACTTTCCCGAGCCCGAGATACCGGTGAAGACGATCAACTTGTCGCGAGGAAGCTCCAGGCTGACGTTCTTGAGATTGTGTTCCCGGGCGCCGCGGATAACGAGAGAATCGCTCGACATAACCTAACTACACGAGTGTAGGCAAACGACCCTAGTCGAACAGGTGTTCCCGCGCTTAGTTCGGGTGAGGCTCTACGAGGCTTTGTGAGCCAGCAGGCCGATCGAAAGACCGAGACTCTTACGCCTGAGAGCCAACTTGGTGCTCCGCTCCGCTACCCCCGTTAGTAGGGCGTTGACGATGGGCATCGGTAGTCCCACTCCCCCTTTAAGTCCGAGAATCCTTCGCATCAGCGCGGGCAATACGAGGAAGCCATAGAACTGTCCGGACCACAGGACCGTGAAATCTGACTGCTCCAACGTGTCAAAGAGCATGGGTTCTGAGTATCGGCGCAGATGATGAGCTTGCTCGTCGTGCTTGCTCCACAGCCACTGGTGTGCCGGAACCGTCACGATCAACCACCCATGCGGGACCAATACCCGGGCCACCTCGGACAACAACCCGGACACGTCTTCGATGTGCTCGACAACGTCGAACAGGCCGACGAAATTGAAGACGTTCGATCTAATCGGCAGACGGATGGCCGACGCCTTGATAAATCGATCATCTCCATGTGGACTGGGGACCACCGTGTCGAGACGCACCGTTGTCAGGCCGCGAGGAAGCATGGTCGAGCTTCCCGCCCCGATGTCGAGTGCCAAACCGTCAGCTCCAGCCCAATTAACGAGCTCGCCGACCAAAGCTTTTCGGCCCCTGAACCACCAGTGATCGCCGCTCGCCACCTCGTAGTAATGACGGGCGAAGTCAGCTTCCACGGAAGTCCTTCGTTTCGTCCTGTTGATCCCGGAAGGCCGCTGCATGTCTCGCTCGGTTGGGAAAGTGAATCTGACGCCACATCCGGATAACCACTCGAAGCGTCTTGGGGACGTCACTCGGCCTGACGGTCGTTTTCCCAGCCCTCCGGGGAAAGTGACGAACACCGACTTCGGCGATCCTCCAATTCCATTTACGACCTCGGGCGACGATTTCTGTGTCGATAAAGAAGTCGGTCGCCAGCAAAACAATTGCATCGAGACGGCTCCTCCGCATCACCTTGAACGAGCAATCTACATCGCGCACAGGTACTCGAAAGAGGACACGAACTAACCGGTTGTAGACCCAGGAAGCGAACAGTCGAGGAAAAGGGTCGTAGCGATAAACTCGGTACCCCGCGAGCATGTCAAGGTTCTCCAAAAGAGGCCAGTGCTCGGCAAGCTCTGTGATGTCGAACTGGTTGTCGGCGTCGGTATAGAAGACAAAAGTGCCAGTTGCATTCGCAAATCCGGTCCGGATGGCGCATCCGTATCCCAAATTGGAATCGTGGCTAACCAGGCGAAGCCAAGGCCATTCGTCAAGCGCTTTTTCGACGACGGTCCGAGTGGAATCCTCAGATCCATCGTCTACAACAATCACCTCGAGCGTTCCGGGAAAGACATCGACTAGTCGGCGGCACTGATCAATGGCCTCCGGTAGGGAGGCCTCCTCGTTGTATGCCGGTAGAACTACCGAAAGCGCCACCGCTTCAGCCGCCACGAGCCGCCTCCTGTTGCGCCTCCCAGCTCGGGCAGCTGGTAGAGACGAAAATCTCATGCTCGAGTTGCCACAGCTGCGCTCCTCCCGCGGCTCCCACCAAGCCGTAGCCCCATAGGGGCAGCACCTTGGACCAGTCCGGCCCTGCC
>JBOGEX010000028.1:0-33906 GCA_050741915.1 Acidimicrobiia bacterium
GCTCTGACTCCTGCGACCAAAGGGCAACCCAGCAAGCGCTATCTTCCCTGGTCAGAGGCGTTTTGTCGAGTCCCGAGTCATGGTCCGCGCCGCTGCGGCGAAGGCTATTTACGTCCCAGGGTTCGCATCAGTTGAGAGCTTTGCCAGCGGCGGTGACCCACTCGAGGTTCTCGGCATCGGCAAGCTTTTCGTACCGGACCCCGAGGTTCGCCAACATGCGCATAACGATCGTACGGGTGTCGACTGGGATCAGCCAGGTTGGCTCCAGGCGAGGGGGCCCGCCCATCGACTCCGCCACCAGCCGAGCCGCCTCGTCCCGACCGATCGCCTCGCCGAAGTGGAACGGATCGACGAGTTGGCCAGCGGCAAACGCCAGGAAATGGCCTGGAAGGCCGACTCCTTCGACCTTGATCCCCGCCCGCTTTCCCACCTCGATCCAGATCGCAGTAACCACGATCGGCAGCCCCCGGCGGGTATCTAGCACCCGATGGAGAAAGTTGTTGTCGATGTGTTCGTAGTCCTCGGTGTTACCGCCGATTCCCTCCTGGATGGAGATCACCCGGCGCAACGACAAATGGGTATCACCGGAGACGGCCGCCGCCATCCGATCAAGCTGTCCGAGATAGCGGAAGACATCGAGCGCGGGCTCGACGAAGGAACCCAACAGCAAGCAAACCTCCGCCAGTCGGTCGCTGTCTACCAACTGCGGCAGCCGAGCAACCCTGGCGGCGATGGCGGAAGTCATCGATTTCCGTAACCCAACCGGTCGAGCGAAGCCGGCCGTCGTTGCCAGTCCGCTTCGACTTTCACCCGGAGAGCGAGGTGGACTCTTGTCCCCAGGAGGGACTCGAGTTCGCGCCTTGCCGCCGAGCCGGCTTCCTCCAGCATTGAACCCCCCTTGCCAATGACGATTCCCTTTTGCGAGGCTCGCTCCACCAACATATCGGCATCGATTCGGACCAGCTCGTCCTCGTCCTCAATGTCTCGGAGCCGGACGTGGAGGGAATGGGGCAATTCCTCCCGCAACCGATCGAGAAACTTCTCCCGGATCAGCTCGGCAATGAGGAAGTCCTCGCTCTGATCGGTATCCATCTCGGGCGGAAACAGGGCCGGGCCCTCCCTCAGACGGGAAGAAAGCTCATCGACCAAGCCGTCTACTCCCCGGCCGGAAAAGGCGCTGACTGGTACATAGGCGTCGAAGTCCCAGCTGCCGGCAATCGAGAGTTGCTGCCCAGTTTTTTCGGGCCCGGCGGCGTCGATCTTGGTCACTGCCAATACGACCGGCTTGCCAGACTCCCCGACTCTCTCGGCAATGAGTCGGTCACCGGGACCGATCGCTTGGGTGGCATCGATGAGAAAGCAGTTGACGTCAGCGTCCGCCAGGCTGCCGTAGACCAGCCGATTGAGCCGGTTGCCGAGTTCGGCCTTGGGTTTGTGAAGACCAGGCGTGTCGACCAGCACCATTTGCCACTTCCCCCCGGCATCGTTGACGACGCCCCGGATTAGCGACCGCGTCGTCTGCGGGCGGATGGAGGTGATCGAGATCTTGCGACCGACGAGACGGTTGACCAGAGTCGATTTCCCGACGTTGGGGCGGCCGACCAACGTCACCACCCCGGACCGCATCAATCGACCGCTCCCATCAGGCCCGTCGCGCCAGCACCGAGGAGACCCGCCTGCCCTGGAGCCGATCGACTTCGAGTTCGAGGCCACAGATCTCGAAGCGTTCGCCTTCCTCGGGCACTCGGCCGGCCAAGCCCAGTACGAGCCCGGCGACGGTGTCCCATTCCTCGTCCGGAAGCTCCACAGAGAACGCATCACCCAGAGCTTGGACTTCGAGGCGCCCGTCGGCGCGATAAACCCCGTCCGCCACCGGTTCGAGGAGTTCTTCCTCGGGGTCATGCTCGTCGGCGATCTCACCCACCAACTCCTCGAGAAGATCTTCGATGGAAACGAGTCCGGTGATGTCCCCGTACTCATCGACCACCATCGCCAGATGGGTCTTCTGCGACTGCATCTCGCGGAGGAGGTCTGATGCCCGCTTGTTCTCCGGTATGAAGGAGATCTCTCGCACGAATCCATGGAGGCGCCCCACCTCCTGCCCGGCTGCGTGAGCACCGAGGACGTCCTTCGTCAGCACCACCCCGGTCACGTCGCCCCCAGGGCCGATCACCGGGTAGCGGGAATGTCCGTGCTGATTCGAGAGCGCAACCAACTCTCCGATGTCGGCGTTGGCGTCGATTGTGACCATGTCTTGGCGCGGGACCATCACTTCCCGGACGATGGTGTCGGTGAACTCGAGCACCGAATCGATCAGCTCCCGCTCCTCCTCCTCTTCGACGGTGCCGTTCTCGGCGGGAATCTCCTCGGCCTCGGTCGCGTCGTCGGCGATGAACTCGTTGGCGGCCGTTCCGAAACGCACCATCGGACTCAGGATGGGAGCGAGCGAATACGCAAGCGAACCCGCCCGGGCCCGCCCGAAACCCCGGGCCAGGAAGTCGCCGATGACCCAACAAAGGACCACGGGAATGGCCAAACGCCAGATCAGCGCCAGTCCCTCCACACCGTCGGTGAAGATCCACACCATCGGGGCCAATGCGGCGAGGAGAAGCAAGGACTGCACCGCGTTGATCGATGGGTGCAACAGATCTCGTTCTTCGAGCAGCCGAGCTATGGAGTCGGCGCCGCGCTTGCCGTCGGCCGCGGCCCGGAGGGCGTCGGCACGGTTGGTGCGAATCGCCGAAGTGAGGCCGGCGCGGAGGGCGGCGGCCAGGGCGAGGGTGGCAATGGAAAAGACTATGGCGACGATCAACGGCGGGTGATTCCCTGGGCTTTGAGGATGATTCGCTCCCGATGCTCCATCGCGGCGGCTTCTTCCGCGGTCTCATGGTCGTAGCCAAGCAAGTGAAGGACGCCGTGTGTCGTCATCAGCGCCACTTCGTCAAGGAATGAAACGCCGAAGACGTCCGCCTGCCGGCGGATGTAGTCGGGGGCGATAACGATGTCGCCGAGAAGCTGAGGAGGTCCCTCGATGTGAAACGGTGGCGTTAAACCCGGCTGCATATCGTCGAGTGGAAAGCTCAGCACATCCGTGGGCGTCTTCTTGCCTAAAGCAGTGCCGTTCAAATGTGCCATCTCCGCATCGGTGACAACAGTGATCGACAGCTCCGAGTTGGTTGGGTATCCCTCGGCGAGAAGTGCCTGCTCGGCCCAGCGCCGCAGCGACTCCGGGTCGATGTCAGACGATCCGTGTTTGTCCTCTACCTCGATCTCCATCAGGAACCGGGGAAGTTCGGGTACTGAATGCGTTGGTGATAGTGACCCACCAGTGCTTCGAGGAACGAACGGCGGGTCCGGGTAAGTTGGGCCAGGGTGAGTGAGCAGTCGGATAGCTGGCCGTCGTTGACCTTCTCATCCACCACCCGATTTACGACCTTCTCAATCGCCTCGGGAGTGGGCTCCTCCTCCTGGAAGACAGCCCGGCAGGCGGCCTCCAACGAGTCCGCCAGCATCACGATCGCCATCTCGGCTGATCGAGGCTTGTGGCCGACGTGGCGGAAGTCGGCCGGATCGACGGCCTCGTCCCCTTCGGTCCGGCGGGCCTTCTCGTAAAAGTAACGCATGATCCCGTCGCCGTGATGGGTCACGATCGCTTCCGCCACCTCGGTTGGAATCTTGAACCGGCGAGCGAGGTCAACACCCTCGGTCACGTGTCGACGGATCATCGCCACTGACTGCCGGGGATCGAGGTCGTCGTGGGGGTTGGAGGCGCCGAACTGATTCTCGATAAAGAAGGTGGGGTTGGCCGTCTTCCCCAGGTCGTGGTAGTAGGCGGCGGCCCGCGCCAGCAATGGATTCGCTCCCACCGCCCGGGCGGCGGCATCGGCCAGGGTTCCCACCATCAGCGAATGGTTGAACGTGCCAAACGCTTCCTCTTGTAGCCGAACGAGGGCGGCGTGATTGCGATCGGTCAGTTCGAGCAGGCGCAGATTGGTCGTGATGTCGAAAGCGTTCTCGAAGAACTGCAGGGCGGCCAGTCCCAGCAGAGCAGTGAGGACCGAGATTCCGGCGGCGAGGGCGCCGGCACCGGCCACGGTTTCCCAGGCATTCTGATCCGGGGTGGTGTGAAAGAACCAGGCGACGCTTGCGGCGATCAGGCTCACCGTGGCGGACGCGGCAAGCACCGCCCGGCGATAGGCGCCCTGGGTGGAAAGCGAGGAGACGAAACCGACCGGAACCATGGTCGACATTGCCGCATAGGCCGCCAGCCCCGGATCGCGGGTGCCGGCAGCCACCAGAACGGACATCGCTAAAGCCATCACTGCGGCGACCCGCGAATCGAATAACACAGTGGTCATCAGCCCGAAGATCACGGTGGGGACGAGATACCAACCTGCCACCTCGTTGAGGCCCGCCTGCGCCTCGATCGTGAGCCGCACCGCCCCGGCGGCGAGGACGACCAGGAGCCCGAGCAACGCGGCCATTCGCGGGCGGTTCCAGAACTCCTGACGGAACCGCGCCAGATAAAAGCCGATCGAAGCCACCATCGCCCCTAGAACCGCCAAGAGTCCCGCCGACTGCCCGGTCTCGGCCAGCGAGGCGGCGCGGGTGGCACGAATGGCGTCGATCATGAACTGGTCCAGGCGATCGCCTTCGTCGGCGATGGTCTCATTGGCGAGGATTGTCTCGGTGATGTCCTCGACTCCGGCCCGCGCCTCTTGCCTCTCTCGTTCGGTGGCGTCGGGGTTGAAGACGTAGTTGGCTCGAACTGCGCTGGAGACAATGTCGGCTGCCGCCTCCTGGGCGAGAGGATCGGCGGTGGCAGCAATCAGAACGAGCGGCGGATTGGCAATGATGTCATTGCGAACCTGGCCCAGGTTCTCGCTCGTGACTCGCTCTCTGAAAACGTCGTTCAGCTGGCGCTGGGCGCTCTCGTTGATGGCGGCCAGCCAGTTTTGCTCGGCTAACGCCGTCCGGACCACATCACCCGAGGCATATGCCACCAGGGTGTCGACCGTCGCTGGCTTGAGATTGGCGTCCAGCTCTCGCAGCTCTTCGACCTGAACATCGGCCGTACGCACTGCTGGCCGGTATCCAACCGGAACCGAGAAGCAATTTCCTTCCTCGCACTCGATGCTTTGCAGATCGTTGCTACTCGACAGAGTTAGGGCCTCGGGAAACTCGGGGTCGCTGCCATCCACCGCCACGAATGCAGGCAAGATCGATGCCTGCGCCTGCCAGGTGCCGTTGCTCTGGCTCTCGGCCATCCCAATCTGGGTGCCGTTCTCGTCATAGACGAGGACACTGATCCCGCCCAGGCCCCGGTCGACCGAGTCTGCCGTGAACACCGAATCGACATCGGCGTCAAGAAAGACCTGTCCTGATACGGCGTAGATCTCAGTCGAAGCTACGGACGTGGTGGAGGCGCCGTCAGTCGTGGTCGCAATCTGGTCGGGCTGCCGGAGCCTCGGAACGGGAGCCGCATGGTCGATGGTCCCGGCGGCGGCGGCCGCCATGATTTCTTCGATCGCAGAGACCCCGGCTTCCTCCGCCCCCACGTCGCGGGACAGCTGATCTGCAACTTCGTTGACCGCCTCGACTCGGGCTTCCTCGGTAGCCTCTTCGTTGACTACCTCGGCCGTCTGTTGGGCGACATAGTCCCGTGTCGCCACCTGGCCCGGGGCGAGAGTCGACCGCTCAGAATCGCCGAGCGAGAGCAGCCACCAGGAGCCCACGGCGGTGGCGATCAGAATCGAAAAGCGGACGATGTTGGCGCGGTTCATCGTCCGTCCCCTTCGAAACGGGAGTAGGCGTCGACGATGGCGGCCACGATCCGGTGCCGAACCACGTCCTTCGAGGACAACTCGATGAAGGCGACCCCGGGAATTCCTTTGAGAATCCGGCGAACCGTTTCAAGACCCGAAGTCTTCTGGGCGGGAAGATCGGTCTGCGTTACATCACCCGTGACGACCATCTTTGAGTTGAACCCGAGCCTGGTCAAGAACATCTTCATCTGCTCAGGCGAGGTGTTTTGCGCTTCGTCAAGGATGACGCAGGCGTCGTTGAGGGTGCGTCCCCGCATGTAGGCCAGCGGGGCGATTTCGATCGTTCCCTTTTCGGTGAGTCGAGCGGTCTCCTCAGGGCCTAGCATGTCCCAGAGGGCGTCATAGAGCGGCCGCAAGTAGGGATCAATCTTGGCAAATAGATCTCCGGGCAAAAACCCGAGCCGTTCGCCTGCCTCCACTGCTGGTCGGGTGAGGATGATGCGACGCACGGCCCCGGAGGCCAGGGCTTCGACCGCCACGGCCATCGCCAGATAGGTCTTACCGGTCCCGGCCGGTCCGATTGCGAATGTGACCGTGTTCTCGCGGACCGCATTGATGTATCGGTGCTGGCCGTGGGTCTTGGGTCGAACCAGCTTTCCCCGCCCCACGGCGACGCCGTCGGAGAGGATCCCAGCGGGACTTGGCACCGACGCCCGCACCATCCCCACAATCTGCTCGAGCCGTTGGATGTCGAGACGCTCACCCTCCTGAATGAGGATCAGCAACTCATCGAGGACGGTGCGCACTTCCTCCACCTCGGGAGCGGGACCGGAGAGCGACACCTCGTTCCCGCGCGCCACCATCACCACCGTTGGGAAGGCGGCTTCCAGCGCCTTGAAGTTGGCGTCCGCTTGCCCGAGTAAGTCGAGCATCAGATGGTTCGAGGGGACGCGCAAGCGTTCTTCGACGAGGTCGGGAGTCACGGCAGATGTGCCACCGATAGCAAGCGTGAATTATACGGCGTGTAATTCTTGGTTCTCGCGCATCGATCGCGGCCCCGAGGCCGCAATCGATGCGTAGAAAGACGGGTCAAGGTTCAGCCGGGAGGCCAGGTGAACTGACGACCGGCCAAAAAGTGGAGATGGAGGTGATGGACAGATTGTCCACCCTCGTCTCCAATGTTCGTAACGAGTCTCCAACCGTTGGGGAAGTCGCGTCCGAGTTGTCGTGCCACCCTGGCCAGGTCGGTCCACACCTCTTTCGCTTCTGGTTCGCTTATATCAAGGTCGTCCATCGATGCGATATGGGTCTTGGGGACGATGAGGATGTGGGATGGAGCGACGGGTCGAACGTCGCGAAAAGCGAGCGAACGGTCGGTCTCTGTCACCTTGTCGGCAGGAATTTCGCCCGCGACCAGCCGACAGAACAAGCAGTCCGAACCCACTATCTACTCGAGCTGGGCGAGGACCTGGCGCAACGTGTTGCGATCGGAGCGGACGAGAGCTGCCAGCAATTCGAGGTCGGCCTGGCGAACGGTCATGTCGCCCGAGCCACCTCGGCGCCGCATCTGAATGGCGACCAAAAAGCGGTCGATGACCTCCGAGACATCCTGGTCCACGCCCCCGACGGCGTCGAGATCGATGCTGACGTTCTCCTCCTCCGAGTCACTGTCCTCCGACAGCGGAATCAGGTGGGCAACGTCGACCCGGTAGAGGGAAGCCAGGCGGTGCAGTCGTTGGACCGAGATCGCCCTTTCGCCTCGCTCGTAGGCGCCCAGCACCGACGAGCGGAACTCTGAGTCCGAGCGCTTCTCGACTTCTTGCAGCGACCAACCGCGATGACGGCGAGCTGCCCGGAGTCGCTCGCCCAATAGCTTGTCAAACCTGTCCAATGCTCTCTCGCCTCCTGGCCCGAGACGCTACCACGGAGAGTGGCGACGTGAACTAGTCACCCGCAAAATTCGTGCAGTAACTACTCACTGCCAGTGTCGCCGCCATCACCGCGGTCTCGGTGCGAAGAATGTTGCGCCCCAGCGAAAGACGTGGCCATTCAGGGGGCAACTCATCCTCGGCCCAGCCTCCCTCGGGTCCCACCACCACTCTCAGTGGGGGAGGCACGCCGAGACGCTCGCCGGCGGGATCGGCCACCACCGTCGTGCGCCCAGATTCGAGGTCGGCGGGATCGATCCAGTCGTTCTCGACGACAGTCAGCCAGGCCCCTTGGCTTTGCTCGAGGGCGGCTCTCGCCCAGTCCCCCGCCCTGACCAAAAGGCTGCGCCGGGCGTTCCCGAAGCGGGATCGGAGCCAGCTAATCCGCCTCACCTCGAGCTCGGCTGCCTTCTCGACCAAAAAACGAATCCGGTCCCGCTCGTGCGGGGGCGCTACCGCAATCTCAAGATCGATGGGCGGTCCCACGGTCCTCTCCTCGCCGCGGGCGACATAAGTCGGGCCAAGCTCACCCGATCCTGTGAGTCCTCTCCCATCGGTGTAGGTGACCCGTGTGCCCGAACTCAAGCGCCGGGCCCTGAACAGATGATTCACCTGATCGGAAGCGAGTTCGATCGTTTCCTCGCCCCATGGAGGAGCCAGGAACAGGTGAGGAGTGTGGGGCACCTAGCGACGGCGGCGGCTGGGCTTCTGTGGCGACTCTCCTCGTAGTTTGGCAAAAGCTCGCAGCGCTTCCTCCTCTTCGATGGAGAGACTCGTCGGCACCTCGACTTCGGTGTGGACGAGAAGATCGCCCCGACCGCGCCTACCGAGGTGAGCCGTTCCGAGACCAGTAATGCGAAATACCGTTCCGGGCTGGGTCCCCGGGGGCACCCCCAGCTTCTCAGTTCCCCCCTCGAGGAGAGGGACATCGACTTTGAGCCCGAGAGCGGCCTCGGCAATTCCCAATCGCAAGAGCCATAAGAGATCGTCGCCATGCCGTTCAAAGTCGGCGTGGGCCCGGATGCGGACCTCGACATGAAGATCCCCCGGGCTGCCTCGTCTGCCGGCGGACTCTCCCCTTCCCGTCAGCCGGAGCCTGGTTCCGCTCGGCACGCCAGCTGGAATCTCGACTCGCACGGTGCGATCTCCGGCGACGGCTCCCGATCCCCGGCAGTTGCGGCAGGGATCGGTCACCACGGTTCCTTGACCACTGCAGGTAGAGCAGGGGGCGACGCTCATCATGGTTCCGAGCAGTCCCCGACGAGCGACCCGGACACTGCCCGCCCCGCCACAGGTGGGACAGGTGATCGCCGATGTGCCCGGCGCGGTCCCTTGGCCCTCGCAGACCTCGCAGGAAATCTGAGCTCTGAAGCGCACCTCGGTGTCGCCGCCGAAGGCGGCAACCAGAAGGTCCACGTCGACGGCCACGAGGACGTCGCGCCCTCTCATGGCCCGGGGGGCGGACCCGAAGAAACCGCCGTCGCCGAAAACTGAGCGAATAAGATCGTCGAGACCTCCCATCCCGGCGAAGAGGTCGGTGAGGTCGATGGTCTCACCCCGGTTGTAAGCATTGCGGCGCCCGGGGTCGCTCAGAACTTCGTAAGCCTCGGCCACCCGCCGGAACCGGGCCTCGGCAGCCGGGTCACCGGGATGAGCATCAGGATGAGAATCGCGGGCCAGGCGGCGGAAGGCCCGCTTTATCTCCTCGGTGGAGGCGTCGCGGGAAACTCCGAGATCGGCGTAGTAGTCACGGGCCATCTGGCGCATAGGTTACGGCTCGACCTTTCGAATCTCGACGACGACTCAGGTGCCGATGCGATCTTCCAGGCCCTGCCCAACCTTTTCGACGGCGGAGATGGCCGTCCGATAGTCCATCCGCATTGGTCCTATCACACCCACCGAACCCTCGGAGCCGCCCGCCTCATACGTAGTGGAGACCACGGCGAGGTCCATACCCTCGGCCACGGGCAGTTCGCCGCCGATGCGGATCGAAACACCCGAAGCATTGACGAGAAGACTCAAGAGCTCGGCTTCTCGTTCGAGCACCTCGAGGACACGATGCACCGCGCCCAAGCTGGGCCAGGCCTCCGCCATCTGCCGGGTACCGCCGACATAGACCTCCCCCGGAGAGGAGGCACTGTGCCGAAGCAGTTGCATGAGGGCCTGGCCGATCTCCCGGACTTGATCCGGCTGATCCGAAAAAAGCTCGGCCGGGTCGGGGCCGCGACCGAGTTCACAGCCGACCAGGTTGCGGGCCGCGATTTGCTCGACCTTGACCGCGTCATCGCCTTCCACCGTATGATCAAGCCGGAGCTGGTGCTGGATCACACGTCCACGGTCGGTCACGATCACGGCCATCAGGCTTTGGCTGGTGAGCGTCACCAGGTGGAGGCCACGAACCACCTCGCTCGACGGTCCGGGTGAGACCACCACTGCCGGGTAATGGGTCACCTCGGCCAGAAGCTGGCTGGTTGCTTTGAAGAGGTTGGAAAGCTCGAGCTGTACCGAGGAGAAGAACCCGGCGATCCGGGCCTGGTCGGAGCTGGCCAACCGCCCCCGCCCGATGTGGTCGACGTAATACCGATAGGCATGGGGGGTAGGGATCCGCCCCGCTGAGGTGTGGGGCTGCACGACGAACCCATCTCGTTCGAGGGCGGCGAGATCGTGGCGGATCGTGGCGGCCGATACTCCGATCGCCGTTTCCGCCAGGATGGCGCGGGAGCTAACCGGCTCGCCGGTCTTGATATGTGCTTCCACTAACGCCCGGAGCACGTCGGAGCGGCGCTCCTCCAGCATCTGCGGCCGATTTTAGCAATCCCGCCGTCGTTCGTTAGCAATCGGGCGGCGAGAGTGCTAAGACGGCTCTGGAGGCGGCGTCGGTGAGCAAGGGCTTGCGGACCACCAATCGGTGGCTGTCGCAAGAGATGACCCCGGCATCCATGAGAACCTTTCCCCCAGCCGACGCCAACAGGGCCTCGCCAGCCTCGCCGGGCATCACCCCGGCCGCCCGGCGCAGCCCCAGAAATAGCCGCTCGACCTCGCGATCCCAGCCCACGACCGGCTCGGAGCCGGCTACCCCGCTCTCCCCGGCTTCGATCGCCCGGAGGTAGGTATCGAGCCGGCGAAAGTTGTGCGAGCGGATTCCTTCGCGAAAGCGGTGAGCCCCGAGACCAAAGGCCAGATATTCCGCTTGCGCCCAAACGGCGAGGTTGTACCGCACCGGGTGACCGGGTCGGGCCCAGTTCGATACCTCGTATCTCACCAATCCAGCCGCGGTGGCTCTGGCGCTCGCCGCCTCCCATTGATCGGCCTGGAGATCGGGATCGGGGGCGGGGCCGCCGGCGGCCACCTGCCGGTAAAGGTCAGTGCCCTGCTCAACGGTGAGGGCGTAACAACTCAAGTGATCAAGTCCCAGGGAAAGAGCGTGATCAACGCTCCTCGTCCAGTCGTCCAAGCTTTCACTCGGAGAGCCGTAGATCAGATCAAGGCTGACCGATGGGAAACCCGCCACCTTGGCAGAGGCGACCGCCGCTTCGATTTGGTGGGGACGGTGGCGGCGGCCCAAGGCGAGGAGGGTCCGCTGATCGAAGCTCTGGGCTCCGAAAGAGACCCGCGTGAAACCGGCTGCGCGGAGGCCAAAGGCTTTCGCCGCGGTCCAGTCCTCGGGGTTGGCTTCGAGCGATACCTCGGCGTCCGCACTGAGACCGAAATGTTTTTCCAGCTTCTCTAGTACTCGGGCCAACCGTTCTACCGCGACCCGAGATGGCGTCCCGCCCCCGAAATAGACCGAGTCGAGCGCTTTCCATGCGGCGTGTGACTCGATCTCCGATTCCAGCGCCTCGAGATAGCGGTCGACCTCCCCGTCGCGCCCGATCACGACGGCGAAATCGCAGTAAGGACAAAGACGAGCGCAGAAGGGAATGTGGACGTACGCCGCGGACCAGTCCCCGGCGCGGTCGGCCAGCCCGGGCGAGTCCGGCGCCTCAGTCGACATCGACTCGCAGAGCGGCAACGAAGGCTTCCTGGGGGACCTCGACCGAGCCCACCATCTTCATTCGCTTCTTTCCTTCCTTCTGGCGTTCGAGCAACTTGCGCTTGCGGGTGATGTCTCCCCCGTAGCACTTCGCCAACACGTCCTTCCGGCGGGCTTTGACGGTTTCGCGGGCGATGATCCGGCCTCCGATGGCAGCCTGGATGGGAATGTCGAAGAGCTGGCGGGGAATCAGCTCCCGGAGGCGTTCCGTCATCAGCTTCCCGTAGGCGGCGGCCCTGTCACGATGCACGATCGAGGAAAAGGCGTCGACGGGGACCGAGTTGAGGAGCACGTCCACCTTCACCAGGTCCGCTGGTCGATAACCGCTCGGCTCATAGTCGAGAGACGCATAGCCCTTGGTGCGAGACTTCAAGAGATCGAAGAAGTCGAAAACCACCTCACTGAGCGGGACCTGATAGGTCAGCTCGACCCGCTCCGGTGAGAGATAGTGCATGCCGCCCTCCAAACCACGGCGGTTCTGGATCAGCTCCATCACCGGGCCGATGAACTCGGTCGGAGTGATGACCATCGCCTTGACAAAGGGTTCATCAATGCCGCTGCGATTGTCAGGTTCGGGGAGGTCTTGCGGCGATCGAACCTCGCGGACGTCGCCAGTGTTGAGGTGAACCCGAAAAGCGACCGAGGGTGCGGTCGCCACTAGGTCCAGGCCATACTCGCGCTCGAGACGCTCGCGAACGATCTCCATGTGTAGGAGACCGAGGAATCCCAGCCGAAAGCCGAAGCCCAGCGCCCGGCTCGTCTCCGGTTCGTACTGCAGCGAGGCGTCGTTGAGAGTGAGCTTTTCCAATGCTTCCCTTAGCCGTTCGAAGTCATCTCCATCCGTCGGAAAAAGTCCGGAGAAGACCATGGGCTTAGGCTCGTCGTATCCGGGCAATGGTTTCGCCGCAGGGCGACGAGCGTGAGTGATGGTGTCGCCAACTCTGATTCGGCCAATTTCCTTCACCCCCGTAATCAAATAGCCGACCTCGCCCGGCCCCAGCTCCTGCACCGGCACGGCCTTGGGTGTGAGCACTCCCACCTCGTCGGCGGTATGCGATTCACTCGTGGCCATGAAGCGGATCTGATCGCCCGTCAGCAAGGAGCCATCGACCACCCTGACATAACAGACCACCCCGCGATAAGAGTCGTAATAGCTGTCGAAGACCAAGGCTCGCAAAGGCGCGATAGGGTCGCCCGCAGGCGGTGGCACCAGCCGGACGATCTCGTCGAGCAGCTCTGACACGCCTTCGCCGGTCTTGGCGGAGAGAGCCAGGACTTCGGAGGCGGAGCCTCCCAGGATTCCCACCAGTTCCTGGGTCACTCGTGCCGGGTCAGCCGCCGGAAGGTCGATCTTGTTGAGGGCGGGGATGACTTCGAGGCCGGCGTTGACTGCCAGGTAAGCGTTGGCCAGGGTCTGAGCCTGGACTCCTTGAACGGCGTCGGCCAAGAGCAGCGCCCCTTCGCAAGCGGCGAGGGAGCGGGAGACCTCGTAGGAAAAGTCGACGTGGCCTGGCGTGTCGATAAGGTTGATGACGTAGTCGCGACCATCACTACCCCGGTGATTGAGCCGGACGGCTTGGGCTTTGATGGTGATCCCCCGCTCGCGCTCAAGGTCCATCGAATCGAGCACTTGTTCGCGCATCTCCCGGGCCGAGATTGCCCCCGTCCGCTCGAGCAGGCGATCGGCCAGGGTCGACTTGCCGTGGTCGATATGGGCGATGATGCAGAAATTGCGGATAAATGCCTGGTCGACCATCCGGCGGCCAGGTTATGTAGGGATTTTGCGAACCCTGGGTTCTAGAGGTTGTCCAACAGCGTCTACAGCCCAGAGAATGAGAGAACCCGGCGTCAATTACAATCTGGGACTGCATGGCCAACATCAAATCTCAAATCAAACGAAATCGGCAGAACGGGGTCCGCGAGGCTCGCAACAAGTCAGCCAAGTCCGAGCTTCGCACCCGGGTAAAGGCGGTTCGAACCGCGGTGGCCGGAGCGGAGGATGCCAGCGAAGTCCTCCGGACCGCCCAAAAAGAGATCGACCAGGCGGTTAGCAAAGGCCGGCTTCACCCCAAGACGGCGGCCCGACGAAAGTCGCGCCTCGCCAAAGCCGTCAACCGCGCTTCTTAGCCCCTTCCCCCGTACCAGCGGCTGAAGGCCACCGTTAGTCGCTCGAGGGTGACCCGATGAACTTCTTCGGGCTGAGTCTTCATCACTCGGTCGGCCCGCACCAGCGCCTCGAGCGCCTTCTGGAAGGACGAGTCCTTGATGCGACCCCGCTCGCGCCAGAGACGAGCGGCCCGGCGGTCGTCCGACCGGGCACCGATGGCCGAGCGAAACGCTTCTTCGGTCTCAGACGACGAGGCCAGGGCCCGGCGCTTGAGGTCTGACTCGAGGGCCGCCAGCAGCACCAGCGGATGCCCGTGGGTGAGGAAGTCCGCCAAGCGCCGCAAGGCATCGCCAGCCTTCCCCGAGCTCACCGAATCGAGGTAGTGCACCAACGGCTCGTCGGGTCGGTTGCGGAACCGATCGAGGACTGCTTGAGGGGTGATCTTTCCCTGATGCTCCACGAGCTGGTCGAGAGCCTGGCCCAAACCGGCAGTATCGGTGCCGAAACGCTGCAACAGCGCGGATTGCGCTTCGGGCTCCATATTCATCTTGCGAAGAGTCAGCTCCGCCCGTAACCACTCCCCCGCTTGCCGTTCCCACATCTTCCGCACCGCCACCACTTCGCCGCTCGCCTTGATCACCTTGGCGACGGACGCCGGAAGGGTGCCGAAGCAGACCAGAGCCACCGCCACGTCACCTGCCTGCTCGAGCAACTCGGCCGTCAGCTTGGCCTCGACCAGATTGAGGTTCTGAGAGTCAACGAGCAACAAGCCCGACAAATCTCCGAACAGCGAACCCGACTGGAGCAGGGGGACCATCGCTTCAAGGTCGCCCCGCATAGGCCCATCTGACTCCTCTCCGCCACCCTTGGCGGGCACATCGATCCGAACCACGTCAGCCGCCGCCACCCCGGACTTGGTCAAGTACTCGTGGGCGCGATCCAACATCTCCTGACGTTCTCCGGGACCGGAGTTGCTCTGTCCTGTTACCGCCAGCAGGTGCTTCATGCTCCGGGCAACCGCTCGAAGAGCCGGGCGAGATCGCAGGCTGCCTTCACGTCATGGACCCGAATCATGTCGGCTTCGTATTCGAGCGCCAGAGAGACGAATGCCATCACCCGGGCGAATTCTTGCTTGCGGGGAATCGGTATCAGCACCGGCCGATTCAGATCGTGGAGATGGGCGCTCTCGCGAATTACTTCGAGCTGGAGCCGCGTGTACGCCTCGTAGTCGCCCCGATAGTTGAGAGCAATGCCCGGATCGATGATCACGTCCTTCACTCCGGCATCGTCGAGGGTGAGGAGGCGTTCTCGAAACAACTCGGCTGTCCGACGAGCCTTGTCGCCGCCGGTGTCGATGTCGCCGACGTCGTGGGGGTTTCGACCCTCGACATATACGGCCACGGCTGCTGCCGACGACGCCGCCACCACCGCCACCATGGCAGGATCGACCAGTCCCCCGGTGTCGTTGATGATCGACGCCCCCTCCTGCAGACACGCCCGGGCGACTTCGGGCTTCCAGGTGTCGATAGATAAAAGGAAACCATCACCAACCAAAGCGGTCACTGCCGGAAGCAGTCGGGCCAGCTCAGCTTCGGATGAGATCGTGGGATTGTCATAGTGAGATGACTGACCTCCGAGATCGATGACGGAGGCTCCCCAGTCCCGGTAACGATGAGCCATCGCCCGAGCCTCGTCGAGATTGGCAGCCACGGTGTGGAGGTTGCGGGACTCCGGCGAGAGATTGATGACGGCCATCACGTGGGTGACGCCGCCGAAGGAGAGACTCTCGAAAACCTTCACGGTCCGATCAACAACTCTCCATCTAACTCGGTAACCCCTTCGGGCAGACGAAGAACGATCGTCTCCGACCTCGTCTGACCTGGGGGCACCAACCCGATCTGGACGGGGATGAGGACCCCGCCGACTTCCAAACTCACCGTCCCCTGCCAGGGATCTCCTCCTCGATTCTCGATGGGAACGGTGACTTCCAGGCGGTTGGGTCCTGCTTCCCGCATCGACAGGTCGGTGCGAAGGTTCATACAAACCGGATCAGCTCCGGCCTCCACCAGCCGCGAACCGGTGAGAATTGGCGTCCCGTCGCTGCCGAATCTGACCTCGAAGGGCTGTGCAATGGCCGCCTCGCAACTGACGACGTGGGTCAGGCCGCGCAAAGAACTCAGCACGATCGGAATCAAAAAGACACCGAGCAGCACCGTTGCCGCGAGTCGAATCCGGAGGAGAGGAGGCACAACCGGGGCGATAGTAAGGCCATCCGTACACTCCGCTTGTGGTTCACAGATGACTTTCGCTCGCGCCCGGTCACTTCTCCTCCTCGCCGGATTCATCTTGATCCTGCTGGTCGGATTGGTCGCTATCTCCCGCGGCGTCGATCTCGTCGAAGTGGCAGCAACCCTGCTCTTCATTCCCGTTTTCGCCGGTTTCTTGTTCGGCGGAGTACGCGGCGGCTTCGCTTCCGGAGTCCTGGCCTCGGTGGCATATGTCCTCTTGCGAATCCCCTCGCTGCAGCTCCTCGGCTTGACGCCACTGGCTGGCCAGATCGCAGCCCGAGTCCTCGGATACCTTGGCTTTGGACTCGGCGGAGGATGGGCGGCACAGCAGATCAAGGCTGCTCTCGACAAGTTCGAGTTGCATGACGACATCGACGATGAAACCGGCGTCGGCAATGCGCGGTCGATGATCGAGATCACCGACACCGAGAAGGCACGAGCCGATCGCTATCAGAAAATCTTCTCCGTGGTCCTGGCCGATATCTCGTCGCCAAAGTGGTCGGAGCACCGGGTACAAAAACAAAGGACCGTACTCCGCGACCTCGGCCAGCGACTCGAACGCGCCATTCGCAGCTCCGATCACGCCGCCCATGCCCGTCGCGGCGGCCACCACTTGATAGGCCTGGTCCTTCCCGAAACAGGCCCCGAGGGCGCCCGCATCGCCAGCGAGAACCTGAGCAAGCTCTTGACCGAGGTCTCCGGCCCCTCGGCCGGGGTGCGTCTGGCCGTCGCCACCTATCCCAGTGACGGGATCGAGGGAATCCTCGAGCTCTGGCGAGAGATCGACCGCGCCCGCCGACCGGCCGATCGAGCGGCAGAAGGACGTCGCCCGCCTCCTGGGTCGTGATCACGCGGGCGCCACTCGCCTCGAGAACGCTCACCACCTCCGGGGCCGGGTGCCCGAATCTGTTGCGCCCCACGCTGATCACTGCGATCTCCGGGCGGGTGGCAGCTAACCAAAGCGGCAAAGAGGTGTTACCGCCGTGGTGGGGAACCTTGAGGATGTCGATGTCGATGGGATCGAGGTCTCGTTGAGCGGCGACCTCGACATCACCGGTCATCAACAACGACATTGCTGCGGAACGGGCAATGATGACGATTGACTGGTCGTTGGCACCCTCGTAACGCCGCTCGGGGCCAACCACCTCGAGCGACAACCCCGCCCATCGGCGGCTGGTCCCCGGCTGGGGGGCGAGGAGCGGAACGGAAGCCGCTTTCATCTCCGCCTCGACTTTGTCCCAAGTGGGATTGGGGTGTTCGTCCCCCGCATGCCAAACCTCGCCGATCGGTATCCGGCCGGCCAGCCCGACGAGCCCGGCGACGTGATCGTCATGGGGGTGGGTCGCCACCACCAGGCGCAACTGTCTGATGCGGTACCGATAGAGCGCTTGCCAGAGCTGGCGCTGATCCGGTCCGCCGTCGACGAGCACCGCCTCTCCGTTCGCCGACACGAGCAGTGCCGCATCGCCCTGACCGACGTCGAGGAACACAACCGCCGGTCCGCTCAGTCCGGAAGAGATGAGAGTTGCCACCAAGGCGACGGAGGCGCCCGCGGCCATCATCGGTCTGATTGGCGGCCAGCGAATCGTCACCAAGAGAGCCGAGACGATCAGGGCAACGGCCGCGAGATGGAGCTGGGGATACCAAGCGGCGATCCTGGCGACCGCCAGCACGATCTCGGAAGCAAAAACCGCCGCCGCGAGAAAGAGACCCGGTCCGGTGACAATTCCGATCGCTCCGAAAAGAGTTGCGGCGGCGACCAGCGGCGCCGAAATCAGGTTGGTGAGAGGAGCAAGCAAGGGAATGCCATCGCCTTGCATCAGGAGGAGAGGCATCACCGCCGCTTGAGCGGCGACCGTTACCCCGAGGGGTTTCCTGAGCAGGCGAGGAATTCGCTCCGGCAGCAAATCGTACCCGACCATGATCCCCGCCGTTGCCGCCAGTGAGAGGTGGAAGCCGAGATCTGAGACCAGGGCCGGAGCTGCCAGCATTGCCAGCGACGCCCCGGCTCCCAGTGCAGTCCAGGCGTCGATCGCCAGGCCGGCGGCTCGACCGGCGAAGATGACAGCGGCCATCAACCCTGCTCTCACCACCGACGGTTCCCAGCGGGTGGCGACCAGGAAGATGGCCAGACCCACCAGGCCCATCCATCCGCGCCGGCGAGCGCCCACCCCGATCGGACCCAACAGCAGCCACCAGAGCAACAAAAAGCCAGCGACGTTGGCCCCGGACACGGCCACAAAATGCGAGATCCCTGCCCGCCGCATCGCCACCTGATCAGCGTCAGCGAGGTCGGAGGTCTCACCCACCAGGAATCCGGCGAGGAGGGCTTCGGCCGGCTCGCCTCCGTCGAGCTGCTGAAGAACTCGATTCCTGATTGCATTCCCGGTTCCGACCAATGGAGTCGAGCGAGCGTCGAGCGCGTCGATATCGCTGACGTCGACGATCCCCGCGTAGAAATGTCCACCGGCGCTCCCGGGGCTCGTCTGCCATCGCCCCCTGATCCGCAACATCTCCGACCACGAGACGTCTCGCTCCGTCGGGAGTCGGAGAAGGAGGTTGGGACCTCGCCAGGTGGTTTCTCCGCCGCCATTGGCCATGGAGACGGGCCGACCGACGAACCAGCTGCCACCAAAGGGGCTCGGCTCGGCATCGGTAACCGCCACCACCGTCAGCGCCCCGAATTCGCGTGGCAGTCCGGCGGTAAGAATCGACTGTTCGCGACCCACCGACACCTGGCCGGAGATCCATCCCGCCACCAAAACGAGGGGAACCAAGATCACCGGTCGTCGACGGGATCCTCCGAGCAACAACGCCACGCCGGAAGCCGTGGTCGCCATCACGAGCAGCACCCCCGCCCCCCTGGCGGCGCCGACTCCCCCGGCGAGTAGACACAGAGCGCCGAGAACCGGCCATGATTCTCTCGGCGGAAGATGCCACCTCATGGCACCACCACCAAGTCACGCAAACTCGCCAGCTTGGACTCCCCGATTCCCGGAACGTCGAGCAAATCCTCGACTGCCGTGAAGGGTCCGTTCTCGGTTCGGTGGGCGACGATTCTCTCAGCGATCACCGGCCCGATCCCGGGAAGGTCGTCAAGCTCGGCGGCGGTGGCCTGGTTGAGGTGGACCCGTCGGTCGTTGCTCGGGAGGCCGCCTGATTCCCCACCACCCGAGGTGGTCTCAGGACCAGGAACGATGATTTGCATTCCGTCTCTCGCCGGTTCGGCGAGGTTGATCGCCTCCATCAGTGCCCCCGGCAAGGCCCCGCCAGCGGCGGCTATCGCCTCCGCCACCCGGGCATCAGCTGCGAGGTCGACCAGACCCGGGAGCGCCACCCAACCGCCGACGTGGACCGTGATCGTGCCGGTCTCCATCGCGGGCGGTGTCGAAACATCTGGCGGAGGTGGAGGAGGCTCTGGAATGCGTCCACCCCACCACCAACCGGCCCCGACCGCCGCCAGCAAGACCATCCAAACCACCACGCCTTGCCGCCGATCCACTCCACCTCCTGACCTGGTCATACCGGACCCCTGGGCTCCGGGGAAGAGGTCTGATCCAGTTAGGGTGCCGGCGGTGGATACGGCCCGCTATCGCGTGAAACCAGGTGAGGCGACCGAATTGACCAACCGCGATCCCTCAGACCAAAGCCTGTTCGACGGGGACAAGAAGGCCGGGAAAGCAGCTCTGGCGAAGCTCAACACCCACCTCGAGGAATTGCAGGAGCTGTTTTACGCCGATCACCGTCATCGATTGCTGGTGGTCCTACAGGCCACCGATACCGGCGGCAAGGACGGAACTATCTCTTCTGTGTTCGACGGCGTCAACCCTCTCGGAGTCAAGGTGGCGTCGTTCAAGAGGCCCACCGAGGCCGAGCTCGCCCACGACTATCTCTGGCGGGTTCACCCCCACGTCCCGTCCAACGGCGAAATCGCCATCTTCAACCGCAGCCACTACGAGGACGTGCTGGTCGTGCGTGTGCACAACCTTGTTCCCGAAGAGAGTTGGCGGCCGCGCTACGAACAGATTGTCGACTTCGAGCGGCTGCTCACGGAGGAGGGAACGACCATCCTCAAGTTCTTCCTTCACATTTCCAAGGACGAGCAACGAGAGCGACTACAAGCCCGTCTCGACGACCCCAAGAAACATTGGAAGTTCTCACTCGGCGATCTCGACGAGCGCAAGGTCTGGGATCAGTACCAGGCCGCGTACGAGGAGGCCATCTCGCGGACCTCGACCGATTCCGCTCCCTGGTACGTAATCCCGGCCAACCGCAAGTGGTATCGGGACCTGGTCGTCGCCACCATCCTCATTCAGACTCTGGAGCAACTCGACCTCGGTTTTCCCAAACCAGAACAAGATCTGAGCGGCATCGTCGTCGAGTAGTTCAGACCGAAGCGATGTCGCGGGCTTCCCGTTCGAGCGAGATGTTCTCATAGGCTTTTTGATGAGCGAGCCCGCTCCTTCGGAGGCGCAGGTAGTCGAAGAGATATCGAGCCAGGAACCTTCCGAAGCCCATCTCCTGCCATTGCCGCACATGAACGAGCTCGTGCTGGATCAACTTCGCTAGAGCGACGCGATCGCCGCCAAGGATGTCGCCGCGAACAAAGATTGCCCAGGGGACAGTCATCGCCCCCACGTCTCCCCGCCACACCTGTGTCAACCAACCAGGGGCGCGCCTCACCGGCACGCGATCGATGTCACCGAGGCCGCACTGGCCCGAGATCTCGACCGGATCAAAGCCGCCCAGAGCGGTGATCACCGACGGCGGAAACCCCTTCAGCCGGCGTCCTTCGTCTTGGAAACCACGTTCACGAGGCGGGGGGGACGGGCGACAATCATCGCCACGGCTTTGCCGGTCAGGTGTCCTTGCACCTTGGCGGAACCGACAGCCAGTTCCTCCGCCTCTGCCGATGTGATCTCGGAAGAGACTTCGATTCGGTCCCTCACCTTGCCGTCCACCTGAACGATCATGGTGACGGTCCGTTGCGTGACCAATGAAGGATCCCACTGCGGCCAGGGCTCGAGCGCCAGCATCGACCCGCGGCCCGCCTGCTCCCACAGCTCATGAGCAATGTGGGGAGCCATCGGAGCGAGCATCTTCAACAAGAACTCGTATATCTCGCTGAACACCTCTTTGCTCAACCCTTCCTCGGAACGGAGGTGATCGACTAACTGGTTGGTGAACCCCATCAGAGCCGCCACCGCGGTGTTGAACCGAAACCGGTCGATGTCCTCGGTGACCTTCTTCACGGTGCGATGGGCCCCGGCTCGCAGCGCCCGATCCTCTTCCGACGGTGCGCGATCGACCACTGAACCGATTTCTCCGTGACCGATGCGCCACACCCGGTCGAGGAATCGGTGGGTCCCCTCGACCCCGTTGTCATTCCATACCGCATCATCGGTCGGCGGTCCGACGAAGAGATGAAACAGACGCAATGAGTCCGCACCGTGCCGCTCGAAGAAGTCATCGGGCGAGATCACGTTCCCCTTCGACTTGGACATCTTTCCGGCCGCGAGCGTGATCATCCCCTGGGTGAAAAGCCGAGCGAATGGCTCCTCGACGTCGACCAGTCCCATGTCGAAGAGCACCTTGGTGATAAAACGGGCGTACATGAGATGGAGCACGGCGTGTTCGACCCCACCGATGTATTGATCGACCGGCATCCAATAGCGAACCTTTGCCGGATCAAAAATCTCTGTTGAGTTGTGGGGGTCGCAGTAGCGCAAGACGTACCAGGAGGAATCGACGAATGTATCCATGGTGTCGGTCTCCCGCTCCGCCGGCTCGCCGCCGATCGGGCAGGCGACATTGACGAAGTCCGGCACGGCCGCCAAAGGTGATTCCCCTTTGGGGGCATAGTCCTCGACATCCGGGTGCAACACGGGGAGATCGGCCTCGGGCACCGGTACCAGCCCGTGGACCGGGCATTTGATCATCGGGATCGGGGAGCCCCAATAGCGCTGGCGGGAGATCAACCAGTCGCGCAGGCGATATCGGACGGTTCCGCTTCCGATTCCTTGCTCCTCGAACCACACGGTGATCTTCTTCTTGGCAGACGCGATGTCGAGACCATCGAGGAACTCGCTGTTGATGGCCGGTCCGTCGCCGGGGTAGGCCCTTCCCTCGAAGCCAGCAGGCGGCTCGACAGTGCGAATGATGTTGAGTCCGTACTTTTCGGCGAAGGTCCAGTCCCGCTCATCCTGACCGGGCACGGCCATGATGGCGCCGGTCCCATAACTCAACAGAACGTAGTCGGCGACGTAGATGGGAACGCGGTGTCCATTGACCGGGTTGATGGCATCTCGGCCGGTGAACACCCCGGTCTTGTCGCCCTCCGCCATCCGCTCGATCTCCGATTGACGGCGAGCCGCAGCAATGTAGGCCCGAGCCGCTTCCTCGTTCGCCTGGCCCGAGATGAGCTCTTCGACCAAAGGATGTTCGGGGGCCAGGACCGCGAACGTCATCCCGAACACAGTGTCAGGTCGGGTCGTGAAAACCTCGAAAGAAAGATCAGAATCGGCCACCTTGATCGCGAACTGGGCGCCCTCGGAGCGACCAATCCAGTTCTCCTGCATGACCCGCACCCGATCCGGCCACTCGTCCAGCAAAGCGAGGTCGTCTAGGAGGCGCTGGGCATAGTCGGTGATCTTGAAGAACCACTGCTCGAGATCGCGCCTTTCGACGATGGTCCCGCAGCGTTCGCAGGCGCCGTCAACCACCTGCTCGTTGGCCAGAACAGTTTGATCTTTCGGGCACCAGTTGACCGGGGCCTTCTTCTTGTAGGCGAGGCCTCGCTCCCAGAGTTTCAGAAACAGCCATTGGTCCCACCGGTAATAATCGGGCTTGTGAACAGCCAGCTCCCGACTCCAGTCATAGGCCGCCCCCAGCCGCCGAATTTGGGCCCGCATCCGCTCGATCTGACGCTCGGTGAAGATCCGGGGGTGGATTCCGGTGTCGATGGCTGCGTTCTCTGCAGGTAGCCCGAAAGAGTCCCAACCCATCGGCGAAAGGACGTTTTCGCCACGCATCGTCCGGTAGCGGGTGAGAAGGTCGCCGTAGGTGTAGTTGCGGACATGCCCCATGTGAATGTCCCCCGATGGATAGGGGTACATGCAGACGTTATAGAACTTGGGCCGATCGGGGTCGGGTTCGACGTTGAAAACCCGCTCCTTCGCCCACCGTTCTTGCCACTTGGGCTCGATGGCGGCAAAGTCGTAGGACATGGGATCCCGAGGCTAGTTGCCCCTTCTTGCGTAAATCTCGTACCGTTTTTGGTACGAGATTTACGCAAGAAGGGAACGAAGTGATTCCACCGAGCCATCTCGACTTGCTGACTAGACCCGTTCTCGCCCACGCCGCCACCATCGATGCGAAGGGGAGGCCGCAGAACAACCCGGTCTGGATCGCGTGGGACGGCACCTACCTTCGCTTCTCCCAGGTGATCGGCCGCCAAAAAGAGAAGAACCTGGGCCGCAATCCGGCCATCACCTTCTCCCTCGTCGACCCCGACGACCCCTATCGGTACGTCGAAATCCGAGGCGTGCTCGACGGGATCGAAGATGACTCGTCGCTCGCGTTCATCAATTCGATGGCGCAGAAGTACCTCGGGGTCAAGCGCAACCCGTGGGAAAAGCCCGGCCAGCGCCGCATCATCATGCGCATCCGCCCCTTACGCGCCCTCACCATGGGCTGACCCGTTCTCTCCCATGCCCCTCCGTCGCCCGTTTCTCCCCCGAAGGGGGGAGTACCGCCGTAGGCGGGGAGGGGGGAACCTCTTGTCTTACATATTTCGCCGGTACTGGCCGCCGACCTCGTAGAGGGCAGAGCTGATCTGGCTCAAGGTGGCGACCTTGGTCGTCTCCATCAGGATCTCGAAGAGGTTCGCTCCCGCCCAAGCTCCGGCTCCCAACTCGGACAAAGCGACACCCGCCTGGCCCTGGTAGTGCGCCTGAACTGCGCGGACGTTCTCGATCAAGCGGTCCTTGTCGGCGTCGGTGGAACGGACCAGCTTCTCCGGTACGACGAAGGGTGAACCCTCCGCCGAAAGGAAGGTGTTGACGCCGATAATTGGATACTCGCCTGACTCCTTCAGAAGCTCGTAATAGAGCGACTCCTCCTGGATCTTGGCACGCTGGTACTGGCGCTCCATCGCCCCCAACACTCCCCCCCGAGACGAGATCCGCTCGAACTCATCAAGGACCGCCTCTTCAACGAGGTCGGTCAGGTACTCGATGAGGAAGGAGCCTTGAAGAGGGTTCTCGTTTTTGGCCAGCCCGAGCTCACGGTTGATGATGAGCTGAATCGCCACCGCCCGCCGCACCGAGTCTTCGGTCGGGGTCGTGATTGCCTCGTCGAAGGCGTTGGTGTGAAGGCTGTTGGTGTTGTCGTAGATGGCATAGAGGGCTTGCAGCGTGGTGCGGATGTCGTTGAATCCGATCTCCTGGGCATGGAGCGAGCGCCCCGAGGTCTGTATGTGGTACTTCAACATCTGGCTGCGCTCGTTGCCGCCGTACTTCTCTTTGATGGCCTTGGCCCAGATGCGGCGCGCCACCCGACCGATCACCGCGTACTCGGGGTCGATCCCGTTGGAGAAGAAGAAGGAGAGATTGGGAGCGAAGTCGTCGATCTTCATCCCTCGCGATAGGTAGTACTCGACATAGGTAAAGCCGTTGGCCAACGTGAAAGCGAGTTGGGTGATCGGATTGGCTCCCGCCTCGGCCATGTGATATCCCGAGATTGAAACCGAATAGAAGTTGTCGATCGAGTTATCGACGAAGTACTGCTGGATGTCTCCCATCATCCGCAATGAGAACTCGGTGGAGAAGATGCAAGTGTTCTGGGCCTGGTCCTCTTTGAGAATGTCGGCCTGGACGGTGCCGCGCACCCGGGTGAGCGTCTCGGCCTTGATCTGTTGGTAGACGTCCGGAGCCAGGACCTGGTCGCCAGTAGCCCCGAGCAACATCAGCCCGAGCCCATCGTTTCCTGGCGGAAGTTCGCCGTGGTACTGAGGTCGGTCCGAAGTCGGGTAAAGCTCAGCCAGCCTCGCCTCCACCTCATCTTCGAGACCTTCTGCCTTGATGTACTTTTCGCAGGCTTGGTCGATGGCGGCATTGAGGAAGAAGCCGAGGATGATCGGCGCCGGACCGTTGATCGTCATCGAGACCGAAGTGGCTGGATCGCAAAGATCGAAGCCCGAATAGAGCTTCTTCGCTTCATCGAGGCTGGCCACCGAAACCCCTGAGTTGCCAACCTTGCCGTAGATGTCGGGCCGCTCGTGAGGGTCTTCGCCGTAGAGCGTCACCGAGTCGAAGGCGGTCGAGAGACGTATGGCCGGCATGCCCGCGGCCAGATAGTGAAAGCGCCGATTGGTCTGCTCGGCGGGACCCTCGCCAGCGAACATGCGGGTGGGATCCTCGGCTATACGCTTGAACGGATAGATCCCGGCGGTGTAGGGGAAGCTCCCGGGAAGGTTCTCCTGCAGCAGCCACGCCAGGCGATCCCCCCAGCCACGGAGTCGGGGCACCGCCACCTTGGGGATCTTCGAATGGGAAAGGGACTCAGAGGTGATCGGCACCGAAACCTCCCGGCCTCTCACCGGGAAAACGAAGTTCTCCTGGTCGTAGGCGCCCATGCGCTGATCCCAGCCCTCCAGGCGGGAAAGATTCTTCGAATCAACTTTCGATCGAGCATCCTCGATCTCTTCCTGAGTCCCACCGGCTTGCAACCGGTAGTACTGCTCGGCCGCGGCTGCCTGTTCGCCGGCCCACTGGTCGTAGTGGCGGATAGTCTCTTTCACCTCGGCGAGATAACGCACCCGGCCCGGCGGCACCACGGCCTGCTTCTCCACGGGATCGACCAGAAGCGGCAACGAGGACTCGAGCGACGAGCCACTCCTTTCATTCAATGCATCCAGCATCCCTTGATAGAAGCGATTGGTGCCGGGATCGTTGAAGTCGGAGGCGATTGTCGAGTAGACGGGTAGGTCATCATCGGGCCCCTCGAATCGCACCCGGTTGCGCCGGTATTGCTTGCGCACCTCACGAACGGCATCGTCGGCACCTTGCTTATCCGCCTTGTTGATCACCACGAGGTCGGCAAAGTCGAGCATGTCGATCTTCTCGAGCTGAGACGCCGCTCCGTACTCGGGGGTCATCACATACAAGGACAGGTCCGCCACGTCCACGATCTCGGTGTCGGACTGACCGATACCCGACGTTTCGAGGATGACGAGGTCATAACCCGCCACCTTGACCGCATTGACCGCCATGCCGACCGCCGGGGACAGGGCGACGTTCGGTTGGCGGGTGGCCATCGAACGCATAAAGGCACGGGGGTGGGGAATCGAGTTCATCCGAATCCGGTCCCCGAGAAGGGCGCCTCCGCTGCGCCGCTTGGAGGGATCGACGGAGATCACGGCGATCTTGTGCTCGGGAAAGTCGAGGAGGAAACGCCGCATGACCTCGTCGACCAGCGAGGACTTACCTGACCCGCCGGTTCCAGTCACTCCGATCACCGGCACGGCCAGTTGACCGGCCTGGGCAGCGAGTTCGTCAAAGAGATCCTGATACTTCTCCGGCCAGTTCTCGGCAGCCGAGATCAGCCGTCCGAGGGTGCCTCGGTCAGCCTTGGCAACGTCGATCGGCTCTTCGAGCTCCCCGGTCGGGTAGTCGGCATGGGACAGCATGTCATTCACCATGCCTTGCAGCCCGAGTTCTCGCCCGTCGTCGGGCGAGTAGATGCGGGTAACGCCGTAGGCCATCAGCTCTGCGCCCTCGGCGGGAAGAATCGTTCCCCCGCCCCCGCCGAAGATTCGGATCTCCGGGCGCTCAGCCTCGATCAGAAGGTCGCGCAGATAACGGAAGAACTCCATATGGCCGCCCTGATAAGAGGTGACCGCGATCGCCTGGGCGTCTTCTTCCACGGCCGTATCGACGATGTCGGTCCCGGTTCGGTTGTGACCGAGGTGGACCACTTCCGCTCCCGTCGCCTGGAGCATGCGTCGGAACACGTTGATCGAGGCGTCGTGGCCGTCGAAAAGCGTCGTTGCGGTGACAAAACGCAGCTTGTTGACGGGCTCGTAGGAGGGAACGGCCATTGGGGACCAAGCTAGCCAAACGCGGGAGTCAAACCCCTGTCCGGTAAGGCACCCCGACGCGTTACGCTTGGTGAGCAATGGCGACGGCTACCAAATTACAGGTGTGGATCGATCAGGATTTATGCACCGGAGACGGCATCTGCGAGGAGATCACCCCAGACGTCTTTGTCGCCCGCGACGACGGCCTCTGGGTGGTCAAAGAAGAGACCAAGCATTTCGGGAAGACGATCATCTACGACGGCCAGGAGGGTGACGGCCACGGTCCCGAGGGATCGCGGGGCGTGGCCCGGATCCCCGATCACCTGATTCAAGATGCCCTCGAGTCTGCCGAGGAATGCCCCGGCGAATGCATCATGATCGAGCCCATCGCCAAGTAATAAGCGAACCCTGGGTAGAGGCTGTCCAACAACGTCTACAGCCCAGAGAATAGCCCGCACTTACCCGGTCGGATTCGGTGCTGCAGCCACACCCGAATCGAGCGCTGGCTCATTGCCTCGTCGATAGTCGAGACCAGCTCGGTAGCGACCGACTCCAATGTGGTTTCGGTTGAAGAGCTGGCGTCGCATCACCGACCAACCGATCGAGAGCGGCAAGAAGGCGATCGCCGATCCGAGGAGGATCAAGAGGATCAATTCGTAAAATGCCACCAGCTCGGGAGTGACCAAACCCAGGTCGAGAATTCCCTCGCCGAGCTCGGGATCGAGTACCACCGGGAGTGTGAAGGCAGCCGCCCCGAGGAAAACGGAACCCATACAAGCCGCGTTTGCCAGCGTTCCTCCTGAGTCGAGACCTTGACATACCGAAAGATCTGAGCCGCCACCCCGACCAAGGGGGATTCCCCAAATCCAGAAAAGCCGGGCGCCCGTCGCCAAGGTCGTTATCGCAAAGACACCCGGGAGAACGAGCCAGAGACCGGCGAAGCCGATCATGCCGAGCAAAGCCATCGGATGAATCTGGGGACAAACCGACCATCGGGCAAAAGCAGCAATGTCGCCAACGAGGAGATCCCGGCAACCGACCGCCCGAAATGAGGCCAGGGGAGGCGGCATGTCCGATGAACGCCACTGCCGGAACCAGCTCAGGCCGCCGCTCCCTGATAATCGCCATCGGAAGGAGCAAAGCCGAGCCCAGGCTCAACAACATCACCGAGGTGACGAAGGCACCACCATCTCGGGGCTTGAGGACAAAGATCACCAAGCCGGTGAGCGCGAAGAGCAGCCATCCCCCCAGTTGACCGATTGCCAAGAGCCGCGCCAGCGCGATCTGGGAGATGCCAGCCCCAATCAGGGTCCTCGCCACTTCCTGCGAGATCCCGAAGACGCCTTCGCCGACCACCAAACCCACCCCGTGCCTGCCGGAGGAGCATCTGAAATCCCACAATCGCCAAGATCAAACACCGCGCCAACACAGTTCCCCATATCGCCACACTCGCCGCCCAGGACGCGGAGGCCAGGAAGCGCCTGCTCAGCGCTTCTGGTGGTTGGGGGTAATAACGGCGTCAATCATTGGCCCAAGGATTCTCTCCGCACTACGTTATGACCATCGTTACGAGGCGAGAGGCGAACTTGAGCACGCAGGTGAACGAGACGAGGTCTCGCGCCCGGCTTGGATAGATTTGATCCATGGCTGAGGCTCACGTCTTGTTCGTCTGCCTGCATGGCGCGGCGAAGAGTGTGATCGCAGCTGCGCACTTCCAACGTCTCGCGAACGAGCGCGGGCTACGAGCCGACGCGACGTTCGCCGGGACGGAACCCGATACGGAGATCGCGCCCCGTGTCATCACGGAGCTCCTGGCACAGGGTGCCGACGTCCAGGGTCTCCGACCGAGGCTGGTGACATCGGCGGACGTCGCATCCGCCTCGCGGATCGTGACGTTCGGATGTGACATCGCAGCGCTCAACCCTGCTGTGCCCGTAGAGCGATGGGACGACGTACCCGCGGTCAGCGACGGGTACGCCGCAGCGCGCGAGGCGATCGAGGCGAGGGTCACCCGGCTCGTCGACGAGCTAACCCAGAAACGTTAGCGCGCGGCGTCGCACCCCCCGAATGGCCGGGTCCGAATAACTCGAGGAGAGACATATGCCGGAGGGCGCTCCAGTTGACGCGCAGGCGCAAGTCGATCGTGGCGCCAATTTCTGGCGCTTCGTCCTCTACTTTCTCAAGCTCGGCGCCCTCGGCTTCGGGGGACCCATAGCCCTCGCCGGGTTCATGCACCGTGACCTCGTCGAGCGACGGCGCTGGATCGAGGAGGACGAGTACGCTCTCGCGCTCGCACTCGCCCAGATCATGCCGGGGCCGCTGGCTGCGCAACTGGCGATTGCCCTCGGGTACTTCCAGCACGGCGTGCTCGGCGCAACCGCCGTTGGGCTTGCATTCATCCTGCCCTCGTTCCTAATGGTCCTCGGCCTCTCGATCGCGTACCTCGCCTACGGTGGGCTCTGGTGGATGCAAGCGCTTTTCTACGGCATCGGCGCCGCCGTTGTCGGAATCATCGCCATTGCTGCCTACAAACTGGCGCGCTCGACCAACCGCCGCGATCCGTTGCTTTGGGCCATCTTCGGGGCGCTCGCCATCGTGACCGTGTGGGCAGAAGCCGAGCTGGCCGAGTTCTTCATTCTGGCGGGCCTGGTGGTCCTGCTCGTGCGCGCATGGTCGAATTGGCGGCGGGCGCTGCTCGCTAGCGCAGGGGCGGTCGTGATAGGTCTGCTCATCTGGACGATCGAACGGTGGCTCGTCGGCATCGGCCCCGGCAACGTGGGTGTGCTGGGTCAGATCTTGGTGTTTTTCACCAAGGCTGGCGCGTTCGTCTTTGGTAGCGGCCTGGCGATCGTGCCTTTCCTCGAGCAGGGGGTCGTCCAGCAGTTCGGTTGGCTAAGCGAGCAGCAGTTCCTGGACGCGGTGGCCGTCGCGATGATCACGCCGGGACCGGTCGTAATCACCGTGGCCTTCATCGGCTACCTGGTCGCCTCCTTCTGGGGCGCTTTGGGGGCGGCTGTCGGGATCTTTCTCCCGGTGTACGTCTTCACCATCCTCCCCGCCCCTTGGTTCAAACGAAACCGTGACAACACGCAGCTCAAGGCCTTTGTCCAGGGCGCTACCGCTGCGGCGACTGGAGCCATCACCGGCTCTGTGATCGTGCTCGCCCAAGGGGCGGTCAGGGATGTGCCGACGGCCCTCATCGCGCTGGGCGGTCTCGGTCTGCTCTGGTGGTTCAAAGTCCCTGAACCAATCGTGGTGGTCATTGCCGGCGTCCTCGGCGTCATTGTGTGGCCGCTTGTCCGCGTTGGCGCGTCGTGAAGCGCTTCTGGTCGTTGGGGGGAATAACGGCGTCAAGCATTGGCCCGAGGATTCTCTCCGCACCACGTTACGACCATCGTTACGAGGCGAGAGGCGAACTTGAGCCCGCAGGTGAACGAGCCGACGTCAACTTGGTCACGGGGACGAAAGATCGCGTTCACGGACCTCGCCGCCTCCTACGGCCTGTTACTGGTGAGTCACTTTTCGGTCCTGCCACTCGCCGTGATCGGGTGAGTTTTGACCGGGACCGGGACGTCTCACCGCGTCCACGAGGTTTCGATCGTGGTCATATTCGTTCTCAGCCTGATCGGCCTCCTGGCCCAAGTCCGGTCGACCCCGAGCAAGGTCGCCCCTACGCAGCAGGCAGCAGTGCCGACCCTGGTCTTGATCATCACCGACCTACTGATAAGCGGCGTTGGACCAGACACAGGATTCCTTTTCCTGATCTGCGGAGTGCCGCCGATCCTGCTGGCGGTGTTGCATCCTTCGCGCCGGGAGGTTTTCAAACCCACGCCCCGACCCTCGAGGGCACTGCTCACGTTGGCCGCCGTGCTGACTCCTCCCGTCATCATCTTGTTGTCGCTCATATCCAGGCTGGGGTTGAGGCGGCCGAACTGGGAAGGCCTATCTTCGAGCGACTCGACGTGCCAGAGGACGCCACCCCGGCAGAGTTCGAGGAGACCATTGCCGAGATTTTTGATGACCTCGCCATCCCCGAGGAGCAGCGGGCGACGATCCAGCACTCGGGCCACTGGTCGGCGATGGCGCCTTTGCTTTGGGGCTCGTGGTACTGGCTTTCGTCGTCGCCATCCGAGTGCGCGGTTTCCGGGTCACCGCCTGGTCGGTCGCGCTAGCTGTTGCGTATAACGGCATTGTCTCGTTGGCAACGCCCGATGACGCCTCCTCGGCGGGTTTGGTCGGTAGGATCCTGTCCTTTGCCTGGGGAGTTGCCTTTGCGGCTCTGCCGAACGAGAGGCTCGGGTCAGCCGCCACCACCCGCCCCCGCCATCGCCTGAAATGACTCGCAACAAACCACCTTGACAACCGCTCCTGAGGCCTGGCGAGGGCGATTCGGGCGCGGGCACCGGCAGACGACGGAGTTGATCATCGACCAGGAACCGTCCGACTCACAGATTGCCGCCGTGAGCGAGGCGGCGGCGGGCCACGATTTGGTCATCGCCGGAACGATCGATGCCGGTCGCGGCCAGGCGAGCCTGATCACAAAACTCGTCGCGACCGGAAGGCCGCTCATTGCGGTCGCTCTCCGCACTCCGTACGACCTGGCTCGCTATCCGTCGGCGGCTACGTACGTCTGCACCGATGGGATTCACCCGGCCTCGATGGAGGCGCTGGCCGCGGCATTGTTTGGGGAGGTGTCCTTCCCGGGCCGCCTTCCCGCCGCGGTACCGGGGCTCTACCCGGTTGGTCACGGCCTGGCTGGCAGCAGCCGATGACGACCGAATTCTCCGGGCTCGTCGACCTCCAGATCAACGGTGCTTTTGGCTATGACTTCACCAACGACCCGGAGTTGATTTGGCTGGTCGGAGAGAGGCTTCGCGGTTTGGGAGTAGATGCATTCCTCCCCACCATCATCTCCTCTCCCCCGGGGACTGTCGAGAAGGCTTTGGCAGTCCTAGGGGCCGGTCCTCCAGATTCCTATCAGGGTGCCCAGGCGATCGGACTCCATGTCGAGGGCCCGATGCTGGCGCCTTCCCGACGGGGCACTCATCCGGAAGAGTTTCTGCGCAGTCCCTCTCCTGAGGTGATCGAGGGCTGGACTCGTGCAGCCGGCGTGGTGATGGTGACGATGGCGCCGGAGCTGCCCGGTGCCCGAGCCGTCGTCGAGGCTCTGATAGAAGAAGGGGTGGTAGTCGCCCTCGGTCATTCTGCTGCCAGCTACGAAGAGGCAATGGATGCCTTCTCTTGGGGCGTATCTCATGTCACTCATTTGTTCAACGCCATGGCTCCGTTTGATCACCGCCAACCGGGGCCGATCGGAGCCCTCTTCGCCCAGGAGAAAGTTACCGCGGGGTTAATCGTCGACGGCATCCATGTGCATCCGGCTACGGTCGCGGCTGCCTGGAAGTTGCTGGGACCGGAACGCCTGGTATTGGTGAGCGATGCCATGGCGGCCGCCGGTCTTTCCGATGGTGCGTATTCGATCGGCAGCACCCCAGTGATGGTTTCGGAGGGTCGAGTGGTCAATGCCGAGGGAAGGTTGGCGGGGAGCACGTTGCTTCTCGATCAGGCCGTTCGCAATCTCGGGGCCTTCACAGGGTGCAGCGAGGCCGAGGCAATCGGCGCCGCTTCGAAGAATGCTTACAGAGTGCTCGGTATCGGATCGGGTGATGGTGAAGACCAATGACTCTTTGGACTGAAATCCTGAGCCAGGCAGATGTCCTGGCCGCAGCCCGCGAGCGAATTAGAGCAGAGGTCGTCGAAATCGGTCAATGGATCCGAGAGTCACAACCAACCTATGTCGTCCTGGCGGCACGCGGGTCGTCGGACAATGCCGGACGTTATGCCCAATACCTATGGGGGGCACGTAACCGGCTCAACGTGGCGTTGACCACCCCGTCGCTCTTCGGGGCCTATTCGAGTCCTCCCAACCTGGATGGAGCACTTGTGGTCGGGATCTCCCAATCCGGCGAGTCCCCTGACTTGCTGGCGGTGCTGGCGGAAGCGAACCGCCAGGGGAGACCAACGTTGGCCATCACCAACAATTCGTCCTCGCCGATGGCCGAGCTCGCCTCGCGCTCTCTCGATCTGAGAGTCGGGGAAGAGAAGGCCGTCGCCGCCACCAAGACCTACACCGGCCAGCTCCTCGCCGTTGCCCTGCTTTCGGCAGCCATCGCCGGCGGGGACAACGAGGAAGACTTCGCACTCCTGTCGCCGGTGATAGACGAGGTTCTTTCCGGGAGTGGTGAGATGGTGCCGGCAGCCGCCGCCCTCGCCGGACACGACCGCTGTGTGGTGATTGGCCGGGGATTTCATCATGCCACCGCTCACGAGTGGGCGCTGAAGATCGCCGAACTCTCCTACTTGGTTGCCCAGCCCTTCTCATCGGCTGACTTTCGCCATGGTCCCATGGCACTGATCGAACCCGACCTAGCCGTGTTGGCGATTGCGACCGATGGACGCTTGTTCTCGGAGATAGCCGACCTGCTCAACGAGATCCAATCGGCTGGCGCCAAAGTGGTCGCAATCTCTGACCGCCATGACTTGCCGGCCGAACACCTAATCAGGATCCCGACCATTCCGGAGTGGCTCAGCCCGATCCCCGCCATCGTCGCCGCCCAGGTTTTTACGTATCACTTGACCGTTGCCCGGGGGCACGATCCCGACCGTCCCCGTGGCTTACGCAAAGTCACGAGGACGGTCTGAGTAAGC
>JBOGEX010000029.1:0-10640 GCA_050741915.1 Acidimicrobiia bacterium
AGAACGCCGACTTCGGCATCATCAACCACACCTTCTCGAAGGCCATCCGCCCACCCACCGAGCAACAGACTTGGAGTTGTGTCACCGTGGCCGGATCGCCGACAGCCATCAAGATCATGCACTCGGGGATCGAAGGCAACACCCCGGTGTTGATGGAGAACTTGGCCCTGAGCGGCGTCTCCCGCTTGGTGGAGGTGTCCGAAGGCGCTCTGGTCAACGGGCAGACGCTGCTCCGACGAATGGACTTTGATCAGGTTGGACTCAACTGTGGGTCATCGTCGGGGCCCGACCTGTTCAGCGACGACAACGGGAACTTTCACGAGGCCGACATTCAGATCCTGGCCCGTTCCCTCGTCACCAAGGGGTGTGGAACCCAACTGTTCTGCCCGAACTCGTCAGTTACCCGGGGTCAGATGGCGGCCTTCCTGGTGCGGGCCCTGGGCCTTCCGGCTGCAACCACCGATTTCTTCGGGGACGATCAGGCCAGCCAGTTCGCGGGAGATATCAACGCACTGGCCGTGTGGGAGATAACTAAGGGATGCGCTCCCGGAGCTTTTTGTCCAGACGGGTTTGTCACCAGGGGGGAGATGGCCGCATTCCTAGTGCGGGCTTTAGGCCTTGCCCCCTCATCGGTCGATGCCTTCTCCGACGACCAGAGTTCGGTGTTCGCGGCCGACATCAACGCCTTGGCCGCCGCCGGCATCACCAACGGCTGCGCCGCCGACCAGTTTTGTCCCGGGAGCACGGTGACAAGGGCACAGATGGCCTCCTTCATCGTTCGAGCGATGGGTCTCAGCTAATCACCTAGGCTCGCTCGGGCCGTGAGCCGGATCTACTTGTCACCCCCCGAGCTGGGCGCGGCCGATCGGGAACATATCGCCGCTGCCCTCGACGAGGGGTGGATCGCCCCGGTCGGTCCCCAGATCGATGCCTTCGAACGAGAGCTGGCGGAGGCGACGGGCCGCGCTCGGGCGGTGGCTTTGTCGAGTGGGACGGCGGCCCTCCATCTCGCCCTGATCGCCGCCGGGGTGGGCGAGCGTGATCGAGTGCTGGTGTCGACATTGACATTCGCAGCCACGGCCAACGCCGTTCGCTACGTGGGCGCCGAACCGGTCTTTGTCGACAGCGACTTGACGAGCTGGAACATGGATCCAGACCTGTTGGGGACAGAGTTGGATGGGGGCGTCCAGCGGGGGGAGCCTTACAAGGCGGTGATCGCCGTCGACCTCTACGGCCAGTGCGCCGATTACCGCCAGATCGAAGGAATCTGCCGGAACTACGGAATGCTTCTGATCAGCGATGCCGCCGAGGCGCTCGGAGCGGAGTTCGAGGGACGGCCGGCGGGGAGCTTCGGCGAAGCCGCCGTCTTGTCTTTCAACGGCAACAAGATCATCACCACGAGTGGTGGAGGAGCTTTGGTCACCGATCGGTCGGGATGGGCGGACCAGGCCCGGTTCCTGGCGACGCAGGCCCGCGACCCGTTTCTTCACTACGAACATTCACAGCTCGGGTACAACTATCGATTGAGCAACCTGCTGGCTGCCCTGGGAAGTTCGCAACTATCCGACCTCGGTCGACGGGTTGGGATTAGGCGGGCCCACAACCGGGCCTATCGGGAGGGCCTCGCGGATCTACCCGGAGTTGAGTTCATGCCGGAGATCGAAGGCAGTAGATCGACCTTCTGGCTGACGGCTCTGACGATTGATCCGGACCTGGCCGGGACCGACCGGAGCACCGTCATCAACCTCTTGGAAAGCCATGACATCGAGGCAAGACCGATATGGAAACCGATGCACCTGCAACCGCTCTATCGAGGCTGCTCGTCGGTTGGAGGAGCGGTGGCGGCCCGGCTTTTTGAGACTGGGCTTTGCCTTCCCAGCGGATCCTCGCTAACCGCTGACGGTCGAGACCGTATCATCAGCCTCGTCCGCGAGCGGATTTCATCCTCATCCACCACGAGTCGAGCCCAACGACCAGCAACGTAAAGCCGAGACCTAAAAACAGCGCTCCGGCAGCGGTGGAGGCTCGTCCCGCGATCCGCGCCCAGACCGCCACGAGCACCAGGTGGCGGATCAGCCAGTAGCGGTCGCGCGGGGGCAACGCAGCAACCGCCACGGCTCCGGCCGCCCCGATCACTGCTCCACTCCTTCGCCCGCCATCGAGGATCACGACTATCGCCAGTAGGGCCCCCGCCATTCCGGCGCCAAGCCGGCTTTGGGAAAGAATCCGCCACGGATAAACGCCTGCGGCGAACGGAGCAGCTATCCCCAGAAGCACCGAGATCAATTCGGTGTCGGGAACAGTCGCCCAGGCCCCTCCGACCGATACCAACCCGATCCAGGGAGTCTCGTCTCTCCGGGCGCCAAACAATCCGGCGAGTGAGCCGGCCACGACGATGACCACCGCCACCAAGAGCGGCTCCCAAAGCAAAAGGATCTCAGGCAGCCAACGAGGCTTGATGAGCGTTAGGCCCACCAAACCCGTAAGGGAAAAGACCAACCCCCAGTCGGGCCGCAAGGACCTCAAGAGGTAGGCAGCCGCAAGCCCGCCCAGCCCAAAAAGGAGGCCAGCCAAGAGCTCGATGGGCAGCATCAGATAGGTGAACGCCTGTCCCATGCAAGCCAATTCTACCTTTCTAGTATCTACTATATACTTCTATCATGGCGTTGAGCATCAAGAATGACGAGGCTGACCGTTTAGCCCGAGAGCTTTCGGAGCTGACGGGTGAATCCATCACCGAAGCGATCGTTGTCGCCCTCCGGGAACGGCTGGCCAACCAGAGGCGACGACCCGGCCTCGAAGCGCGGCTGCAGCGGCTGGTGGCCGAGCTGGAAGTCTATCCCGTGCTCGATGAAGGCCCGCCCGACAAGCTGATTGGCTATGACCAGCGGGGACTTCCCGATTGAGAGAGATCGTCGTCGACACTTCGGCCGCGATGGCAGTCCTTGCCGCCGAACCCGACGGTGACGCCGTTGCCAACTTCCTCGATACCGCAGACCGGCGGGTGATGTCGGCGGCAACGGTGGTCGAGCTCGGTATCGTTCTCTCCGCTCGTTTCGGGCCGGTGGGCACCGGGATTCTCGAACGCTTTTTGCGGGCGGCCGAAGTCGACGTGGCTGCTATCGACCGAGAACAAGCCGATTTGGCGATCGATGCCTGGCAACGGTTCGGTCGGGGAAATCATCCGGCCAACCTCAACTACGGCGACTGCTTTACCTATGCCTTGGCCGCGGTCGAGAACTCGGCGATCCTGTGCACCGGCGAGGACTTCTCACAAACCGACCTTCCGGTCGTGCAACCTGATCGGCGAGACCCCTTCTCGCGAGCGGACTGACGCCCGATGCAACGTGGCATGCCCGGGGTTGTAGTGCGCGGATTCTCGCGCCAAGCGCGCTCCTGACGGCAACACCCCATATCGGTCGGGGCGATACCCGATCGATGCCGGGCGCATACCCACTTGTTTCGACTCCATCGGCCTCTCAAAATGACGGGATGGAGTGGAGGGGTGGGATTCATCGAAGGTCTGCTGCCGTCGTCGCGGCCTTGGCGGCTTGCCTCCTTCCGGCGCTGCCGGCGAACGCCCACAACGGCGAGCACCCGGTAAGCATCGCCTCCGCGGAAGCCGTCGGCCCCTACCACCTCTCAGCGTGGACCTCGGAGGGATTCTCGAATGGAACGATTCCAATCGCGGTCCATATCACCGGATCCGAGGCCCAAAACGTCTTGGCTGTGAAGCTCCGTCTCGACGACGGATCGACCGTCAGCCTGTCGCCCCCCAACGTCGCCAGCCCGTTCGCCTGGACGGGGGTCACGCAAGTTTCTGGTGGGCACCGTACAGCCGTCATCGAGGTGATAGACGCCGGCGGTTCGTATCAAAGCAGCCCCCTGGGTTTCCAGGTTGCAGTCGCCGGGTGGGGACTTGCCATCCTCCTAGGGCTATTCGCCGTCCAGGCGATTGCGTTCTTCGTTTGGCTTTTGGGGCGAACTATCCGTGTATGGAGTCGCCAGCCAGTGACGGTCAGTAGATAGGAAAGAAAGGGTTAAGCAGTGGCCGATATTGCATATCCGGCGAGAGTCGGAGGACAGGGACGGTTTATCGATCGGGTCAATACCGATTGGCATGAGCGATTCATGTGGTTCTACATGGCAGTGGTGGTTCTCCATTGGGTCGAGCACATTTCCCAGGCCGCTCAAATCTGGATCATGGGCATGCCTCGGCCGGAATCCCTGGGTGCCCTCGGCTTGGCGGCCCCCTGGTTGGTGAAGACCGAGGTGCTCCACTTTGGCTACGCGTTGTTCATGCTGGCCGGTTTGTTCCTTTTACGGCCCGGATTTGTGGGAGCCGCCCGCACCTGGTGGACCGTTTCCCTGGTGATTCAGAGCTGGCACTTCATCGAGCATTCGCTGCTTCAGCTCCAGGCAATCCTCGGGTTCAACTTCTTCGGATCCCAGGTTCCCGCCTCGATCGTGCAGCTGTGGGTGCCGAGGCCGGAGCTACACCTCATATACAACGCCATCGTCTTCCTCCCGATGATCATCGCCGCCTGGATGCACTCGCACCCGAAACCGGAGGTGGCGAAGCAGCTCCAGTGCACCTGCGGCACCTGATCCACGCACTTTCAGCTCTAATTAGGGAGAGGCCCTACGGCACCCGGAGGGCCTCTTCTCATTCAGCCTGAGATTCCCGAACGCCCTGCGACCGGCATAGCCAAGCGCGAGGAGATAGAAGCATCATGACCAAAGGTCCAAAGACCGACGTCCTCATAATCGGTGGGGGGCCGGCGGGATCGGCAACTGCCATGAGATTGCTCGAACGCGGCATCAAGCCGATGATCGTGGAACGGGAGCAGTTCCCCCGCTTTCACATCGGCGAGGGGATGACGGGCGAGCTTGGCGCTCTGGTCCGCGAGCTGGGGATCGCCAATCTGCTCCCCCGCGAGCACCACACCATCAAGCAGGGAGTGCGCGTCTTCGGTACAAAGGGCAACCCCGACTGGTGGGTCCCGGTCATGCAGCGCACCCCCGACAAGGAATTGCACGAGGTCTTCACCTACTCGGTCCGGCGCAGCGTCTTCGATCAGATCATGCTCAACGAGGCCCTCCGCCGGGGAGCCGACCTCATCGAAGGGCGAGCGATCCAGCCGCTGATGGGCGACGACCAGACGACGGTGACCGGTGCCAGGATTCGAGTCGACGACGGCGAGGAGTACGACATCGGCGCCGAGATCACGCTCGACTGCTCGGGCCAAGCCACCTTCCTCGCCAACCGGAAGGCCACCGGACCCAAGTACCTCGGGTCCTACGACAAGCAAATCGCCCTCTTCTCCCAGGTCGCGAACTACCGGCGGGACGAAGGTCCCGGCCGTGAGCTCGCCCCCGGTAACACCCACATCTTCTATCAGAAGAAGTATCACTGGGCCTGGGCGATCCCCCTCGACGACGAGATCACCAGCATCGGCATCGTCGTTCCTGCCCAGACGTTCAAGGACTCTGGACTCAGCCAGCATGACTTCATCTGCGAGAAGCTCCGAACCCTCAACGCGGGTCTAAGTGACCGGATCCCAGTCCCCGAGCTGGTGGAAAAGCCTCACGTCGTACCTAACTATTCATTTCAGGTCCGCAAGTTTGCCGGCCCCGGATACATCTGCGTCGGTGATTCCCACCGTTTCATCGATCCGATCTTCTCATTTGGCCTCTATGTCGCGGTAAAGGAGGCGGGCCTGGTGGCGCCGGAGGTGGCACGCTGGCTGAGCGGTGAGGGGCGCGACTCCGACAACCCGTTCCAGGCTCACATGCTCCATACCGAGCGGGCAATCGACATGCTCGAAGACCTGATCGACACCTTCTGGGAGAACCCACTTGCCTTTGCGGTAATGGTGCACGACAGGTTCCGCCACCAGGTGCTCGACATGTTCGCCGGGCGGATTTACGACGGAATGCCGGTCCTCGACCGCGACCTGGCCGTGGCTGCGTTTTGCAAGCTGCTGAAGCGAGAACGCGTCTACGACGAGGACGGGGAGTTCTCGATCCCGATCGGGTCGAGATACCACGCCGAGCGGGCTCCCCTCTGGAACTCTCAGCTCACGGACATCGAGAGTACCGAGCGTTGGCTGGCTGACTCGGCCTGACCGTGGAGCGCCTCGGGCGCCAGTCGAGGTACCGACATGATCGAATCCATCTTGCATCCCGATCCGCCGGCCAACGTCACCGGGGCGCTGCTCACGGCCTACGTCCTGCTCGACGTCTTCCTGATCGTCGTTCTGGCTCGCTTGCTCGGCACTGCGATGACAAAGATCCGCCAGCCCCGGGTCGTGGGTGAGATCCTGGCAGGGATCCTCCTCGGGCCGACCCTCATCGGCGCCGACCTGTCGCTGTTTATCGCCCCCGCCGAGGCTCGGCCGATCATCTCCGCGATCGCAACCGTCGCCCTCATCATGTTCATGTTCCTGGCCGGGGTCGAATACGACGCCTCGGTCGTGGCGGGTATGGGCAAGCAGGCCGCATTGCTGGCCATCACCGCCGTTGGGATTCCAGCTGCGCTTGGGTTCCCGGTTGCGATCGCCATGCATAGTTCGACATACGCGGGACCTCAGGGACAAGACTTCCTGTCGTTCGCCCTTTTCATTGGCGCCGCTCTCTCCGTCACAGCCTTTCCGGTCATGGCCCATATCCTCATGGAACGCGGTGAACTCAACACCAAGATGGGGGCCCTGGGTGTCGCCACCACCGGGATGATGTCCATTCTCATGTTTCTGTATATCGCTTTCGCCGCATCTGTGGCGGCCGCCCGCGGATTTGGCAGCCTTTTGTTGAAGCTGGGCCTGGTCGCTGTCTTCGGTTTGGTCTCGTGGTTCGTCGTGCGACCGGCCCTCGCCCGATTCCTTCCAAGTGCTGACGGTGGAGTTATCCCGGGACAGACCATGGCGGTCGTATTCGCGGGGATGTTGCTCTATGGGCTGGTCGGTGACCGATTAGGGATTCATGCCCTGGTCGGCGGGTTCGTCTGGGGACTGATCCTTCCCACGGATCGCGGGTTTCGAGCCGCCGTTTCGTCCAAGATCAAAGACGTCGCGATGGTCATGTTCCTTCCAGTCTTCTTCGCCCTCGCCGGATTTTCGACCGACCTCAAGTTGCTGAGCCCCGACACGCTCGGCATCGTGGGCCTGGTCCTGGCGGCCGCGATCGGTGGGAAGCTGCTGGCGGCGGTTCCCGCCCGGGCGTTCGGCATCGAATGGCGCGAGGTAGGCATTCTCGGGGCTCTCCTCAATACCCGTGGGCTTCTGGTGCTTGTCGCCGGGCTCATCGGCCTGAGCCTCGAGATCATCACCACGGTGACCTTCACGATCATCGTCATGGTCGCGCTAGTGACCAACCTCATGACTTTGCCGCTATTAGATCTTTTTACGCCCAGAAGCGACGAGCTCGCTGATCTGGTCGAAGAGAGCACGTAGGCGAATCAGAGCAAGAGATGAGCGGACCGAAGGAGTGACGAGAGACACCTCGAGGCAGAACCTCGATGATGATCATCAGCTTCTCATCTTCATGGTCGAAGTGACGGTGTTGTTCCTAGACGCTTGCAGCCTCCGTATCGACAATTTGTTGTTCATGCGGCGGTGGTGAGGTGGAGGTGGTCGAAGAGGGCTTCCATTCCAGGGCGGGGCCCAGACGATGACCCATGACTACCCTCCCGACAAGGTACCGGCGCGACCTCTGCGCTTGTGCCCGACCGTGAGGTCCGCAGCCACCGGTATCAGCTCGGCTCTGACATCCGAGCGCCGCTCGGGGGCACCGGCCGAGAACCCGGCAACCGTGTAATCGCGGCGGCTGGATGTGCGCAATAGCTTTACGGCCCGATGCGCGTCGACTCCGACCATTTCGGAGACGACCAACTCGCGCCGCCCCTGCCGGAGATGAGCCCGCCCGATGGGCTTCGAACCGCCAGGCCAGGTATTCGCCGCTCCGGGGGGTGCGCAGACCGCGCGGCAACCGGGCGGCGTCGCCCAGCGCACGCGCTTTCGTGTTCGATCAAGGCCGGTACGCCGCCGACCGAGGTGGCAACCACTGGCCGCCCCATCACTTCCAGCAGGACCACCGGCAATCCCTCCACGTCGGAGGGTTGATTACGACATCGGCCGCGGCCAAGAAGGCGGGCATCCTCGCGACGCCCGAGGAAGCGCAACACCGCTTCGGCCCCCCTCGGCCGCGGCGAGGGCCCGGACCCGCTCAAGGTCGCCGGGGCGTTTCTCCCCGCCAATGGAGGCGATGGTTACCCCCGGCCGGTGATTAGCCAGCCAACGCGCCGCCGCGACTCCGCAAGCGAGGGCGGATCAACGTGCGAGACGTTCGAGCAGCTCCCGGTCACGTTCTAGCAGTCGCTTCGCCCGGCTTGTGAACTCTTCATCCTCTCTGACCCGTTGTATTTCCTTGTTGAGCGCTTCGATGATCAAGGCGTTAACGCTCGTGCCCTGGACACGAGCCACCGCCTCCGCATCACTCGCCAGACCATCAGGGAGTCGAACCGTCGTTTGTTTACTCATGTCGTCATGATATCGCGACTTCAAGACATCGCAGAGACAACTACTTTTGACATAAGCCATCTAACTCGACGCGTAACCGTCGAATAACTCTTCAGCCGACGCGCTACAGCCAAAGAAACCGGGGTTCTGTTTCCTTCGTCGACAGAAAGGCTCCCAGAGGCGGTTCAGGAGTCGACAACGCTCTGAACATCGGTCCCCCACCGGATCTCTTGGCTCACCTTTCCTCTTTAGACGGGAGCCGGACCGTGTTACCTTGTCCTCCAGAGTGGGGAGAGCATCGTGAAGGTATTGGTCACCGGGGGGGCAGGATTTCTCGGGCGGCATGTGGTCCGCCGACTGGCGGCCGACGGCTTTGACGTCACCGCCTTCGACTCCCAGCCGGTCACGGACGACGTCCGCTCGGTCAGCGCCGACCTGCTCGATTCGGAAGCGGTCGAAAAGGCCGTCGATGGTCAAGACGTGGTTTGTCACATCGGGGCCATCGGCGACGTCTACCTGGCCGCCGCCGATCCCCGGCTGGCGGCGGCCGTCAACGTGACGGGCACTGCGAACGTGGGCGAGGCGGCTCGGAAGGCCGGGGCTCGCGTCGTGTATGCCTCCACCTGGGAGGTCTACGGTCTGCCGGAGTGGGAGCCCATCGACGAGGCTCATCCCTGTTCGCCCGATCATCCCTACAGCATCACGAAGCTGGCCGGCGAGCGAATGTTGCTCGCCGCCGACCATCTCTCGGACGTGCCCACCTTGGCGCTCCGCCTCGGAACTGCTTTTGGTTCCGGGCTGCGAACCAATTCGGTCTTCCGACTCTTTATCGATCGGGCGCGGAGGCGGGAGCCGATCACGATCATGGGGGACGGCTCGCAGGCGCGGCAATTCACCCATGCCACCGACATCGCCCGATCCTTCTCGCTGGCCTGTCGCTCAGAGCTCAGGGGACTTGCCCTCAACACGGTTGCGGACGAAGCGATCTCGATCAAGCAACTGGCCGAAGCCGTCATCAGCCGGCTTCCCACCGAGCTGGTCTTCGCCCCGGCCCGACCCGGTGACGTTCCGCCAGCCTTGGTCTCATCCGCCAAGATCAAAGAGTTGCTCGGCTGGGAGCCGCTGGTCTCCTTCGACGAGGGCGTCGCCGAGCTGATCGATCAAATCACGTAGTCGATGCCGACCCGGCCGGTGGTCCTCATCCTCATCAAGGGTCTGGGAATTGGCGGGGCGGAGCGGTTGATCACCGAGGCCGCTTCGTGGTGGGACCGAAAGCTGTTCGACTACCGGGTGGCCTATCTCCTGCCCTGGAAGGACCAGTTGGTGAGAGACCTCGAGGAGAGCAGAATCCCGGTGGCCATGCTCGGGAGCCGGCGAGGTATCGGGCCGGCGGCGGCGGCGAGGCTGCGTCGCTTCATCAAAAAGGAAAAGGTGGCACTGGTTCATGCCCACCTCCCCACCGCCGGCGTCCTGGCCCGCCTGGTCTCCCCGGTCCCGGTCATCTACACCGAGCACAATCTGGTCGGCTCCTATCGCCTGCCGACCCGACTGCTGAACCGACTGACCTATACCCGCAACCGGCGAGTGGTGGCGGTCTCCGAAGCGGTGGCAGCCGCGGTCGGCGACTACCGGGGTCCCAAAGTGGCGGTCATCCCCAACGGGGTCTCGGTCCGAGTTAGCGAGCAGACAGCCGCCAGCGCCCGTGCCGAGCTGGGCTTGAATTCGGAGTCAGACCTCGTGGTCCATGTCGGCAACATCCGACCTCACAAGGGCCATGCCACCTTGGTCGCCGCCGCGGGTTGGCTGGCCGGTCACCGCCCGGGCGTGACCATCGTCTCCATCGGAGGAGAAAAACACCCCGGAGATCTCGAGCGGGTCCGTGCTCTGGCCGCCGCCGCAGGTGCCGACGGGGTGTTGCGCTTTCTCGGGCGCCGCGACGACGCCCGCGCCTTCCTGGCGGCAGCCGATGTTGTGGTCAACCCGTCAGACGTGGAGGGATTGCCGGTCGTGCTGCTGGAGGCGATGGCGATGGAGCGACCGGTGGTGGCCACCTCGGTGGGTGGGGTGCCGGCTCTGATCGAGCACGAGTTGACGGGCCTCTTGGTCGAGCCCGGAGATGGGGAA
>JBOGEX010000030.1:0-15001 GCA_050741915.1 Acidimicrobiia bacterium
AGCTCGGGGATATCGGTCTTGCTTGACATTGAGATTCTCCTTGTTGATTGCGATGTCCGCAGGAGCTCCTCGTGGAGCACGGACAGGTTTTGTTCGGGGTTCGCACGCTGGAGCCGTTCAAAGGTGGTCTCGATAGGCACCACCTGCCTCGGCCCGGCGAACGACCACGGATTCATGACACTCTCGTTCATGCGGGTTCATGGGATGGCAGGTATTTGTCCGCCAGATCACGAATCCTGACAAGGCCGCCTGGGAGCGGCTTAACCGTTTAGAAAACGGTCGTACTCGTCGAGATAGGTCGCAGCTAGGTCGAGGGATTCCTCGGTGAGGATCGGCGTTTGTACTCCGTTCTCCTCTACAAAGAGTTCCTCCGTCACCCCCGGGTGTTCCTCATTGAGCCAAGCGATGTACGGCTCGAAGACGTTGGGGGCATAGTCGTCGAAGTTGAAATCGTGGACCAGGGAGGTGATGCCGAACAGCGATGGCGAAAACGTCGGCCGCGGCGTCCTCGGCCTCATCGCGACCCAGCCGCCGGGCGCAATACGCCAGTACCTCGTCGTAGTGACTCGAGAAGAGCTCGGCGAGCCTGGGGCTGGGAAAGCTTGGGTGCATTCCGTGCAGAGCGATCAATGGCGGTACTTGTCCACCAAAGCTCGAATCCTGACAGGTTTTCGATGAACTTATGGCTTCCCCTGAACGTCTTCTGATAGTGCTGAGAGAGCTCGTTGTCGTCGCCGCCGTGGGCCTTGTCGGCGGGTGCACCCCCAGTGGGACTCCGAGTACAACCAGCGAGGTGACCTTGCGGCGGGAGACCCCGACGACGACGATTCCCGTCGCCGGTCCGACGACGACGAAAGTCGTCGAGCAGTTCCCCGGCGGCCGGAGTCTGTGGAGGGTCGACCCGGCGACGCTGGAGAAGGTCAAGGGCTCGGCGCTCGGACCGACCGGGTCGAGCCTATTTTCCGCGGCTGCAACCGAGGGCGAGGCTGCCCTTGTTGGTATCAACAATGCCGGCACGAGATGGGTGCTGTGGCTTCTCGATGCTCAGAGCAATTCCTTGATCGAAATAGAAGCGGGCGGTCCGCGATCGCCCGTGCCATTCGCGTTCTCGATCGAAGGGTCAACCATCCATTGGGTGACTCACAAGGAGTGGCCAGGAGGCGACCCCAACATTCCGGATGGGGTCGCACTTCATCGCTACGACCGCTCTACCGGAGAGGTATCGACCATTCTCGAGTTGCCTATCTCTGAAGGTGTCTATTTCGATCAATTTGCCTACCTGTCGGACAGGCACCGACTGGCGCTCTTTGGACGCTCGATAGGAGACGGCTATCCCCATGTGACGGTTCTCAATCTAGATCGTGGCCAAGTCGCTCTCGACGTTGCTCTCGACACCGTTCCTCCAGTTATCAACGTATTCGATCGGTCTGACGACCGGGTCGAACCTGGGTGGGATAGAGACCGGGGGCTCCTGTATGTGCCACATCTCGACACCGACTTCGTAACCACTGTCGACCTCGACAGTGGATCGATAACCACCTGGTCAATTGTCCGGAAGACGTCGTTTCTCGATCGACTGATAGCTGCCTGGCAGCCCACCGCTCAGGCCAAGGGTGCTTCGAGTGAGATGACCGCCGCGATTTCAAGCGATGGAGCTTTGCTTTACCTCACCGGGAAGGAGTTGGAATGGTCGGATACCGTTGAAGGCTCCTACCGTGAGAAGCCTCTCGGGATCGTGGCCATCGATATCGAAACCATGACTGAGGTCGCCCACACCGAGCTTCCAATCAGTCGCTTGGTTATCTCGCCGACCGGAGAAACTGTGCTCGCCACCGGATCGTGGGACGACTTGATCGCCGGCGAATTCGGCAATTCCTCCGGCCTTCATCTGCTCGATGCGAAGACCCTAGAACCACTGCTTTGGATCGAACCGACTGATGTGCCCGAGTATTACGAACTCGTCTATTCGGCCGACGGTCGTTATGCCTACGGCACCGAGTGGTTCTACGGACCGAGCACGATCATCGTTGACACCGCCACATTGGAGGTCTCGCAGGGCCCGACTCTCGAGGCATTCAACGCCGAGTTGCTCCAGCTCGGATACGTCCTCGACTTCTGAGCAGTTCCGTCTGACCGGTAGGCTCCAGCCGGTCATGAGCGCTCCCCTCGTCGTCGGCAAGTTGGGCGTCGATTGGCATGAACGAGTCGGGGCATACGTGGCTCTGACCAAGCCCAGGATCATCGAACTCCTTTTGATCACGACCGTGCCGGCGATGGTCCTGGCGAGTCGGGGATGGCCGGGGATCTGGCTGGTAGTTGCCACCCTGATCGGAGGCACGCTCTCGGCGGCCGGGGCCAATGCCCTCAACTGTTATCTCGATCGCGACATCGACGGAATCATGCACCGGACGTCACGGCGGCCGCTACCTCGTCATCAGATCGAACCAGAGTCGGCTCTGGTCTTTGGCTTAGCTCTCGGTGCTGGCGGCTTTGCCTGGTTGGCTCTGTTCACGAACCTTCTGGCCGCATCCCTTGCAACTGCCGCTCTTCTTTTCTATGTCCTCGTCTACACCCTGTGGCTCAAGCGAAGCTCCAACCAGAACATCGTCATCGGGGGAGCGGCGGGAGCCGTGCCCGCGCTAGTCGGCTGGGCGGCGGTCACCGGCGGCTTGGAGCTGCCGGCGTGGATCCTTTTCGCGGTCGTCTTCTACTGGACGCCGCCGCATTTTTGGGCTCTGGCCCTGCGCTATCGCGACGAATACGAGGCCGCCTCGGTTCCGATGCTTCCGGTGACGAGCGGTGTGGCCTCCACGACGAGGCAGATGGTGCTCTATGCCGGTCTGACCGCGATCACTTCGGTGCTGTTGGTGCCGACGGCCGGGATGGGATGGATTTATCTGCTGGCGGCCGTCGGGCTGGGGGGTTGGTTCCTGTGGCACACCTGGCGGGTGCACCTGAAGCCCGAGCGGGCCATGCTTCTCTTCGCCCAGTCGACTCGCTATCTGTCGTTCCTCTTCCTGGCGGTGATGCTCGATGTTCTCGTCTGAGACGCTGGCCTTCATCTCTTATCCACCGATCCCGATCTGGGAGATCGGATCGTTTCGGTTCTCGTTGCATGGCCTCTTCGCCGCCCTCGGCTTCATGGCCGGAGCGTGGATCGCCACCAGAGAGCTGCGTAAGCGGGGCATTGATGCGGCCGCCTATCAATCGTGCCTCACCTGGGGTTTGGTGGGCTCGTTGATCGGAGCGCGGTATGGGACTGCTCCGGCCGCCCTCCTCGCCGGAACCCCGCTTCTCGAAGCGCTCAACCCGATCAGCGGCAACTTCTCGATTCTCGGCGGCTTTGCCGGTGGCATCATCGCCGGCGTCTGGCGAATGCGGGCACTACGGATGCCGGTGTGGGCCACGCTCGACATGTCTTCGTTCGGGCTCGCCCTGGGGACGGTGGTCGGACGCATCGGCGACCTCGCCATCGTCGAACACCTCGGCCGAGCCACCAACGCCTCGTGGGGCTATGCCATCAGGCCGGGCTACGACGTGGCGCCCCAGCATGACGCCCTCGAATGCGTCTCGTCGGCAGACGGCATTTGCGGGGTCTACCACCACGTGGCGGCCTACGACCTGTTGGGGGCGGCGATCTTGCTCGGCGTGCTCTTCCTGGTCTACCGCAGCTGGAAGCTTCGTTACGGGCAACTGTTTTGGATCTGGGCCGCCTGGTATGGAGTCCAGCGATTCGTCCTTGACGACTTGCGAGTGGGAAGCGGCGACGCCCAGGTGGGGTCGATGACCTGGAACCAGCTCAGCGGATTTCTGCTCGGGGCAGCTGCCATCGCCATCCTTTTTTGGTTCGACAAGCGCCAGAAGCCGGTGAGCCCGGAGGAGGATCGAAAGCTCATCGGCCAGATGCCCCCGCCAAAGCCGCTAACCTCGCGAACGAAATGACCAGCGGCCGCTTTTTTGCGTACTACTTCTTTACCGGCCTTCGGCCCGGGACCGAGTGACGCGCTAAGAACAGCCAAGCCACCAACCCGGAGCCGGAGGCTCCGGGTTTTTTTGTTGGGACCCGGGCCCGAAGGCTTTCTAGGAGCCACACCATGGAACGTAAAGCCACCAGCGAATCGAAGAAGACGATCGTCGAGATCGGTCGGACTCGTTTCGGTCGCGATCCGCTGCCGGTGATCGCCGGACCTTGCGCGATCGAGTCGGAGCAACAAATCAACACCGTCGCCGAGGTGGTGGCCGAGACCGGGGGAGCGATGCTGCGGGGCGGGGCTTACAAGACCAGCGGCACTCCCTATGGGTTCAAGGGCTTGGGACGGGAAGGGGTCAAGCTCCTCGCCGCGGCCGGGGCTCAGGCAGGCCTTCCGGTTGTCACCCAGGTGCTGGAGGCCGCCGATGCGGTTGACGCCGCCGAGCAAGTCGACGCCGTCGAAGTCGGGTCGGGGAGCATGCAGGACTTCGAGTTGTTGCGGGTGTTGGGAAAACTGGGGAAGCCGGTGATGTTGAGACGAGGCGCCTCGGCCACTCTCGATGAATGGTTGTGGGCCGCCGAGTACATCCTCGCCGAAGGCAACGAGAAGGTGATTCTGGTGGAACGGGGCGTTCGCACCTTTGGCGGCACCTCCGCCGACATGCTCGACATCACCGCCGTGCCGCAACTGAAGGAGATCACTCATCTGCCGGTGGTCGTCGATCCCTCCCACGCCGCCGGAACGGTGGCGCGGGTCCAGCCGCTGGCCTTGGCTGCCCAGGGCGTCGGAGCCGACGGCGTGATCGTCGAGGTCCATCCCGAGCCGGCTTCGGCACGTACTACTGGACCGCAGCTCGATCTCGAGGGCTTTGTCAGTTTGATGACCTCGCTCGGCATCCATCGGTTGCGGACCAACATCGATCAGATCGATCGCCAGATCGTCCGTCTGCTGTCCCGCCGCCAGGATTTGGCGATGGAGATCGGCCGTACCAAGGCTCAACAGGGTTTGCCGATTTACATCCCCGATCGCGAGTCGGAGTTGTTGGCGATCATCGAGGAGGAGGCGGCCCGAGCGGGGATCGATCCGGGCCATGTCCGCGCCCTTTTCCAACTGGTATTGGCCGAGTCGCGCCGCTTGCAGCAGCTGTTGCGGTCCTCGTTCGAAACCTGATGCAATGTTTTGCGGAAACCGCAGCGCATAGCATTAGGTTTCCGGTTAACGGGCGGTGATGGTGATTGTGTGCCAGCCTTCGGCGCCGTTGGGGGCGGGTGGCACCGGGGTTTCGGTCTGGGTGAAGCCGGTTTGATCGGTCGCTCGGACGCGGATCCGATGGCTTCCGGGTGAGAAGTCGTGCTCCAGTCGCCACTGGATCCAGGCGTCTTGAGTCAAGGGATCGCTCAGTTCAGCCTCGGTCCAAGCACTGTCGTCGACCTGGACCTCGACGGAGGCGATACCGATGTTGGGTGCCCATGCCACTCCCGCGATGGTGCGGGGGCCGGGGGCAATGTTGTGGCGGGGGACGTCGATGCGCGATTGGGTCTTGATCGGACCTTCCTTCGACCAACCCCGCGGGACCCAGTAGGCGTCGAACGACTCCCAGGTGGTGAGCTCTATCTCCGACAGCCACTTGGTGGCGGAGACGTATCCATAAAGACCCGAGACGACTAGGCGCACCGGAAAACCATGCTCGAGGGGGAGGGCTTCGCCATTCATGGCCACGGCCACGAGCGCTTCCCTCCCGTCATAGATTGCCTCGAGCGGGAACCCGACGGTAAAGCGATCGACCGAACGCCCCACCAATTGGGACGCCTCGGGGCGCGGTTTCCCTCGATCGACTACTTGGCTGAGGGGGACGCCGAGCCAGCGGGCGTTCCCGACCAGTTTTCCTCCGACTTCGTTGGAGACGCAGGAAAGCGTGACGTAACGCTCGACCATGTCCATCTCCATCAACTCGTCGAAGGTCACTTCGTAGGGGTTGTCGACCAGACCGGTCAGCGACAGCTTCCAGGTGTCGACCGCCACCCGCGGAACCGAGATGGCGGTGTCGATCCGGTAGAAGTCCTCGTTGGGGACGACGATCGGCGCCAGGCCCTCGATGTCGAAGGAGGTCCCCGCCGCCAGGGGAGGCGCGGTCGGATCGCCGATCTCGATGCTGGCTCGACCGCTGGCGGCGGCACGACCGGCGGCCGCCAACAGGCGACCGCCGCCGGTGAGGATCAGTCCGAGGCCGGTGAGAGACGTGGCCTTGAGGAGGGCGCGGCGGCCTTGGCTCGGCTCGGGGGACGGCCGCATCAGCCAGGTGAAGGTGGCGATGCCGGCGACAATCGCGGCCAGACCCAGAAGCCAAGGAACGGTCGGACCGGCGGTAGCAGAGAGGGTGGTGGCCCAGGCGGCCCCGATTCCAAAGACGGCGATGGCCGCAATCATCGGTTGGGGCCGGTGCCGGGAGAGAACTCCGAGGACGGCGCCCAGCCCGAGTCCGACCAGACCAATCCCGACCAGCAGGGCGGGTTTATCGCCCGTGCCGAACACCGAAATGGCGAAGTCTTTCACCGCCGTCGGAACCGAATCGACCACTCGATCGGCGATTCCCTGGACGAGCGATGGGGCGGCGATGATGGCAGCGAGCAGCTCAGAGGCGCCAAAAGCCATAGCCACGGCCGCCATTCCGGCCAGAGCTGCGCGGGGACGTGACGGGTTGTTCATGCTTGGTAAAACTGTTCCTCGAGCCATTTTGGTCCCAACGAGGTATGGATTACGTAAAAACTCTTGACGACGGGTTGGTTCGTTGCGCTTGGGGAACGGGACTGCCCGATTATGTCGCCTACCACGACCAGGAATGGGGGCGGCCCACGACCGATCGATCTCTCCTCTTCGAGAAGCTGTGTCTGGAGGGTTTCCAGAGCGGGCTGTCGTGGTTGACGATCCTTCGCAAGCGCGACGCCTTCCGGGCCGGCTTCAGTGACTTTGTCCCCGAGACGGTCGCCGTATTCGACGACAGCGATGTCGCCCGGTTGCTGGGAGACGCCGGCATCGTCCGCCATCAGGGCAAAATCCGGTCGGCGATCAACAATGCCCAGCAGGTGCTTGCTTGGGAGCAGAAGGAAGGGGACTTCGCCAGGTGGATCTGGCGGAACTGGGCCGATCCGAGCAACGAGCCTCCGATTGAGATCGCCGCCACCACCGAACGGTCGGCCGCCCTCGCCCGGGTGCTGAAGAAGGCGAGTTTCACGTTCGTGGGGCCAACCACCGTTTATGCCTTCATGCAAGCGATGGGGCTGGTGAACGATCACTACGCCGAGTGCCATGTGCGGGGCGATTGTCAAAAAGAGCGGATCGCCCTGATCGACACCTTGCGCCACTAACAGCTAGAAATTCGCCATGCATCTGATTCCCCGCCCCGCCTTCAGCCTGGGCATCGAGGAGGAGTATCTCCTCGTCGATCGTGAGACACGCAACCTCGTCAGCGATCCCAGCGTCGACATGTGGCAGAGCGCCCAGGCAACCCTGGGAGAAAAGGCGATGCCCGAGTTCCTTCGCGCCCAGCTAGAGGTGGCAACCGGGATCCATTCGAGCGTTGCTTCTGCTGGTGAGGAGTTGGCGGAGATGCGCAACACCTTGAACGAGTCGTTGGCCCCGCACGGGGCGGCAGTTATGGCTGCCTCGACCCATCCTTTCGCCCTCTGGTGGGAGCAACAACCCACCGACAGGGACCGCTACAAGGTGATGGCCGAGGACCTGGGCATGGTGGCCAGGCGCATGGTGATTTGCGGGATGCACGTCCACGCCGGGATCGAGGACCCCGACCTTCGCATCGACCTCATGAACCAGATTCGCTACTTCCTACCTCATTTGCTCGCCATCTCTACCTCGTCCCCTTTCTGGGGCTCGCGCAACACGGGTTTGAAGAGCTATCGCATCTCGACCTTCCGTACCATGCCCCGCACCGGCCTGCCGGAGGAGTTTTCGAGCTGGAGTGAGTACCAGCGCCATATCGACGTTCTGGTCCGAGCCCGGATCATTGATGACTCCACCAAGATCTGGTGGGATATTCGTCCCTCGGCTCGATTCCCCACTTTGGAGATGCGGATCACGGATGTCTGCACCCGGGTGGAAGACGCCGCGACGGTGGCGGCTTGCTACCTGTCGGCGCTGCACATGCTCTTCCGACTCCGAGTCTCGAACCAGCGCTGGCGCCAATATGCCTCGATGCTGATCTCAGAGAACATTTGGCGGGCGCAACGTTATGGCGTCGAGGGCACGCTGATGGATTTTGGAAAAGGCGTTTTGGTTCCGTTCAGCGAACTCGTCGAAGAAATGATCGACGTGCTGCGCCCGGACGCGGAGGAGCTCGGCTGCTGGCCGGAGGTGGAAAGGGTGCGCACGATCGTCGCCGAGGGCACCTCGGCCGAGCGCCAGATCGCCAAGTATCAGGCGGCGATCGATGACGGAGCTTCGACCGAGGAAGCCTTGCAAGGCGTGGTCGACCATCTCATCGAGGACACCGCCCCCAAGCCCTAGCTGCGGTTGTGATCGTCGCGCCAGGCGAGCCAATCCCGTACTGGGGCGAGGTCGTAGCGGAGGTCTCCCAGGGTGAACTCGGTAACTCCTGCCTCGACAAAGCTATCGGCCTGCTCGAGCCGCCTCGGGCTGAGACCGATCGAGCGCTCGACCTCCTTGGGATCGCGACCCACCTCGGCACACCAGCGATCGAGGACGTCGGATTTGTGCTTGAAGGTCGCCAGGTCCCCAAAGCTGTGCCAGACATCGGCGTGCTCGGCGACCATCCGCAGGGTCTTACGCTCACCTCCTCCACCGATGAGAATCGGCAGGCGCCTGGTCGGAAGAGGGTTGAGCTTCGCCCAACGAGAACGAATCCGGGGAAGTGCCTGTCTCAGGTCGGCCAACCGGTTGCCGGCCGTTCCGAACTCGTAACCGTATTCGTCGTAGTCCCTACGAAACCATCCCGCCCCGATCCCGAAGATGAGACGGCCCCCCGAGATGTGATCCACTGTGCGAGCCATGTCGGCCAGGAGCTCTGGATTGCGATAGCTGTTGCATGTGACGAGAGCGCCGATCTCGACCCGTTCGGTCTGCTCGGCCCAGGCGCCGAGCATCGTCCAGCATTCGAAGTGCAATCCGTCGGGATCCCCCGAGAGCGGGAAGAAGTGATCCCAGTTGTAGACGATGTCGACTCCCATCTCCTCGGCCTCGTCCACCGCCCCCCGGATGGTCTTGTACTCGGCGTGCTGGGGCTGCAGTTGTACCGCGATTCGAATCATCGTCCGGACATTACGGCGTGTATCGAATTTGAATTTGTTGCAGGGCGACCACTCTGTAGCAAATCTGTTGCAGGGCGACCGACAGTCGGTAGTGGTGCGTCAAATTTGTGTAACCGCGGTCGTGGTACAACGAATTTGTCAAGGGCACGAAGAGAATCCGCGCTCAGGATTGTCAGTGCGCGTCTCGGGCCCCGATCGCCCACGAGAGTCCCTCCTTCGCATCGTGGGCGGCGACCTGGAGGGACCACCCCAGCGGCGGGGCCAGGTCGGTCCAGGCAAACCATTGCAAGCGGGAGGCAGCATCTTCCATCTCCTCGCTCGATGCGGGCCACTCCCAGCCAGACAGCGTGGCGAGGGCAAACCAAGTGGCGAAGCGCCCGTAGGCCGCGCCGCGGCGGCGACCCATCGCCCCTCCGGAGGCGGCCGCCCACGCCATGTGCGCCATCGCTTCGGCCGTGGCGAGCGGGGCCATCTTCGCCGCCGGCACCGAAAGCGCCCGCAACGCCGCCACCGGCGGGCCGTCGACACAGACTGCCTGCCCGCGGCCGTTCGACTCCTCGAGCCAAGGGAGCACCAAGGCCAAGAGCGCTTCGGTCGAGGTCAGGTCGTCGACCAGTTGCACGGCGTCGGGCAGCTCGACCGGTTGCATCCGCGGGTTCGGCGGAGCAGCCGATTCGACCCGGTCCTTGTGATAGGTCGGCAATAGGTAGGCCGGCTCCCAGGCCTTGAGGGTGAGCGGGAGCTCAGTCTGCTCCAAGTCGCTCAACCGTTCCCCGCCGACCGCACGCTCCGCGGCCACCGCCGCCCGATTAGGGCCCGGGGGCAGATGAGGGCCGAGTTCTGCGAAGGTGTGACGGTTGGCGGCCACTTCCGTCAAAGGGCCGAGAGCGAACCGTGCCGGTCCTTCTTCGACTGCGGCCGCCGCTACCAGCGGAGGTCCCTCCAGTGCCATTCGATACCGGATGTGTTGGTCCACTCCCCAGAGCTGACGTCCCCTTTCGATCGCCTCGGCGAGGAGCACTCGCAGCTTTTCCAGTTCGCCCCACTCCTCGCCAGCACAGCTGCCATCGACGATTCGCAGGAGCTCGTCGGTGTCAGAGCTCTCGATCGCCTCTCGTACCCGGCGATCGTTCATTCTCGATCGCGAAACAGGCGGAGCAACACATTGACCACAACTGTGAGCACGATGCTGATCAGGATCGACGAAGTCACCGGGAAGTTGAACCCACCCCGTTCGCCTTCGCTCCGGATGTCACCGGGCAATCGTCCGAACCACGACAACCAGCCTTGGTTGACCGCTATCCCAACGAGGATCAGGACGATTCCGAGGCCGATCCAGATGTGGCCGCTCTTCATGCTCAGGAACCGGGCGGCATCCCCGGGTCGCTGGATGTGTCCTCCGCCCTGCGCGGACGGCGCAGCTCCCTTCCGAACTGGGAGAAGGCGGCTCCCACCGCCTCGAAGAAACCGGTGGCCGCCCCTTTGGCCTGCTGGCGAACCCCTTCGTCACGTACGGCCGTTCCCACCGCTTCGGTGAGCCGGTCCCAGGCTCGGCCCAAAGTATGAAAGGCCTCTCGCACCTCGTCGTCCGAAGGCCCGTCCTCGTCCGGTTGCTGGCGGTAGGTGTCCTTTAGCTTCTCGCGCAGGGAGGCGAACTGCTCGCCGAGCTTCTCCCAGGGGTCTCCCTTGTCGCCGTCGATAGGATCGTTGTCGTGCGTCTCCATCTGCTCGATGGTACCTATGAGCTGTTTCGAGCTTTTTATGGCCGGCCCCTGCGCGAGGCGCCGGACGGTCGCGAGGTGGGGGCGACCCTGGGTGTGATCGAGACGACCCTCTCATTGCTGCGAGAACCCGGCGTGAGCCACATCGCGGCCGCCACCGACACGGTGATCGAGTCCTTCCGCAACGACCTGTTCGCCGGTTATAAGACTGGGGCCGGCGTCGATCCCCTGCTCATGGCGCAGTTCCCATTGGTCGAACGGGCCTTCGCCACCATCGGCGTCGTTTGTTGGGGAATGCTCGAATACGAAGCCGATGACGCCATTGCTACTGCTGCCTGGCGGTGGTGCGAGGACGTCGAGCAGGTGGTCATCTGCACGCCAGATAAGGACATGTGCCAGTGTGTGATCGGAGATCGGGTGGTGACGCTCAATCGGCGTGAGCAGAAGGTGCTGGACGAAGACGGCGTCAAGGCCAAATTCGGCGTCGGTCCCGAGTCGATCCCCGACTACTTGGCCCTGGTCGGCGACACCGCCGATGGGGTTCCCGGCTTGCCGGGCTGGGGTCCCAAATCGGCCTCGACGGTTCTCAGCCGGTGGCGCCACCTGGAAACGATCCCGACTCGAGCAGAGGACTGGGAGGTGACCGTGCGCGGCGCTCCCAAGCTCGCCGCCACACTTACTGAGCGAGTAGAGGATGTATTTCTCTATCGCGATCTCACCACTTTGCGGAAAGATGCCGATCTGTCCGCGAGCCTCGAGGATCTGGAATGGATAGGCGTCGACAAAGCAGCCTTTCTCGAACTATGCGACGAGCTAGGCTTCGACGACGTCCGCACCCGTCCCCACTTGTGGCAGTAGGTCAGGAAAGGACGGAGCGGAGCGCTGACCGCGCCGCCCAGAACCCGCACATCCCGTGCACGCCGGCCCCAGGAGGCGTGGACGAGGAGCACAGAAAGACGTTGGGGAGCGGGGTGCCATACGGGTTTCGGGCTGGAATCGGTCGGAAGAGGACTTGCTTCAGCGTGTGGGCCCCGCCGGTGATGTCTCCTCCGACAAGGTTGGGGTTGTAAGCCTCCAGGTCGGCCGGAGTCGAAACACAGCGCTCGATGATCCTCTCTGAGAATCCGGGAGCAAGGTTTTCGATTTCCTGCTCGATCCTGGGCCGGAAATCGGTGACGGATCCTCGGGGGACGTGGGCATAGATCCAAAGCGTGTGCCGGCCGTCCGGAGCCCGGCTCGGGTCGAAGGCGCTTGGTTGAGCGACGAGGATGAATGGCCGTTCAGGCTCCTTTCCCTTCCAGATCCTCGCCTCGGCCTCGATGATTGATTGCGACGAGCCGATGTGAATCGTTCCCGCGTCCTCGAGACGATGATTGGCCCAGGGAACAGGACCGCTCAACGCGTAGTCAATCTTGAAGGCCCCCGGAGCCCGGCGGAAGCGGCCGAGGCGACGACGGTAGGTATCAGAGAGCGAACTACCGGCCATGCGAATGAACACGTCCGGGGTGACATCGAGGAACACTGATTTGGCAGCTGGGAGCTTGGCCAGGTCCTCGACCCACAGTCCGGTTTCGATCTCGCCGCCCAGCGAGCGGAAGTATGACGCCAGCGCGTCGACAATCGCTTGTGACCCGCCGGCGGCAAAAGGCCAACCCCAACGATGAGCGGTGATCGGATAAAGCAGTCCGTAGGCGGCAGTGAATCGCTTGGAGAGCGGCAAGTAGGAGTGGGCCGAGGTGCCGGCAAACAACGCCTTGGCCGGTTCGTGGCGGAAGGAATTGATGAGGGTGGTGGCGGGAAGCACTCCCACCCAGCCGAAGCGAGCCATCGCCACCGGATGCTTGGGGATTCGCAACAAGGGGCTGAGGAGCGAAGACTCGATCTTGTCCCATGCTTCGACCAGGGGTGCAATCCGGTCCCGATATTCCTCGCCGTCGGCGCCGCCTAACTCCTCGGCGGTGCCCTCGAGTGATCGATGGACCATCACTGCTTCTCGCGGACTGATCGGATGTGCGAATGGAGTGACGGGGTGGACCCAGCGGAGTCCATGCTCTTCGAGGGGGAGTTGGCGAAAGAAGGGCGAGCCGAGGCCCAGGGGGTGGACGGCAGAGCAAACGTCATGACGAAAGCCGGGTTGGGTGAGCTCCATGGTCCGGGCTCCGCCGCCGACGGTTGCACCTCCCTCGATGACCTTGACCGAGCGACCTGCCCGGGCCAGTGCGACGGCAGCGGCGAGCCCGTTGGGCCCGGCGCCGACTACGACCGCGTCATAACTTCTCTGCAGAGGGACATTCTGGCCGCAGCCTCGTTACGGTCGCGTCAAGTTGGGTGGTGACCTCACTCTCTACATTGCCGGCGATCCGATTCCCGGATATCTCTCCGCCCCCGCCGGCACCGGACCCTTCGCGGGAGTAGTCGTACTTCATCAGGCGTACGGCCTGGACGACGACATTCGCCGCCAGACCGATCGAGTCGCATCGCTCGGTTACCTGGCAGTCGCCCCCGACCTGGTCGCTGACGGCGGGTGGCGCGGTATCGCACTTCTGTTTCGGGACCTGTGGCGGGGAAGAGGTGAGGGGCTGGAGAGGGCCGAGGCAGTCATCGACTGGGTGAAAGAGCGGGCCGACTGCAACGGCAAGGTCGGTGCGGTCGGCTTCTGTCTCGGTGCAGGGTTCGCATATCTCCTCGGAGTGTCAGGAAGAATCGATGCCGCCGCTCCCAACTATGGACAAGCACCCAAAGTTCTCGCCGGCTCCTGTCCGGTGGTCGCCTCCTATGGAGGGCGAGATCGACTCTTCCGCCGGCAAGCAGCGCGGGTGGAGAAGGCACTCGACTCGGGCGGGGTCCCAAACGATGTCAAGGTCTATCAGCACGCCGGGCATGGCTTCATGAACCAGAACGACGAACATCCCATCTTGACCGCCCTCAACCGGCGGTTTCTGGGGACGGGATATCACAAGGACGCTGCCGAGGACACCTGGCTCCGGATCGAACGGTTCTTCGCCCAGTATCTCGACGGCCAGTATCTCGACGGCCAGCATCTCGACGCCTAGCCCCTAGCGTCGGATGGCTGCCTCCGCCAGGGTGAGGCTGTGCTTGCCCTCGATCTTCTCATATGCCCACCGAGCCGGACCGATCAGCCGGTAGCGGCGCGGTAGGAACGGTCGCACCCGCCCGAGGAACGCCAGGTTGATATCGAGCCACCGCTTCCGCCCTGGCGACCACTTCGCGCCGTAGAGATCGCGCAGGGAGGGGGGAAGCGTTCCGAAGGCCGCAAAGCGAATGAAGGCCCAAATCGGTTTCAAAGCTGTCGGCACTGGCCCGGTCTTGATGAGGTCGGCGACGTTCTCGGATACATCGGTGGGGAGCAAGCGCCCAGACTCGATCACCGAAGCGACATAGCTTTCCAGGTCGGCGTACGTGGAAGGGACGTGATCACGAGGGAGCAGCATGAGTTGGGCCGCCACGAGGTTTTCGTGGTGATACCGATCTCGTTCCGCAGTCGTCAGCTTTCGAACGGTCCTTTCGAAGAAGTAAACCGAGGACACCTCGAGACAGGCGTGCACCCAGAGCAGGAGCTCGGGATCGAGGGCGTCGTAGGGCTCGCCGGTAACCGAGTCGATTCCGTTGATTTTGGTGTGGAGACGGTTGATGCGATCCGCCGCCTCGTTCGCCTCCGCTTCGGTGCCGAAGGTCATCGTCGACTGCAGCTGCAATGTTCTGATCAATCGGGCCCAGGGATCGCGTTGGTAGAACGACGTTTGCCGGGCACCGGCGGCGACGAGCGGATGGGCGGCGTGCATGAGGAGCGCTCTCGCTCCACCGAAGAGAACCGTGATCTCCTGGTTGACAGTCCAGGTGATCGAATCCGGTCCGAAGTACCCGGTATCCGCACTCACTCATTCATTCTGTTCTGAAAATACGGTTCCCGTTCCCTAGGCGGCAGTCTGATCGAGGGTGACCTTGTAGCCGAGGTTTTCCAGCTGGCGGATGGCCCGTTTGCGGATCTGTTCGGTGGTGTTGTTGG
>JBOGEX010000031.1:0-11255 GCA_050741915.1 Acidimicrobiia bacterium
TGTCAAAGACGATAAGGACCTGTCGTGGTCAGCCTGGGCCAAGAGAGTCGATCGCGTCCTTGACCACCTCTCCCATGTCGTTTCTCCCGACCTGTTCATCATCGGTGGCGGCGTCTCCCGTAAATGGGACAGCTGGAGCAAGTACCTGACGACCGACGTGGAAACCGTGCCGGCCACGCTTCGCAACGAAGCCGGGATCGTGGGCGCCGCCCTGGTCGCGTCCCGCTCCATTCTTGCGTAGATTTTCGCCCCCTAACCCGGGGTTTTCTACGCAAGAACGGTTCAGGGATTGAAGGCGCGGAAGAGGAACGCTGCCATCTGTTCTCGTGTCACAACGTCATTGGGGCAAAACGTCGTCGCCGTGCATCCCAGAGTGATGCGAGCCCTGGCCAAGGCGTTGATGTCTTCTTCGTGAACCGAGTTCTCATCGTCGGTGAAGATGTCAGGCCCTGCTGCGAACGAGAAGGCTCTCACCAGGAACGAGGCCATCTGCTCGCGGGTGACCGGGGCATCGGGGCAGTAGCGATCAACGGCGCAACCTTGGGTAATACCTGCCGCCACCAGGGAGCTGATGGCCCATTCATACGGAGAACCGGCGGTATCGACAAAACGACCGGACGGCGCCGGTAGCAACGCCTGCGCCCGTGCCAGGAAGGCGGCCATCTCCCCACGAGTAACCGGATCGCCAGGGCAGAACGTTTCGGAAGTGCATCCAAGAGTTATCCGCTGCAGTGCCAGCCAGTTGATGGCGGCATAGAAAGCGTGACCGACCGGGACGTCGTCGAAGAACTGCTCGGCCGAACCTCCTCCACCACTTCCGCCGCCGCCACCTCCACCACCACCGCCACTAATGGTGAAGTCGGCAGTAAGGCTCGAGTCGGCCGCAGGGATGGTGATGGTGTGGGTCTGAGCCCCACCGTCGCTCCAAGTCGCGAAGGTGTAGGTGAATCCGCCCGACACTTGCGGCGAAGGCACATCAACAGTGAGACTGCTGCCGATAATGCCGGTGATCTGAACCGGCGCGGTGAAGGGATCTAGCCCCTCGACTCCCGCCAGCACCGTCCGTCCGGGCGGGTTGGAGGTGATGCCGACCACACTCGTCTGGGGATGAATGTCCACCTGATCGATATCGGTGAAACCATCGGGGTCGGTGGCAATCAGTCGAATCGAGAGGTAACTGGGGTAGAGATGATCGGGGGCGGTGAAGGTTTCCGAGGCGAACCCGTCAAAGGTCCGAATTACATGTTTGTGACAGTCTCCTCCAACTTCACAGTGATTGATCGCGATCTCCCAGGAGAGAGCCGAGGCGGGCATCTCGCCGCTTACCGCGTCAATAGCACCGCCGCTGAATTCGATCGTGTCGCCCACTTGCCACGTCTGCGCAGCCAATGGTGAGGTGATGTCCGCATGATGATCGACGGGATTGATTTGGATCGAGTCAAAGGCCGAGAGTGAGAAGGGATCGGTGACCCGCAGGCTTACTGTGACCGCGACGTTGGGGACGTTGTATTCCCAGGTCGGTTGGCTGGCGGTCGAGTCGTCGTACTGTCCATCACCGTCGAGGTCCCAGGCATAAGTCAGGGCGTCGCCTTCGCCGTCGGATGAGCCCGTCCCGTCGAAGGAGACCTGAAGGGGGACTCCTCCCGACTCGAAGTCGGCTTCGATGACGGCGACCGGCTCCGAGTTGAACCTGACCCGCACGATCCGCCCGCTGACGATGTCGGCGTAGTAGAGGTCACCTTCGGGACCGATCTGAAGATCGACCGCGGTGACGCCTCCGATCAACGTGCTGATGTTCGCCTTGTTGGGAACTCCAAATGGAGTGTCGGGGACCATCACTCTGATACAGCCGAAGGAGTAGTCGGCCATGAAGAGAGCGCCGTCGTAGGAATCGGGGTAACGACCTCCGTCGTAGAAGGCGAGTCCGCTCACCGCGCCCCCGCTCCCAGCGCAGCCTTCAGGGGGATTGACTTGTTCGTGCGGCCGGGCATAGTGCGGGGCGACCACCCCGCTCGACCCTTCGGCGTAGAGGCTCTCGCAGATGTTGAGGTCGAGAGCGTCGTAGGTGGAGTGCCGGGCCGAGCCAGTGTCGTTGCCCTCATAACAAGGCCAGCCGAAGTTCTCGATGGCTCCGCCGGGATCGACGACTCGATTGATCTCCTCCCAGGCGCCCCAGCCCACGTCACCCACCCACACCTCGTTGGTACCGGGGCGCGCGGCTATTCGGAAGGGGTTGCGGAGACCGGACGCGATGATCCGGTTGTCTGGGCTGACAGGGTTGCCCGAAGCGGCGGCACCCGTGGCCTTGTTTACTCGGAGAAGGGTTCCGTCCCAATTCACCGGATCATTGGGGGTCCGCAGGTCCTGACTGCGTAGGGCCCCGCCTTCGTCGTCGGCGTGGCCTGGCACGCCCATCGGATCAGCACACGGATTGGTGTTTAGGGGGCCCAACGGATAGGACGACCGGGCTGGCGTTTGACCGTGGTCTGCGTAGTTGAAGCTGGCGCCGTCGCCGGCGCTGACAAGCAAGTCGTCATCTTCGGTGAACGCCAGGTCGCCGATGGTGTGGCTGGGGAACTGGGCGCACCACTTGCCTGTCAAAAGGACTTGCTCGGGGCCTGGGGTGACTCCACCACTCATCTGAAAACGGCTTAGCTGGCCATTGACAACGCAACCGGCTGCGCCCGCAGGATCCTCGGGGTTCTCGTCGGAAAATGGTGGTTGCGGCGGCGAAGTCGGATACATACATCCGTCATCCCACGAGTTGCCTACATCAAGGGTATAGAGCAGGTACAAGAAGTCGCTGCCCGACCCGAACTCAGGGTCGACTGCAAACCCAAGCAGGCCCCGATCCCAATAGTCGTGAACCTGGTCTTGGATGTCGATGACTTCGGTGGGCGAGGGATCAGCCACGGAGTCAAACACCTGAACCGTTCCTCGTTTCTCGGCCACGTAAAGTTGGCCGGTCGGCGTAAAGCCGAAAGCCACGGGCTGATTGAGCACATCGGTGATGTTCTGGACGGTGAATCCGTCCGGAATCGGATCGGCGGCCTGCACCGGAACAGCCGACACCAATACGAAGATGACTACGAAAAGGCTTAGAGCCCCCACCGAACGCTTGATTTGCCCAACCCCTTGTTGCGAACCCCTCTCAACCTAGCGGAGGTCGCTAGCCAGGCAATAGGCGATAAGTCTCCCTCAGGACACTTGGAATTCGGCGAAGGCTTTCATGCGGCTTCGGGGCAGTCGGACATCGATGATCGTTCCCGATTCGTCGTGCTTTTCGGCGACTACCTCGCCTTCTTCATGAGCGGCCGCCACGACATCGCCGCGGGCGTATGGCACCTCCAGTCGCACCACGGCTCGGTCGGTGTCGAGCAAGGTTCCCAGTGCTTCTGCCAACGCGTTGATTCCTTCGCCGGTCAACGCCGAGATGATGACCGCATTCGGATACAGATTTCCAAGTCGCTTGAGCGTCATGTCGTCGGCTTGATCAGCCTTGTTGAAGACGATCATCTCAGGCAATTGTCCGGCGTCGATTTCGGAGAGAACGGCTCGTACCGCTTCCATCTGCCGTTCCGGATTGGGGTCGGAGCCGTCGACGAGATGTAGCAGCAGATCGGCCTCTTTCACCTGATCGAGCGTGGACCGGAATGCCTCCACCAGATGATGGGGGAGCCGTCGGACGAAGCCAACCGTGTCCGAGAGGAGGATCGATCTCCCGCTCGGCAGCTCGTACTTACGCACCGTCGAATCGAGAGTTGAGAACAGGCGGTCCTCGGTGAGTACGCCCGCACCGGTGAGGGTGTTGAGCAAAGTCGACTTGCCGGCGTTGGTGTATCCGACGAGCGAAGCCATCGGAATCTGCGATCGGCGGCGGGCCTTCGATTGCGTCTCCCGGGTTCGATCGAAGTCTTTCAGGTCGCGTTCCAGTCGAGTAATTCGTTGCTCGATCCGTCGCCGGTCAGTCTCGAGCTTCGTCTCGCCGGGTCCGCGGCGGGCACCGATACCGCCCGCTTGCTGGGAGAGAGAGGTTCCTTTGCCTCGTAAACGTGGCAAGTTGTATCGCAAAAGGGCCAGCTCGACCTGAATGGCTCCAATTCGACTGGTGGCGTGCTGGGCGAAGATGTCGAGGATCACGGCTTCGCGATCGACAACGTCGCACTCGAAGAGCTTCTGCAGATTGCGCTGCTGGGCTGGGCTCAGAGGATTGTCGAAGACGACAGTGTCGATGTCAGTTGCCCGGGTCAGGTCGGCCAGCTCCGCAGCCTTCCCCGATCCAAGGAATAACGCCGGATCGATCACGTCCCGACGGACTATTTCGGAGTCGACCGGATCGCCTCCGGCAGTGTCGATCAATAGAGCGAGTTCGTCGAGGGAGTGCTCGGCTTCCAAGGCCGAGGTCCCCCTCGAAAGAACACTCACCAGAAACACCTTCTGGCGGGGCCTTTCAAGATCGGTGACTGTGGCGGTGAGCCTCCGCCGTTGACGTCCGGAGGCCGAGGAGTCAGTCGTCATTCATATCTCAAGCTAGGCAGAAGTCGTTGCAAGCGAGGACGAATAATCCCCCCTCCCGGCCTTCGGCGGTACTCCCCCCTGCGGGGGGAGAAACTCGAATCACAGATATTGACCGTCTCCGCTCACGTGCGAGAGTTGCTCTTCGGCGATGATCTGCGACTCTCGCACCGCTACCACGGGTCGCCCGGTTGGAGGCCAGATGAACCGCCAAGCGCCAGCGGGTACGGCCCAGAATCGCTGTCCGGTGTGGACGTCAACCAGCGGCAGGGCGTCGTTTCCCTCCTTCGTTCCGGCAGGCACGAGTAAACCGGACCGGGTGGTTGCTTCCTCGGGAGCGTGGCCCACCCGCCAGCCGGTCATCACTCGATATCCATCTTGCTCGGCGCTCTCTGTCACAACCCTCAATTTTGCCATCCCGGGGACGCTGGAAAGAAAATTGCCGCTCTCGTGGGCTGGGAGCCGTTGTCCGAGACCTCTCCAGGCAAATTCGTCGCACCACGACCACTTCTAGGCAAATCTCTCGCACCACGACCAACCCCTGGTCGCCCTGCAACAAATTTCCTGAAGGAAAGTCGTCCTGCACCGAATTTGGTGACAGGTGGTCGGCCCTGCAACGGATATGGGATCGAGCTCCCAGAGATCGTCGGTCTGCCGCTTAGTGGCTTTGACTCCGCACCTTTCCCATAATAGTTACAGCCCAGGGTTTCATTTTGGGGGATAGGGTGCCGGTTCATGGCGGCCACTCCCGCTGACGGGCGAACCCCTTTCAGTGAAGCCCTGCACTATCACGAGTTCCCTCGCCCGGGAAAGGTCGCGATCCGGCCGACCAAGCCCACCGCAACCCAAAGCGATCTCTCCCTCGCCTACACGCCCGGCGTGGCCGAGCCCTGCCGGGCTATCGCCCTCAACGCCGAGGAAGCGTTTCGCTTTACCAATCGGGGGAATCTCGTCGCAGTCGTCTCCAACGGAACGGCGGTGCTCGGGCTCGGCAACATCGGTCCCTTGGCCGGCAAGCCGGTGATGGAAGGAAAGGCGGTTCTCTTCAAGCGTTTCGCCGACATCGACGTTTTCGACCTGGAGATCGAAGCCCCTGACCCCGACGACGTCATCCGCTTTTGCGAGTTACTCGAACCGACGGTGGGCGGGATCAACCTCGAGGACATCCGCGCTCCCGACTGCTTTTACATCGAATCGGAGCTCAGAAAGCGATTGAGCATTCCGGTTTTTCACGATGACCAGCACGGCACCGCCATCATCGCCGCGGCAGCGTTCCTCAACGCCTCCGAACTAGTGGGAAAACCGATCGAGGAGATGAAGGTCGTCTTCAGTGGCGCTGGGGCGGCGGGCATCGCCACTGCTCGCTTCTTCCAACACCTCGGAGTTCGCTCAGAGAACACCCTGATGGTCGATAGCCGCGGGGTGGTGCATTCCGAACGCGAAGACCTCACACCGATCAAGTTGGAGTTCGCACGAGAGACGAAGGCGCGATCCTTGGCCGATGCCCTTCGTGATGCTGATGCCTTTGTCGGCGTCTCCGTTGCCGGCGCCGTGTCGGAGGAGATGGTTGAGACGATGGCGCCTGACCCGTTGATCTTTGCTCTCGCCAACCCCGATCCGGAAATTAGCTATGAGGCGGCGAGAAGCGCCCGGCCCGATGCCCTCGTCGCCACTGGCCGGAGTGACTTTCCCAACCAGGTCAACAACGTCCTGGGCTTTCCATTCATCTTTCGAGCGTCGCTTGACGTGCGAGCCCGGGGAGTCAGCGAAGGAATGAAGGTGGCAGCGGCGCAGGCCCTGGCTGATCTCGCTCGGCAGCCGGTTCCCGATGCTGTGCTTAAGGCCTATCAGGCCGTCCGCCTCGGATTTGGTCGGGACTATCTGATCCCGAAGCCCTTCGACCCGCGAGTGCTCTGGACGGTGGCGCCGGCTGTCGCGAAGGCTGCCAGCGACGAGGGGCTGGCGGGTCTGCCACTGCTCGACGTCGAGTCCTATGCCGAGGGACTGCGCAGCCGCTTCCAAGCCTCTTACGGGTTGCTCAGCTCAGTCACGGCGGCGGCGCGGACGAGACCGATGCGAGTTGTCTATCCCCACGGGGATGACGTTCGCATAATGCGCGCTGCCCGCCGCGTGCTCGACGAGGGCATCGGCTCTCCCGTGCTCCTAGGGGAGAAGTCGCGGATCGAGGCGGTGGCCTCCGAGCTGGGGTTGAATCTCGACGGGATCGAATTAATCGATCCCAAGACCCAGGAGGCTGCACTTGAGAGTTATGCCGCGACTCTGACCGAGTTGCGCCGTCACCGGGGAATGACCGAGGAGGCGGCTCGAAAGGCAGTGACAGGCCACAACATGTTCGCCGCCCTCATGGTTCGAGACGGCACCGCCGATGCGGTCCTCGGTGGTCTCAGCACCTTCTACCCGGAGACGATTCGCCCCGCGTTGCAGGTCCTGCCGATGGAACCGGGACGAACGATCGTCAGCTCGCTTTACGTGGTCCTGCTGAAGGGGGTTCCTTACTTCTTCACCGACTGTGCTGTGAACATCCAGCCCAGCTCGGAGGAACTGGTCGAGATCGCCATCGCCGCCGTGGATGCCGCCCGGGAACACTTCAACCGGCAACCGCGCGTGGCGTTTATCTCGTATTCCGACTTTGGAAGCGCCCGAGGTGAGGAGCCGGAGCGAGTTCGAAAGGCAGTCGCACTATTCCGTCGTGAGCGACCGGAGATTCCCGCCGAGGGGGAGATGCAAGCGGACACGGCCGTTGTGTCGGACCTGATCCGATCGCGACGCCCCCAGGGGATGCTCGACCGGGCGGCCAACGTCCTAGTCTTTCCGAATCTCACCGCCGCCAACGCCTCCTACAAGCTCCTCAACCGATTGGGCGACGCGGAGGTGATCGGGCCCATCCTTTCGGGGCTTTCGAAGGCTGTCCACGTCTTGCAACGCGATGCCGAGGTGTCCGATGTCGTCAACCTCACCGCCATCGCCGTGGCCGACGCGCAAAGAAAGGCCAATCGCTCCTCCGCGAGGTGACCGGCCCATGAGCTTGGTCGTTTGGAACTGAAACGCCCCGGGTAACCTTTTGCCTATGTTCGTTTCCTTTGGCGATTCGATTCGCTGCGGGCGCGAAGCCGCCGGGCTCAGTCAGGCGAGAGTGGCACAGCTCATCGGGCGATCGCCCTCGACGATCCGGGCCTGGGAGCAGGGACGTAGCAATCCGTCGGACTCGGGTGCGGTCGCCGCCATCGCCGCCGTCCTCGGGCTCGACGAGAACAATCTCCTGGGGAAAGCCGGTTTCGAGTCCGCCCCTTCAAGTGCCCGCCCGAGTCTCGAATCTGAGCTCGCCAGCCTGCGCACCATTGAAGTGCCGGTGTTAGGACAGTTGCCTCGACATCTCGGGTCGGAAGGGACGGTTGCCACCGCACCGCCACCGAGCGAGCCGTGGATCCACGTGGAGGAGAAGCCACCTTTTGACATCGGAAAGTGGATCGGGCCCAGTGCCAAGGCCGTCCTCGCCAGGGCGAACGAGTTCAGAGCGGACTTGCAACAGAGACTCAAGGACCGGCCCAAACCCGAGACCCGACCCAAGATTATTGCTCAGAAGAGGGTGCGTCCCCAGCCCGAGGTGGTCGCCACTCAACCGATGCCCGCACCGGTAAGGCTCGATCCCAGACTGGGGCCGCTTGTCGCCCGGTCATATATCGAGGACGATTCGGAACGGGACTTTTACAGGCGGCGCACAGTGGGCACCGTTCTTGTTCTCGTATTCCTATTCATCACACTCTGGTGGGCCCTTCGCCATACAGGGGGCGCGCTCGGTGAATTCATTGGTGGTTTCATCGACGAGCTCAACTTTCAGTGAACCGCTCCCTGCGGTAGCTGCGTAATGGATGCGAAAGCGTCCGGGATGAATGCGCGAGCGGGGATGGACGACCCGATCGACATGATGGAGCCCGAGTTGGAGTCGATCCGAATAATGCGCCGGCTCGTCAATGGCGATGCCTCGGCCATTGCCCCGCTCTATGAGCAGTTCGGGAAGGCGGTGTTCACCGTTTGTTACCGAGCGCTCGGAGACAAGATGCTGGCCGAGGATGCCACGCAGCAAGCGTTTATTCAGGCTTGGCGGGCGGCATCCTCTTTCGATCTTTCGAGGGAACCGGCTCCGTGGCTCTACGCAATCGCTCGCCGGGCGGCCGTCGACGTCTACCGCAAGGAACGGCGTCATCGAGCCAACCGCATCGACGAGCCGGAAATCGTTGCCTTGCCGCCATCGTTCGAAGGGATGTGGGAAGCCTGGGAGGTGAGAAGGGCCATCGACAGGCTGGGGGAGGAAGAACGCCAGGTGGTCAAACTCACGTTCCTTCACGGGTTCACTCAGGAGGAAACGGCGCGCCAGCTCGGAATTCCACTCGGCACTGTAAAAAGTCGTGCCCACCGCGCTCACCGCCGACTGGCGGTCTTGCTGGCTCACCTGCGCGAGGCGACGGCATGAACTGCGAACAGGCGCGGGTGGCAATGCTGGAAGGCCACGACTCAAGCGAGTTCGAGCGTCATTTGGGTGGATGTTCCGATTGCCGTCTGGAGCAGGCGGCATTACATCGCATTCGGGAGACACTGGGCGAGCCCTCTTTGTGGGAGGAGCCTTCGCCTGAGCTGGCCGAGCGTATCACCATGCTCGGTCGAGGGGCGACCCGCCAGTCGCGGCGTCAGCGCCCGGCCCGGTACTTGGCCCCGGTCGCGGCAGCAGTGGCCGCCGTCCTGGTCGCCGGAATCCTTGTGACCGCCGATCGATCTGACTGGGAGTTCGGTCTCACCGGGGTCGGCGAGGGGGCGAACGCTTCGGCCGTCGTCGCCGGGTGGAATGACGAGGAAGGAACCCGGCTCAGGATCGAGGTGGAGGGGATCGCACCATCACCCCCCGGTTCCTACTACGAGATTTGGATGACCTCTCCTGACGGTCTTCATGTTTCCGCCGGGACCTTTCGGGGCGACGGCGTGATCAACGCCAGCGCGGGTGTGCGACGGGCCGATTTTCCGCGTCTGTGGATCACGTTGGAATCGGTAGACGGTGACTCGGGACCGTCGTCGCATGCGTACTTCGACAGCACCTGAGCGGTCACAAGCGGGGATGGCGTACGGCTTGGGCAAGAAAGAAGGCCCCGGTTGCCCGGAGCCCTCTTTCAATCCATGACCTTGGAACACTTCGGCTCCAAGAGCCGCTGCGGGGGGACCGAATCCGCAGATTCCAAAGCCCGGTGGTCCGAGTTTGGAGTCGCCACCTCTCCCACAGCCGGGAGGAGCGGCGCGCTTGTTGGCCAGCGCCGCTCAGCGCTCGGCCACCTCCAGAGTCCCAAAAGCTTTACCCAATGCGGACCACCTCCTTTCTCTGGTAAGGGGATTCTGTCACGGATTCGAACAAAACGCGGAGATTTCCACGGAGCGCCGCCCTCCCCCTACGGGGTACTCCCCCCAACGCTCTTTCTCCCCCCGAAGGGGGGAGTACCGGCGTTAGCCGGGGAGGGGGAAGGCTCGCTGGGGGAGAAACAGGCCGGGGGCTTTCTCCCCCTTGGAGGGGGAAGTATCGGCGCAGCCGAGGAGGGGGACCCGCTGGAGGGATAACCGCTCAGACTTCGAAGCCGGAGGCCCGCATCCAATCGTCGTTGAATACTTTCGACAAATAGCCGCGACCGGAGTCGGGAATTATCACGACCACCAAACGGCTCGGTTCGTCGACCGCCACCTGAACCGCGGCTGCGACTGCCATGCCGCAGGATCCACCCACGAGAAGCCCTTCCTCACGGGCGAGGCGACGAGTCATGGCAAAAGCGGCGGCGTCGTCCACCATGATGAAGCGGTCGATGAGTTCCAGGTCAACCGTCTTGGGATAAAAGTCCTCCCCGACGCCCTCGACCTGATATTGGTGAATCGATTCGGGGTTCGGAGCGGTGTAGATGCTGCCGGCAGGATCGGCCCCCACCACCAGCACGTCCGGGTTCTTCTCTTTGAGATAGCGGGCGGTGCCCGAGATGGTGCCGCCGGTTCCCACGCCGGCGACTAGCGCCCCGACCTTTCCTTCCGTCTGACTCCAGATCTCGGGACCGGTGGATTGGAAGTGGGCGTGCGGATTGCTCGGGTTGGAGTACTGATCGGGGTGGTAGGCGCCCGGGATCTCGTCGGCGAGGCGGCGGGCGACGCCGTAATACGAATCGGGATGGTCGGGCAGCAACTCGGTGCGGGTAATCACCACCTCGACTCCATAGGCTCGCAGGAGCTCGATCTTCTCCTTGGAAACCTTGTCAGGCACCGTGCAGATCACCCGATACCCACGAACCGCCCCAACCAGCGCCAGTCCGACTCCCGTGTTGCCCGACGTCGGCTCGACGATCGTGCCCCCGGGAGCGAGCTGGCCGTTGGCCTCGGCCTGATCGATCATCTCGACCGCGATTCTGTCCTTGACCGACCCGCCCGGATTGATGGCTTCGATCTTGGCCACCAGATTTCCCGGCGAGTGGATCCGGCCCAGCCTCACCAGTGGAGTGTTGCCGATGAGCCCGAGAACGCTTTCGTAGATCTGCATCGATTGCCAGCTTATGGGGGAGCCGTAACCTCTGAAAATGTTGCGTCCTGGAAGCTGGACCATTTCCACGGGTGTGAGTCCCGTCCGAGTAATCGCCGGAGAGCTCGGTAGCAGACCCCGGTTCGTCATCGAGAGATGGCGGGCTGAGCGGGGTGTCAAAAGC
>JBOGEX010000032.1:0-9367 GCA_050741915.1 Acidimicrobiia bacterium
CCGAGGTCGAACCGTCCCTCCGACATCTGGTCGAGGGTCGCGGCCGCCTTGGCAATAACAGCCGGGTGCCGGAAGGTGAGGGGGCTGACCAGAACCGTCAAACGGATCCGGTTGGTTTCGCGGGCGAGACCGCCGAGAGTGGCAAAGGCCTCGGTCGCAGGCGCGGCCTCGTCCCCCGTCCAGTAGAAGTGATCCGAACGAGCGAAAGTCTCGAAGCCAACCTGCTCCGCTTGCCGGGCAGCCGCGGCAAGCTGGGCATACGTACCCCCGAGTTGAGGCTCGGTCATCAAGGCGAATCTCATCGAGTCACCGTAGCCCGAGGGTTCAAGGTCGCAGAGACCAGACCTCGCCGGGGTTGTCCACGTCGGCGGCGGTGACGGATCCGCCGATGACATAGACAACGTCGTCAACGGTTACTAGGGGCATGCCATGGAGGGGGTTGGGAAGCGGTGCGCCGGGCCCCCAGGCTCCGTCGGTCAGGATCTCTGTCGAGGAGAGCGCTTTGGTGGGGGAGAACACCTCCCCGCCGGCGACGACGATCCTGCCGTCGATCACGGTCGCTCCGAAGCCCGAGCGAGCCTCGGACATCGCTGGACCGCGTGCCCAGGTGCCGATGGCAGGGTCGAAGATCTCGACTGCACTCAGCATCTCCCGGCCCCACCTCCCACCCAGCACCCAAAGCTTTCCTTCCAGAGCCACTGCCGTGGTGTGCTCGCGGCTCTGGCGCATATCGGCCAAGATCTCCCACGAGTCATTGGCAGGGTCGAAGGCGAAGAGACTTGTGCCTCCTGCCACCCCACCGGCGACATAAATGATCCCATCGATCACTGCCGCCGCTCCCGCCCCGACAGGCTCGGGCAACGCGGCAATCTCAGTCCATCCTTCTCCCGGTTCGAGCACCCAGGAGGTGGCAATCGGGTTGAAGCCCGAGTTGTCCATTCCACCCAGGTGGTAGATGAGCCCGTCGTGGGCGACGACCATCGAGTGGTGTCGGCCCGCCGGGAGCGAGATGACCGATTCCCAACCTTCGCTTCCCGGCTGATAGCGCTCGACCGTGTTGGTTGCTCCCATTCCCTGCGGGGTGGAAACCAGTCCACCCATGGTGTAGATCGTGTCTCCGAGCACGACCGCCGGGTTCTCCGATCGAGCGATATCCAATCCCGGCCCCTCCTTCCAAGCGCCTTCAGAGGCTGGGACTTCGGAGGCACGAGACGTCGGGGTCTCATCGAAAGGTGGCGAGCATGCCATTAGCACTGCGCTCAATACGAGCGTCGCCGGGAACCGGAGGTCTCGTTGCGACGTCGCAACTGCAATCAGACGGTCCAAGGAGACTCGCATGCGTCGCATTATCGGTTTGGTGCTGAGTGTGGGGCTGGTGACTGGGTGTTCACAAGGGATTCCCGTAAGTCAAGGCAACGATGGCGGTCAAGCTAGGCAAGCACCCGCTGTGGTGAGCGACGTGGTGCAGGGGCTGGACCAGTTCGGGGATTGCGACGAGGTCCTTAGCTTTCTCCAAATCAACGCCCTCGACCAGGTGACGGCGTGGGGCCTAGGGGGCTGGTTCGGGCCGATGGTTGACGACGCCCTGCGCGGCTCGGTTACCACAGCTGCGGCCATGGCCGAGGCAGACGGCGGTTCTGGGTATTCGACCACCAACGTTCAAGAGCTGGGAGTAGATGAGGCTGACATCGTGAAAACCGACGGCAAAGTCCTGGTTGCTCTGTCGTACGACAAGCTATATGTCGCCGACGTAACCGGGGTGCCGAGGCTCCTGGGCTCGATCAGTCTCGGTGATATGACGCCGCAAAACCTTTTCCTCGCCGGTGACCGGGCCTTCGTCATCGGCTCAAGTTGGCAAACACTTGCAAAGGACGACGATGCCCGCCTTGGAATCGCGGCGATGTGCTCTGGATGCCACCCGACTTGGCCTTGGTCGAAATCGATGTCTCCGATCCGACCCAGCCTCACGAAATAAGCCGCATGAACATGAGCGGCAACGTGGTGGCGGCGAGGATGGTCGAGGCATCGATGCGACTCGTCGTTGCCGGCCAGCCTCCCGGGCTTCCCTTCGTCACCCCGGCTTTTGTCCTGAGCCGCTGGCCCGTCGCTCAGCAGCAAGACCCACACGCCTGGGAACGATCGGAAAGGATGGCTCTCAGTCAGAACCGGGCGATCATCACCGAAAGCCAAATCTCCGATTGGCTCCCGCAAATACGGATTAGCGGCGCAGCCGGTGCCTCGACGGTCTCCGCCGGTTGCGAATCGCTCGCTCGGCCTCATGAGTTCTCCGGATTGAGCATCACTTCGGTGCTGACGTTCGACACCGCCGGCGCGGCTCCGACCACGCCCGTCGATGTGTTCGGCCTGGTCAGCGACGCTGCCACCGTGTATGCCTCGGCTGAAAACATCTACGTCGCCACCCAGCAATGGCAAGACTGGGCAGCGCTTCCTGAGGCGGAATGGGATCGAGCGGCGGGCTTCACAACCACTGAGATTCATCGCTTCGACACCTCCGATCCTTCGGCTGTCTCGTACCGAGGGTCGGGCGAGGTTGCCGGGTGGCTCTACTCGCAATGGGCGCTATCGGAGTCCGATGGGTTCCTCCGCGTGGCCTCGACCACGCAGTCGCCGTGGTATGGGCAGAGACCGGAAACTACCCAGAGCATCGTCAGCGTCCTCAGCATCGACGAAGGCGCTCTGTCCCACGTTGGCGGGGTGACGGGGCTCGGGGTGACCGAGCAGATCTACGCGGTTCGATTCATCGGCGACAAGGGCTACGTGGTGACCTACCGCCAGGTCGACCCTCTCTACGTGATCGATCTGGCCGATCCCACCGATCCCGGGGTCGCCGGCGAACTGAAGATTCCCGGCTATTCGGCATACCTCCATCCGATTGGTGAAGACTTGCTGCTCGGAGTTGGCCAGGATGGCGACCTCCAGGGCCGGACCATCGGCTCCCAGATCGCGTTGTTCGACGTTTCTGACCCGACCTCGCCAACTCAGCTCGACAAGCTCACAATGCGCGGAGCGTATTCAGGGGCCGAATGGGATCATCACGCGTTCCTCTACTGGCCCGAATCAGACGACGCCGGGTTGGTGGTGTTACCGATCCAGGCCCCGACCTGGCAAGGTTCCCTGGCAGTCGATGTCGACAGTGGCGGAGTCCGCAGGGTCGGGGAGCTCGAGCAGTCAGGCTATGTGCTTCGCAATCTGGTGGTTGGGGAGCGGCTGTTCACCGTGACCGACCTCGGGATTCAAAGCTACGACTTCGACTCGCTCGAGCCCGAGCAATGGCTCCCGTTCGCCTAGACGATCCTCAAGCGAACCCTGGGACGTAACTCGGGTGTAGGACCGACAGTCAGGGCGCTCTACCCGTTACGGCTCGCTTTTAGATCTTTTTGCTACGAAGAGCAAAACTGAGATTGTTTTGCTCCCCGGGCCGGCGTCCACCCTCCCCGCCACCAAATTCGGTCACTGGCGAACGCTTCCTCACAAATTCGGTAACTGGCGCCCGGTCCTCGTTCGCCAGCTACCGAATTTGCCCTAGAGCGGGCGTGAGTGACCGAATTTCGGGTGGGCGGGAGCGCCTGCTCGTTCTCCCGGCCGGACCGGCCCCCATCAATCACGGTTCGCCGGTGGCACCACATATTTCCTGGCCGATTGTCATCCATCTCGAGCATCGACCCCAGGGACGTCATGCTTGCTGGGTTGTAGACGTTGTCCTACGACGGCTACAGCCCAGAGAATCGCCGACCTAGAGGTAAGGACGGATCCTGGTCTCCAGCTCTTCGAGATTGGTGGTTCCGGCTTGGAGATAAAGACGGCTGATGCCGACTGCCTCCAGCTCGGCTAACCGGGTCTTGACTCGATCCGGGGTGCCAAAGGGAGTTCCCCGCGCCTCGAGTCGCTCCTCGAGCGCATCAGGCTCGCGCCCGAAGTCGGCCGCGGCGGCCTCGAGAACGCCCCGGTAGGTCGGTTCGTCGATTCCGGCGATCGGGTTGGCGACGAAGGAGAGCCTGATGGAGCCGGGATCGCGGCGGGCCCTTTGCGCAGCCCGGTGACAACGGTCGATCCTCTTTTCGAGATCATCTCCTGGTTTGGGAAAGACGTTGAACTCGTCGCAATAGCGCCCGGCCAGATCAGGCGTCTTGGCTGATCCGGTGCCTCCGACCAGAAGCGGTACCTTGAACGTGGGTTGGTGGTCGAAGGACTGCAGCCGGTAGTAGTGACCCACAAACGATTCTCCGGTTCGAAGCGCGTTGAGGTAGCCCAACTGCTCTTCGAGCATCTCGAAGCGAGGGCCCTGAGCAGGGAAGGGAATGCCGAAAAGTGAGTGCTCCTCGACCAGCCAGCCAGCTCCGAGGCCGAGCGTGAAGCGCCCTCGCCCATCGCGCTTCGCCATATCAGAGACGGTGACGGCCATCTTGGCGTGGACGGCGGGATGGCGGAAGGTCACTGGTGAGACCAGGTCGACCAGTTCGATGGTGTTGGTATCGCGTGCCAAACCGGCCAGGTGGACGAAATGGTCCCAGGCGGGGGCAGAGACGTCTGCCGAAGATCCGAGGTAATGATCGGGCAAAGCAAACGCAGTCAAACCAGCAGTCTCGGCCCAGCGCGCGGCTTTCAGGATCTCCGAATAGTTTCCCCGGACCTGGAGGGCGATCTCCATCAGCGACCCAGCAGACCGGGCGACACCAACCCGGCGGCGTGCTTAGGGAGGTCAAAGTCGGGGTCGAGAATGGCGTGGAGGGCGTAGCCAGTGAGGGCCGCAACGAGGGCCTCGGCCTGCTCTGCCGCGTGAGCGGAAGTGAGCCGGGACTGACGACGCCGTAGAGCCGCAGTCAGACGGTCGACTCGCGCTTGGTGGTGGCGCAGGATCCGGCGACGGATGGCGGGGTCGGTCATTCCCCCCGAAACCGCCATGATGAGATAAACGCGGGCGATCACCGGCTCGCTGGTTACAAAGCGGACGAAGGCGTTTACCAAGTCGGACACCGTTTCTGTTGGGCCACCTTCGGTTTCCAAGGAGGCGATGGCGTCCCGGACGACGGTCATCACCACCTCGTCCTTGCTCGGGAAGAGATTGTAGAAGCTGCCGGGAAGCACTCCGGCCCGCTCGCAGATTGCCTTCACCGTCGTTGTTTCGGTGCCGCCGTCAGCGAGCAGTTCTCGGGTCGCGTCCAGGATGCGGGCCCTGGTCGCGATTCCGGCTCGATAAGTCACGAGTGCGACGGTAGCGACCCCGCCCCGTCGTCCTCAGCCGCTTGTGAGTGATTGCTCAAATTAGAGTGTAAACTCAAGATTGGCGACCAACAGGAGTATGATGAGTCATTACCGGTCGAACCTGGCAGACCTCGAGTTCAACCTGTTCGATGTGCACGGTCTCGGCGGCTACATCGGGGACGTGACCGGGTTCGATGTGGAAACTGCTCGCGACGTCCTGCGACAGGTGGAGCAAGTCGCGTCCGCAGTGTGGGCAGATGCTCTGATCTCCTCCGATCGCCAGCCTCCCATCCTTCGTGACGGTGGAGTCGAGCTTCCGACGGCGATGAAGGGAGCGCTCGCGGCTCTGCGGGCTGGTGGTTGGGAAAAGCTGGGCCTGTCAGAAGAGATGGGGGGGACGCCTGTAAGTCATTTGTTGTTCTGGGCAACACAGGAGCTATTGCTGGGGGCGAACACCCCCGCCACGTTCTATGCCGGCGGGCCGCTTTTCGCTCGGGTCCTCTTCGAAGAGGGAACCGACTCCCAAAAGCAACTGGCTCGCCTGGCCATCGATCGCGGGTGGGCAGGAACCATGCAGCTCACAGAACCCGATGCGGGTTCCGATGTCGGGGCGGCAATCACCAGGGCCACCCATGTCGAGGGGGAGACCTATCACCTGGAAGGCGTCAAACGTTTTATCACCGGTGGCGATCACGACGGAGCAGAGAACATCATCCACTTGATCCTGGCCCGGGTGGTGGGGGCCGGTCCCGGCACCAAAGGGCTATCGCTTTTTGCCGTGCCCAAGTTGCTGGTCGACGACGACGGCCACCTGGGAGCACAAAACGGGATTGTGGCGACTCGACTCGAGCACAAACTCGGGCTCAAGGGCTCGGCGACCTGCGAGATGACCCTCGGGGCCGATCGGCCCTGTGTGGGCTATCTCGTCGGTGACCGACAGGATGGAATCCGCCAGATGTTTCGGGTCATCGAGCACGCCCGAATGACGATCGGAACCAAAGCCGCCTCGACGTTGTCCACCGGCTATCTCAATGCCCTCGATTACGCCCGCCAACGTGTCCAGGGTTCGGACCTGGCCCAGGCCGCGGACAAGTCGGCTCCTCGGGTCGCCATCATCCGCCATCCCGACGTCCGGCGCATGCTGATGATGCAGAAAGCTCACGCCGAAGGTCTCCGGGCGCTGTGGACCTACACCGCCTGGGTGAGAGATCAAGCCGATCTCCTTTCCGACCCTGCCCTGGCGGCCCGTGCCGAACTGCTTCTGCCACTCGTCAAGGGGTACTCCTCGGAGAAGGCCCATGAGTTGCTGGCCCAATCGCTCCAGGTGATGGGCGGCTCCGGCTACATCGAGGACTACCCGATCGAGCAGTATCTGCGGGACGCCAAGATCGACAGCATTTACGAGGGGACGACCGGCATCCAGGCGCTCGATCTCTTCTTCCGCCAGATCGTGCGCGACCAGGGCCAAACCATCGCCGCTCTGGCCGCGGAGGTGGCCGAATTCGTCAAAGCGGGAGCGACCGACGATCCCATCGCCGCCGAAAGGGAGGAGTTAGGGAGGCTCCTTGACGACACCCAGGCACACCTCGGTGCTGCCGTGTCCTATCTGGTTGCTTCACGGAACGAACCTGAGCATGTCTACCGAGCAGGTCTTCATCTCAACGCTCTCCTCGAATCGATCTCGGAGACAGTGATTGCTTGGCAGCTCCTACGCCATGCCGAAGTGGCTCGTCGTCTCATGGAGGAACGTCCAGGCGACGGATTCCTCATCGGCAAGGTCGCCTCGGCCCGCTACTTCGTCAGGCACGTGGGACCGAAGGCCGGGACCCGGCGACAGGCGATCGAAGGTGAGGACGGCGCCTTGATGACGATGCCGGACACGGCCTGGTGAGCCGCCGTCTACCGTCAGCGGCATGAATTTCGCGTTTAGCGATGAGCAGGAGGAGTTTCGCCGGCAGGTTCGCAAATGGCTCGAACAGAACGCTCCTTCGGCGGTTGTGCGCGAGCTGATGGAAACCGAGTCGGGCTTTGATCGCGAGCTCTGGCAGGAGACGGCCGATCTCGGTTGGCAGGGAATGGCGATCACCGAGGAGCACGGCGGCGCTGGCTTCGGCTACCTGGAGCTGGTGGTCCTGTTCGAGGAGATGGGCCGATCTCTTTTTCCGGCGCCGTTCTTGTCGACGATCGGGCTCGCCATGCCCCTAATCAGCGACCTGGCCAGCGATGAGCAGAAAAAGAAGATGTTGAGGTCGATCGCCTCCGGAGAGAAGACGGTGGCCGTCGCCTTTACGGAACCGTCGGGCCACTGGGATCCCGGTCAGGTGGAAACGTCTGCCTCTGCCAATGGAAAAGACTGGATCATCGAGGGACAAAAAAGTTTCGTCATCGACGGGGCCAGTGCCGATGATCTCCTCGTTTCGGCGCGGACCGACGAGGGAGTCGGGGTTTTCGCCGTGGCCGGTGATGGCGCTCGGGTCGAAAGACGCGGCCTCGAGACTCTCGACCAGACCCGGAGGTTGGCGGAGGTGAGTCTCTCGGGGGCGAAAGGCACGCTGATGGGAGAGCCCGCAGGAGGAGTCGAAGCCCTGTCTCGGATGCTTGACAAAGCGGTGGTGCTCCTGGCCGCCGAGCAGGTCGGCGGCGCCCAGAAGTGTTTGGAGATGTCAGTCGACTACGCCAAGACCCGCCATCAGTTCGGTCGTCCCATCGGCAGCTTCCAGGCGATCAAGCACAAGTGCGCCGACATGCTGGTTCAGGTCGAGTCGGCCAAATCGGCGGCTTATTACGCGGGGTGGGCAGCCGCAGAGGACAACGACGAACTACCCACGGTGGCACCACTAGCGAAGTCGTATTGCTCGGAGGCCTATTTTTTCTGTGCCTCCGAGAACATCCAGATTCATGGCGGAATCGGTTTTACCTGGGAGCATGACGCCCACCTCTACTTCAAGCGGGCCAAGAGCTCCCAACTCCTGTTCGGTGATCCCGCCTATCACCGCGCCCGACTGGGTGACTTGCTCGGTATCTGAGTATGGCGATGGCAGCGGTCCTTCTTGGAGTCCTGCTTGTCGTTGGGGCGTTGGTTCTCTGGCAACACGCCTCACGGGGTAGAAGCGAGATCACTTTCGGGATGGAAGATGCGGTCGAGTTCGTGCTGGCCCGGCTGCCCGATGAGACACGGGCACGGGTTAAGGAAGGGGGAGTTCGGCGTGTTCTCGAGTGGGAGGTTTTCTACCTGCAGGGTCTTGCGCAAGAAGACCGGCGGGTGCCGGTAGAGACGGTGGCAGGCGCTTATGGCCCCGCGGTGGAATACATCAGGGGCGAAATTTCGGAACGACACGGCCTCGAATACCCTGAGGGTGACATCGAAGGGGTGCTGGCCTTGGGCGTGGAATATCTGGCGTCGATCGGGGCCATTGGCGAGGAAGTAGGAGGATTCGAAACATGATGGTGCGGTGCGGCGCCTGCCGAAACCAGTTCGACGTACCCGGTCCGGGCCGCTTCTCCTGTCCGGTCTGTGGGTCCGTTAATGCCGTCCGGGCGGCACCGGGGGCGCCCCCACCCGCCGCCAATGGACCGGCCGCAACTCCACCCCCGCCTCGCCCTCCCGACCCCCCCTCTCCCCGGGTGACGTGTCCTCAGTGCGAGTTCACATTCATCGTCGGACAGGTGGCAGAAGCGAAGTGCCCCAATTGCGGTTCGACAGTGCCTACCGGGCTCCAGGAGGAGGCCCCCCCATCTCAATGAGCCCGCCATGAGCCGATTGCGCCGCTTTCCCGACAGTCGCTTCGTCGGCAGACGGGACGTGATGATCTTGTACGACTGCGACGACACCGAGCAGTTCGACGAACTCGCTAGAGCGGTAACCGACCACGCTCTCGACACGCAGAACAAGCTGCAGGCGTTTGCTCCGGACACCCTCCTTGAAGGCGTGAATCGGGGTTTCCGGCCGAGATAGGTGAAGACGTGGGATGTGGTTGGTCAGAATCGAGTGTCCTCGCTCGAACCAACCATCAAAGGGGTGGCCTTCCTGCGGACAATAAATGTCTCAGCTCCAGCCGAGTCGCCCCAAACCATTCCTTCTCACCACTTAATTCGGTCATTGACGAACGCATGCTGGCAAATTCGGTCGCGTGCGCCCGGTACT
>JBOGEX010000033.1:0-15699 GCA_050741915.1 Acidimicrobiia bacterium
GGTGCATCGCCGGATTGCTTTCCTGGTAGTACCAGGCGGCACCCATGGCTTGTTCAAAGGCCCACGCCTTTCCGCGTTCCCATTCGAGTTCGTCACATCTGAGATCCTCGCGAAGTAACTGGCGAGGTCTCGTGTCAAGTAGGTGCCAGCCGCCGACGAGGTCGAGGGCAGGGTCTGCTGGGCCGAGACCGCCAGCGTCGAGGATCCCTGCGAGCCGCCCATTGAATACGAGCACGTTCCCAGGGATGAGGTCACCGTGAGTCATCACATCGGACGACTCCCGCGGCAGCTCCCGTAGCCGTGTCCAGATCTGGCGTAGTAGGGAAACGTCGAATAGCTGCCTGCTCTGTTGGAAGCAGGTCTTCATCCACTTGTCGTGTGAGCGCAGATCACCGCCGCGACCGTTGCCGGCGAAGCTTCGACCACGTGCATCGATGGCACGTACCTGCTGGATGAACGTGGCGAGGTCGTGTGCCAAGCCGGCGGATTTGGAAGCGTCCTCCTCGCTGGCGGCCTTACCTGGAACCCATGTCTGTACAGACCACGGAAGTGGATATCCGGCACCGGGTTCCCCTAGTGCCACTGGCTCCGGCACCGCGAACGAAGTCTGTTCCGCCAACTCGATGGCGGCGTCAGCCTCAGACCGCAGCCAGCTACGTGTCGCCTCAACGTCAGCTGGTTGGAGGGGAAAGCGGGCGGCCAGTCCGTCGCCGATTCGGAATATCGCATTGACGGTCCCCTCCGAGTGAACCGGTGCGATGGAGAGCGGCGCCCATTCGGGAAACTGGTCAGAGACGAGTTCGTGGACCTGATCGACGGTCACATGCAGCTGGTCCTCGTGCATCGGCATGTGCCCAACATTCGCAGCGGTGCCCGCTCGATGCCACGGAGTTTCCGATCATGGCCAAGTTGCGTCAGAAGGGGCAACTGGACTTAGCGCAGAACAACTGATCCCGAGCGGTATCACTCATATCTGAGACCGCCCGGGATCGGCACTTCCAGGATCTGCTCAGGGCTCGATTCGATTGATGGTGGGCACGCGGTCAATGCTTCGGTCGAAGGAAGCGATGTCATCTACTCCAGAGGCTTCCGCCGAAGCAACCAGGTACGCCTCGGCGTAGTCGATCCGGTGCGTCTCGTACACCTCCAAAGATCGCAGCAAGTGCGCAGGATTCATTACTCGGATCGGGTCGAACGCAACAACGGACCGCACCAAGCGAGCGACCTCTTCGTTGGGAACCTCATAAAAGGACTCGAGGGCGTAGACGATCTCGGCGACGATCACATCTGGTAACAACAGCTCCTCGGCCTCAGCAAGAAAGTCCGTTGCGCGCGTCGCCAGGTCAGGGGGGTCTCCCGTTAAGTGCCGGATCAGAATGTTCGTGTCGACGAATGCTGTCACCGACGCGCCTCGGCACGAGCGCGACGGGTTCCCGTGCGAATCTCGTCCCAGCCGATCCCGCGTTTCGCCGTCGGCACCTCCACCGCTCCGGCGAGATCGAGTAGATGAGGAGTTTTAGCCAGTAGAGCGCGGTTTTGCTCGACCCTGAACACGACCTCGTCGCCCTCAGCGATGCCAAGGGCATCACGCACTTCTTTGGGAATCGTGATCTGTCCCTTCGAGGTCACTTTGGCTGCGAGATCCATCCTATGCTCCTTACCTGTGAGATAGAGTAAGGATACTTGCTGGTTCAGTGAGAACAACTAATCGGCTGCAGAAACGCCACCTCGCAGGTTCGTGCAGCATTCGGGGCTTCTCACCCGACGGGGTAGAGGAGCATCACATGTCCACAGTCAACAGCGCCCTAGATCCTCGAAGTCATCGATCGGGGGTTTGATCCCTTCCGGGCTCGTGTCGCAATCGGCGGTTTCCTGGCCGGCTTCAGCGGTCAGACCTTCGATTCTGACGCCCTCGATCTGCGCCAGTGGGTCCGCTGGTGTACCGAACATGACCTCGACCTGTTCGAGGTGAGGTGGGCCCACATCGAGCTGTTCGCCCGCTGGCTCGAGCAAGCGGGTAAGGCCAAGGCGACGGTGGCACGGCGGTTGTCGACCATCACCGGTTTCTACCGTTACTGCCCCGAAGAAGGACTCATCTCTGTCTCTCCGGCGGCACATGTCCGGCGGCCGAAAGTGTCCTACGAGTCGAATGCGGTCGGCCTCGATCGCAACAAGCTGGGCATGTTCTTGGTCCAAGGCGGACTCTCGAGTGGCAAAGACCATGCTTTAGCCTGCCTGCTGGCCCTCAATGGGCTGCGCATCTCGGAAGCGCTGGGAGCCGACATCGAACATCTGGCCGTGGAGCATCGGACCCTCACCATCACCAGCAAAGGAGAGAAGATCGTCACCATCCCCCTGGTACCACCACCGCCCGCTCGATCGACATGTGCGTCGGGGAACGCGGCCAAGGTCCCATCCTGCTCAACCGAGAAGCGAACGCACGGCTGGATCGGCACGCCGCCACCCGCATCGTCAAGCGGCTCGCCCGCCAGGCCGGAATCCCGAAGAAGATCAGCCCCCACTCGCTGCGGCATTCGTTCATCACCGCCGCCCTCGACGCCGGGGTTGCCCTTTGCGACGCCCAAGAGGCCGCCTCCCACGCCGACCCCAGAACGACCATGCGCTAGGACCGTGCCCGAGGATCCCTCGACCGGCATGCCACCTACATCGTCGCCACCTATCTCGCCGGAGCAATCAAATAACCAAACGTTACGGGCGCCACCGAATTTCAACGTGGCGCTCGTAACGCAAACAGCACCGATCTGCCGGATATCTCTCACCCATGCGTGCTCGAAATCGCGCGTTCGGATAGGCGATCTGTACGGGTGTTTCTGCGTGGACGAGTCCCTGACTGAAGGGCGACACGCTTGCCGCGTCGAAACCTTGACGGGCTATTTGCGTGGGAGGGTTTTGGCGTAAGAGACTCCTTGTTGGATCCAGTTCTCGAGGTCTGCATCGGTGGGGAATCCCTCTGGTGCGACGACGACCCAGCCTCGCATCGGGCGAGCAGCGAGATCGAAGATGCGGGCTCCGGGCTTGGCCTCCGCTTCGTCGTGGGCTTCCTTGCCGACGCGCATCATCAGCTCGTCTCCGGACACACCGACGGCCATGTTGCCGCCGATCATGAAGGCGTTTCCGCCGAACATCTGCTTCTCGGTGAGGTCCGGGTGGCGGCCGACGTGGGCACGGATCTTGTCGGCGAGACGCTGGTCATAGGCCATTGCCGAAGATGCTACGCCTGGTCGGCCGTGGCAGTCTCGACGACCCGTTTGAGGTTGGCCAGGGTCATGGGGAGGTAGGGTTCCCACATCTCGGCCACCTGCGCTCCCATGGTCTCGTCGAACGGCTCGAAGCTCGACTCCCACACAACCCGTGATACGCCGTCCACTTCTTCGACAGCGAGGCTACCGCTGTTGTCGGTGACCGGAAGCGGGGCGCCTTCGATCAGGTACCGGTACGAACGCTTCCATGGCGAGTAGTCGAGGATCTGTTCGTCTTGCGTGTCTCCATCCTCGAAAGTGCACACCCGGCTCATCCCGTCGACGGTGACGGAGGTGACGCCGGGGATCCACCGCTCCACCGATGCGATGTCGCCGAGCACTGACCATACCTGGTCGGGAGTGGCGTCGATTTCGATGGTGTGACGGAATGTCGGCATGGTTCTTCCTCCTTGTCTCGCCAGTATACAAGTCATAACTTGTGTAAGTCAATGCTTGTGCAAGTCGGGCTTGTAGGGCACAATGGGCGGGTGACAGCAGACGCGGTTCTCAAAGCGCTGGCCGAGCCTCATCGGAGAGAGATCCTTCGCTTGGTCCGTGATGAGGCGAAGGCTGTCACTGAGATCGCTGATCATTTCGAGATCACACAACAGGCCGTGTCGCTCCACCTCAAGGTGCTGCGCGAGGCCGGCCTGGTGGCGGTGCGGAGGGACGGGCAGCGTCGACTGTACGTGGTTGCTGCGGAAGGATTCGAATCGCTTGAGTCGTTCCTTGCCGAGCTGTGGCCGTCAGGCTTGGAGCGGCTCAAACAAGCCGTCGAGTCCGATCATGCCGACTGAGCCGTACCGCACCTCGATCGAGATCTCCGCTCCCCCTGACGCGGTTTACCCATTTCTCACCGAACCCGAATCGATCCTGCGGTGGATGGGCGACTACGCGGTACTCGACGCTCGCCCGGGAGGCGAGTTCACCCTCGACATCAATGGTGTCCCCGTACGAGGCCACTACATCGAGCTCGACCCACCTCATCGCATGGTTATCGCCTGGGGGCACGCCGGTTCAGATCTGCTCCCGCCCGGGTCCAGCACCGTCGAGATCACTCTCGAGCCAATCGCTGGTGGAACCAGGCTGCAACTCGAACACCGTGACCTCCCACCCGGAGAAGCCGAGATGCACGCTATCGGGTGGCCTCACTTCCTCAGGCGGCTCGCTATCGCAGGCACGGGCCAAGACCCAGGACCCGACCGCTTCGCCACCGCACCAACACCCAGACCAACAGATATAGGGCGATAACACCTACACGCAGGACTGCGCGAGATCGGCACATCGTGGTTTGTTCAGACGTGAGAGTTTGGCGAGTACACGGATTCGATTCTGGCTCTGTGACGTCGGGGGCGGTGTCAGGATGAAACCCAGCTGCAAGGTGGCGACGGCTCCCGCTGTCCCCGCCCCCCATTTACGAGTGATTGGATCGGCAGCGGACGCCATCGCGCTCGCGTGCTGTCGAGGTGTTCACAACTACTTACCCGTTCAACAATGACATCGGCGGTCAGCCAGCAGCCATGCCGAAGTATTCGTTCTCGAGCTCGATTGGGACGCGGTGGGCCGTGGCGTCACCCGGACGGTATACGCGTAGCTCTCCGCGGTCGTCGTCCACCACGAACGGCCCCATGAATACCCACTCACCATCGGAGCTCCATGCGACCCTCGGAAACGTGAATCGATTCTGAGTGAGTGTCCCTGGGATCACCGATGCGGTTCCGGCCTCGAAGTCCACGAGCACTACTGCCAATTGGGTATCGGACGTAATGGGTCCACCAGTGAGCCTTGCCGTCACGGCGACGTAGCGACCATCTGGCGAGAAGGCTCCGCCGTATCCGTTCACCGAGGCCACCCCCACCGGAACATCGATCGTTCGCCTGGTGTCTGCGTCGAGGTTGATCAGGTGCAGCTGGTCACACTGGCCGCATGTGACGAGCCGATTGCCCGACGCGGCAACTGGGAACGGCCCCGGCAGAGTCTCAACGAATACGTGGCTCTCGGGATCCCAAATCTCAAGGACATCATCGCCCTGGAAAACGAGACCATCGTCGACTGCCACTACCGGCCAACGCCCATCGGGCGGAACCAAGTCGGGGGTAGTCACCAACCCATCAACGGAGACCTCCCGAACCGACTTGAGCGCGCGGACGGTTTGAAGGCTCGACGGATCCAAAACCGCGATCCACACTCGATCCTCGACCGCGGACGGGACAAAGAACCAAGCTTCATCGTCGATCAAGATCGGCGATGTTGGCGTGTCGGGTTCAACGGCGTAGGTTGCCGGGCCTACGTCAGTTTGACCGTAGAAGACCAAGACCTCTCCCCTTGAAACCAAGCTGTAGAGCGGGTCCCCCGGTGCGAGTTCAGGCAACTCATGAACGATTGCTGAGCCCGCATCGACATCGACCGCGGTCAGACGGCCGAAACCATCGGAGAAGTAGACACGAGCGTTGGTCGCTTGATCCAACGTGGGAGGCTCCTCATCGGAGATCCCCGGTGGTAAAGGATTGACTAGCAGTTCCTGATGAATTCGCTCCCGAACCTCGGCGCTGCCCCCAACGAAGATGAGCATGTTGGTCGGTCCATCACAGAAGGCGAACACCTCGTCGCCGTACGATTCCTCGTCCAGTCGTGTCAAACGGTCACAATCGTTGCTGAAGACCAGGAGGCTTCCCGACGATCCGTCGATTCTGACGTCCGGTGCCTCCGGCCCTGGGTCCTCGACGGCATCGACGATTTCGAGAGGTGGCTCCCCATTCAGGACCAGGAAGCCGGGCGAATATGTCCCACCCCACAGATTCGCCGACCACGAAGCAAGTGCATCATCACCCATGGATGACCCACCCATACCGTCCCACACATACACGGTCCAAGGATCGAAGTAATAGACGAGATAAGCGATCGGCTCCTTGGGGAACTCCCAACGCTCCACAACTGTTCCTTCGAAGAATCCTGGAAAGGTCGCTACGAGGTCACCGGGCCCCGAGGTCTCCTCGGTCCTCGCGATAAAAGATCCCGGTGTGCCGTAGTGCGCACCAATCACCCGACCGTGACTGCCCTCAAGACTCCCAGCTGTCTGCACTTCCAACCCATCGCTTGTGAGGTCGAGGTCATCGGGATAGGCGAGCGTGATGTGGCTGCCGTCGAGGAGCGTCAAGGCGAGATAGGTGATCCCGTCGGCGGATCGAGTAGGTGGGACGAACACACGGAGAGCTTCCGGCGTCGCCGTGGTCGTCGCGGCTGGTGTCGTCGTGTCGGTTGAGGGCTCCTCAGTGGTCAGTAGAAGCGACGTAGCACCAACCGCAGCCAGCACCACGGCGGCAGCTCCGACTGCGGCGGCCCAACCCGGCACTCCAGGTCTTGGCTTAGGAGTGGTCGGGGAGAGCTCCTTGAACTCCGACCACTGTGGACCGTCAGGGACTTCCTCAACAAATGGGGCCAAGCCTGCGCGCACCAACTGCCGATACCGATCCTCACTCATCGAGATACCTCCTGAGCTTTTCCCGAGCAAGGTGCAAATACCGCCTCAGGGTCCCCGGCCGGACGCCTAGCAGCGCGGCAGCCTCCTTGGGCTCGTGGCCAACCCAATACACGAGGTAGACGGCAGCCCGCTGTTGAACGGGGAGCTCAGCGACCGCGCGAGCGACGTCATCCCCGATCACGAAGTCAGCCGTTGGGTCATCCTCGCCCGGCAACATGGCAAAAACCGACTGGGTGTCCCGCTCGCGATTAATGCGACGGTGGTTCGAACGGGCCCTGTTGAGGACTGCCTGCATGAGATATGACTGAGGGCTCTCAAGTGTGGACAGCGAGCGCCTTCTCAAAGTCGCCACCATCACCTCCGAAACAAGGTCGGCGGCCTGATCTGGACCTACCAGTGACGCAGCAAAACGCATCAGTGGCCCTCTGACCTCTTCATAAATGGACTGATCCGTCACGCTGCACTCACGTGGTAGACGATCGGCGTGCCCTCAGCGTTGCACGCGAGTTTGGATTCTCTGATCAGCCTTTCCCCGACTGTTTCCTCTGAAGCGCCCCGGGTTTCGTGGATACTCACTCCACTTTGAGCGATTGGTGCCCCAATGGCCGGTGCCGGGCGGATAGTCCTTGATGAGTTCCTGGGTGACGGCGCTCCATTGGTCCACTGGGAAATAGACCCATGGCCCGAAAGGACCGAGCGGTCGACGCGGCCGGTGGTCCCAGGCGAGGCGTTTGGACGCCGCGGGCCTGCAGGCGACTGATCACTTAGTCAGGATCAATTTTGAACTGGCTCAGCATCGACTCCCCGCCGGGGTCGCCATAAACCAGGGCCAAGAGCACGTGGCTGGTTGTCGAAGCTCGATGCCCCCATTCCGATCGCGATCCCCTGGACCCATCCGAGGACAAGCTGGTAAGCGGGCGTCGATGAAGTTCCACTTTTCCTTCGGGGCTTGTCCCAGCGGGCGACCCGTTCCCGAGCTCGCTCGTAGCTCAGGCCCAACGCGGTCAAGACCTCAGAGGAGACGGTCGGCGCTGAGAGTTTGAGCGATGCCAGTAGGAAGTGGACATGGTGCAGTAAGGGTGGCGCAGGTCCTGCGCTTCGGCGAAGGCTCCCGTGCTGATGTCGAAAGAGACCGACGAACTCCAGCGTGGCGCTCCATCGATCTCGACCAGCAGGCCCTCCAGGAATCAAACCGAATTCACGGGCGATGGTCGCCCGGGCGTCACGCAAGCTCGAATGCCAGCCTTCCATCCGTTCGGCCGGGCGACCGGCGAACTTGGGGTGAGAGGCCAGAACCCGATCCAGAGCCGCTTGTTCGCCCAACTCAAACGCTCTCTTCAATTCTTTGACCTGGGTACGGAGCTGATCCAGATCGGGACGATCCGGCCATGAAGACACGACAAACCTCCTTCCCTCTATGCCCGTGTCGGCTACCTCGGGCGGGTCGGAGATCCGATTCCGGTCGATCCGAATTTGCAGATGGACTCGGTCCTTGCCGCCGACAGGAGGCGACCTGCGACGGTCTAGCAGTCCGTGTACTTCCGCGCTCGGATCACCTACTTCCGAGCTATATCGCTCCGATAGCTCAACTGCCCCCGATCGGCGCGTATGGGCGGCTTACTCTCTCCCTGCGTAGTACGGATTCGAAAAAGGCCATGCCTCATGGATCCACGCAGACAAGGCCCCTCGAACCGCCGTATCTAACTCGGCACGACTCTCGCGTACCCATGAACTGACTTCCGCGTCGTAGCCCGGGAGGCGACCTCGATAGATGTAGATGCAGCCAATGACATCGTCACCGTCGAGGATCGAGTAGGTGAAGCCCCTGCGCTCCTCGAAGTCCTTGGCATGTCGGACCAGATCCTCCAAGTTCGCTTCCAGCGTCATGGTTACCGGCCAATCTGGCTCTTCATCTACACCGAATCCGGGAGTAGACCGGATGTGGTCGATGCTCGACATCCAGGCAGCGTGGTCACGGTCGTTGTGTTGCTCGCCTAACGGTTCCAGGTGGAACTCAGACCAGGCGTAGGTACGCGGGACTTCGAAGCTCGGCGGTACCAACGAATCTGTCATCTCTTCTGCAGCCGTTGACGTAGTTACATGCGCGTGATTGATTGATAAGAAAGAGAGAGAAGGATCAATGCGCGCCTCGATCGATCCGGAAGGCAGCGAGATCATTGTTATCCACGAGTTGGTGGATTTCGCGGGCACTGATGTGCTCGAAGTGGGGTGCGGGGATGGACGGGTGACCTGGAGGTACGCTGGGGAGGCCGCCTCCGTTCTCGCCATGGATCCGAACAAGGAGAAGATCGAGCGTGCCACGGAGGCCGTCCCCGCGTCACTCCGCTCCAAGGTGAGTTTCGTGGTGGAAGACATCACCACCGTTGAACTTCCCCCGGATGCCTACGACGTGGCAATCCTCTCCCACTCGTTGTGATGCATCCAACTGGAGGGCGTCGTGCACGCCCTGGGTCGCATTCATCGCTCGCTGCGGTCGGAGGGTGTCCTGCTCGATCTCCATCCCCAGCCAGAGAACGCTGGAGTGGAGGTGTGGCAGGGAGGCCGGGTCGAGCGCCTCGGCCACACCGACCAGGAAGGGGACATCAGGGAAATCCTTGAGGCTCGAGCCCGACTGGATCTAGCCGAAAGGGATGGCTGGTACGTCACCAAGGGTCGAAGGTTCTTCGACTCGCTCTCGCACTTCCCGAGTGCCGAAGATTGGCTGGAATACCAGGCCCGGGAGGGATACACCGGCGTCGTCTCGGAGGAGTTACTTGCCTCAGCGCGTGATCTCCTGGCTACCGGAGGCGGTGAGTTCGTCGTCCGGGAACCCATCCGGGCTTCGCTGCTCAACCGCCGTCCGAGACCGGGAAGTGACGATGTCCGCCATGGTGAGGGGCCGACCTGAAGCGGTGATGGGGCCGCCCCCCTCCCGCGGATGAGGTGCAAAACCTCAAACCCGGACCCGAGGCGCCCGGTGGTTCGGACTCCCGCAGGTAGGCGCATAACACTTGATTCGTGCGCGTAACGCTCCGATCCCAAGGTGTCCGAGATCGGCACATCTTGCTCGAACCACGCCGGACGTGCCGATCTGGCGCACAATTCGATCGGAACGTTATGCGTCGCATCGAGGGTTATGGGTGGAGTGTTGCCTGGTTCAGTTGCGGGACGCAGATCGGGCCATCCGAACGCGGGAGGGTGCTGAGGCTCAGAGGAGGTACCGGTGTCAGAGCCGATCGTGTTCATCAGCCACAACAGGATAAGGAACATGGTATGCACGCCAGGTTGATGACCATGAGGCTTGTCGATCTACTCGCTGTCGATTCTGAAACGGCAACGCAGACTTACTACCCCTGCCTTCTCATGGACTCGGGCTGCACGACGGATGCCGGCCGAGTTGCCTTTTGGAAACGAGGTTGAGGCCCATCGAGCCTTTGGTTCGCCTGGAGCCAATTCCACCCCGGCTCCCTACTCTGGTCTGCCGGTGCCCAGCCGTGAGGCTGTGCGCTAGCTCAACCGGCATCGTCGTCGGCATACACCGCCAACTCCACGGCACCAGTGTTGCCACCGGTAGATTCTTCGACCTCGAACCTGAACACCTGTCCGGTGATCGCAAGATCGGTCACCGACGGATCCGCTGGGTTTCCTGCGGGAAAGGGGCCATAGCGGACCCCGTCGACCACTACCGAGAACGACCTGACGGTGGCCGATCCATCAGCCATTGACCTGGTTAGGTACGCGAGCCCGGAAACCTGGCGCGGTTGGCCGAGGTCGAGCGTGAGGAAAGCATCATCCCCGTCGCCCACCGACGACCACTCCGTGGTGGGGTCGCCGTCAATAGCGTTGCTCGCCAACCACGACGATCCGAACTCACTGCTCACCTCGACCACGGTCGCGCCCACCGCGACGTTTTCGCCAAAGGAGTTGGCGTCAGCAACCGCTTCGTCTCTTATCGGAAGGGTGAACGTCATCAACTCAGTCGTGTAAAGCGTTCCGTTAGCTGTCGATCCCTGTACCCGGAAGTAGTACGTCTCTCCCGCCTTCGCACCCGGTAGGAAGACGTCGTGCTCCACGATCCCGGCACCGGCCATGTTTAGGGAGTTGTTAAACCGTCCGAGCGCCTCGGTCTCGCCCCAGACGATCGCACAGATCATCGGTTCGGTGGTAGTCACATGGAAAACCCCACGATCGGGGAAGCCGGGGTCGTTCTCAAACAAGAACTCGGATGCCTGAACTTCCGAGAACGGCCTCACTGCGGTTCCGGCTGCACCATCCGCGCTGCACGCGGCCAATAACAGAACGCCAGCCATCGCGAGCAGCGAACGTCCTGTGCGTCCCGACATCGAGTTCAAATCCTGGCAGGTACTGCTCGCAACACGCCGTGCCTCCCACTCCGGCGAGGAGTTCCACGTTCCTGGCGGCACGGCTGGCAAGATGGACGCGTCGCTCGGAGGACCCTGCCATGAGCAGCCGCCGCTACTGCCGCTCGACACCTCTATTTCGGGCCAACAAAAAGCTACCGCCAGCGGATGGTGGTAATGCCTGCTGCGATCCGCGAGGGCTGCTGCCTCATCACCTTGAGGGGCTCGAGGTACCAGCGGCCGACATCGCCGGCCGACTCGGTAGTCGACGGCAAGTATGGAGGGACATCAGAGCCGACGGGCTCGTCGTCTACGGACTGAGTCTCGCAGAGCTCGAAGGATCTGACGATGGTTAAAAAGGAAAGGGACCAGAGGCAGTCGAGCGCGCTCAGAAGTGTGTCGCCATCGCTCGACGGGTCGTCGCCTCCCGCTCCTGAACGACAGCTTTGGCTCAACCTCGTGCGGATTCCTGACGCGAAAGGCCAGGTCAGAGCACCCAAACCTTCGGTCTGAAAAACCGTACGGCGGCAGTTCGATCCTGCCCCTGGCCACCAGCAACATCTTCAGTGCTGACAGGGGCTTTGCAGTTCGCCCTACCCGGATCATTCGCGTCTCTTCCGGGTTCGTATCTGGCTGCGGGGGGAACGGCGACTGCCTGCATTGACTCTTCGGGTGTCGCGACGGGGAGTTGGCGCATGATCTCGAGGCCCCGTTCGTTCTTCCCGCCCTCGGATGTGAGGTCGTCCCATGTTTCGATCTCGGCGAGGGTGCGTTCGGCCCAGGAGTCGACGGTATTGAGGAGGCTGATGAAGAAGTCCGCGGCGAGAGCCCGCATGTAGACCTGGTCTTGGGTGGTGGCGATTCCGTCGAGGAACTCCTGTTTGCGAAGAGACGGATCATGGCTTCGAAGTCCATGGCGAAAGATGAAAGCGGTGTGCCCAGCCAATCCCGCAGCACCTCTTTCCCCTCATTAGTGATTGAGTAGATGGTGCGGGCTCGTTTCCCGGTGTACTCCTTCCTCCCCTTGAGCAGACCCATCGAGGAGAGGCGTTTCACTTCCCGGTAGATAGCGCTTTCCGCCCGAGGCCAGACGTATCTGAAGTAGCGGACCCGCTGTTGTGCCAGCTTGTAGGTGGACCATGGTCGCACCGCGACCTGAGCGGGAACCGCATATGAGGTTGTGGTCAGCTGTTCACTGGTCGAACCCACTTGACATACTCCAAATAGTAGTATACGCTTTACTCCTGTTTGGAGTATAGGGACAAGCAGGGCATACAGTGAACTGCGTCGAAGAAGGAGCACGTGGCCATGTCGACCATCGAGATCAACCAACTGGGCGAGGGGGGGACTCATTTGGATCAGCCCCAGCTAGCTGAGCTGTCCCGGAGACTGGATGGAAGCCTTCTCCTTCCGGGGGACCCGGGCTGGGACAGTGCCATCCAGACATGGAATGGGATGGTGGCCACAACTCCAGCACTGGTCATCCAACCCCGCTCTCCCGGAGATGTCTCGACTTCCGTGACCTTCGCCCGTGAGCATGGCCTCTCAATCAGCATGCGCGGCGGAGGGCACAACATCGCTGGAACGTCTATCGCACCAGGCGGTGTGACTTTCAACATGTCGCTGATGAGTTCGGTCTTAGTGGAGGCCGAAGCGCGGTTGGTCCACGTCGACTCCGGCTGCCTCCTCGGCAATGTTGACAACGCAACGCAGGAAAAGGGCCTAGCCACCGTTCTCGGGTTCGTCTCGGAGACCGGAGTGGCAGGCCTCACCCTCGGAGGAGGTTTCGGTTATCTAACCCGGCGCTTCGGATGGACCGTTGACAACCTCGAGGAAGTAGAGATCGTCACTGCCGACGGGGAGATTCGCGTCGCTTCACGTCGCCAACACGACGAGCTGTTCTGGGCGATCCGCGGAGGGAGCGGCAATTTCGGTGTCGTCACCCGCTTTACTTTCCGTCTCCACGAAGTGGGACCGCTAATTACTGGCGGGCTGATCGCCTGGGATGCCCGACGCAGCGATGAGGTCCTCGGAACATATAGGGAGCTCACCGCCACCGCCCCGAGGGAACTGACCACAGCCGTGATCGTCCGTCTCGCTCCAGCGGCGCCTTTTGTTCCTGAGCAGTGGCATGGTCGGAAGGTGGCGGCGATGGTGGTCTGCTACACGGGTCACAATCCTGAGTCAGCTCTCGCCCCAATTCGCAAGCTGGGACAGCCGGTAGTCGACACGATCCGACCTATGCCCTATGTCCATCTGCAGTCAATGCTCAATGCCCTGGAACCCAAAGGCCCCCACCGCTATTGGAAGACCGAGTTCCTGCCTGGACTCTCGGAAGGCTTCCTGGCCGCTTTCCGCGATGGCGCGCTCGGTGTCACCTCACCGCTGTCGCAGTCGGTCATCTTCCACGTGGGAGGCGAACTGAACGATCACCCCGATGACGATGGTGCCGTCGGCAACCGGGACGCTCAGTTCATCGGCGGCTTCGCCGGTACCTGGCCCCCCGACGTGGCGCCCGAACCACACATCAACTGGGTCCGGGAATCATGGGCACGGATCCGCCAATACTCCACCGGCGGTAACTACGTCAACTTCCAGCTCGCCGACGACGACCAAGAGCGGCTCATGGCGGCATACCGGGGAAACTACCAACGCCTCCGAGAGGTCAAAGCCGCATACGACCCGGACAACTTCTTCCGAGTCAACCGCAATATTTCACCGGCCTAACGACTTCGCCGCCCGCCTTGCTCGGTGGAGGCGCACAGGTTTCGTCATCCCTTTGAGCAGAACCTCACCGACGAGTTCGAAAGAGACGTGGTCCGCGGTACTTCGCTCCTTCGCCGCCTCGCTCACCAGCACTTCCCGTGGTTGGGCATGCTCAACGATCCTGGCGGCGACGTTCACCGTACGACCGAAAAAGTCACCTTCCTGGGCGATGAGCGTTCCAGCATTGATCCCTATCCGCGCTGCCACAGAAAGCGCCTCCTCGGTCTGTTCGACAAGGTCAAGCCCGCCGAGGATGGCGTTGCCCGGATTCGGGAAGTGAAACATCACACCATCGCCGAGCCACTTGACCGGCCGTCCCCCGTGCGGTTGAGAAGTTTCCTGTACGATCGACGCCAGGCCTGTGGCGAGCTCGGCTGCCGCGGCGTCTCCCCGCTCCTCGGCGAGAGCCGTGTAACCGGTGAGATCAAGGAACGCGATCGCCGGCAGTTGGCGGCTCTGCTCGGGAGTTATCCCGCGCTCTTCCATGAAAGTCTCCGTGACTCCCACGAGATACTCCAGGACTCCGCGTTCGCGGTGGCGCCGTTGAAGCCAGGGAACAATCTCGCTGGCCAATCCGCCGAAGCCCGCACCATGTTGATAAACGATGCGATCCTTCTCTTCGTTGGGTAGGTCGAACGCTGCAACTTTTTGACGGACCACCACGTCGAAGAATTGGAGCCCTGCGGCGACGAGTCTCTGGATGGTGCCGCCGTAGAGACGGGCGTAGCGGGAGAGTTCATCCTCGTCGGCGAGATCAAGCGTCATGATGATGCGGGAGAGGATCTCAGCGTCCTCTGCTCGGAGATGGTCATCGGCCGCAGGAGCGAACCCAAGCTCGGTCGATAGCCGCCGGAGGAATCCTGGTCGGCACTGCAGCCGGGCGGCAAGCGCCGCGTACGTTACTGATCTCTCCATCGGCGGCGGCATGAACAATCCCATCGGAAAGGAGAGCTCGCCCTCGGCAACACCGCGGGCCACGTCCTCCAAAGAGATTCCTGCGTCCTCGAATGCGCTCATAAGTCGGACGACGTGGACATCCGCCGAGTCATGCTGCCCGTTCTCCGGTGCGAGCAACCCGGCTTGCCGAAGCCGCTCGACACGATCAACCGAGCAAGGAACAAGCCTGGCCAGCTCTTGGACCGAGATCGTGGCCACCGTTTGACTCTATTCAGGTGGCTGAGGAAGGTTGAGAGCGCGAGCACCGGATGCCACCTGGACCCGTTCTAGGACTCGCACCCAACCCCATCATTGTTGCCATCGAAACTGTGTGGATCAGGTGAATGCACCGTGAAATTCTTGTACCCGATATCGCCGCAGTCCACATCGGGCGGAGGTGATGGAATGCAGAAGTCCGGATACGAAGGGTCGCAACCTGCTTGGGGCGGCACCGTCGTAATCGTCACCGCGATGGTCGTCGAAGTTGTAGTTGCGACAGTCAAAGAGGTTGTGGTCGGCGCGACGGTCGTAGTCGTCAGATCTGCCGAGAAAAGACCTAGCGAGGCCTGCTCGGCGCCCGATTGGGCAGCCTTGAGAATGCTGGCCATGGCGGTGTCTGGTTCGTAGCGCTTGGCGATCGCCATTCCCGCCCTGACCATTTCTTCGTTGACAAACACGTCATCGACGTATACGTAGCGGAGAAGACGCCCGAGACGATCGCGATCGTTGACATCGATCAGGAGCCGCACTTCTTCCTCGAGGGCCAGGCCCTCGAGGAACGCGGTGGCTTTCTGATCGAGCAGCGATCCATCCTCGGGAGCGTCGATGCCGATGAGTCGAACCGGCTCCTCGGAACCGTCCGGCACAAGCACGCGAATCGTGACGCCGTCGGTGA
>JBOGEX010000034.1:0-22727 GCA_050741915.1 Acidimicrobiia bacterium
CCATCTTGAGGGTCACAGTTACCGGCCCCAACAGCGACCGAAAGGAGGACCCATCGACTAACTTCGCCCCGGAACCACCTGCGGGATTACGTGAACGACCCCCTGGTGAATTACGTCACCGTCGACAGGTGGGACGAGTAGGGCGTTTGAGACCTTCCTGCGCACTGCCCCGCGCTTCAAGGACGCCTTCGCTCAGGGAAGTCGTGCCAGCGACTTTGCGAACGCTATAAGGAACGGCCTGCTGCACGACGGTGAAACGCGGAGGGGATGGATCATCTGGCAAGGACGTGCCGGAGGCCCAATAGTCGACGATCTCGGCGGCGGTTTGCTGCGGCTCTACCGATCCGCCTTCCATAGTGCGTTGACGGAGTACGTCGCTGGTTACTTCACACAGCTACGAGCGGCGGACGGTACCCAGCTGCGTGAGAATCTGAAGAACCGGATCGAGCAGTTGTGCAAGGAGAGTGCGCCAACTTTGGAGTCCCATAGCCACGCCCCCTTGGAGGGGGGCGTAGGTTCGCGGTTTCAAGAACATGGACGACCGCCCCCGGCTGAAACAACTGCTGAGTGAGCTGAGACCCGCGGGTCCGACGTGCATCCCTGTCAGGCCGGGCCTAAATGCTGATGAGTGCCGATGGTTCCTGGCTGCGGTCGACGTAGGGCTAATCCGATTCCAGGGCTGCACCAAGGGCTGCCCTCGCCTGAGACGCTGGCGGATACCTGGACCCGACGAGTTCCGGACGCCGTCTGGCCATCTCCGCCACCTCTACTCAGCCCCCGGGTCACAGAACCTCCGTCTCAACCGAGAGTACGTGCCGCATATTGCGGCTTACGCCTATGCGATTCTCGGACTCGGGTACCTACGGGAGCTCTCCTCATTTTCACGCTATCGGTCCTTCGGGAGCGACCGCATCTCCAAGCGGGCCGGGGAGAGCTACGAGACCGACGTCGAGTTCTATGACGCCAACGGCCGCGTGTATCTCCAAATCGAGGTCAAGACCTAGCCCAAGGAGATCGAGCGGATGGGCACGCTGCTTGACCAGATCGCAGAACTGCGCCGCCTCCCCCAACCGGCGGTCAAGGAAGTGGAGTACGTACTCGACCTTGCACCTCGATACCTCTGGCTCGTCGGACCTGGCACAGTCGACCCGCCGGTCCAGGTCTTCCGAGTTGAAGTAGACGACATGAACGCTCACTTCGAACGCCTTGAGAGGCTTCCCCGACCGGCAGAGGATCAGGCGAAGAGCCGCGACCCATGAAGGGTGTCAGTGATCAAGCCAGATTGTGAGCGTCGGACGGGACAACCCGACTGGTGCCCAACTGGTGCCCAACCGCCTGGCAGGGGCTATCATCGCCTGATACTGGTTGACAGCCGTTCTGATGTGTCGCTACACTGACTATCGCTAATAAGCGGGGCTTAGCGGCTCTGTGAGGTGGTTCGTCGGGCTCATAACCCGAAGGTCGCGGGTTCAAATCCCGCCCCCGCTACTACATAACCGCAGGAGAGAGCCCCTCTCGGGAGGGACTCTCTCCTAGGCGGGAGGCCCATGTCGAACCAGTGTCAAACCGGCGGGAGCGGGACGTGATCGGCAACGTTCCGGAAGGGCTCCTAACCGCAAAACAGGAAAAGGCGCTGGACGCCGGCGTTTCACTGGTCATTGACATGTTCCTCGACGACCTGTTTCTGCTCGCGTCCAATGGCGAATTCGAAGACACAAACATGTCAGGTCATCTGCCGGCCAGGTTTGCTCATCTGTACACGAGGGGTTTCGCGAGGAAGTTCTTCGTGTCCGCGGTAACAGTGTCTTGGAAGCTGGCACAGCCTGGCTCTTGGCCACTGGGCTGCGTAGCTGAGGAGTTGGCGCTTCAAGCCATTGTCGATCACGCTGAGGAATGGCTCTCGGCGGGTGAATCGACCGAGGATCTCGCCGACTTCCTCGACCTCGCAACCAAGGACGGTGATTACCAGCTGCTATTCGACATGGCATGGGACGGGATCGAGGATTCTCGGGAAGGTCGCGATCACAGAGTTTGGAATCTGAGGTTTGAGGATTGGTTTGAACCTTTCTATGACGAGGTGCCGGTTCATCCCTACGTGGCGTCGGATACGTCTTCGCATTCTTGATCAAGAACCATTGACGCGATCAGCCCGGCCGCTTCCGCCTGCATCCCTGGCAAGACGTGGGCGTACTGTTTAAGAGTGAAGGCGACGTTCTCGTGGCCGAGTCGTTCGGAGACTACTTTGGCCGGCACACCGAGCGATAGCGCCACCGTGGCATGGGTATGACGGAGGCCGTGTAGCGGGATCCTCGGCAGGCCGAAGCGGGCGACGATTCGCTCGAACGCCTGAGAGAAGCTGTGGGGATGGATCGGCGATCCGTCCTCCCGGCCGAACACCAGGTCGTTGTCTTGGTAATCGGCGTCCCAGTCATCACGTTCGCGGCCTTGGCGCTCTCGATGAAGGCGAAGCCGTTCGACGGTCCCAGGATCGATATCGATTGTTCGAGCCTGATGTGTCTTCGGCGTTGATTTGATGATCTCGTAACCCACCGACACCAGCGCTTGCCGAACCGAGAGGCGTCCAGAATCCATGTCGAGGTCGCGCCAACGGAGACCCAGGACTTCGGCGCGGCGCATACCTGTGAGCGCGGCGAGATGCCAGGCCGCTTCGAGGCGATGTCCATTAACCAACTCCAGGAAGCGGCGCAGCTCGTCGGCGGTCCAAGACTTGATCTCCTTTGATGCTTTCGCCTTCGGATGAGGAGGCTTGGCTCGGTCCGCGACATTGACGTTGATTAACCCCAGGTTGGCGGCGTCGGCGAGAACCTTGTGGATAATCGTGTGCACGTAGCGCACTGTTTTGGCGCTCAGCCCGGCTCCGGTTTTGAGGTTGCCGGCCGAGAGTAGGTCGGCATACAGCTGGTGGAGCATGGCCGGCGTGATCTGCCGAAGCTGCCGTTGACCGAGCCGGGTGAGGATATGGAGGTCGAGGTTTCGGCGGTAGGAGTCGAGTGTGCTGGGCTTCACCCGCTCGGCAATGAGGGGAAGCCAGGTCCTGTGCACCCATTCTTCCAACGTGGTAACCGTCGGCTCGACGTAGGTGCCGGTGTTGATTTTCATGGAGGATGTTGACCCGGGCTGCTTCGGCCTTCTTGCGCGTATCGAAACCGCCGTACCATTTCTGGCGCCGCTTGCCAGACGCCTCGCGTTGCATCTCGACGACCACGTACCAGTTGACGGTGGTACGTCCGTCCTTGGTCTTGTGGGTGCGCTTGCGAATGTGCCCCTGCATCCGAGGTCTCCTCAGCGGCTCGCGCTGACGCCTAGCCACTCGAGCAGCGCAGCCACTGGAACGATAACTCGCCGTCCCAGACGCCGGCTCGGGATCTCTCCGCGGCGAGCCGCTTCGTAGGCGGCTGTCCTACCGAGGCCGAGGAGTAAGGCCGCCTCCTCGACCGTCAACATGATCCGATGCTCTAGGTCATCGAGTCGTAGCGGAGAGATAGTCTGTGCCACGTCGGTACCTCCTTCGTAGGTTCCGGCCAAGCCCCGGGGTCTTCCCGCACCGCCGGGGCATTTGTCTGTCTAAGCATCAAGACTACACGCTTGTCATTCCGCTGTCAAGGGTTGTAGACTCATTTCGATGTCAATTGTCGATACCGCGGCCTTGCTCGACGCTCGTGGGGTCGCCGAACTGTTGCGACTGTCCCACCCCAACAGCGTGAGTACTTACCAGCACCGGTATCCGGACATGCCCAGACCAGTGGTCGATCTCGGTGAGGGCCGATGCAAACTGTGGCTAGCGACCGACATCCGGGAATGGGCAAGGAGCCGTCAAGCCCAGTCGAACCCAACGGAACGTGTCATAGGCGGTTAGTAGGGTGATCAACCGATGACGGCGCACAAGGAGGGCGTGGAGCGGCTGGTCCTGTTGTCACTTGAGGTGGCGGACGGGCGTGAGGCCGCGCGCCGGGGGAGGTTCCCGGGGGCATTCGCCGACAACCGCTTTAACCCTTGGTTAGGTGAACCTCCGTGACAGCGACGCCGAGCCCCGCACTCAAGAACAGCAACCTGAGCGCCGCCCGATCGGCAAAGAACGACGAGTTCTACACCCAATGGGCCGACATTGAGCGCGAGATGAACGCCTACACGGAGTACGACCCCGACGTCTTCCGTGACAGCGTGGTCCTGCTCCCATGCGACGACCCAGAGTGGAGCAACTTCGCCAAGTTCTTCGCGCTGCACTTCATGGACTTCGGCATAAGGAAGCTCATTTCGACTTCGTACGCACCGGACAGCAACCCGGCGGGTCAGTACTACCAGCCCACGCTGTTCGAGACCGGGGACCCCAAGTTCGACGCGGCCAAGACCCGCCCCAATGGAAAGGTCTTCACGCTGGAACCGAAGGACATCACCGACGACGGCGTCATCAACATCGACGACCTCCAGTGGGACTACCTAGTGTGCTGTCGCGGAAATCCGCTAACTCTATGGTTGTGACTGGGAGACTTCTGTCCGACACTTCCCCGACCACAATGGAGGGTGCCATGGGCAGGAACGCCGAACCTATCGAGCTCGGTCTCGTGGAGCGTCAGATCTTGGAAGGCTGGGTGCGGGCGTCGTCGACCGAGCAGCGTCTGGTGGAGCGGGCCCGGGTTGTGCTGTTGGCGGCCGAGGGCCTATCCAACTTGGAGGTGGCCGATCGGCTGGGGATGGTCCGTCAGACGGCTTCGAAGTGGCGGGAGAGGTTCCGGGAGGGAGGTCTCGAGGCCTTGGGTGATGCTCCCCGTTCGGGTCGTCCTTTGGTGTATGGCCACGACGATCGTCTTCAGATCGTCAAGACCGTGACCGAGGTGCTGCCCGATCCTGAGTCGCACTGGACGATGCGGGGGGTGGCCGCGGCGTTGGCCGACGGGTTGGGGATCTCGGCTTCGCAGGTGTGGCGGATCCTCTCTGAGATGGATCTCAAGCCCTGGCAGTCACGGTCGTGGCTCACCTCTCATGATCCCGCCTTCTGGGAGAAGGCATCCGATGTGTGTGGCCTCTATCTGAATCCACCCGACCATGCCCTGGTGTTATCGGTGGATGAGAAGACCGGGATGCAAGCCAAAACCCCGACCAACCCCACCAAGAAACCTCGCCCCGGGCTGGTCGAACGCAAAGAGTTCGAGTATCGACGTAACGGAACCGCTGCCCTGTTCGCGGCCCTCGACGTCCACACCGGTGAGGTCATCTGGGAGACCGCAGACCGGAACCGTTCCGAGGAGTTCATCTCGTTCTTGGAGCAGCTCGATCGGGTGACCCCGAAAGGGCTCACCCTGCACCTGGTGTTAGACAACGGCGCCTCTCACACCTCGAAGAAAACCCGCCGGTGGCTCGAGGATCGAGTCGGCCGCTTCCAAATCCATCACACCCCGACCCACGCCTCCTGGTTGAACCAGGTAGAGCTGTTCTTCTCCATCCTGGGCAGACGGCTCCTACGACGGGGAGAGTTCGGATCGGTCACAGAGCTGGTGGAGAAGATCTCGGCGTTCATCACCGAACACAACCGCAAGGCCAAACCCTTCCGGTGGACCTACCAGGGCAAACCCCTAAAAGCAGCATGATCCGTCAACGAACTAACGCGCGAGAGCACTAGTTGGCGACGGAGACTTCCGGAGCGCCGAGCTCACGGCGCTGCGCGACGAGGCCGACATCGTGGTCACCAACCCGCCATTCAGCCTGTTCCGGACGTTCGTCGCGTGGCTCATGGAAGGTGACAAGCGGTTCTCCGTGGTAGGAAGCAGCAATGCGATCACAACCAAGGACTTTTTCGCCCTGATCAAGGCGAACCGACTCTGGAAGGGCGCGACTGCCAACAACTCTGACATGGTGTTCGGTGTCCCCAAGGGCTTCCCGGTGAAGGAGGCTGATCGCCTCAAGGCCGAGCGACTCGGCTACCCCTCGGATAACAAGTACGACTACACGCGTCTAGGCAACGCGTGCTGGTTCACCAACATCGACCACGGGCGACGTCACCAGCCGCTGCAGCTGATGTCCATGACCGACAACATCAAATTCAGCCGGCATAAGGAGATCAAGGGTATTGGCTACCTAACATACGACAACTTCGACGCCATCGACGTCCCGTTCACCGACGCGATCCCCGGTGACTATGACGGTGTGATGGGCGTCCCCATCTCGTTCCTGGATCGGTACAACCCAGATCAGTTCGAGATCATCAGCCTCACCCAGACGTGGTCGGACGTCTCGACAAAGACTTACCCGGCACAAACGCTCGTGAGCTCTGACGGGAAACGGAAGACCGTCGGAGCCCTCAATAGCGGCCCGGCGTTCAAGGTTGCGGAACCACCTGTCGACGGCACCTACTACGAAGTTGGCGGGGAGTTATACACGTCCGCTTACAAGCGGATCCTGATCCGTCGAAGGGACGCTTCGTGAAGACCGAGCTCTATCACTACACCGTCAAGCAGGTCTGCGATGGCTTCGTGTACAACGAGTTAGAGGGTAAGGGACTGTTCGGGCTTGCAGGCAAGCTCGTTATCCAGCCCGAGTACCAGAGGAATTACATCTACAACGACGGCAAGAAGGACGTTGCCGTCATCGCCTCGTTGCTAAAGAGTTATCCGCTCGGGCTCATCTACTTCAACGTCGCCGGTGACTCGCTCGAAGTGCTCGATGGCCAGCAGCGCATCACGAGTATCGGCCGGTTCGTGACCGGCAAGTTCGCCATCCGTCAGGACGGCAAGGAGCAGACCTTCTCCTCCCTCAACCCCGAGGACAAGCAGAAAATCCTGGAAAGCGAGCTGCAGGTCTGGCACTGTGCGGGCACAGAGTCCGAGATCAAGGAGTGGTTCCGCACCATCAACATCGTCGGTGTGCCGCTCAACGCCCAAGAGCTGCTCAACGCGATCTACTCCGGACCGTTCATCACCAAGGCGAAGGCCGAGTTCTCCAACTCGCAGAACGCCAACCTCCAGAAGTGGCAGTCCTACGTGAATGGCGACCCGAAGCGCCAGGACATCCTTGCTGAGGCGCTGGACTGGGTCTCGTCCTCCCAGGGCATCAGCGTGGACGCCTACCTAGCGAAGCACCGTGGCGACGACACCATTGCCGAGCTGAAGACCTACTTCACCTCCGTCATCGACTGGATCAGCAGTGTGTTCAGCCGTCCGCCCGACAAGGAAATGCGCGGCCTGGAGTGGGGGAGGCTGTACGAGTCCTATCACTCCAACTCCTACAACCCCGCGCAGCTCGACGCCGACATCGACGCCCTCCGTGGCGACCCGTTCGTGAAAAGCGCCAAGGGCATCTACGAGTACCTGCTCGGGGGCAGGACCAATCCGCAGCTGCTCGACGTCAGGATGTTTGAAGAGTCGACCAAGCGGGCCGCCTACGAACGGCAGACGATCAAGGCCAAGGCCGGTAGTGTTTCGAACTGCCCGCTCTGCGCCGTCGGAGACAACCCCAACAAGGCGCGCATCTACCGGCAGAACGAGATGGACGCCGACCATGTAACGGCCTGGTCAAAGGGCGGCAAGACGGACCTCGCCAACTGCGAGATGCTCTGCGTCCCGCACAACCGGGGCAAGGGCAACCGGTAGGCAGCGGAGGTGTGAGTGTGGCTGATCTGGTCGACGTCAAGCTGATCGACGGCACGGCGCGCACTGTACGTGAGCTGTTCACGGGCCGAAAATACGGCCTCGACTACTACCAGCGTGAGTACACATGGACGGAGTCGAACGTCACCGAGTTGATCGATGACCTCGCCACTAGCTTCCTTGAGGACTACGACGAACTCGACGAGCGGACGAAGATCGCCTCTTATCGGCCCTACTTCCTCGGCCCGATCGTGACCAGCTCGGTCGCGGGAACGCGGTATTTGGTGGATGGCCAGCAGCGCCTCACGACACTCACCTTGCTGTTGATGCACCTCAATCATCTGGCACGAGGAATCGCTGGTGCGGAGAACCTAGCGCCGCTGGTGTTCTCTCAGCAGTTCGGTTTGTTGACCTTCAACATCAACGTTGACGAGCGCGAGAAAGTGATGCAGGCCATCCTCGACGCTTCGCCATTCGACCCCAACGGTGAGTCGGAATCGGTGCGCAACATCTGGGATCGGTATCAGAACATCGTCGAGCTATACCCCGACGATCTGAAGGGCGAAGCGCTCGTCTACTTCTCTGACTGGCTGTTGGAACGGGTGGTGCTGGTTGAGATAGGCACCACCGACCAAGACATGGCGCTGGAGATCTTCGAGACGATGAACGATCGCGGCCTACGCCTTTCCAACACCGACATGTTGAAGGGCTTTCTGCTCGCGCGGATCGACGACCCCGAGCAGATCGCCAAGGCTAACCAATTGTGGCGGCGTCGCACCATCGAATTGACCGACATCGACAAGAACGCCGACTCGGAGTTCATGAAGCACTGGCTGCGAGGGAAGTTCGCCGAGAACATCCGGGAACGGAAGAAAGATGCCGTGCCCAGGGACTTCGACCTGATCGGCACAGCGTTCCATAAGTGGGTGAGGGACAACCGCCAGAAGGTGGACCTCGTGAAGGCCAGCGACTACGCGACCTTCGTCAACCGTGACTTCAACCGGATGGGTAGGCGCTACCTCCAGCTCCTCGAGGCAAGCCGGACGGTGACCGCCGGCTGGGAGCACGTGTTCTACAACGCTACCACGGGCTTCACCCTCCAGTACCTACCCATCATGGCCGCGGTGACGCCCGACGACGACGACGAAACCTTCCGGCGCAAGTCGCGGCTCGTGGCTGGCTTCCTCGACATCTTCGTCGCCCGCCGGATGATCAACTTCCGCAACTTCGGCTACTCGACGGTCGTCTACACGATGTTCAATCTCGCAAAGGATGTCCGGAATCGCGATCTCGACGAGTTGAGAGACGTGCTGGCCGACAGGGTGGCCGACCTCGACGAGTCCTTCGATGGAGCGATGACGTTTCGGCTTACCCAGCGCAACCGCTCCCACATCCTGTACCTCCTGGCGCGCATGACGGCGTGGATCGAGGAGGAGTGCCGAGTCGGGATCGGCTTCGGCACGTATGTCGATCGAAGTCTCAAGAAGCCGTTCGAGGTGGAACACATCTGGGCCAACAAGTACGAGCGACATCTGGATGAGTTCGACAATCCCCACGACTTCTCGGATCACCGCGATAGGTTCGGCGACCTCCTCTTGTTGCCCAAGGACTTCAACGCCAGCTACGGCGCCTTGACCTACTTGGAGAAGCTGCCGCATTACTTCGGACAGAACCTGCTTGCCGCACCTCTGAGCCCGCTGGCCTATGAGAAGAACCCGTCGTTCTTGAAGTTCATCGAGGAGACCGGCCTGCCGTTCAGGCCCTACCCCGAGGGGTTCACCAAGGGCGACATCGAGGAGCGTCAGGACCTGTATCGACAGGTGTGCGAGCAGGTGTGGAGTCCCGAAGCGTTGGGGTTGGGTGGCGGGACTCCGTCGGAGGACACCACCCAGCAGACCCGCCAAGCGTTCTACGGAGTGAGCCTCGCCGACCTGATCACCGCGGGATTGCTGTCACCTGGTGAGGAGCTGGTCGGGTCGCGCTCGGGCCACGAGTACCGGGCAACGATCCTCTCCGACGGTCGCATCCGGATCGACGGGGGAGTGGAGTTCGACACGCTGTCCGGCGCGGCGGACACGCTGACGGGCAAGTCGAACAACGGTTGGGAGTTCTGGCGAGTCGAGGGTCTGACCGGACCGCGCGAGCTGGCGCGGATTCGGGAGGAGCATCTCGCGCAGCGCAAGTCCAATCGCGTCGACAGCACGCCATCCTCTGACAGCTGAGGATGACCTGGTGCGAAGACATCGGACTGGCACATGACTGGTGGCCGGATGCCCTCGTATGGCATTCGGACGAGCCACCCATCATCGATGGACGCGTCAAGCTCGCCCTGGTCGAGAACCACCACGAGGCGCTGAAACACCGCCATATCTATGCCGCGTTAGGCGATCCGGGCGAATCGCGGCGACTGATCACGTCGCGCGGCTTCAAGGGTCACGACTCGGACTCCAACGGACCGCATCCGTCCGCGGGTGTCGGTGAATATGAGCCGAGATTCTGGGTGTTCACCGACGGAACAGTTGAATTCGAGCCCCTGGCCATCCGGTGGGATTCCGGGGGTATGGAGATCGTCCTCCCGGACCAGGGTCTCTTGATGACGTACGGCCTCGTTCCTCGCTATACGCAGGACCAGGTTGTCCATTGGGATGATCTCGAGACACCGCAGCCGGATCGAATCATCGCCGACACGTCGACATCGAACCTATTCGACGAACCCGGCACTGCCCTCGTGGATGCCGACGCCGCCCTCGTGCAGGACTACTCATCACTACGTGGGCTCTCGGTGGTCCAGGTCTACTACGTCGAGACACCTTTCCATGCAGATGACAAGGCCAGCGAGTTGCTCGGTGAAGCAGATCAAGTCGAGATCGAGTTCTCAGGGAGAACGATTGTGCTTGTGAGGATGCGAAACGGGGAGATCCTCGCTCGATGTTGGGGCGTTCGGTTGGTCGTCGATCCGGGCGCGATGCCATTCACCGAGGGACGGTGGGACTACGGAGAGTTCGATTGGCCTGGAGTTGGGATCATCTCCAAGGAAGCCGCCCGGATGGCTGGTATCGCCGACAATGCCTCGGAAGTGTTCGTGCGGGATACCGTGCTGGCGCGATTCGAAGGACAGCCTGACATGGCGATCAATCCTGAGTCGGGTGCGGTTTCTTACAAGAACCAGTGGTCGGTGAGCTGGTGTCAGCGCTATGGGAGAGACCTCATCCGTGTCGACTTGAAGAAGCTCTATGAGGGAAATCGCCCCGAGATCGTTCAGCACTATCACGATCATGCCGTTGAACCACCGCCACTGAATAACCGAAGCTGGGGAGATCCGAATGTGGCCACTCGAGCGAAGCGTGTTGCATCTGCGTGGACTTATCTCGGAGAGGCGCTCGGGCATCTGGCGAGGATGTTTGGGATCGAGGCGAACGCGGCTGACTTCGTGGGCGTCAATAGCGCCGACCTCGAGTACCGAGGTTGGTGGTCAGACGGCGAGTTTGAGCTGATCGCCCGCCACATACCACCGGGATTAAGCCGAGACGGATTGATCGACCGGTGTAGTGCGGTTCACCGAAGCACGGTGGACCGTCTGACCGAAGGCGCTCTGCGGCGGCTTGTGCACGCAATGGGGTTTGACCCGGGCGCCGTCAGCGCCCTACGGAGCCTCAAGCTGTTGGAGCGCGTCTTTGCGTTCGCGAACGCGGCGATTGACGCGGGCCTTGACATCGTGGAGCATCGAGCCGAGGTACTGGACCGCGTCGAGCCGGGTCCTATGGCCGAGTTATCAACGCTCTTCAAGATCAACGAAATTCGGCAACTCAGTGGGCATGCGACAAGTGAGCGCCAAGATCGACTGAATGAGATTGTCTGCGAGCTGGGCATTGACCCGAGATCAGCGGCGGGCGGCTATGACTATGTCCTTGATGAGATCTACGACCGGGTGGCGGCTTCAATTGAGGGAGTGGCCGCGACTCTCATGTTCGTACGCAGACGTAGATGATCCATGACTGGTAGGGTCGAGGCATCATTGGATGTTGTAATCACGGCTGTCCTTGACGAGGGTGTAGTCCTCCTCCACGAGCCAGTGGCACCACAGCCTTCGGCCTGCGATGCTCAAACGCCGGGAATGACTGTCGGGACTCGACCATGCTGCTACCTCAGCACGGCGATTGGTGAGCTGAGAGACCGTTTCGAGGGCGGGCTTGAGGTCTGTGTCGGTCGACATCATGATCCCGACGTCGTACTCGTCCTGCACGGCCATCCTGACGAAGTCCACGGCGAGCGATACGTCGATTCCCTTCTCCTCGGGCTTCTCTTTCGGCCACCCGTATGGATATCTCAGAGTTCGGGTTACGACCTGCGTCTTCGGTGACTTGGACCACTCGGCGATCTGTCGTTGGCTTGCGCCATATCCCTTCGGGTCCTTGGTTGAGTCGGGGGTACCCCGGTACACCCGGACCTCATCGAGCTGGCGATCGAACTGACTTCTCTCGACAAGGAGCTCACCGAGGGCCACGGGATTGATCTGTCCGTTCCAGTGAGGTGCGGCGAGGGGGTGAAACATCTCTCGTGCAGCCCGATACACGTTCTGATAATCGAGGAAGAGGACGACCCGATCAGCCACGATCGTTCCCCATAGGACGCCCGAGTGGACTCGACAAAGATAATCCCCGCCAGTTCGGACCCGAAGGCCCGGACGGCGGGGAACAGTTGACAACAGTGTACCTGGTGGGAGCGCGAGTGTCTATGCGGGCCGCCGTCCGCTCTGCTGACAGGGTGTGTGAGGAATTCACAATCGAGTAGTGTATCATACACATATATGGTGTACGAGATTGGCCCGGTCCTCCGAGAGGCACGAGACTCCGCCGGTCTGAGGCAACAGGACGTTGCCTCTGAACTTGGAATCACCCAGCAGACGGTCAGCCGGTGGGAGTCAGGAAGGTCCCGGCCTGGAAGAGACCAACTACTCGCACTGGCGGGCGTTCTCGGGATCAACGACGAGATCGGCCTACTGGCGCGAGCCGGGCATGACGTCGTGGAGAGCCCACCTCCGCGCCCTGTCCGTCCACGACTAAGGCGTTTACCACTCGGCGACCTATCCCCAGGCGACTTCGAGTGGTTCTGCCGCGACTTCGTCAGCATGAGGCACGGCGCTGAGGTCCACCGCTTCGGAGGGACGGGCCACGCTCAAGCCGGCATCGACCTCATCGCTTATCTACCCGACGGCTCCACCGTCACGTATCAGTGCAAGAGGGTCAAGGAATTCGGTCCATCCCGATTTAAGGATGTTGTCACCTCCACGACAATCGCTGCGGACACGCACCATTTGCTTCTCTCAAGGGACGCCACCCCCGACCTGCGAAAGGAGGCTGAGCGCTATTCGAACTGGATACTCGAGGACGTAGATGATATCTCAGCAGCAGTGCGGTTCGAGCTCTCCGGTGTCGATGCACGTCAGCTCGTCGACACGTACTTCCCGGGCTGGCGACATGACTTCCTGGGGATCTCAGGCCCGGGCCTCTGGTTGACGCCTGATGAGTTCTTCCGACCTACGTTAAGGCCAGGGTCCATTCTGAGTCATGCGTGGACGCTTGTCGGACGCAAGGATGAGTTGGCGGCGATTCACGACCTAATGTCCTCGTCTGCCTCGGCGATCGTGATCTGTGGACGGGGCGGCATGGGCAAGACCCGGATCCTTCGCGAGGTCGCCGACCGTTACTCCAGGGATCCTCGGTTCGCTTCGGTGTTGTTTGCAGCCCCGGAGGTGCGCTTCGACGCAACTCATCTCGAGGATCTTCCTGAAGCGCCCGGTGTCTTGGTTGTCGACGACGCTCACGATAGGGATGACCTCGGCCATCTAGTGGCGGCGCTGTCTCGCGCGGATCGCGGATGGAAGCTCCTTATGACAACGCGTCCACATGGAAAAGACCAGCTGATGGCAGATCTCCACGGCACCGGTTTAGTCGGCATGAATGACGATTCGTTGGTTGAGATTTCGGATGTCGACCTCGACGACGTCGAGGCATTGGCTCTTGAAGTTTTGTCGGCCCACGACGGCCCTGAGGAGGCTTCGCGGGCAGTGGCGAGGGCCACCCGTGATTGCCCACTGTTCACCGTGATCGCCGCTCAGCTGGTAGCCGCCGGGAAGGCGGATCCGAACACTCTCGCCGACGATCCGACGGCGCGAGCAGCTCTGATGCGGTCATTCCGAGAGGCAATTATCGGTGACCTCGGTGACTCCACCGATCGAGCGACGCTCTCCGAGGTTGTCCGGCTCGTTGCGCTAACGCAACCCGTGATTGTGGATAACCAAGATTGGCTCCGGATCGCGGAACAGATCGTGGACCAGCGAGCTGATCTTGTGTCGAGACATCTGCGAAGCCTTGAGGGGGCTGGTGTTCTAACGAGAAGAGGCCGACAGCTCAGGGTGGTTCCCGACTTGCTCGCTGATTTCTTGGTCGCTGACTCGTCTGTTGACGCAAAGACCGGGATCCCTACCGGATACGCGGACTTGGTCTTCTCGTTGGCGAAGGGTGGAACAGCGAGAAGCGTCATCTTGAACATCGCGAAACTCGACTGGCGAGTATCCCGCGAGCGGGAGTCCGACTCCACGGTTCTCGACGCTATCTGGGGAGCCGTAACCTCACAGGCACTCGACTCTGGCATCTACGGGAGAGAAGCGTTGCTGCGGGACCTCACCGATGTGTCCTACTTCCAGCCCCGGCGGTCCCTTGATCTGGCGCGAAAGCTCATTGAGGAGCCTACGGACATGATTGATACCGATGCCAGAGCATTCCTTGGGAGGTCGGTCGACTACCAGATAGTACTGAGTGCGCTGCCTCGCTTCCTGCACGGCGCTGCCTACCACATCGACCATCTGGGCGAGGTTGCTGACCTCTTGTGGCAGATTGGCCGCGACCAGGAAGGGATGCTCCACTCCATTCCCGATCACGCAGTGCGGATTCTTCAGGAACTGGCAGCAATCAAGCCCAATTGGCCTCTCGATTTTTCTTCATGCGTCGTTGATCGAGCGATCAGTTGGACGAAAGACCCTCGGCTTGGTGACTATCTCCATTCCCCATTCGACGTCATGGAGGCTGTTGTGGCAACCGAGGGGTATGACACAGAAAGCCGCGGTTGGACACTCGCCTTTGTGCCGTTCGGGATCAATGTAGATATGGTCCGGCCCTTACGAAACCGCGTGGTGGAGCAAGCGCTCACGCTCCTGAATCACGATGACGTACGTATCGGGGTGAGGTGTGCTCAGCTCATCGGTGAAGCCCTCCGGGGTCCACTCGGAGCGTTTGGTCGACGAGTCGATGAGGCCGAGTCAAAGAGGTGGACTGCAGAATTCGTGAGTACCTTGCAGCGTCTGGAGGACAAGTTGAGGGAGGCAAGCCTCGACTCGATTGTTGCGGACCGACTTCGACAAGAGCTTGGTTGGCACGCAAAACACGGTGAAGAGACAAGACCGGCAGCAGTGCGCGTGATCTCGATGCTGAGTACCGCCCTCGAATCGCGATTGACCAGAGCGCTGGCTCACGGATGGGCCCACTCGGCCGACCTTCCAGAGGAGGATGATCTCAGCTACCAAGAGCTTGAGCTCAGGTGGCGTGACACGCAGAGACAGGTGGCAGTCGACCTACGAAAGGCGTTTCCGGCTCCCGAGGAAGCCATGGATCTGGTCGAAGGAAGGCTCCGAGCCCTGAAGGCTGCGAGCCGCGAAGTCCAGCCGTCGCCTCATCCGTTCTTAGCTCAACTTTTCGATGAATGGGAGCAGGCCGCCGATGAAACACTCCGACGGGTGAAGAGCCAACCACGTGGTGTCCTTGGTGAGTGTACGCAGATCGCTTTAGCAGCCATGCATAGGCACCAGCCCCAACACCTGCCAAAGCTTGCGGCCGAGCTGCTCGATGTCGACGACGCATTTCTTGATGCGCAGGTTGCGTACGCCCTTCTTGGTACCGCTCGAGTCGAGAAGCTGACGTCCGATGAGTTACGACTCATCGAGGAGCTGGCGAGACATAGCGACCATACGGTTCGTCATGCCGTATCTCGCGGCCTTCGCTTTGCTCAGGCCCTTGACCCAACGGATCGAGTCAGACTTCTCATGAATGTGCCTATCCAAGGAAGCGCAGTCATCGCCGAGGAACTCCTCGGGGCGTTTGGTCGCTTCGGTGACGTGGAACTGTCCGCTCTTTCGGACGGACAGGTCGAGCGGCTGTTAGACGAGCTGGTGTCGTGTCACGACATCGAAGGGTATGAGATAGCCCAGTTCCTGTCGGAGTTGTCGGCCAACGACCCCTGGGCTGTTGTTGAGCTCCTGAAGCGTCGATTGGATCATCCCGAAACTCGTTCAGATGAAGGCGACTACCGCCCCATCCCCTACCGCTGGAATGATTCTTCTCCGCTTGTGGTTCGTCAGACCGCAGACTTTCCGGCTGTCGTCGGACACATTTGTGACTGGCTGAGTGAGCCGGCCGAAGGATGGCGTCGATCGTTCTGGGCACCACGCCTCCTGTCCGCCACAGTCGGCAAGATTGACGATCGCGTACTTGACGAACTTGATCGGTGGGCGGGGTCGAGGGATCCGGAGCGCCTGGAATTGATTGCCCACTTGGTGCAAGAGGGAGAAGCTGAGCTTGTATGGCGCAGAGTGGATTGGGTAACCAGCCTCCTCGAACGAGCAGCCGCCCAAGGCGCAGACTGCTACGGAAAGGTGGCCGGTGGGCTTCACGCGATGGTCATCTCGGGAACGAGGGTCGGCACTCCCGGCGAGCCATTCCGAGAAGATATCGAGCAACGAGATCGGTCCCGACAGATTGCGACGTCGCTCAGGCGGGGAAGCCCAGCACATCGCTTCTACACCAGCCTGGCTCGGTCAGCCGAATCATCGATTCGACGGACCCTTGAACGTCATGAGGAAGATCGCCCTGACTGAGTCGCCTGGCCGGCCTGGCCACGTTGAGGCGCGGTTCATCCTGTCAAACCTGTGTCAAACGAACATCGCCGTACGGGCATGAGAGCTGGCGAACCGGGCATGCCGCTCAAAGGAGAATTCCGCAGCAAGAACCCCATTCGCGGATTCAGCGGTACCTCAACGGACGACAAGTCATAACTCATAACCCGAAGGTCGCGGGTTCAAATCCCGCCCCCGCTACGAACGAAGGCCCTGGTCCGGGTATATCGAGCGGTTCGAGCACTTCGGAATGAGACGGTTGACAACCATCCGCGGTTGGACAACGCAAGGACGTTGGCCGGGGAGCTCAATTCGGTGCATTTCCCAGTGACGTTCCCAGAGGTGTTCCTTCGCCAGCGCGCCGGCTTTGACTGCATACTGGGCAATCCACCTTGGGACAAGGTGCGGTATGAACCCCAGCAGTTCTGGGTTAGCAGGTCGCCCGGCCTTAACTCTCTCACAGCTTCGGACCGGGAGGACGCGATTGCCCAGTTGCGCATCGAAAGGACCCAGGATGCTGCCGCGGAGGATGCTGAGATCCCTCGGCGCGAACAGTTACAACTTCTTGCCGGGTCATCCTTTCGCTATCAGGGCAGAGGAGACATGGTCACCACGACTTCGCAAAGCTCTTCACAGAGAGGTATTGCTCGCTTGTGGGCGAGAATGACTATCTCGGCATAGTCTTGCGTAGGACCTCTCTTGTCCTCTCGGGATGGCCGACCTAAGAAGGCTCCTGCTAGAAGGGTTTTCTCTCAGGGCTCATGAAGCGTCAAATGCGGGTGGTTGGTTCTTCGACGACGTGCACCAGCAGACCACAGTCGTACTTCTTACCCGGCAGCCGGTGGATGGGACGCTTGGGTCTGACCCGATCCTGCTGCGAACATCCTTAAGGAATTCACTGAGCGAAAGGGCACCGAGGCTGCCATCTGGCTGTCTTATGACGAGATTGAGAGTCTTTCAGAGAATGCCGCTCTTCCTTGGTTCGAATCGGCTTCGGAATTTTCTGTATTCTCGCGTCTTCGAGCGTTTCCCCGCCTTGGCTCAGGGACAGGATGGGTTACTGGTACGGCCGATTCATCGAGGTGGGACTTCTCGAACAGTGGAAGGCATCGCTCGCTGGTCGCATCACGCGAGAGTGAAGCCGGCTGGCGCGTATTGATGACCCGCCATGTTGGCGCGTTTCGTATCGCCGACTTGCCCATCCAGCGACTCATCGCTGACCCGAGAAGGCTCCTCGGGCTCGGGCTGGGTGTCAAGGATATTGACGGGGTCGTGGCGCTTGGTGACGAGCATCCCGCGATCATCTTTCGATACGCGACCATGCGCGGCAACACCCGGACAATGATCGCCGCATGCGAGACGCCGCCGCCCTTGTGAGAGACCACCCACCAGCCGGGATGCTTCAGGATGAAGCCGACAGAATCACCGACGCCTTGGAAGCGCCTTATCCGCCGCGAGTTCAGAAGGTGATCGGCGATGCGATGAGATCTTCGGACACACCCCGGCAGGCGGCCGAGGCAGTGGTGAAGGCGGCTATTGATCAGGGACTGGAGCCCATGCCACCCCCGGAACCACTTCCGGTAATCAGCCTCGACGACATCCACCTTGTCTTCTGGATGGCGATCGTTACGGGATGAATGATCCGCAGGGGCAGAGCGTGGGTTCTGCCCTCACATCCAAGCACGTATGGAAGCCGACAGATCCACTGCACTGGCCAACGGCGGGAGGCCTAGATGGTCGCCTCCGCCTCATCCTCAGCCGCGACCCAAAACGCAGCTCGCACGGCAGCGCTCCCCATCTTGGAACTTGCGCTCGCTACCACTCGATCAACCTCCGACTGGATCTCGACAGGAAGTTGGAGAGCGAGCACTTCGATGCCTTTGGGAATCGCGCCGCCCATTCGCCCGATGAAGATCTCGTAAAACGTCGGATTGGTCAGTACCAGCAGCCGCTCAGGTGCATCAACCAAGTTGATACCAGAGATCGGCGATACAGCTATTGACCTTGCCGGTAGGGAAGTTCCCACCAGACGTCAGCCCTGACGACGTCTTAATAGCCGCCACAACTGCGGCGTCAGCCGACACCGCGTCGAACTTGATCTCCCGCCCCGTCAAGAGCCGGAGTCTTCGGTTCGGGAAGGGCTGGCCGAATCGTTCGTCGAGTTGGCTACGGACCCACGTCTCGACGACAGTCGTGAGATAGCGAGTGTTCGCCATGGGCCAACGGTACTCAGGCGGCTCTGGTGCACATGACGACTGGTGGCTGGGCTGGATACATGCCGGCTCCCGTGAGTCTTCGCTTTCGGTAGCCATCCAGTACCGGCTACTCGATAGGTGAGCGCACGGGCACTGGTCTGACTGGCGCTCCCGCCGCGGTATCGCCAGTCGGGCTCGCGAGGGCGCGCTCCAATGATGTGAAAAGGTCGAGGACGGAGGATGCTTCGAAGATGCGGTAGCGCTGCTTGCCCACGTTCCTCTGGATCAGGATTCCCGCTTCGACGAGGCGGTTGATGGCAGAGCCGGCGGCGACGTTGGAGCGGTCGATGAGCCCGGCGGCTGAATCGACGGATATGAGGGGAACTCCGGGGAGAACGTCGAGGAGCAAGGCCAATGCCGATCCCATCCGAACGGTGCCCAGGCGGGACCGCCATTGCTCGACCAGCTCGTCGATTCTTGAGGCGTAGGCCTGTGCGTCGCTGCAGGCTCGGAGGGTGGCGGCGGCGAAGGTCCGCAGCCAGGCATGGGCGGCGGTGGACCGTTCGGGGCTGTCGGCGGTGTGGAGATGTCGGAAGGCGGTGAGTCCTGAGATGTAGTCGTCGGACCAGGTGGCAAGGACGAGGCTGATGGGGGGCACGAAGGTGGGGGAGAGGTCCCTTCGGCGGAGGATGACGTGGATCAGTGCCCGTCCAGTGCGGCCGTTCCCGTCGGCGTAAGGGTGGATGGTCTCGAATTGCGCGTGGGCAATGGCGGCCTGGACGAGCGTCGAATGCTGATCGCCGTTGGCGTAGGCGATCAGGTCGTGAAGGAGCTCCTCGACATACTCGGGTGGTGGTGGGACGAAGGCGGCGCTGCAGGGGTTGTAGGCGCTGCCGCCGATCCAATTCTGCGCTTCGCGGAGGACCCCTCCGAGTTCAGGGATCCGTGAGCGATCCATCAGGGTGCGGTGGATTCTCAGTAGATCCGGCAACGAGATCTGCTTCTCTCGGGTGGCGAGTTCGATTGCAGACTCCATGGCGGCGATGTTGCCGAGAACCTCAACTGCGATCCGGTCAGCGGCCTCGCCACCTTGTGCGATGACCGCTTCGGCTTCGATCAGACGCCGCGGCCCGGCGTCGAGTCCTTCGATCTTGGAGGAGGCGACCGACTCTGCTCGTAGGAGGAAACGAGCGAGACCTTCGAGGCTGACGTGGCTCGTCCCGGATTGATTCAGGTCTCTGATCGCGGTCTCTGCATCGGCGATGTCCGCGGCGAGATCGCTGGGCAGGGTGAGGTTCCAACCGGCGAGGGGATCGGGTAGGTGGGCGTCGTAGTTGCAGCCTTGTCGGTCGCGCCGGGTCAGCCCCTGGAATCGGGGCTCCCAATGTCTTCGTAGGAGTTCGGCCATCTTTCGGCTCCCATTCACTTAGGCAAAGGTTATGAAAGAAGCTTAGCTTAGGGTCGAGCTAACCAAAGGAAATGGGATAGCCTTCCGACGACTATGTCGGTGCGTGGGCTTCAGGCCCGGTCGATCAGCGCCTGGACCACGAGGGGTACGGTGCCATGCTGGCAAGTGCCGGACTGTCAGGCGTCCAGCGATAGCATCAGCCTCATGGAGATCATCCCCGACAAACGGAAGGTCGGAATGCACGATTCCGTGGATTACGACGGGAGAGGTGGCGAGGCTTCGTTCGGATCGGGTGGAGTACATCGAGAGTACGCGGGAGTGGATCAGCCCAATCGGGCCTGCGAACTCGGCGGCCGAGGTCCACCCATCTGGGACGGTGGTGCTTTGTCGTACCTCGTCGGCGGGATACTCCGGGATCATGGGGGTGAGATGGCCACGAGCCAGGACTTCGCAACCTGGACGCGCGGTCCGCTGCTCCGTCCTCGCTTCCTACTGCTTTGTCTGCGGGCGATGCGAGAAGATCTCCTCGGGCGCCTCGCCATGGGGTCGACCCACAAGACGATCTTCATGCCCGACATCCAGTCGCTCCGCATTCCGCTTCCGCCGGTCGACGAGCAGGACGAGATCGTTGAAGCCGTGTGGCAGGAACCTGGATCGCGACGGTCACATCTTGGATCTCCTGACGCGCCAGATCGACCTCCTCGCTGAACGCCGTCAGGCGCTTATCACTGCCGCAGCGACTGGCGAGCTGGACGTTGCCGAAGGCATCGCCGAGGCGGCGTCGTGACCAGGACCGTCCATCAGTTGAAGGTGACCTTGCGTCAGGTCAGGCCGCCGGTGTGGCGGCGGGTAATGGTGGAGTCGGATCTGACTCTGGGGGAGCTGGCCTCGGTGCTGGAGGCGGCGATGGGGTGGCTGGGTGGCCACCTCCACGTCTTCGATGTCGGCGGCACCCGGTACGGGATTCGGGACTCGGACTGGGGCATGGACGATCTTGACGAGAACCGGTTCCGCCTCGACGACGTGCTCCCCAAAGTGGGGAAGAAGATGCGATGGGACTACGACTTCGGCGACGGATGGGAGCATGACCTGCTGGTGGAAGCGATCAGTATGCCCGAGCGTGGAACCTTGTACCCGCTGTGCCTGGCCGGGCGGCGAGCATGCCCGCCCGAGGACTGCGGCGGTCCGTGGGGCTACGCCGATCTACTGGAGGTCCTGGCGAACCCCGACCATGCCGAGCACGAGCTTCTCCGTGAGAGGACGCCGTTGGACTTCGACCCTGCCTTCTTCGACATCGAGGAGATCACCGAGGACATGCGCTCGTCCCGGCCCCTGGAAGGTTGGTCGTAACCCGTCGCAGGCGGCTCCAACTTGGACGCGAACGCGGTTGGGAGGGGGACGTTTCCGCGGTTTGGGATAGTGCCCATTTGTTTGTAGGTGAATTCCACCCTCTGCGAACCTGCCGTTAGAGGTGGTGCGAAACTGCCGCTAGGATGGCTGCGAAACCGCCCCTACGTCTGAGGCCCGGATTGATCATCCTGTCGCAGGTCGTGCCCCGTCTGGCCGATGCCCACATTCGGATGCTCGTGTCCGAGGAGCCCGCCGTCTTGATCGAAGGGCCGCGTGGTTCTGGAAAGTCAACGGTGCTCCATGCGATTGCCAGGGAGCAGGGCGTACCGGTGGTAGATCTGGACGATCTCCCGAACCTCCGGTTGCCCCATCCGGCTCGAGGGTCGTGCCCGGGAGCGTGGCGAGCGACGGAAGTGGTCGTCGAGTCGACCGCCCCCTGGCTACAGGCGGTGACGATCAACAGCACGCCTACCAGTGAAGTTGGCCTCGCTGGCCGGGAACGTCGGGTCATCATCAGCGTCTCTTCTCCAGGCGATGATCAGGGTTTGTGTTGACGATGTCAATCGAGGCTGGCTCGGGTAGGTTGCACGGACTCGGCCGAGGACCTTCAGGAAGCGATCGGACTCTGGCTGGCCGAGGCTCTCGAGCGGGTCCCGGGTCGTGAGCGTGCGTTCGAGCGGGCGTTCGCATCCCACCTGGGAGCTGACCCGGACGGAATGCCCATCCTGGCCGAGGATTTCGACGAAGCCGAGCATCTCAATCTCCAGCTCGCCTTGGATGGTTATATGGGCGACTCAACGGTCTGGTCGGGAGTGGCCGGGCAGAACAAGCGCTTCGCCGGCCTGACTCTCTCGGACCTGATCGCCTCGCGGGGCGATCAGTGGGCCCAAGCCCGGGCCCGTGGAATTCATCAACCGCCCGGTTGGTCCTCACGAGACCCTTCCTGGCATTCAGTTTGCCTACGCACTGCTCGAGGTGGCGTCAATCCTCTGGTGTAAATGACAAAGGGCGTAGGTTCCTCCTGACGAGCTAGTCGAGGAAGGAGACCTACACCCTATGTCGAGTCGAGTATCGCCTACTGAGCGGATCCGCGCCGAACTGGATGACCTGTTCGGGTCGGATCGGGATCTGATGGAAGTGTTGGAGGAGGTGGGCCGCATGTCGGTGCGGCTGGTGATCCAGTCGGCGTTCGAGGGGGAGGTGGACGCCTTCTTGGGGCGGGGCCG
>JBOGEX010000035.1:0-2484 GCA_050741915.1 Acidimicrobiia bacterium
TGCGCTGACTTCTAGCCGGGACGGGTCGGGGATCTCGTCGGCCGTGGTGACGTTCGGTCCGATAGGGCAGAAGGTGTCGAATCCCTTCCCCAACGTGATCTGGTTGTCGCGGAACTGAACGTCCCGAGCGCTGACGTCGTTGACCACCGTGTAGCCAAACACCACCGATAGCGCCGTGTCGGGGGTCAGCTGACGTGCTTCGCTCCCTATTACTAACGCCAGCTCGACCTCGTAGTCCACCTGGCACTCTGGGTAGGGCAGCACGATTGTCTCGTCGGGTCCAATGACAGAGGAAGGTAGTTTCGAGAAGAAGAATGGCTCCTTTGGGAGGGCGGCCCCCGGATTCTCGTCGAGGTGGCTCGGATAATTGATGCCGCAGAACAGGATCTTTCCTGGGTCCAGGGGTGCTACTAGCCGTCCCGCAGGTATCCGTTCGTTTGAAGATCTCGCCTCTCTCAAGGCATAGGCGGTGATCCCGTCGACGATGAGAGCCTTCATGTCGACGTAGGGGGTTGGGGTTATACCGTCGGCTTCAATGATGCCGATTCGAGGGCCGTCTTCCGTCTGATAGCGAACGAGTCTCAACTGGGCTCGACTCGATGTTGGCTTCCGTCGATGACAAGTGAGTGTCCGGGCTCGAGGACGATGGGAACAAGGGGTGGGTCCCTCTGCGAGGCGACCAGATCGACGAACTCGGTCACCGCAGGATCGTTGGTCTCCAGATAGTGCGTTGCGACCGCGAAGCGCACGCCAAGCATTTCCGCGGCGAGTGCGGCTTCGGCTGGGTTCATCTCCCCGGTGGTCACCTTTCCTGCTCCTGGCGGGACGAGGGCCCAAGGCTGGGTGCAGCCTATGAGGCCGACTGTTGGCCGGTGCAGGGAGCCGATGAGCTTCATGTCGCTAAAGATGGCGCTGTCTCCGAAGTGGTAGATCTTGACCTGGGGTTCGGTCTCGACGACGAAACCGAGTGGCACCCCGGTTACCGTCTCACCCGAGGCCAAACGGGCCATCGACCAGTGGTGGCATTCGACGGGTGCTACTTCGACACTCCCCACCCGAACTCTGATGCCCCAGATGGTTGCCCGGACCTGCTCCGATGGGAGGCCCTGTTCGATCAGCAACGCCTGGGTGTCGGCGCCGCAGACCACGGGTGCTCCAGTCCGCCTGGCGATGGCGAGGGTGTCTCCTAGGTGGTCGAATGCAGCATGGGAGACCAGGATGACGTCCGGTGTCTCGAGGTCGCCGGCGCCAATGGGCGCCACCGGACTCCCGGTGAGGAAGGGGTCGATGACGATTCTGCCTGCCGGCCCGATGATCTCGTAGCCGGCGACACCGAGATAGCGGATCCTGGTGGTCAAGCTTGCCAGCCCCGCTCCAGACCCTCAATGAGGGCGACCATTGCTCGGTTAAGTGGCACGTCGAGGCCGAGCCGCTCCGCTTCGCGGACTACGGCCCCGTTAACCACCTCGATCTCGGTCTTGCGTCGGGCTTCGACGTCTTGAAGCATCGATGCTTTGCCCGGTCCGGCAGCCGCCAGCACCACATCGATGCGGTCGAGACGTTCCTGACTCTCTATGTCGAGACCCATCGCTCGGGCTACGGCAACTGCTTCCCCGGTCAGTTCTCGAAGAAGGTGTCGCATCGGCTGGCTGGTGTTCAATGCTCCGGCGGGGAGACGGGTTAAGGCCGAGGTGGGGAGGGTGACCGCGTTGAGTATCAGCTTCTTCCAGATCTCCACGCGGATGTCTGCGGAGGCGGTCGTGGGTAGCCCTGCCCTGTCCTGTAGCTCGGCGATCCTTCGCGCCCTGGAGAGGTCGGAGCTCGCGTACGGTCCGACGTAGGTGGGTCCAGCGCCGGTGTGAGCCACATGACCCAGATCCCATGTGGTAGCGCTGTTGTAGGTCACACCGGCTACTAGCTGTCCAGCCGGATATTGCCGTGCTAGCACGTCGGCGTTTCCCCAGCCGTTCTGCAGTGTGACGACGGTGGTCTCGTCAGATACGACCTGCTCTCCGAGTCGAGCCGCCCCCTCGGTATGGTGTGCCTTGACGAAGAAGTAGAGGACATCGACCGGGGCAACCCCGTTGGTCGAGGTGGTTGCCGACGGCTTGGTCGTGTCAGACTGACCGGTCGGGTCTTCCACGGTCAGACCGGACGTGTTGATGTGCTCGACGAGGCGCTCGGCCACGTCGATGATGATCACCTCATGCGTGTGAGCCAGCCGGCTGGCCCACAGACCTCCCATGGCGCCGCCACCCATCACCGCGATCCTCATTTTCCGACCTCGATGATCACTTTGCGGGTCTGGTCAGGATGGTCGAGGGCCAGGCGAAGCGCATCGGGGACTTGCTCCAGGGGAAACGTATGGCTGATCAGCTCACCGATCCGATCACTGTTGGCCTGCACCAGCCGAGCGGCATCTCCGAACACACCGGCGTTGTTCCTGGACCCGAGCACCGTCAGCTCCTTGCGAATGTACTCGTT
>JBOGEX010000036.1:0-47839 GCA_050741915.1 Acidimicrobiia bacterium
CCTTCCGGGCGGCCACTCCTTTCTCACACCGATACGGCTGTTTCTCCTCCTGAATGGGAGGGCCGGGACCCCCCTTCGGCCCTGTTTCTCCCCCGCTGGGAGCTCATGCCCCCTCCGACGCCTTCGGCGACACCTCCCTCAACGCTCGCTGTTTTCCCCCCCGAAGGGGGGAGTACCGGCGCAGCCGGTGAGGGGAGAAGTTTCGCTCGCTTGGGGGAGGAAACAGGCGCGCTGGGGGAGGAAACAGGGCAGGTAGCGTCGGGCCCGTGGAACTGATCCTGGTCCGTCATGGGCTCCCCGACTGGGCACCTGATACCTTGGCCCGCAACGACCCCAACCTGTCCGATCTCGGCCGGGAACAGGCCGAGCGATTGGCCGCCCGGGTCGAAAGCTGGGGCTATGTCGACGAGCTCTGGGCTTCGCCAATGAAGAGGGCTCAGGAAACAGCCCATCCTCTCGCCACCGTGCTCGGGACCGAGATCCAGACCCTCGACTGGGCCCACGAGATCCGCAACCCCGATGACTGGGAGGGGATGCCGATCGATGACATCCGCACGGCTTGGGTCGACGCCAACCTCCGGCCGATCAAAGACCTTTGGGAAGGAATGCCGGGGGGCGAAGGATTTCGTGACTTTCACCAGCGAGTCGTGACCGGTCTCGAGACGAGCCTGGCCGAGAAGGGGCTGGAGGAGGCCGGCACTGACCCTCGTCTGTGGACCATCGAGGGGCACAACGACGAGTATCGAATCGTTCTTGTCGCCCACGGCGGAACCAACGCGGTCGTCCTCGGTCATCTTCTTGGCATGGCTCCGACTCCCTGGGAGTGGGACCGCTTCGAACTACCCCATACCGGCGTGGCCCGGATCGTGACTCTCCCCATTGCCCATGCTCACGCCTTCTCGCTGCGGGCGTTTGCCGAGACCACTCATCTCGACTCCGAGATGGTGACCAAATGACGACTGATCAACGACCGAAGCGCCGGTTGCGGCGGGTGAAGTCGCGCAGGGCCCGCAAGAAGTCGACCCGCCGAAACGCGGGCCAGTAGACGTCGACGAATACAAACTCGGCGTAGGCCGATTGCCAGAGGAGAAATCCCGAGAGCCGCGATTCGCCGCTGGTGCGGATCAGAAGGTCAGGGTCGGGAACGTCGGCCGAATACATGTGACGGGCGAGCGATGGGGCGTCGAGGTGGGCGGCCATCTCCTCGGCCTTGACCCCTTCGGACGCCAACCTCGTGACCAGATCCTTCGCGGCATCGACGATCTCCTGCCGCCCGCCATAGCCCATGGCAATGTTGAGCAGGTACTCGCCATCGGGGCTGGCCGCTTCGGCCGATTTGGCCGCACCGACCAGGTCGCCGGGGAGAAGGTCGAGACTCCCGATGAACCGAATTCTCTGTGAGCGTTGCACCGCCTTCGCGGGAAGGCGCCCGAACAACTCGGAGAGGACATCGAAATAGGGGGTGAGCTCCGCCTCGGGTCGATCGAGGTTCTCGCGCGACAGCACCCAAGCGGTGATAACGGGCACCCCCAGCTCATGCGACCAGCCCAAGAAGTCGTCAAAGCGCGCCATCCCGGCGCGGTAGCTGTCGACATAAGAGGCGAGGCCCGACTCCCGAGCGTATCGACGATGACCATCGAGGATGATGCCGATGTGATGAGGAAGTCTTGCGCGGTCGAGATTTTGCAGGAGGCGCCTCTCATATAGCGAGTAGGCGAGGGCGCGGAGACCATGCATCTATCCGCTAGATGCTACCGATCGTCGGTTTTCGTCAATAGATCCTTCGGTACTTTGACGATCCGAGCGCGAATGAACTCGCCCAATGATTTCGCCTGCGGATCGGTTCTGGTCGATGAGGAGACCCCGTCACCGAGAAAGCCCTGGATGACAAAGTTGAGGGCCAGCAGATTCGGAAGCTCGAACCGGGTGATAGGCAACGCCGCGGCCTCGGGCAGCAACTGGCGCATCCGATCGACGGTGAGCAAAGAGGCCAGCCAGGGAAACGCCTTGGCCTCGCGCACCCATACCCCGACGTTGGCGTTGCCTCCCTTGTCACCCGAGCGAGCCCCGATCAGCTTTCCAAGGGGCATGGGTTCCATCTCGCCGTAAGGAGGACTCTCCAAGGGCGCTCCTGGCAACAGGTCAGCACTTTCTCCGGCCGGCGCCTGCGAAGTGACCATTGTCTCCGCGTCTCCGACCACGACCCTCATCGGCACCAGGGCGGCGGGAATGGTCGCCGGCCAGAAGACCGCGTAGGGCGAGGCCTCCTCGGGCGGAGTCGTCAGAAACAGTCCGGGATAGTTGGACAGGGCGAGCTCGACGGCCCCGCGGGAAAATCCCCTCCCCACTTTTTGTGGATCCGGGTCTTTCACCGTAAAACGGAGGTAGCTCATCGAGTCATCCACCGTCTCGGGGTCGAGCCGCGTCGACTTGACAAGCCGCGCCTCCGCCGTGTCGAACTGCTCGCGCCCTCCCACCGATTTCCACAAAGCCGACTCGAGGATGCGCGCCTTCTCTTCGATGTCGAGACCGGAGATTCCGAACGTTATCGAGTTTCGATAGCCGCCGAGGTAGTTGATGGCGACCTTGAGGTCGGAGGGAGGGGCGCTGCCCTGGACTCCCGTTACGGCGACTCGATCGGGACCCTCCTCGGTCAGTTGGATGGTTTCAAAGTGAGAGGTGACATCAGGGTTGAGATAGCGAGGTGCCCCAATCTCGTAAAGCAGCTGCGCGGTCACCGTCCCCACCGTCACTCGGCCGCCGGTGCCGGGGTGCTTGGTGATAACCGACGATCCATCGCTCGCCACCTCGGCTATCGGGAAGCCGGGGGAATCGAGGCCCGTGATCTCTTGAAAGTACGAGTAGTTTCCCCCAGTCGACTGCGGCCCGCATTCGATGATGTGTCCCGCCACTACCGCCCCTGCCAGGGCATTCCAGTCATCTCGTTTCCAGTCGAAGTTGGAGGCGCACGGGCCCACTACTACCGCCGCGTCGGTAACCCGCCCACAGATGACGACGTCGGCTCCCTGGTCGAGAGCCAACTTGATACCCCAACCACCCAGGTAGGCGTTGGCAGTGAGTGGAGTAAGGGCGGAACCTGCCCACGGAACGTCACGGTCGAGATGCCGGAAGGCTTGGCCCGCTTCCATAAGACTTTGAAGGCGAGGCATGAGGTCGTCGCCTTCGACGAAGGCAATCGATGGCTGCAGTCCGAGATCAGCCGCCAGCTTCTCCAGTCGTTCTGCCAGCCCCCTCGGGTTGAGGCCGCCGGCATTGGAGACGATCTTGATCCCGCGGTCAAGACAGGTGCCAAGCACCTCTTCCATCTGCGTGACAAACGTCGTGGCATATCCGGCCCCAGCGTCCCGATTCTGGGAGCGCCAGAGAATTGCCATCGTCAGCTCAGCCAGATAGTCACCGGTGAGCACGTCGATCGGCCCGCCCTCGACCATATCTTTGGCGGCCGAGAGCCGATCACCGTAGAAACCGGAGCAATTGGCGATCTGCAGAATCTGCTTCATCGCGCTCTCATGGGTGGGCAACGTAGCGCCCCGATCGCATAGATCGAACCCGGGATAGAGTTCTCGGGAATGGAGCGTTGGGAATGGGGGCGGGTGAAGAACCCGATTCGCACCCTCTTGCACGGAGGAGCGGCGTTGGCCGCGGTCGTTGGTGCCGCCCTGTTGGCGAGGACTGCGGCCGGGGGAAGACAACTGCTGGCGGGGTTGATCTACTCGCTCACTCTGGTGGCTATGTACACGGTGTCAGCGCTATATCACGCCGTCGGGTGGCAAGAGCGGCGTCGAATTTTCATGCAGCGGCTTGATCATTCGATGATTTTTCTTCTCGTGGCGGGCACATTCACTCCTTTCGGCCTAGTCGTCCTCGACGGCTGGCTTCGCCCCGCCCTCCTGGGCCTGGTCTGGACGATTGCCTTCGTCGGAATCGCCCTCAAGTTCGTGCTCTCCCGGATCGGCACCCGGCTCTCGGTTGCCCTCCAGCACACAATGGGTTGGCTTTCGCTGATCGCGTTGCCTCTGATCTGGAGCCGGGTCGGACCGGGAGCGGTCTGGCTACTTCTCGTCGGCGGGTTGGCTTACTCGACAGGGACGTTGGTGTTCGCCTGGCGACGTCCGCGCCTCGCCACCAGGGTTTTCTCCCACCACGAACTCTTCCATGTGCTCGTCATCGTGGGCTCGCTGTGCCACTTTCTCGCCGTCTGGTGGTACGTGATGCCCTACGCCCTCTAAGTGTCTATGTCGGTTTTCCGGGCTGTAGGTAGAGAATCGACCCGGAAACGGCTGTGGGTAACGTCACATCGATGAAGTCGTTCCATCGGCTCGTCTTCAACGCGGTCATCGCAGGCACCACCAACAACTTCCTGTGGTTTGCGCTTACCTTCTGGGTGTATCTCGAGACGCGATCAGTCATCGCCTCGTCCATCATTGGCGGCGCCTACATGCTGCTGTTCGCGGCCTCCGGAATCTTCTTCGGGACCTTCGTTGACAGAAACAAACGGAAGACGTCGATGGTCCTTTCCAACGCGCTATCGCTCGGGTTCTTTGTCCTCGCCGGCGTGATCTTTCTGGTTGCACCCGAAGGGTCGCTGCCCTCCCTGGCCCAGCCCTTGACGTGGGTTTTCGTCACATTGGTACTCGCGGGCGCGATTGCCGGGAACCTGCGGGCTGTGGCACTGTCAACCACGGTCACGCTGCTTGTTCCCGAGGACCGTCACGACCGCGCCAACGGTCTCGTGGGGACGGCCAATGGCGTCGCATTCGCCCTGACCTCGGTGTTCAGCGGGCTGGCGATCGGAACGCTCGGCATGGGTGCCTGCGTGCTGATCACGGTGGTGATGACCGCCCTCGCCGGCACCCACCTTGCCTCGATTAAAATCGACAGCGACACCGCCCCCCGCGCTCAGGCCAAAGCGCCCGCCGAAGGACCGACGAAGTTCGATGCGAAGGGCGCCCTACAGGCAGTGCGGGCAGTTCCCGGTCTCCTGGCCCTTCTGTTCTTCAGCACCTTCAACAACTTTCTCGGCGGCGTTTTCATGGCCCTCATGGATCCCTACGGACTCGAGCTCGTGTCGGTCGAGGCGTGGGGGATCTTGCTCGCAGTTTCGAGCTTCGGCTTCATCGTCGGCGGGGTGGCCGTGGCCCGCCGGGGTCTGGGCGCGAATCCCGCTCGCACTCTGTTGATGGTCAATGTGGCGATGTGGAGCATCACGATCTTGTTCCCGATTCGTTCCTCCGTCATCCTCCTCGGGATCGGCTTCTTCCTTTACATGGTGCTCATCCCCATCGCGGAGTCCTCCGAGCAGACGATCATTCAGAAAGTAGTTCCGTACCAGGAACAAGGCCGCGTCTTCGGGTTTGCCCAAACGGTCGAAACCGCGGCTTCGCCGGTGACAGCGTTTCTAATCGGGCCGATCGCGCAAGAATTGGTGATTCCCTTCATGACCGACGGCGCCGGGGCCGATGCGATCGGGGGCTGGTTCGGCGCTGGCCCCGAACGAGGCATGGCATTGATCTTCATCATCGCCGGTTCCATCGGGCTCGCGGCCACCATCGCGGCCCTGAACTCACAGGCTTATAGGAACCTGTCGCGACGCTACGCCGAGAAGAGCTCCGACCCCGGGCTCCTACAAGAGGTTCCGGGCGGCTGAATCAGCGGCGGCTGAATCAGCGGCGGCTGAGCCAGGAGGGCTGGCGGCAAAGGGCCTCGACTTCGTCGATCTTGCGAGGAACGAGATGGGTGAGGTTCTCGTGCCCGTCTTCGGTAATGAGGATGTCGTCCTCGATGCGAACGCCAATCCCGCGAAACTCCTCGGCGATCTTGTGGACGACCTTCTCGGCCTTCTCCCGCCCCTCCTGCAAGCGTTTGTTGGCGGAGGCCGGATCGATGAGCGATGACTCCAGGTGCTCATCGAGGTCGTAGGGATAGAGAGCAAACTCGATTTCTTCCCGCCGGTCGATGTAGAGGCCCGGCTCGACCGTGAAAGCCATCCCCGGTTCGAGATTGCGCGGCTTTCCTTCGACGCGATAGGAGCCGGCGTCGTGGACATCCATTCCGAGCCAATGGCTTGTGCCGTGCATGAAAAACTCGCGTTGATGGTTCATCGCCAGCGAGTCCTCGAGACCCCGAGGAAGAAGGTCGAGCGCGACTAGGCCCTCGGTCAGGACTTCGGTGGCGATGTCATGAGTGGAGCGGATCGTGGCCCCGGGACGGGCGGAGGCAATCGCAGCCTTCTGGGCCGCCAGCACCACCTCGTACACGGCGGCTTGGGGCGACGTGAACTGGGCGTTGGCTGGCCAGGTGCGGGTGATGTCAGAAGAGAAGTAATCGATCTCAGCCGCAGCATCGATCAGCACCAGGTCGCCGTCTTCGATCATGCGGTCGTTCTCGGTGTAATGGAGAACGCAGGCGTTGGCACCCGAGGCCACTATCGACGGATAGCCGTTGCGGGGGGAACCACCCTCCCTCCAGACGTACTCCATCGCAGCCTGCACCTGATATTCGACCAACTCGGGCCGGCCAAAACGCATGGCCTCCATATGACCCAGGGCCGACAATTCGCACGCCGCCCGCAGGCTTTCGATCTCGCTCGCCGACTTGCGCAGACGCATGTCCGCCACCAATGGAGTCAGGTCGCAGACCCCAGCGGGCATGGCCTTACCCGTGCGGTTCTGATAGTTGCGGGCTCTGACCAGCAAGGCGCGGACCCTGGCGTCGTGGCCCTGATGTCCTCCGCGGTAATAAAGCATCTCCCGACCCAGCAACAGTCGGGGGAGAACGGAATCGATGTCGGCGGTGGAGTAGGCCTGGTCGACCTGGAATCTATCCCGTGCTCCTTCGACTCCCGCTCGATAGCCGTTCCAGATCTCGAGGTCACGATCGCGAGGTCGAACAAAGAGGTGATACTCGCCCTCAGGGTGATGAGGAACGATGACGGCCAGCGCCTCTGGCTCGTGAAATCCCGTCAGGTAGAAGAACTCCGAGTCCTGGCGAAATTCGTGCCTGACATCGTCGTTACGAATCGTCTCGTCGCCTGCTGGGATCAGGGCGACAGCATCGGGGCCAATTCGCTCTGCGAGCGTGGTGCGGTGGTTTCGAAATCGATCAGGCATGGGCCCGACGCTAGCCGCACTAATCCTTCAGAGGGACAGGTCGACAACCAGGGGGAAATGGTCGGAGCCGATGGCCGGACCCAGTGTCCGCTCCATGATTCCGATCCCTTCCGAATAGAGGAGATGGTCGATCGAAACCCGGAGGACCGGAGAGGCTCGAGCCGGATAGCTGTTCTCCAATCCGTAGCCGCGGATCGAATCCTGGAGGCCGGTTGCGGCCCGCAGCCGACGGTAGGGATAAGAGAACGGACCGGCGTTGAAGTCGCCCACGACGGCCACTGGGGTGGGCTGTTCAGCTACCCAGTCCGCCGCGAAGGCGAACTGTTGGTCACGCAGGCTCGCCCGCCGCGGGGTCGACGGGGAGAGCGGGTGGATGGCGAGAACGGTCAAGCCGGTGGGAAACGCGATTTCGACCGCCCGCGGATCGGTCATCCGAAAGCCGAAGGACTCCACCGTCGCCTCGGGTGGGGCCAGAACCAGTGAACCGAAGATCTCGTCTCGGTGTTTGGTCATTGTCATCTCGTATCCGAGGTCGGAGGAGGCGATGGCTTCTTCCCACGGCAGACTTGCCTCGTGAAGGACAACCAGGTCGGCCTTGGTCTGGCGGATGAATTCGATCACTCGGTCGAATTCCTCGTTGTCGGAGCGGAGGTTGAAGGAGAGAACGCGAACGTCGACGGCGCCACGTCGTGCCGAAACCGGGATGAATAAGGGCAGCAACGTGGTGAGATTGATGAGCGTTACCGTCCCGACAAAAGCCGCGGTCTTCGGCCACCGGCCGGCGAGCAGCAAGAGGCCGGAGATTGCCAAACCGACGGTGAGCTGCGGACGAAAGCTGGCGAGATTGTCCAGCACCCAAGAGAAGCGCCCGAGATAGGCGAGGAGAGTGGCGACGGCGAGTAACACCGCCGCCGAAGCGACCAGGTGCATGGACCCGACAGATTGGCAGAGGCTCCGACTTACAGGCGCTAGATCAGAAGCCGCGCCGCCCAGTAGAACGCCAGACCCGTGATGACAACGCCGAGCATCGCGCGTCGAAAGAGAAAGCCACCTAACACGGCGCCAACGAAGGCGCCGAGGTAGGGAGAGGCGTTATCGGCCCCACTCGTCATCAGATTCTGAACACCGATGGCGACGAACAAGGCGACTGCAAAGACATCGAGAAAACGTCCCAGGCGAAGGGAGGAGAAGGACCGGGAAAGGAAGAGGAAGCGGGAGCCGAAAGTGATTGCCGCCACCGCCAGGACCAGCGGAAGGTTGTTCATGAGCTTCGCTCCGGGACCGCGGTGGCGAGGGCGGCCGCGACGAGCGCCGCCGCCGTCACCTGCCAGGCGGTCGGAAGCCAGACAACGGCGGCAGCGGTCGTGACGAGGGCCAGTCCGGCCGCCAGCCAGCGCCGCCAGCCGCGAATGATGGCGGCGGCCAATCCGAGGAACACGAGAGGGATAACTGCTTCGAGCCCGTAACGGGCGGGATCGAGCTGGGACCCCAAAGTCGCGCCGAGGAAGGTCGTGATGACCCAGAACGAGTAGAGGGTGACGTCGGACGCGGTCTTATAGGCGACGAGGTCGGGAACAGCTTTCTCGGCGGCGGCGACCGTCAACCCGTAGGACTCGTCCACCAGGATCCAAGCCAGATGCAATCTCCGCCAAACGCTCAGCGGACCGAAGAGATCAGAGAGGTGGATGGCCATCGGGACATGACGGAGAGCAAGGCCGGTGGTGGCGGCCAGCACCGGCCCAGCCCCGAACGGAATCAACCCCACCATCGCCAGCTGCGCCGACCCGGAGACGATGAGAAGCGAGGAGAGCGCCGCCATCACCGGGCTGAATCCGACGCGGGCGGCCAGAGCCCCATACACCAATCCGAAGACGATCAGCGGCGGAACCAACGGCAACGTATCGCGCAGGCCCTGTCGACGCGAGGAGATGGGAGCAACGATCGTCATCTATACACAACCGGCTATCCCACGCTCGTATTGCGCTGATTTTCTGTCTCTCCCCCCGCAGGGGGAGTACCGGCGTAGCCGGGGGGGGTTAGGGCGATCGACGGAGTTCGGCAATCTGCTGGTCGACGGAGAGCCCGGGGTTGTTCGGCTGCACCATCAAGTCAGGGGTTTCCAGTCCGACATCCTCGAGATCCTCGGCGCGGACCTCCCCCAGCGTCCGGCCCTCTGTCAGGAGACGGGCCACGAGCTTCCCCACCATCGCGTGGGCGGTCCGAAATGTAATCCCCCGCCGCACCAGGTTCTCGGCGATGCCAAGCGCATCAGTCCAGCCCGAGGGTGGCGGCGGGTTGAAGGTCGCTGTAGCCACCATCTGCGCCAATGCACGACTGCTGGCCCCCAGGGTGTCGTCCAGCCAGAAGAGCGCCGGCTTGTCCTCCTGGAGATCGCGGTTGTACGAAAGCGGAAGACCCTTTTGCAGAGCCAGCAACGCTGTGAGATGGCCGATGGCACCCGCCGCCCTTCCCCGGACCAACTCCGCCACGTCCGGATTCTTCTTCTGAGGGAGCGCCGAGGAACCAGTCGTGAAGTCGTCGGCAAACTGCACCCAACCGAACTCGCTCGTCGCCCAGATGACCAGTTCCTCGGCCAGCCTTGAGAGATGGACCATCGACTGAGCAGCGGCAAACCCGAACTCGGCGATCAGGTCCCGGCTGGCGACGGCGTCGAGGGCATTAGGGAACGGCTTCTCAAAAGAGAGGCTGCGAGCGGTTAGCCCGGGATCGAGGGGGAGGCTCGATCCTGCCGATGCCCCGGCCCCCAGCGGCGAAACGGAGAGCCTTCGTCTGAAGTCAGCCAGCCGGTCGAGGTCACGACGTATCGCCCAAGCGTGGGCGAGGAGATGATGACCCAGGGTCGACACCTGAGCGTGCTGAAGATGGGTGTAGGTAGGCACCGGGGTCGCCGCGTGCTTCTCGGCTTGCTCGACGAGGGCCCCGATCAATCCGGTCAAATCGGAGGTTCGATCGCCCACCGCGGCTCGCAGGTAAAGACGGAGGTCAAGGGCGATCTGATCATTTCGGGAGCGCCCGGTATGGAGCTTCTCCCCTACCTCGCCAACAAGTTCGACCAACCGTCGCTCGACCGCGCTGTGCACGTCCTCGTCCGTATCGAGGAACTGGAACGAACCCCGTGCAGCCTCTTCGACTATCACTTGTAGACCCTTTTCCAGCGTCGCACCTTCGTCAGCGCTGATGACACCGACCTTGGTCAGCATCCCAACGTGTGCAATCGATCCTTCGATGTCGAAGCGGAGCAACCGTCGGTCGGCGTAATCGACAGTGAAAGTCCACATCTCCTGGTTCGGTGCCGACGAGAATCGTCCACCCCAAAGGGTCACGTTCGCCCTGGTTCTGCCCGTTCTGTGGGCCCCAGGCGTCGGTTTCGTGGTCTAGCAACCCTGGGTTCGCTTAGGTTCATTCGCCCGCACCGAGCCTCTCCTCGCCCCAGAGCCGGAGCCGGAGTGCGTTCAAGCGAATAAACCCGCCGGCGTCGGCCTTGTCGTAGACGTCGTCTTCTTCGAAGGTGGCGGTGGCTTGGTCGTAGAGGTCGTACTTCTCAGAGCGCCGGCCTTCGACGATGACGTTTCCTTTGTACAGCCGCAGGCGTGCCTCGCCGTTCACCCGCTTCTGAACCTCGTCCATGAAAGCCTGCAGAGCGCGCCTCTCGGGTGAGAACCAGAAGCCGTTATAGACCATCTCGGCATAGCGGGGGACCAACTCGTCGCGGAGATGGGTCACCTCCCGATCGAGGGTGATCGATTCGACTGCCCGGTGAGCATGATGGAGAAGCGTCCCCCCGGGGGTCTCGTAGACACCTCTGCTCTTCATCCCCACGAAGCGGTTCTCGACGATGTCCACCCTCCCGATCCCGTGCTTTCCGGCGAGACGATTGGCCTCGGTCAGGAGTTCCACCGGAGAGAGCCTGTGGCCGTTGACTGCTACCGGATCGCCAGCCTCGAAGGAAACGGTCACGACCTCGCCCTCATCAGGGGCCGCCTCGGGATCGACGGTCAGTTTGAACATTCCCGCCGGTGGGCTCGACCAGGGGTCCTCGAGAACGCCGCCCTCGTAGGAAATGTGGAGGAGGTTGGCGTCGATCGAAAAGGGCTTCTCGGCGGTGACCGACACCGGGATTCCGCGGGAGGCGGCGTAGGAGACCAGGTCGGCGCGGCCTCGCAACTTCCACTCCCGCCAGGGAGCAATGACACGGATGTCGGGGTCGAGGGCAAAAGCGGATAGTTCGAAGCGCACCTGGTCGTTCCCCTTCCCGGTGGCGCCGTGGGCAATGGCGTCAGCGCCCATAGCCTTGACGGTGCGCATCATCCCACGGGTGATGATTGGGCGGGCCAGGGAAGTGCCGAGCAGGTAGTACCACTCGTAAACCGCGCTCGCCCGGATAGCCGGGAACACGGCGTCGCGCACGAACTCTTCCCGGAGATCCTCGACCACCGCCTCGGAAGCTCCGGTGGCCAAAGCTTTCTGGCGCGCCTCTTCGACTTCTTCTCCCTGGCCGACGTCGGCTGTGTAGCAGATGACCTCTGCCCCCTTCTCTTCGATCAGCCAGGCCAGGATCACCGAAGTGTCAAGACCGCCTGAATAGGCGAGAACCACTCTCAACCGGCTCCTCCCATCGTTTCCAGTTGGGACTGAAGGGCAGCTCCCCCATCGACGGCCGCGGTCACGATGAGAAGGGTATCGTCCCCCGCCACGGTTCCGAGGACGCCTTCGAAGTCGAAGGCGTCGATAGCTGCCGCCACCACCTGGGCCGCTCCGGGAGGAGTCTTCATCACCACCAGGTTGGCCGACGAAGCGATGCTTTCCACATACTCGGAGATGGTCCGGGCCAAATCGCGGTCGTCGAGAGGACTGCGACGAAACCCGTAGTGATCCCCGTTCTTTCGCACTCCCATTGCCCCCAGGTCGCGGGAGACGGTGGCCTGCGTAACCGCGAAGCCCTGGCTGTTGAGGTCGTCGACCAACTGCGCCTGGCTCCGAATAGAAGCAGCTTCGATCATCCTTCGGATCGCCCGGCGGCGGGCAGCAGTGTCAGGCACGCAAAGCAACCGCCGGGATCATCGCCTTGGTCAGCAGATCGAGGGCGAGCTCGACCTCGTCGGCACTGACCGTCAGAGGAGGGGTCAACCGAATGGCATCCGGTCGGACAGCGTTGACGATCAAGCCGTCGCCCAGTGCTCGGGCGGTGACTTCGCTGGCAGCTTCCTCCTCGAGCACAGCTGCCAGCAGCAATCCTCGACCTCGAACATGCTTAACCCCTTTAATTTGTTGCAATCCCTCGATGAGCTGAGTTGACCGCCTCCGACAATTGGCGAGGACGTCGCGCCGCTCGATTTCGTCGATCACAGCCAGCGCGGCAGCACAGACGACCGGGCCCCCGCCGAAGGTGGTGCCGTGGTCACCAGGTCGGAATGCTTGGGCCACCGTCTCACGGGCGAGGCAGGCACCGATGGGTAGTCCGTTGGCCAGGGCCTTGGCCGAGGTGGCGATGTCGGGTTCGATGCCCCGGTCCTGCCATGAGTACCACTGGCCGGTGCGTCCCAGGCCGGCCTGGATGTCGTCGATGATGAGGAGGGCACCCCGCTCGTCGCAAAGCGCCCGCACCTCCTGGAGATAGCTGTCTGTCATGGGGAAGACGCCGCCTTCCGCCTGCACGGTCTCGAGCATCACCGCCGCCGTCGTGCCATCAACCTCGGCAGCGAGCGCCGCGATGTCTCCCGCCGCCACCTGGCTGAACCCAATCGGCAACGGGGCGAAGGTGGCTTGCTTCTGCGGTTGACCCGTGGCTGCCAGCGTCGCCAGCGTGCGGCCATGGAACGAATCGAGAAGGGACACCACCTGGTAACGCTCCGCTCCCCCGACGTTCTGGCCGTAGCGACGGGCGAGCTTGATCGCCGCTTCGTTGGCGGTGGCGCCATCGTTGGAAAAGAACACCCGGTCCAGCCCTGATAGTCTCCCAAGCCTGTCGGCGAGTTGGGCCATCGGTTCGCTGCCGAAAAGGTTGGAGACATGCTCGAGCGTCTCCATCTGCTGGGCAACTGCCCGGGCGACCCTCGGGTTGGCATGGCCGACCGACACCACGGCGATACCGGCCAGAAAGTCGAGATATTTTCGACCCTGGTCGTCGTAGAGCCAGCATCCGTCGCCGCGGACAAAGATGACCTCGCTGCGGTGGTAGGTCTGCATCAGGCGATCGTCGATCAGTTCTCTTACCTTCGTCATGGCACCACCATCGTCCCAATGCCCTCCGGCGTGAAGATCTCGAGGAGGAGGGCGTGTTGAACACGGCCGTCGAGAATGTGAGCCTGCGCCACTCCCCCCGCCAGCGCCCGTTGGCAGGACTCGAGCTTGGGTCGCATGCCGCCTGTGATCTCCTCGTGGCCAACCAACTCCGCCAGCTCATCAAGGCCCATCTTCGAGACCACCGAGTCCGAATCGTCGCGGCGCCGGCGAACCCCTTCGATATCTGTCAGGTACACCAGCTTCTGAGCCTTGAGGGCGATCGCCAGCGCCGCGGCGGCGGTGTCAGCGTTGAGGTTGTAGGTCTCACCTCCAGGGCCCCCGGCAATCGGGGCGATCACCGGCACCATCCCCGCTTCGAGCAGGTCGACGAGGAGGTCAGTGCGGATGTGATCGACTTCTCCCACTAGACCCAGCTCCGGATTCAGCTGGCGGGCGCTCATCATGGCTCCATCCAGGCCGGTGAGACCGACAGCCGGACATCCATGCGAGTTGAGCAGGCGAACGATGTGCGGGTTGATGTCTCCCGCCAAGACCCGCTGCACCACGGCCACGGTTTCCGGTCCACTCACCCGCAGCCCGTTGACAAATCTGGGCTCGATACCGGCCGTGGTCATGGCCGCCGAGATCTGGGGACCGCCTCCGTGGACGATCACGGCTCTGATCCCCACCATCGCCAGCAGGGTCACGTCTCCGGCAAAACTTTCGTGCAACGAAGGATCATCCATCGCGGCCCCGCCGTACTTGACGACGACGGTCTTCCCGCGAAATGCCCTGATGTAAGGAAGTGCTTCCATCAGGATCCTGGCCTTGCCCATCGAATTGGCGATGCGGCCCTTGGTCGGGTTGGGACTCGAGTGACCCGTGGTCACGATCGCTCTCCGTTGAACTGCACGTACTCTGGCGTGAGATCGGTCGTGACGACTTCGGCCCGTCCGGTCCCGGTTCCAAGATCGACCTGAACGGCGAAGTCGCCGGCGAGAAGGCCATCGAGCTTAAAGTCGACCACCGGCTCACCGCTTTCGAAGACGGGAACCGATTGGTAAGAGATCGAAACGGAGGCGATGTCGACCGGGCAGGTCCCCACCGCGGCGAGAATGCGCCCCCAGTTGGGGTCGGCTCCATAGAAGGACGCTCGAACCAACGACGAGTCCGAGATCGCCCTTCCTACCTGGCGAGCCGCAAGGTCGTCCTCTGCTCCGCCAACCAGGATGCGCACGGTCTTGGTAGCCCCTTCGGCATCGGCGGCCATGTCGATGGCGAGGGCTGAGCACGCCTTGGCGACCGCTTCGCCCAAGTCAGAGGGGGCCACCCTGCCCGCCCGGCCGGAGGCGAGGAAGACAACGGAATCGTTGGTCGATTCACAGCCATCGACATTGAGTGAGTTGAAAGTAGTCGTGGCAGCGTCGACGAGGATCCGCTGCAGGGTTTCGGCCTCGATGACAGCGTCGGTCGTGAGAACGCACAACATGGTGGCCATATCGGGGCGCAGCATCCCTGCCCCTTTGGCCATGCCCCCGACTGTGAATCCCTCGCCGTTGACAACCACGGTCTTGGCTCGGGAGTCCGTCGTGAGGATTGCCTCGGCAGCTTCCGCCCCCCCTTCCTTCGAGGCCGTCTGCACCAACGCGGGAACGGCGGAAACAACGGAGTCGATGTCGAGAAACGAACCGATGGGACCAGTCGACATCGCCAGCACCTCCTCCGGCGGAGAACCCAGGGCCGCTGCCAGTGCGGCCGTGGTGGTTTCGGCCGCTTTCCAGCCCCGATCACCGGTGGCGGCGTTGGCGCAACCGGAGTTGAGCAGGATCGCTCGCGCTCTGCCTCGTGCCAGCCGTTGGCGAGACATCAGAACCGGAGCTGCCGCCGCCCGATTCTGAGTGAAGAGACCGGCGGCTGGGACTGACCCGTCTTCAGCAAAGACGACCGCCAGATCGAGGGAACCCGCAGCCTTGATACCGGCGTTGACTCCGGCCGCTCGAAAGCCCTCGGGGGCGGTGACACTCATGGCATCCATCCCGATCGAGGAAGTCCCTCCCGTTCGTCGTAGGACACCATCAAGTTCGCCGCCTGCACCGCCTGACCGGCGGCTCCCTTCAGGAGATTGTCAATTGCGCATTGGGCGATCACCGAGTTCTGCCTGTGATCGACCACCGCTGAAACCAACGCCTTGTTGGAACCGACCGTCCACCGGGTTTGCGGGGGTCGATCGATGACTTCGACGAAGGCTGACTCTCTGTAAGCCTGGGCCAGAGTGTCGGTGGGGTCGCCCGCCCCGGTCAACGGGGCGGTGACCGTGGCGAGGAGACCGCGGGGCATGGGGACCAGGTGAGGGGTGAATGTGACAGTCGACCTCCCGCCCGACAGATGATCGAGGCCCATCTCGATCTCGGGGCGATGGCGGTGGGTGCCAATCGCGTACGCCCGCACTCCATCGGCCACTTCTCCAAAAAGAAACTCCTCGGCCAAACTCCGACCAGCTCCCGTGACCCCGGACAAACAGTCGGCGACGATTCCTCCCGGCTCGATGACCCTCCGGGCGAGGAGGGGCCCTACTGCGAGCAGGACGGCGGTGGGATAACAACCGGGGCTGGCCACGGCACCGGCCCCTTTGACATCGAAGAGCTCAGGAAGCCCGTACCGCCACTCACTCAGCTCCTCGGGAAAGGGGTGGTCGGACCCGTAGGCCTCGCGGTAACGATCCTGCGAATCCAGACGGAAGTCCGATCCGAGATCGACAACCTTGGTTCCCCTTGCTCGCAGCTCGCGTCCCAGAGCAGCGGAGGAACCGTGGGGAAGGGCGAGAAATGCGAATTCGATCTCGGGGACCAGGTCGTTCGTGTGGAGGGGTCGGTCACCTTTCTCAAGGTGGGGGTGGACGTCTGACAGCACCCCGCCGGCGTGGCTGTGCGCACCGAGGTGGACGAGGTCAAAGCCCCCGTGGGAATCGAGCAGGCGCACGAGCTCGCCGCCGGCATAACCGCTGGCCCCGAAGATGGCCGTTCTCATCGACATTTCTCTAATCATACGCATATGCGTATGATTCCTCGGCTATTCTCTGTGAAGATCCTCGCGGCCCAGGCCCGCGCAAACCTTCACAGATGGTCGGGCGAGCGGGCCGCCCACCACGTCTTGACGATCGCGAGCGCCTCTTCCTCGGTAAACGGGCCCTCCTCGATCCGCCGCTCGTAAAGGAGGTCCATGATCTCGCCCACCACCGGTCCCGGCTTGATGCCGAGAAACTCCATCACTCGATGGCCATCGATGGGCGGGCGCATGGCATCGAGTGTCTCTTGGGCCGCCAGCTCGGCGATCCGCTCCTCCAGCTCATCAATGCGCTGGCCGATGAAGATCGCCTTGCGCGGGTTGGCGGTGGTGACGTCGCATCGCACCAACTCATTCAAGGGGGCGAGCAGATGACCGGCGTCGCGCACGTAGCGCCGCACGGCGGCATCGGTCCAACCCATCTTCAGAGTGTGGGGCCGCAAATGGAGGAAAACGAGGCGAGAGACGTCGTCGATGATCTCGCGCGGATATCGCAAGGCCCGCATTCGCTCCCTCGCCATTCGCTGGCCGACAACTTCGTGGTGGTGGAAGCTGACGCCCTCGGGGCCGAAAGCGCGGGTGGCGGGCTTGCCGACGTCGTGGAGCAATGCCCCCAGACGGATCACCAGCTCGGGTTGGGTCTTGTCGACCACGGCCAGGGTGTGAGCCAGCACGTCCTTGTGCTGATGGATCGGATCTTGTTCCATGGCGAGCGCCTCGAGCTCGGGCAAGAACCAGGCCGAGAGCCCGGCGGCGACGACACCCAATAGGGCCTCCGAAGGTGTCGGGGCGAGTAGGAGACGCGAGAGCTCATCGCGGATCCTCTCGGCAGAAACGATCTCTAGTCGCGGGGCCAGACGGTGGGCGGCCCCCAGCACGCGAGCGTCGATGACAAACCCCAAAGTGGCTTGGAATCGGAAGAGGCGAAGCATCCGCAGCGGGTCGTCCGTAAATGAAACCTCGGGATCGAGGGGCGTGTCCAGCCGCCCTGCGCCGAGGTCGGCCAAGCCGCCAAAGGGATCGACGGCCGCGAGATCAGGAAGACGGAGGGCGATTGAGTTGATTGTGAAGTCGCGACGCGAGAGGTCCTCTTCGAGGTCGTCGGAAAAAGACACCACGGGCTTGCGACTGTCGTCCCGATAGATCTCGGAGCGAAACGTGGTGATCTCCGCCCCCAGGTCACCCTTTCGCAGGCCGATAGTTCCGAAGGCTTCGCCTACCCGATAGACGGCGTCAGCCCACCCCTCGACGATGGCGCGTATCTGTTCCGGTCGGGCGTCGGTGGTGAAGTCGAGATCGGTGTGCGGCCTTTCCAGTAAGGCATCACGGACGGACCCTCCGACCAGGAAGAGGGAGTGACCGGCGGCTGCGAAGCGCCCAGCCAACTCGAAACTCGGGCTGCCCGGCTCCACCAGCCAGGAAAGCCGATTCGGTGTCATTGCCATCCGAGCTTAGAAAAGTGACCCTGAGCACAGTTAGGAGCACTGGCTTAAGGGAGCATTGGGCCTAACCGATACAACCAGCATCCCCTCGGATCAAAGGAACTCGTTAATCGTGGATATGGCAATAGAGGAGCTGCTGCACCGAGCGGTTTCGGCCGGAGCGTCGGATCTACACCTCAAGGTTGGGTCTCCACCAGTGGTACGAGTGGCGGGAGAACTGCGTCGCCTCCACGGCGTGCCCAGTCTCCGTCCCGACGACACCGAAACGTTCGCCCAGTCGATCTTCACTCAGCGAGCAGTGAAAGAGTTCAAGGAAAAGGGTGACGCCGATTTTGCCTTTGGCCGACCCGAGCTAGGCCGTTTTCGAGTGACCGCGTTTCGGCAGCGGGGCTCGATCAGTCTGGTGATGCGACGGGTGCCCAATGACACCGTTTCTTTCGAAGAGCTGGGCCTCCCCCCGATTTTGCGACGCCTTTCGAACGAGCAAATGGGACTGCTGCTCGTCACTGGACCGTCCGGCTCCGGAAAGACCTCGACGATGTCAGCGATGATCGATCACATCAACAGCACCCGTCCGGTCTCGATCGTCACCGTTGAGAATCCAATCGAGGTGTTGCATCCGGACAAGATGGCAATCGTCGCTCAGCGGGAAGTTGGTGTCGACACGGCGACGTTCGCAGAAGCGATCGGACGGGCCGTGCGCCAGGATGCCGACGTGATCGCTATCTCCCATATCGACGACTATGAGACGGCGCGAGCTGCGATCGGCGCCGCCGAGACCGGCCATCTGGTTATTTCGTCGATGCATACGATCGATCCCGCCGACACCATCACTCGACTCGTGGGCTACTACCCGGTGCCGGAGCAGGCGCTTGCCCGCCGCCAACTCTCGGCCCATCTCAAAGCCATTCTCAGCCAGCGGCTCCTCGAAACCACCGATGGAGGATCGCGGGCTCTGGCCACCGAGCTATTGACCAACAACGAAAGGGTCCGGGATCGCATCGTCGATGGCAATCTCACCGGAACGATCGATGAAGTGTTGAAGGAGTCAGAGTTCAGCGGCATGCATACTTTCGATCAGACGCTGCAATCGCTGGTCTTGACTCGACGGATCTCGGTCCGTTCGGCCCTCCCCCACTCGCGCAATCCGCACGAGCTTCGTGCCCGCGCCCTCGAGGCCGGCCTCGAGCTCTAAGTCGATTCTTGAACGAAAGGGAGGATCGTCCCCGAAGGATTGGTTCTCAGAACCCCGGTGATCTGGGTGACACCATGGGGCAGCGCCCGGCTGTCGCCCGAGGAGCAGCCCCCATCTGACTCGGACTGGTAGGTGGTTGAGCACGACTCCGGTTGGTACTCGATTCCTTCCAGAGAGACACCAGCGGCGTTCGACCAGATCACAGCCACCGGCTGGGCATCGCAGCGACAGAATGCCTCGGTCCAGGTCATAGCCGCGATGAGTCGGTCTCCTGGGCCGTAGAGACTCCGAACATGCCGTTCTTCTCCGCTGCCAAGATCGCTGACAGCCCCTCGCCACCAACCGGCGCCCAGCTCGGGATCGATACTGATACTCAACCGGTAGCTATTTCCCGCCCTCCAGGGATAGGCCATGGTGTGAGGGTTCCCGATCGGGGAAGGCAATTCCGAATCGGTGCCGGTGAGGATCGTTCCGGACGAGTCGTAGCCGCCCCAGTTGACTGCCGTTCCGCCCGGGTATTGCTCGTGCCATTGCAGACCGAGGTGGGCACCCCCACTGACCCCTTCCGGTCCCGAGAAGCTCGCCTGTAGGGCCCAGAAGTACAGGTCGGTCGTCAGCGGATACTGGGGGATGCTGATGGTGACGGCAACGCTTTTCAACTCGGCCCGGGGAAGCCAGTGCAAATGCATTGAGGAGGCCCGATTCGCCGACGTCGGGTAACCCGAGTTTCTCCCCGGGGGAGAACCGGCGGAGCCGGGGAGGGGGCCATCCGTCACAGCGACCAAAAACGGGCGGCGTGTTGCTTCGCCACCTCGAGCGCCTGATAGGCCAGCTGGGGTGAACGGTTGTCGAGTTCGTCCGCAAAGTCGCCTGCGCCAGAAAAATCGCTCAGGTCAGCGAGTCCCCGCAGTGTGGCGTCGACTCCCGATGCCAGCGCCTCGAGGTCATAACCCCCTTCGAGAAAGACGATCGCCGGTGCAACCGGGAGGATTTCCCGCAGACGCTGTGCCATGTACCCGTAATCCGATGCCTGGAGACGGAGGCCGCCAAGGGGATCGTTCTGGTGGGCGTCATATCCGGCGCTGATCAGAAGCCAATCGGGTTGAAACTGGGTGACGATCGGTGAGACCAGCTCCTCGAAGGCGCGGCGATAAAGGTCGCCCCCCGTCAAATGTGGTATCGGCAGGTTGACCGTGGTCCCCTGCCCTTTCTCGATGTCCTCTATCTGACCGGTCAAGGGATAGAACGGTGCTTGGTGAATGCTCACATAGAGCACTTCGGCCGCGTCCAAGAACATCTCTTGGGTCCCGTTGCCGTGATGGACATCCCAGTCGATGATCGCCACCCGTGACCCTTGTCGGCGCAGGTGAGCGGCGGCGACGGCGACGTTGTTGAGGAAGCAAAACCCCATCGCCCGGTTGGAGGTGGCGTGGTGCCCCGGCGGCCGAACGGCCGCCAGGGCAATGCCCCCTGGATCAAGCACCGGAATCGCCGTCAGCCCTGACCCCGCCGCTCGGAGCGAGGCCTCCCAGGTGGCGACGACGGCGTGGGTGTCGGAGTCGATCGATCCTCCTCCGCGCAAACAGAACTCCTCGAGAGCGTCGACATATGGAGGGTCATGGACCAAGGTCAACGCCGCCCGATCTGCTGGCAATGGCACTACCGGCTTGATTGCGAGCCCGGAGCGATGCATTCCATCTGCCACCGCCCGCAGACGTTCGGACCGCTCGACGTGCCGGTCGCCTGCGAAGTGTTGGTAGAAGACATCGTGCGACAGGTAGACGACCTCCACCCCCATACTCTCCCACACGTGACCGCCACCTCGTATGGAGTACGCACCAGGGGGGATTGGCCGCGACCAGTGCTGCTGACTCACGGTTGGGGCCGCGCCTTCGCTCGACCATGGAATGACGACGTGGCGGCCGCGACCGTTCGGCTCGAACGCGGCGTCGCCAAGTTTCTCGTCGAGGTCACCGCAGTCGTGGGCGAATGGTCGAAACCAGTTCTTTCGCCGGCGCTGCTTCCGCATCGCATTGGCCTTTGGAAGGAAGCGGGATACGAGGTCGCCGAAAGGCTGCTTCTTTTCGAGCACGACCTGAGACATATCGCCCGACCCCAAATTGAGGTCGAACGGACGGCGTCATTCGAGGAGTTGAACCTGCTGGATCGGGAGGCCTTCTCGCCGCGGTGGAGAATGGGTCGGGCAGGCTTGCGCGAGAGTCTGGAAGCGACGCCTCGCCGAATCGTCTACCAGGTGTCCGACCACGACGGCATGGCGGGCTTTGCGATCACGGGCGTCGGCTCTGGGCTTGGCTATCTCCAGCGCCTGGCTGTTGCCCCCCGGGCCGAAGGACAAGGGGTCGGTCGCGCTCTGGTTTCCGCATCGCTTCTCTGGGCGCGGCGGCATGGGGCTTCGAGCCTCTTGGTCAATACCCAACAGGCGAACGAGCGGGCCGCGGCCGTTTACCGACGGTGTGGGTTCCAGCCGGTAACAGAGGGCCTCACGGTGCTGGCCGCTTTCGGCACCGACTTCTGAATGCCCCCGCCCCTCCCCGCTCGCTATCGGCTCGAAGTGCGACTTGGTCGCGACCAGGACATTGAGGAGTGGCTGGCGACGGACGAGCATCTCGATCGCCCGGTGCTGATTCGCTTGCTGGGGCCCGACGCCACGGAGAAGCGACGCACCGAGTTCCTCAATGCCGTGAGAGGCGCGGCCGCAGTTAGGCATCCTCATCTCGAGCCGATCTTCGAAGCCGAAGAGGTATCAGGCGGTGCCTATTTCGTGTCGGAATGGAACGGAGGAATGACGCTCCAGAGCCGCCTCGACGCCGGCGAGACCATGGACTACCAGGAGTTCGCTGCCAACGCCTCGGGACTGGCTGGAGCCCTGGCGGCGCTCCACCGAGCGGGTCTCCTCCATGCCGCCATCGAAGCGGGGTCGATCCTCTACACGGTTTCTCGTCCGGCCCGTCTCGGCGGCTTCGGGCGAGCCCGCCGTTACTTGGTAACCACTGCGGGTGATGTCTCCGACCTGGCTGGCGTCCTCGAACAAGCTCTCACCGGCTTCGCTCCCGGCGGGCCACCGCCCTCCGAGGTGGTCGACGGTGTCCCCCCCGAAGTTGACCGAACCTTGCAGGCCGCCCGCCGGGCCGAGCTCAATGCCGACGCCTTCTGTCATGCCTTAGAAGCAATTCCGCGGCCGGCACCACCCATCGAGGTCCCTGCTCGCAGCTGGCGAACCTTGGTGCTGGCCGCCGTCCTAACGGTGCTGGCCGCGGGCCTGATCGTGATTGGTCGGGTCTTGGCTGGCGACACCGGGGTCCCGGTGGTTCCCCAACCAGCTGGAACGATTCCCACCCCGACCGAGGCCGCCACCACTCTCCTCCCCAACATCACTGCCGAGGACCAACGTCCGCCGCCGGCAATTGTCGGCGCCGCCACCTTTGATCCTTTCGGTGAAGGGGGCGAGAACGATCAGAACGTCGGAGCCACGATCGATGGTGATGTCAGTACTACGTGGCGCACCGAGCGCTACCGCGATCCCATGGAGTTGCTCAAGCCCGGAGTCGGGTTGACGGTCTCCCTCACCGGCAGCCCCAGCACCCTCGAGATCGTCGCCATATCCGCCGGCGCCGACCTCAGTATCCGGTGGTCGACCGGAAGACCCGACGATCCCGGCGGATGGGAGGTCATCGCCACCGGTCGAACTGAGGGCGGACCCGTCACATTTCAGCTCCCCGAACGGAGCGGCGGGAACTGGCTCCTCTGGTTCACTTCGCTGCCCCGTCAGTCGGACGGTGATTATTGGATCAGCATCGGGGAGATACGCTTCCACGCATGACCGCCGGTCTCGACGATGCGGTGTTGATCGAGCGAGTGGTGGGGGGTGATCACGAAGCCTTTACCGCTCTGATGCGCCGGCACCAGGACCGAATTTTCTCGCTTTGTCTCCGAATGGTGGGAAATCGGGCTTCGGCCCTCGATGCCACGCAGGAGACATTTCTCACTCTCTATCGCAAGGCCAGCCAATACCGGGCGGGTGCGGCCGTCGGGACCTGGCTCTACCGAATTGCCATCAACACTTGTTACGACCTACTGCGGCGAGAGCGACGGCGTCCATCGGAGCCGATGCCGGAGTACCTCGATCCCGCCGACCCCACGGCTGCGGATGCTTTTACGTCAGTCGAGCTGGCCGCACCGATCGCTGCTGCTCTGGTGAATCTCAGCGCTGACTTCCGCTCGGTCGTAGTCCTCTCCGACATCGAAGGATTCAGCTTGCCGGAAGTGGCCGCGAGGCTCGAATTACCGATCGGCACGGTCAAATCGCGCCTCTTTCGGGCCCGGCGCCAATTGGCCGCCGAGCTGGGGAACCTTTCAGGGGGCGCGGGGCATCAAAGCCTTACCGACGAACTATGAACAGGATGAACCACAGCACCCACAACCTGGAGCTTCTGGCGGCTCATGCCTCGGGGCATGAGCCAGATCGAGCCGCGGCCGAGACTTTGCTCTCGACTTGTGATGAATGCCGGCTGGTGTACGAGGAGCAGGTGCAGATGCGCTCCATGCTCGCTCGGGCCGGATATGCCCATCTGAGCGCGAGTGAGCAGGCACAACTGGCGGCGGCGATCGGTGCCGCTAGGCCTGGCCCAGCGCGAAGCTTCGAGGCGCGCCGAGCTCAGCCCAAAACGCTCAACCCGATTTGGGGCCGGGTGATGGCCGCAGCAGCGGCGATGGCAGTCGTCGTCGGGGTGGGAGCGACCATTGCCAGCCAGCAAGGAGGAGACTTGGCGGCGACCACAACGGTCGCGGCCGACACAGCGGCGGCGCCGGAATTCGCCACCGGCGGCGCTGAGAACGGTGAACGAGCCCCAGCGACAACGGCTGCGTCGGCCGAAGCCACCCTTTACCAACTCGAGGCCGCCGGAGACCTCGACCGGCTCAAGGCGGAGGCCGAGGCTCTGTCGGATGAAACCACCGCTCAAGACAGCGCCGCTCTCGACGCCCAATGTGCTGAAGAGACAGAAGATCTCACGGTCAGCGCGCGAGGCGAAAGCACCTACCAGGAGCGCGCCGTTCTCCTCCTCCTCGCCGAGGAGGACGGAGACCTGTTGCCCCGCGCCTTCTTCACCGACAACTGCTCAGAGATCCCGCTTCCTTAGGCGCCCGTTCCGGTGCAGCCGGGGAGGGGGGAAGGGCTCCCGGTGTCAAACCCCCCTCGGCGCTTCAGGCCACTCCCCCCAACGCTCGCTGTTTCTTCGCCCGCCGGGGGAAATACCGGCGCAGCCGGGGAGGGGAAGGTTCTCTGGGGGGGACACAGAAACTGGCGTAATCTGAGGAAGCTATGGACGACTTTCCCGCCAGGTTTGCCGATTTCCTGGAGATGGTCGCCACCCGGATCCGCTCGCTCACAGTCGACCGGGTCAACCGCTGGATCCGTCTCTCGTCCTTGGGAATGGCCGCGGCCACCCTGGGGTTGCTGGCGTTGGTGTTTCTCTTACTTTCGATCTACGGCGCGCTGGCAATTCCACTCGGTTCCGATGGGGCATTCGCCGTGCTCGGACTGGTCGTCCTGATAGTCGGGATCATCACCTGGAGCAACAGGAAGAAGACCTCGTGACGATCGAGAACGTCATCATCATTGGTAGCGGCCCTGCCGGTCTCACGGCCGCTCTCTACGCCGCCCGGGCCGACCTGCAGCCCCTCGTCTTCGAGGGCACCCAACCCGGTGGTCAGCTGATGATCACAACCGACGTCGAGAACTATCCGGGGTTCCCCGGCGGAATTCTCGGACCAGAGCTCATGGATCAGTTCCGCAAGCAGGCCGAGCGCTTTGGGGCGAGGATGGTTGCCACCGATGTCACCGCCGTCGACTTCCGCTCCGAACCACTGGTGGTCTTCGCCGGTGACAATCGCCACAAAGCGCGGTCGGTCGTCATTGCTTCTGGCGCGGAGGCGAAGTGGCTCGGAATACCCGGCGAGGAACGTCTGACCGGCCGCGGGGTCTCCTCGTGTGCAACCTGCGACGGTTTTTTCTTTCGCGACAAAGAGCTGGTGGTCGTAGGCGGTGGCGACTCGGCCATGGAGGAAGCCCTTTTCCTCACCCGCTTCGCTTCCCGAGTCACAGTCGTTCACCGACGCAATGAGTTCCGGGCCTCGGCCATCATGGCCCACCGGGTACTCGAGCACCCCAAGATCTCAGTCAAGTGGAACTCGGTGGTCGAAGAGATACTGGGAGACAAGGGCGTCGAAGCGGTGACGCTCGTCGACAGCGAGACCGGCAAGAAGGAGCGCTTCCCCACTAACGGAGTATTCGTTGCGATCGGTCACATTCCCAACACTGCGATCTTTGCCGACAGCCTCAAGCTCGACGATCGTGGCTATCTAGTTCTGCGGGGCGATGGCACCACCGCCACCGACATACCGGGCGTGTTTGCCGCCGGCGATGTAGCCGACTCCCGGTACCGGCAAGCGGTCAGCGCCGCCGGGACCGGCTGCATGGCGGCGCTCGATGCCCAGAATTTCCTTGCCGCGGAATAGGGCGGTGTTGGAATGAGGGTCACCGGGTACTTGTTGGTTTTGGGTAGGAAAGGAAACACATGACTGAAAACACTGTCGTGCTCAACAACTCCAGTTTCGACCAGACGATTGCGGAAGGAACTCCGATCCTGGTTGACTTCTGGGCCGAGTGGTGTGGACCGTGCCGATTGATTGCCCCCATCCTCGACGAAATGGCGGTCGATTACGACGGCAAGCTCCGCATCGGAAAACTCAATGTCGACGAGAACCCCCAGATCTCCGGGGAGTACGACGTGATGAGCATCCCCACCCTCATCCTCTTCCAGGACGGAGTTGAGAAGAAGCGAATCATCGGCGCCCGTCCCAAGCACGCCCTCGTTGCGGAGCTGACCGAATATTTGGCCTAATACAAAGACAAACAGACGGGAAGATCTAAGGCAACAGACTTAAAGACATCTGTTGTCCATGGTCTTTCATCTCTTTTCTTAGATCTTTGAGTCCGTCGTCTCGAGAGCGGCGGTGGCGAAGAATTGCGCCAGGCCGTCGACCACTTGTCGGCCGATATCGGAGCCGAGGTCGGGGTGAGAAACGATGACCGAGGGGGCTCTGGTATCGCGAAGAATGGCTGTTGCTCTTCCCTCCACAACTCCCCCGGCCGTTTCGGCGATTCGCATGGCGAGCATCTCACCTGCTCGCGACATGCCGCGATCACTGGCGAAATAGAACACCGCGGCAGGCCCACCGTCGGCCCGCACCTGAAATGAAACGACCAGCTCGGCTCCGAGCCGATTGGCCCGCCCGGCCCTGACTCGTTCGGGCATGCGCGTGTCGGCGGAACGACCGAGCATTGGCTGGCCGCCCCGGGCCTGGAGCTCCATCGCCGCTGAACTCGCCGCCACCCATGCCGCCCGTGCTTCTTCGGAAGTGCGACATGCGGCGTCGAAGAAGACCCGAGCACCCACGACGCTGGCTGGCAAGGTCCGAAGCCATTCTCGCTCCCTCACCGCCTCCCGTCCGGCTCTCATTTCGCCTCGCACTAGGAGTCGAAGTTCAGTCAGTACCTCGGGGCCGGCTATCCCATCTTCCGTCAATACTCGATTCCGCTGGAAATCGATCACTGCCTGCTCGGTTTCGAGCCCAAAGATCCCGTCCACTTTTCCAGGGTCGAAACCAAGCTGGCTAAGACGCCCCTGCAGCTCAGCCACGTCCTCTCCTCGCAGCATCGGTCGGCGTAAAAACAGCAACCGATCTCCGAGGCGGTAACCCGCCTCGTAAAGGACCCGCCATGTTTCCGGCCCCACCTCACCGTCGGCGGTCAGACCGCGATCGCTTTGGAATTCTCGCACCGCAGCCTCGGTTGCTTCGCCGAACTCTCCCCCAGGATCGGACCGTGTTGGGTAGCCGAGCGCCAACAGGCGACCTTGGATGTCTCGCACCGCGTCCCCGAAGTCGCTTCTTCGATAAAGCCTCATGCGGTCCCAAACTTAGGAGCCCGGGAGCATGGAGCTGTTCAGCTCATCAGTCGCCGGTAGATCTTCTCCAGCTCTTCGAGCGACCGGTAGTCGATTCGCAACGCACCCTTCCCCTGCCGAAAGTCAACTCGAACCTTGTTTCCCAGTCGCTCGGCCAGACGCATCTCCAACTCGATGATCTCAGCCGGACGGACCTCGCGAAGCTTCGGTGTCGTCGTCGTCTCCCCTCGTCGCAAGCGCACCGCATCCTCAACCTGGCGAACGCTCCATCCTTCGGTGACCGCTCGTTTGGCGACATGCTCTGCGAACGCCCGGTCCTCGATCGCCGCCAGGGCGCGGGCGTGTCCGGCGCTGAGCTCGCCACTCGCCAGCCGAGCCTGGATCGAGGCCGGCAGGCCCAGAAGTCGGATGGCGTTCGAAACCGCTGCCCGGCTCCGGCCCACTCGTTGCCCGATCTCCTCGTGTGTCAAGCCAAAATCTTCCAGGAGCTGCTGAAACGCCGCTGCCTCTTCCAATGGATTGAGATCAGCTCTTTGCAGATTCTCGACCAAGGCCGCTGTCAGCCACTCTCGATCCTCGCTGGTCCGGATGACTGCCGGGATTTGGCTTAGTCCCGCCCGCCGGGCGGCTCGCCAACGTCGCTCCCCGGCGACGAGGATGTAGCCACCGTCGGGGTCGGGGCGCACAACCACTGGTTGAAGCAGGCCAATGGTCTTGATCGAGTCCGTCAGACTCGAAAGGGACTCCTCTGCGAAATCTCCGCGCGGCTGGTTGGGGTTGGGTCGAATGTCGTCTACATCGATCTCGGCGAAACCCCGCTCAGGGTCTCGGATCGCCGGGATCAGCGCCTCCAGCCCGCGCCCGAGGCCACGTTTCTGACTCATTCGCACCTCCTAGTCGAGACCATGACGCCTTCGAAACTCGCGCCCGAGCTCGCGATAGGCGATCGCCCCCCTCGCCATGGGATCGAGGGCTTCGATCGGCTCCCCATAGGAGGGCGCCTCCGAGATCCTCACTGAGCGCGGGATCACCGTCCGGTAGGTCTTCTCTCCGAAATGACCTCTGACCTGGGTGGCGACATCCCGAGAGAGGTTGGTCCGGGAGTCGTACATGGTCAGGACCACACCCTCGATGACTAGTTGAGGGTTCAACTGGCGCTTGATCATATCGACGTTGCTGAGAAGCTGGGTCAGGCCTTCGAGCGCGTAGTACTCGCACTGAATTGGAATCAACACTTCATGCGCCGCCGTGAGTGCGTTGACCGTCAAGAGGCCAAGCGAGGGCGGGCAATCGATAAAGATTACCCGGTAGTCGGGAAGAATCGCTTGAAAAGCCTGACGAAGCCGTTGCTCCCGGGAGAGCAGCGGAACGAGTTCAATCTCCGCACCGGCGAGATCGATCGTGGCCGGGAGAACGAAAAGACTCTTCACCGAAGTCGGCTCGATAGCGTCTTCAACTGCTACGTCTTTCAAAAGGACGTCATATATCGAAGAGGCGATCCCGCCACGATCGATCCCGAGACCCGAAGTCGCGTTGCCCTGCGGGTCCAGGTCAACAATCAATGAGCGCTGACCTTGCATAGCCAGAGCTGCAGCCAGATTGATAGCTGTAGTCGACTTTCCTACCCCACCCTTTTGGTTCGCCAAGGCGACGACAGTGGCCAGGTCGGCAGTCGGGGTCTCAACGACGAGATCTGCTTCGCTGAGGGCAGAGGAACCATTCAAGGTGAGCGCATCATAAGAAGACGAGACCTCTGATCAAAGAACTTGTCGCCCGGAAACCGGAGGCGCTCGAATCCTCGGTACACCTTCTCACCCGGACCAGAGATCACCGCCACGCCGCCTGGGGCCAGCAGACTCATCAGGAACGGGCGAAAGCGGTCCGGGGGAATGGCGGCCCGACTGACAATCGCTTCGAACGGACCGGTCAAGGACTCGATCCTCGCTTGTCGCACTTCGATTCCGATTCCGATCACCCGCCCCCCTCTCCTCGTCAACTCGCATCTTCGTCCCGACGAGTCGACCAGGACCATTTTCGTCTCCGGCCATATGCATGCCAGCACCAGTCCGGGGAGGCCGGCTCCCGATCCCAGATCCCAACACACCGGCGGGGGAATCGACCAACCTCCGGCAAAAAGGATCGAATCCGCCAGGTGTCTCACCTCGACCCCTTCCGCCTCGTTGGGTCCCAGCCCGCCAGCCGCAATCGCTTCGTCTACCAGCCAGCGACCCAAAGCTCCGAGTCTCTCCCTAGTTTGGCCGCTTAGAGAGATCCCAACCGCCTCCGCTGCAGCCCCGAGACGGGGATTCACGTGAAACTAGAAGGTTTAGACCTCGTCATCGTCCTCGATCTGAGAGATGACCACGTAGCGCCGAGGAGGTTCGCCTTCCGAGTATGAGCGAACGCCATCAACTGCAGCGACGGCGTCGTGGATTACCTTCCGATCTGCTGCGCTCATCGGCTCGAGCATTATCTCCCCGCCTTCACCTTTGACCTGGTCGATTAGCTGGCCGGCGTAGATGCTCAGAGCCTGACGACGGCGTTCGGCATAACCGGCGATATCCAGACGAACCCGGGCGGTATCCTTGAACTGACGGTGGAGTGTGGTCTTGGTGATCTCGTGGACCGCATCTAGCACCGATCCTCTCACTCCCACCAGAGCTTCGGTTTGTTCGCCCTCGATCGTGGCGACAATGACATCCTCCTCGATTCCGACCGTGACCGAACCCTCGAGGCCGAACGAATCGATGAGGCCCCGTAGAAACTGCTCAACCACGGGTGCCTGTTCCGCCGGGTTGATATCGGCCGGTGTACGGTCGGAACGAGCGCCGGATTCGGGGCGACGGCCGCGGCCTGTTTGTCCCGAGCGAGGCTGCCCGCCGCCACGGTTGGGCGATGTTCGGGCGGTATTGTTACCCCTGGGACCAGCCGGTCGCGAGGCGGAGTCGCCTCGAGGCCCTCGGCCCGCTCCTTCGGATCGAGAACTCGGACTTCTCCCACCACCGTCCCGAGGCCGGCGATCCCGACCACGTCCTCGCCGCACCCGCGCCTTCACCCTGACGATGGCGTCCCGGCCTCCCAGGCCGAGAAAGCCCTTCTCTGGCTCCTGAACTACCTCGACATCGACCTGCGACCGATCATTCACCCCCAACTCGTTCATAGCCGCCGCCACCGCCACTTCGATGCTCTTCCCGCGAACCTCTACCCACTCGACCATTTCACATCCTCTTTTGTTATTTCCTCTTACGGCGGCGTCGTTTGTCGGCCGCTCCCTGCTGCGCCTTTTTGTTCTCCGGCCCACCCGTGTCGCTCGCCGTTTTAGCCCCGCCGGCTTCTTTTCCCGCAATCTGCTTGCCGGCATCGGCGGGGACCAGCTGGGGTCGTCCGTCGATCTTGAAGATCACGATCTGCTGGAGCAGCCGGAAAATATTTCCAGTCATCCAGTAGAGCACCAGCCCGGCCGGAAAGTTGTAGGAGACGATCCCGATGAAGAGCGGCATGATTCGGCTCACGGCCTGACCGGCGGCGGCCTGCGGGTTGTCGGGGCGAGCCTGGCCGGAGGTGGCGTGCCAGGTCTGGATGTATTGGCTGGCCACCATGACCGCCAGCATGCCGAGGTAGGGGAGTCCTGATCCGATCCCCTCAGAAACCGCCTCGGAAACCCGCTTGCCGAGGTCCATGCCCAAGAAACGGGTGTTTCCGGCCGCGATCGCATTCGCCAGGGCCGACCCCTCGGGGATATGTCCGGGAGCGTTGAGGACCTGGAAGAGCGCCAGCCAGATCGGGAATTGCACGATGAGCGGGAGGAGACAGCCTCCGGGGGTAGCGCCCGCCTCTCGTTGCACCCGCATCAATTCTTTCTGCATCTCCTCCGGCCGATCCTTGAATTCCTTCTGGATCCGGCGGATCTCCGGCTGGATAGCCGTAAATGCCCTGGTCGACCGGGTCTGCTTGAGCGTCAACGGAAACAACAGGAGGTTGACCGCGACAGTGAGGAGGATGATCGCTAGGCCATAAGACGGAATTAGGTCATAAAAAAACGACAGGGCGCTGCCCAGACCGTCTTGGAGACCGCTGAACAGAGACCCCACTACCGCCCCTTCGCTTCGGGCACGGGGTCAATCCCCCCCGGGTGAAATGGATGGCACCGACCCAGCCGGCGGAGCGCCAGAAGGCCCCCGCGCAATGCTCCGTGCTGTTCAATGGCCTGGGTCGCGTATTGCGAACAGCTAGGGAAAAACCGGCAGTTGCGACCCAGGCGGGCGCTCAAGAGCCGCTGGTATAGAACGATCAGGAGAACTGCCAGGGCCTGGAGGGGGCTATGCCCTCGAGAGCTGGTCTGCTTAGCGAGTGCCATGCGATCAGTCAAGGCGGCAGGCTGCCGCCACCCATTCGACGAGGCGGGAGTAGGTTGCTTCGCCTACCTCACTTTCGGGGATAAGCACATAGTCGTAACCGGCTGGCACTTCGGCGTCGCCGATCGCCGCCCGAAGGCGGCGTCTGATTCGATTTCGCTGCACTGCGTTTCCTATTCGTTTCCCCGCCACCAACCCGATGTGGATCTGGTCGGGTTGGCCGGGACTGCGCACGACCAAAAGGCCGCCCGCTCGTCGGCGCCGGCCGGTATCGAGAATCCGGCGAAAATCGGCCCCTTTCTTGATCGACCTGGGCCGTACTGTCTGGGGCCCCCTCAGGCCGTGAGCCGCTTGCGGCCCTTGGCTCTTCGCGCCTTGAGGATCGCTCGCCCGGCTCGGTCGGACATACGGTGACGGAAGCCGTGGTTCCTTTTCCGGCGCCTTACTTTGGGTTGGAAGGTTCTTTTCATAGTGGCAAACACCCTGCGTTGATAAGGGTGGTGGACGGCTCAAGGTTATTGCGCTTGCGCGATTTGTGTCAAAGCTATCCCCTTCGCGAAAAAAATCAGTCTCCTGAGAGGAAGCGGTCTCCGAACTCGAGAGCGCATCGTGGGGTCAAAAACCCATATGGCAACGATCAATAACGGGTGCCCGAACTATCCACAAGGGCGGATTGCGCGCTCTTGACGCCCCCTTCCAACCCCTTCAGAATCTCTCGCCGCTGCGGTACGCAGACCGACTCACTTCCCCTAAAGGAGTCTTGGTTCAACGCGCCCGCAGGGTCAGAGCCGGTTTTCCGGCAGGGAGTGAGGAGCGTTCGCGACCGCAAGGTCGCCGAGTTTTTTGGTTGAGATCGAGTTTCCACAGCTGTGGAAGGTTCTGTGGGAAACCCCGATCTCCGGAGGGAGGAGCTAGTGCACGGATTTTCGCTAGAGGAGTCGTCATCGCGCCATTGGGAGGAGTTCCAGCGGACTTTGCAGGGTTCGGTATCGCCCGCCAATTGGCAGAAGTGGCTATCCAAGCTCGAGCCTGAATTGGGTCCCACCCAGGTCACTCTGATCGCTCCCAACGAATTCCATCGGACCTGGGTCGAGGAGAAACATGGGAAGCATATCGAGTCGATCTTTCACCAGGTCTTCGGGCCAGAAATAAGGCTCTCTCTCGTGAGCCTTTCGCCCCGCCTCGAGGCCCCGGGGGAGGAGGCCGAAAGCCACGGCCCCTCGCCGAGCGTCAGCCATCCGTCGGTCGTTGAGGTCGAGGCCCGCTACGACTCCAATCCGTCGCCCCTCTTTGGCCGTTACACATTCGAGAACTTCATTCAGGCCGACTCAAATCAGTTCGCTCTGAAAGCGGCGCAAGCCGTCGCTGACGAGCCTGGGGTCTCATACAACCCGCTCTTCATCTTCGGCGGCGCCGGTCTCGGCAAGACCCACCTCCTCCACGCCGTGGGCCACTACGTCCACCAGTTCTACCCGAACCTGCTCGTCCGCTACGTCACCTCGGAGAAGTTTCTCAACGACTTCATCGATTGCATTCGGCGAAAGAGAGTCGACGATTTCAAGCATCGCTATCGGAGCACAGACGTGCTCCTGCTAGACGATGTTCAGTTCTTCGAGCGCAAAGAGCAGATCCTCGAGGAGTTCTTCCATACCTTCAACACCCTTCATCAATTGGGTAAGCAGCTCGTCATCACCTCCGACCGCCATCCGCGGAATTTCACCGTTGAAGACCGGCTCCGGTCGCGGTTCGAGTGGGGCTTGGTCACCGACGTTCAACCGCCAATGCTCGAAACGCGTATTGCCATCTTGAGGCGATGGGCCGAGTTCGCTCCCAAGCCGGTGCCAGCGGAGGTACTCGAGTACATCGCCAATACCGTTTCCGACAACATCCGTCAGCTCGAGGGGGCGCTAACCCGGGTGACAGCCTTCGCCGCTCTCATTCACCGGGAGATCAACCTCGCCATGGCAGAGAAGGTCCTGGGTGAAATCCATGGCACGATGAGCGGCGCCCCCCTCGAAGCGCTCGACATCATCTCTGCCGCCGCCGATTCGTTCGGATTCTCAGTGGCTGAGGTGCAAGGTCCCAGCCGCCGCCAACCCCTGGTGATGTGCCGGCAGGTCGGCATGTACCTGTGCCGCGAGCTGACCGATCTCTCCCTTCCCAAGATCGGAGAGGCATTCGGCGGAAGGGATCACACCACCGTCATCCATTCCCTCGAAAAGGTCAAACGGGTAATCCGTTCCGACCGAGCAGTGTTTGATCGTGTCCACAATCTGCTCCAACATCTGAAGACAAGAGGGGGATAACGTGACGCTTTGTGAAGTTCGTCATCAACGCCGAGGGACAACTTCGAGGACGATCCCCAGGCGCTGTGGAAGGCAAACGGCTGTCACCGGAAGACGGATTGGCTTTTTCCCCGGTTTCCCCAACCCCTACTACTTCTTCTAAGTTTCTTATAAGAATCCTTTAGTAGATCTAGGAAGGGAAAAGAGCGTTGTGAAAATCAGGGGCGAGCGCGACGACCTTGCCGACATTTTCAGTCGGGCTAATCGGGCGGTGGCGGCGCGGTCGGCTCTGCCGGTGCTACAGGGACTTTTGTGCGAGGCCGCGGATGGTGTCGTGACGGTGACCGGAACCGATCTCGAGGTTACGGTCACCACCTCGGGGCCGGTGGAGGTGATGGAAGAAGGGCGTGCGGTCATCCCGGGCCGGCTGTTGGCCGAGGCTGTGCGGAAAATGCCGCCGGGCGTAGTGACCATTTCGGTCGGCGGGGGAGACGCTGAGATTCAGGGGAAGGGCCCTCGTTTTACCCTCCGTACCCTCACCCTCGATGACTTCCCGAATCTGGACAGGAGCACGGTTGATGGAGTCGAGGTTGACGGTGAAGAACTAGTTAACGGCCTGAACCAAGTTGTGGTGGCTTCTTCTTCCGACAGCGCCCGCCCGATCTTGACCGGGGTCCTGTTCGAACCTTCTGATGAAGGTCTGCGACTGGTGGCCACGGACTCGTATCGGCTGTCGGTCCGAGACCTGCCGGGGATGGGGTCGATTGGTTCGGGCCTCGTTCCGGCTCGGGGGTTGCGGGAGTTGGGGCGAACGATTGGGGGGCCGAAGGTTGAGGCCGGCATGGCCAGCCGGGAGGCGGTGTTCTCCTCGGCCCGGGGGACAGTGCGGTTGCGTTTGATCGAGGGGTCGTTTCCGAAGTACCGATCTCTTCTTCCCGAAAGCTATCCGGCTCAGGTGTTGATGGAAAAGGAGGCCTTGCTCGAAGCCCTGGGACGGGTGACCTTGGTCGCGGAGGATCACATCCCGGTGCGATTGAAGATTGGCAACGATGGAGTGGAGGTGAACGTCACCCGCCAGGATGTGGGCGGGGAGATAGAGCACCTCGATGGCGAGTTCGTCGGGCCCGAAGAGATTCTCATCGCCTTCAATCCGCGTTATCTGTCGGATGGAGTGTCGGTGATAGCGGGCAATAGAGTTCGAATCCGGATGATCGACTCCCTCAAAGCAAGTGTGCTCGATGACGGGGGAGAGGGTGGCTTTCTCTACCTCCTGATGCCGGTTCGGATCTGAGGTTGTTAACGGCGGGGTGGGGCGACCCTGATGGTTTCGATCTTCCCCGGGCCTAGCTCGGTATCGAGACGCCGGAGGAGCTCTCCGCTGGCGTAGCGCAGGATCGACACCAACTGGGGAGCGTTGGACTCGACGAGTAGCTCGCCGCGGCGGATGAGAACCGGCCGTGACTGGCCCGCCCATGGTGGCCCGGCGAGGTCATCCCACGACCCCCGGAGCCGGGGCAGCAGGTCGGGCGAGGGCAGACCGAGTGTGCCCAGGAGGCGCGAGAGGACCGATTCCAGAGCCTCGGGTTTGCCACTCATCGGATAGTCCCTGCAGTCACCTGCCACGTTCTTCCGGGCACCGGAACCTCGTCCAGCCGTGTGGTTGTGACGAAGGTCTGGGCCTCGGGGAGGGCATCCGTCAACGCCTTGGAGCGGTCGGGATCGAGCTCTGAGTAGACATCGTCGAGGAGCAGAAGCGGCAGCCGATCGGTTTGGTTCGAGACCGCCCGATGGGTAGCCAGACGAAGCGCCAACGCCAACGTCCTTTGTTCTCCCTGGCTGGCCTGGTGTCGACTGTTGCGGCCATCGAGCGAGATGGCAGGATCATCGCGGTGAGGGCCGCTCCCTGTGTTCCTCAACTCGAAGTCGATGCGACGACGATCCCGAAGAGCTGCGGACAATTTCGATGACCATTCCCCCGAAGGGGTGCTGGGGTCGAGAGTTCCTCCCCAATCCGATTGGTATGCAAAATGCACGTTTGCTTCCTCACCGGCGATTCGTCCGTAGGAGTCGACCAAGGTGTCCGCGAGAGCCATCGCCGCCCGCGCTCGCCGTGCCATCAACTTGGCGCCGGCCTGGGCCAGACGAGTATCCCAAACGTCGAGAGTGGCGACATCACGGTCGCCCTGTTTCAAGAAGGTGTTCCGCTGACGCAAGGCGCGATCGAATTCGGCTTGATCGAGTGCGGAAGCTGGCCAGATCTGGATGGAGACATCATCGAGCAAATCTCGGCGGCCAGCCGGTGGCCCTTTGACCAAGTCCACGTCATCAGGGAGAAACGCCACCGTGCGCAAGGCCGTCACCATGTCTGCAGTGCGCCCGATTGGTTTCTGGCCAATACGGACCCGCCTTCCGATTTTGCGCGCTATTTCGACTTCAACCAGAGCACTCAGTAGAGCTTCCTCGCCGCGCACGACCGCGACATCGGCGCCCTCGGCGATGAGCATCTCTTCGGGAGCGCCCCGCAACGAGCGCAGATTGGCGAGAAAACCTATTGCCTCCAAGATGTTGGTCTTTCCTGCTCCGTTGGGACCGACGAGAATGTTGACGCCAGGGTCGGGGCTCCACTCGAGGGTTGAGTAAGAGCGAAAATCGCGCACGTGGAGCCAGGCGAGCTGCACACCAAAGACGGTAACCCGCGTCAGGGACACGTCGCCGTACTCCCAAGAGGCGCCCCTCCCGGTTATCTCTGCACATTCGCGATTCTCCCCCCTCACCGGCCTCTGTGTTTCTCCCCCCCAGGCGAGCGAAGCGAGCGTTGGGGGAGTGGCCCGAAGGGCCGAGGGGGGCAGCACCTCCGCGATTTTCCTCTCTCCGCGGCTCCCCCGGTACTCCTCCCTGCGGGGGGAGAAAAAGGCCGAGGGGGGCCCAAGAGGGTGGTCGGAGGGCGGTCGGGAAGCTATAATTACAAGCGTGCAATCGGGCCAATTTTCCGGCCTTCGACGCCGCCCGGATTGCCCCGATTTAGACATTGTCGCCAGGAGCTGATTTGGCCGCCACCAACGGAAATTCCTCGTACGACGCCCGGGACATCACCGTCCTCGAGGGCCTCGAAGCGGTGCGTAAACGGCCCAGCATGTATATCGGTTCGACCGGACCCCGGGGACTTCACCATCTGGTCTGGGAGGTGGTCGACAACGCCGTCGACGAGGCCATGGCCGGCTTTGCCACTCGCATCGAAGTCACTCTCCTGGCCGACGGGGGAGTCAGGGTGATCGACAACGGTCGGGGAATTCCTGTCGACATCCACCCCAAGTCGCGGCAGTCGGCTCTGACAGTCGTGCTGGGGACCCTGCACGCCGGCGGAAAGTTCGAGCAAGGGGCTTACACCGTCTCCGGTGGCCTGCACGGAGTCGGCGTCTCGGTAGTTAATGCCCTGTCCCAAAAGCTCGATGCAGAAGTGCGCCGGGACGGATTCGTCTGGGGACAAAGCTTCGCCCGCGGCAAGCCTCTTTCTAAGGTCGAGAAGCTCAAGCCCTGGAAGAAGAACAGTGGAACCACCATCAATTTCTGGCCCGATACCCAGATCTTCACCGACTCGACCGACTTCGATTTCGACACCATCTCCACTCGGCTGCGCGAATTGGCTTATCTCAACCGCGGGCTCGAGATCGTGCTGACCGACGAGCGCCTCGGCGAGGAGCAGCCCGAGCCTCGTTCGGAGACGTTCCTCTTCAGAGGAGGATTGCTCGACTTCGTCAAGCACCTCAACTCGGCGCGGGAGCCTGTGCACCCGCATGTGATCGAGATCATCGATCGCTCGGCTGAATCTGAGCTAGAGCTGGCGATGCAGTGGACCGGGACTTACACCGAGTCGATCCACTCCTTCGCCAACAACATCAACACCCACGAGGGCGGAACACACGAGGAGGGTTTTCGCAAGGCCCTCACCAACGCGGTCAACGCCTTTGCCCGCTCGAAGGGTCTACTCAAAGAAAAGGACGAGAACCTCACCGGTGAGGATATCCGGGAGGGGCTCACTGCCATCATCTCGATCCGGGTGAAGGTCCCCCAGTTCGAGGGCCAGACCAAGACCAAGCTCGGCAATACCGAGATTCGCTCGTATGTCGAAAAGATCTTGAACCGGCATCTGCCGGAGTGGCTCGAGCGTTATTCGTCCGAGGCGCGGCGGATCGTCGAGAAATGCGTCACCGCCGCCAAAGCACGGGAGGCGGCTCGCAAGGCCCGCGACGTCACCCGCCGGAAGTCGGGCCTTGAATCCGGCGGCCTACCGGACAAGCTGGCTGACTGCTCAACTCGCAACCCCGACGAAGCAGAGCTTTTCATCGTCGAAGGGAAATCAGCCGCCGGCCCTGCCAAGCAGGGCCGTAACTCCCACACCCAGGCCGTCCTGCCGATTCGAGGCAAGATCCTCAACGTTGAGAAAGCTCGTCTGGCCAAGGCTCTGCAGAACACCGAGATCGTGGATCTCATCACTGCTGTTGGGACCGGCATCGGCGACGAGTTCGAACTCAGCAAGGCGCGCTATCACAAGGTGATCATCCTGGCCGACGCCGATGTCGACGGGTCCCATATTCGGACCCTCCTTCTGACTTTCCTCTTCCGCCATATGCGGGGCCTGATCGAAGCCGGATACGTCTATCTCGCCCAGCCGCCGCTCTATCGAGTCAAGGTTGGTTCCAAGGTTCACTACCTGAAGGATGATGACGCGCTCGCAAAGTTCCGAAAGGAACATCCCAAGGTCAAGGCGGCACGTTTCAAGGGTTTGGGCGAGATGGATGCCGAGGAGCTGCGGGTGACCACCATGGATCCCGAGACTCGCACGCTGTTGCGAGTCGACGTCGAGGACGCCTTGGCGGCCGACGAGCTCTTCTCGATCCTGATGGGCGACGATGTTGCCCAGCGCAAGCTCTTCATCCAGCAGAACGCCAAGGACGTTCGCTTCCTCGACATCTGAGCCATGGCTGATCGCAGCCCTCCCAATGGCAACGGTTCCGGTCTCGGTGCCATCGATATCAATGCCGAGCTGGAGCAGTCATTCGTCGACTACGCCATGTCGGTCATCGTCTCCCGCGCCCTGCCGGATGTGCGCGACGGCCTCAAGCCGGTGCAAAGGCGGATCATCTATTCGATGTTCGAGAACAACATCGGGCCCACCACCCCCCATCGCAAGTGCGCCAAGGTGGTCGGAGAGGTGATGGGGAATTATCACCCCCACGGCAATCAAGCCATTTACGACGCCCTGGTCCGGATGGGCCAGGACTTCTCGATGCGCCATCAGCTGATCGACCCTCAGGGCAACTTCGGAACGATCGACGATCCTCCGGGCGCCGATCGCTACACCGAATGCCGGCTCACCCACCTCTCGATGCGGCTCCTGGAGGGGATCGGCGAGTCGACGGTCGATTTCGAGGAGAACTACTCAGGAGAATCCGAAGAACCCACGGTTCTCCCCGCCCGCTTTCCAAATCTGTTGGTCAATGGCAGCCAGGGGATCGCGGTGGGTATGGCTACCAACATTCCCCCTCACAACCTGGGCGAGCTCATCGATGCTTGCCTTCATCAGATTGACAACCCCGACGCCGACTCCGAAGAGCTGATGCGGTTTGTCAAAGGTCCGGATTTCCCAACCGGTGGTTACCTCGTTGGCGGCACCGGAATCAGGGAGTATCTGGCCTCGGGCCGGGGCTCGGTGCGGATGCGGGCTATGGCAGAACCACAGGAGATCCGCAAGGGCCGGACCGCTCTCATCGTCACCCAGATGCCATACCAGGTGTCGATCGAGCGGGTGATGGAGAAGATTCGGATCCTGGTCGACGAGAAGAAGATGAGCGGCGTCGCCGATGTTCGCAACGAGTCCGACAACCGACGGGGCATCCGTCTGGTCATCGAGCTGAAGAAAGACGCCATTCCCCAGGTCGTCCTCAACCAGCTTTACAAGAACACCCCGCTCCAGGAGAGCTTCGGCGTCAACATGGTGGCGCTGGTCGACGGTATTCCCCGCACGCTGAACCTGGCGGGCCTGGTCGGTTATTACCTCGACCATCAGATGGAGGTCATCGAGCGCCGGACCCGGCATCGTTTAGAGGAAGCCGAGGCGCGGGCCCACATCCTCGACGGCCTCATCGTCGCCGTCGACAACATCGACGAGGTGGTGGCGCTGATCCGCGCTTCGAAGGACACCGCCGAGGCCCGCACACACCTGCAAGAGCGATTCGAGCTCTCCGAGCTCCAGGCGAATGCCATCCTCGACATGCCGCTCCGTCGCCTCACTGCCCTCGAGGTCAACAAACTCCGAGACGAGTTGGCGGCCTTGCTCGAACTGATTACGGATCTCAAGGCGATCCTCGCTGATCCTGCCCGCCGGCGAGAGATCATCAAGGAAGACCTGGCCGAGATCAAAGAGAAGTTCGCCACGCCCCGCAAGAGCGTGCTTATACCCGACGAAGGGGACATGTCGCTCGAAGATCTGATCGCCGACGACGAACTCATCGTCACCGTTTCCGCCTCCGGTTATTTGAAGTCGGTGCCGGCCAGCGCTTATCGAACTCAGGGCCGGGGGGGCAGAGGGGTCAAGGCGGCCGAAGTCTCGGGCGAGGACGTCGTTTCCCATCTGGTTCACACCACCGCCCACGCCTACCTATTGATGTTCACGAACAAGGGCTTGGTTCATCGCATCAAGGCGCACGAGATCCCGCGCAAAGATCGCACCTCCAAAGGTGTGCTGGCCCAGGCCGTGCTGCCCCTCGAGCCCCAGGAGCGGATCGAGGCGATCATCGACACCCGCAACTACGAAACCGCCCGCTTCCTGGTCATGGTCACAAAATTGGGGACGGCGAAGAAGACCCTCTTCCGCGAGTACGAAAGCCGCAACCAGACCCTCGTGGCCATCAAGCTCACCGAACGAGACGAGGTGGTGTCGGTGCGCACCACCACCGGGGAGAACGACGTGCTCATCTTCACCCAGAACGGTCAGGGGATCCGTTTCCCCGAGGCTGACCTACGACCGATGGGTCGGGCCACTCAGGGCGTGCGCGGAATCAGGCTCCGGGCCGGCGACGAGGTGGTGGCGGCGACATCGTCTGCCGATGGCGAGGACGTGCTGCTGCTGACGTCGAACGGGTATGGCAAGCGCACGTCGATCGAGCAATTCCGTGGTCAGGGTCGGGGCGGGATCGGCGTGAAGGCGATCAAGCTCACCAAGGCGCGGGGACGCTTGGTGGGGGCACTCGGCGTCACCAAGGGGACGGGTGTGTTCCTGATTTCGTCCAACGGCAAAGCCATTCGCCAGAAGGTCGACGCCCTCAGCCGCCAGCAACGAGATTCGACCGGGGTGAAGGCTATGCGGCTCGATCCCAACACCGAACTGGCGGCATTCACGGTGGTTCCACCGGAAGAGGACGAATAGACCGGGCACGGCCGGTAGACTCCTGCTCCGTACATGACCACGGTCCGGCGTGTTCGCCGCATCATCCGCAAGATCGACCCGTGGACGGTCCTCAAGGTCTCAGCTCTTCTCAATGTTGTGCTGGGGCTGGGGCTGGTCCTCGGTCTGGTCATGTTCTGGTCGGTGCTAACCGCAGCCGGTATTCCCGACAAGATCACCGAGATCCTGGTGAAGATCACCCTGCTCGACGAGGGCGAGAACCCCTTCGCCAACACCGAACGCTTCCTGCGGGCGGCGGTCTTCGGCTCAGTGGTATGGGCGGTGCTATCGACTGGGTTCGTGACCCTGGCAGCGGTCATGTACAACTTGGTGACTGACGTTGTCGGCGGTGTCGAGGTAGTCGTGCTGGAAGAGTCGCTGGCTCCGCTGAGCGTGGCGCCCGCCGCTCCCGCCCGCCGTTGGACCCCGGCCACTCCCAACAACGGCAAGCCCGAGCCCACCCTCGCCGAGCCCACGCTCGCCGACGAGCCGACCGAAGAAACCACCCCCGCCGTTCGCTGACCAATTGCGAACCCAGGGTTATAACCCGGCGAAACCGACGTCTACGGCCCACAGAACGGCGATGACTAAGGCCTGATCGCGGCCACCAGTCCCATCGCTTCCGCCCTGCTGAGATACATCTGAGGGGAATCCCAGACCCGGACAATTCCGGCCGGTGGCACCAGACCCACCCCGGCGGCGAGAGCGATCGTGGTGAGGAAAATATGATCATCGACCACCGCCTGCCTGGTGCCGTTTCCCTCCACCAGAACCGATGCCCAGCCCGGGGGAGCGGTCGCCTCGACCACCTTCACCCGGAGTTCCGCCAACTCCACCCCGGAGACGCTCCCCACCGGCATCGGGAAACCGATTTTGATGGGTCCAGAGCCGCTGACCCCGGGGCGGGCAATTGAGACCTGGGAGACGTTGGTCCCCTGGGATTCGAGTCGAGCTGCCATCGCCAGTCCCAGGCCAAGCAGAGACGCACCCACAACAGCCGGTACCGGGCTGACATCGATCTCGGCGGCCGAGAGGGCGGCGGCTTGGGCTTGGGCGGCCACGGCAAAGGCTTCGGGGCCTGAACTTACGACCAGGTCGAATCCAGCCGGGCTCGTGACCTCGTCGATCACAGAGGAGGACGCCTGTCCCATGAAGGCAATGCGCTCGACGGAAGCTTCGGAGCGGAGGACGTGGGCGATCCGCAAATCGCGGTCTTGGTCGGCGAGGACCAGAACTTTCAACTGAGAGAGACCGGTTCCCAGGCCTCGGTTGACTTGTTTTCTTCGATCCTCTTCTGAAGCAGCGTGGCCAGGACGGCGGTGAGGGCTCCCACGGCAATGATGATCGGCAGTGGTTTCACGTTGTGAAGTCTATGGCGAGATGCCGAGAAAGTAAGGAGCAGCCGCGAGCGTGCACCGAAGGTGATGGCCGGTAAAACTGGTCGTAGTGCGGGTTGCGACCTGGAACGTGAACTCATTGGCGGCCCGGATACCCGCCATCGAGGCATGGCTTGACCGCGCGGCACCGGACATCCTGCTCATGCAAGAAACAAAACTGGCCGACGAGCAGGTTCCGGAGCTTCCTTTTCGGATGGCCGGCTACGAGGTGGCCCATCACGGTGAAGGACGATGGAACGGGGTCGCGGTCGCCAGCCGGATCGGAATCTCCGACATCATCAGCAACTTCGGGGACGGTCCTGTGCGCGACAGCAGACAAGCCTCGGGCCGCGGTGCGGCAGAGGAGGACTTCAATCCCTTCAACGAAGCCCGCATGATGAGCGCCGTCTGCGGTGGGATTCACTTTGTCAGTCTCTACGCCCCCAACGGGCGCGCCCTCGACTCGCCCTTCTACGAGGGAAAGCTCGCCTGGTACGAGCGGCTGCATCGCTGGCTGGTGGAAACCAAATCGCCGAACGAGCCCTTGGTGGTCGGTGGCGACTTCAACGCCACGCCCACCGATGAGGACGTTTGGGACCCGGCGGCGGCGCACGGCGGTACCCATGTTTCTCCGCGCGAGCGCGCCGCTCTGGAAACGTTGCGGGGCTGGGGTCTCGTCGACCTCTTCCGTCAGCACAATGCTGAAGCTGGTCGCTTCACCTGGTGGGACTACCGGGCCGGCATGTTTCACAAGAACAAGGGCATGCGGATCGATTTGCTTTATGGAACCAGCTCCGTGGCCGAGCGCACCGTCTGGTCTGAGATCGACCGCGAGGCCCGCAAGGGACCGCCAACTCCTTCGGATCATGCCCCGGTGGTGATCGACCTCGATGAACCTGGGACACCCTTCGATGCCGACTGGGAGGGGGCGCTCGCCCGGATCGCCAAACGGACGAAAAAGTAGGGCTAGGCGCGGTCGGTGATCTGTTGCACCGCCCAGCGGTTGCCGTCGGGATCGCTGAAGTAGACGAAGCCGACGTTGTTCAAGTCGTCACCGTCCTCCATCGGGCGCAACCCGTCGTTCCCGTAAACCTGAACCTCGGTTGCCTGTACCCCTCGCTGCACCAGCTCAGCGTGGGCGCGCTGGATGTCGGAAACGACCAACTGCAGGCCTTCGAGAGAGCCTGGCTTCATCGCTCCGAGACCTTGGCCGATGACGATCGAGCACCCCGAGCCGGGCGGGGTGAGCTGCACCACCCGCAAGTCGTCGCTGATTCGAGTGTCGTGATCGACGTGAAAACCGAGACCACTCTCATAAAAGCCCTTCGAGCGGTCGACATCGGAAACCGGCACGACCACCACCTCCAGGGTCCAGTTCATTCAGCCTCCTCCTTTGGAGAGCAGTGCCTGCAGTTGGGGGCGACTGATATTGCCGCCGCTCAGAACCACCGCCACCCTCTTTCCCGCCAACTCTTCCTTGAGCTTGAGCGCCGCCGCGGTCGAAGCCGCCCCGGCTGCCTCGACCATATTGCGAGTTGCATCGATCAGGCGGAGCTGGGCCTCTTGGATTTCGTCGTCAGTGACGAGAATGAAGTCGTCTAATAGCTCCCACATGATCGTCTGCGGCAGCTCGAAGGGCGCCCTGGTCGCCAACCCTTCGGCGATCGTCTCGTTTTTATCCTCCACCAGCGCCCGCTCCTTCCAAGAGCGAAAGGCGGCCGGTGCCTGGGCGGACTGCACTCCGATCACGCGGATCGCCGGGTCGACGGAATGGGCAACGATGCACGCACCCGAGGCACCGCTTCCCCCGCCGACGGGAACGATCAGGATCTCGATCGATGGCTCTTGCTCCAGGATCTCAAGGGTCGAGGTGGCAACGCCGGAAATCAGGTGTGGTTCGTCTCCAGAGTCGATGTACCGGTTACCGAGCGAGCTGGCCAGCTCTCGGCAATGGGCTTTGGCGTCGTCGAAGTCGCGCCCATGCTCGACCAGGTGCGCCCCCAGGGCCCGCATCGAGGCCAGCTTGGCGGGGTTGGCATGCTCGGGAACGCAGATGATTGCCTTGACTCCGAAGAGCCGGGCCGCAAAGGCGATCGATTGCCCATGGTTGCCGGTCGACGCCGTGATGACCCCGCTCGTGCGCTCTTCATCGCTCAACTGGGAGATCAGATTGACGCCCCCGCGCACCTTGAAGGCACCAATCGGTTGGTGGTTCTCGTGTTTGACGAAAACCTCGGTGCCCACCATGTCGGTGAGCACCGGGTAGGAATAGAGCGGGGTCGGTTTGAGATAGGGAGTGATTCGCCGACGGGCGGCCAGCACGTCGGCGAAGGTGGGGATGGGAAAGCCCATCAGCCGCCCGTGGTGCGGAGCTTGTCCTTGGCCTTTTTCTCTTTCTTCTGTTGACGTTTTTGCTTGGGGTCTTTGGCCGGGGCCTTCTTGTTGTTCCGCCCCCCCTTGTCCTTATTCGCCATGCGGTCCTCCGTGACTCGACGAGTCACCAATTCTTGCTGTTCTGTGGGCCCTAGACGTCGGTTTCGAGTGGTTACAACCCTGGGTTCGCCAGTCGACGGCGGCCGATGAGCCAGAAGGCGCCGACCAGCACCACCGCTCCGGCACCCAGCCACACGGCCTGCCAGTCGAAGTTGGCCGCAGGCGTCGCCGCAACGGGCGGGGTGCCGGGGCCGAGGGCATTGATCGCGGTATCGGGATCGGTGGTCGAGCACAAGCTGGAGGTCAAAAACCCTTGGTCGTCGTTGGCGAAGATCGCCATGCGAGCACCGACGTTGGCGTCGATTCCACAACCGGCGCTGTTGGACGGAGTAACAACATCAACTTGGGCCCCAACCTCGCCAGCCAGAACGGTGTCGACGTCGAAGGTCAATGTGTGGTTGGTTCCTCCGGGAGCTACATCTGACATCGTGCCGACGAAGGCGATGGGGGCGAAGTCGAGCATCTCCTCGGGATTAGCCATCACGCAGCTGCAGCCGTATGCGGGGCTGGCGAGGACGAGCAACGAAACCGTGAGTAACAGAAGAGGGAGAAATCTTCGCATGTGACTCAGACGGCGGCTGCAGCCGGATGGTTCCGGTATGCCGCGCGGTGGCGGCAGTTGTCCTGCCGGCGATACCGTTATCCGACATGTGCCGGCGTGGGATTTCGGCCCGATTACGTTGGGCACCCATCGTCGGCGTCGTCGCTTGGTTGACCGCGCTGCCGGCGCCAGCACTTGCCCATGGCCTCGGGGGGCGAAGCGACCTCCCTGTCCCGTTGAGCTACTTCGTGGCCGGTGCCCTGTCGGTCCTCGTGATCACCTTCGTCGCTCTGATTCGCCTGTGGCCTCAACCAAGGCTGCAGCAGCCTCCCCCTTTGCGCCCGATCCGGCTTCCAGGCTGGAGGCTGATTTCTTCCGTTCTCCGCTGGTTAGGAGTCACCGGCCTTACGGTCGTTGTCTTGGCCGGACTTTTTGGAGCCGACAACAGTGTCCGCAATGCGGCCCCCGTGCTGATGTGGGTCGGGCTCTGGTTGATTGTCCCTTTTGCCTCGGCGGCAGTGGGCGATCTCTACCGGTTGATGAATCCGTGGGACTCATTGGTCAGATGGGCTGGTCGGTCCACGCCAGTGCGGGCGTGGCCAGCGGCCCTCGGGCTGTGGCCCGCGCTGGCTCTGTTCCTCGGTTTCGTATGGATGGAACTGATCTATCCCCGCTCGGCCGACCCGGGGACGGTGGCAGGGGCTGCCCTGGTTTTCGGCCTGCTGCTGGTGACGGCTGCTGACCGATGGGAAGGCGGCCTGGAGGGGCTGGACCCCTTCAGAACCTACAACGGTCTCGTGTCCGCGCTCGCACCGTTTGATCTCGACCGCGCACGAGGTCTCCGGTGGCGGGGGTGGCTGCGAGCGCTGCCCATTCTCCCGCACAGGCCGGGTCTGACCGCTTTCGTCATCGCCATGATCGCGACTGTGACCTATGACGGCCTGTCAGCCACCACTTGGTACGACCGCACCTTCGGATCCTTTGGCGTCTCGATAGCAGGGAGTTCCCTTTTGTTGCTGGCGACCGGCGGCTCGGTGGGCCTGACTTACGCTGGCGCCTGCTGGGCGGCGGCCCGGCAGGCCGGGGGAGAATGGACAACAACATCCGTTGCCCAACGATTCGCCCACACTCTGGTCCCGATCGCCTTTGCCTATGCCTTCGCTCACTACTTCACCTTGGTGATATTCGAAGGTCAGCTGATTTTGAGCACGATCAGCGATCCGCTCGGACGGGGGTGGAACCTGTTGGGGACGGCCGGGAGATCGGTGGATTTCACCGTCCTTTCCCCGTATGCGATTTGGTGGATGCAGGTGGCAACGATCGTGGTCGGTCACGTGGCCGGCGTGGTGCTGGCCCACGATCGGGCGTTGTTCGATTTCCCCGGCGCAAGGGCGGTTCGTAGTCAGTACCTCATGCTGGCGCTGATGATCCTTCTCACCGCTTTGGGTCTGGTCATCCTCGCCACCACCTGACTAGTCCCAACGCGCCATGGAGCCCGCGACGACGACCGACGAACCGTTATCCGGGCGCCGCCCGTATTGTTCCCACGCGATAGGAGAGGAGGGAGTTAGGTGAGAAAGCCACTCTTGTTGGCTGTTCTGGTCGGGCTGTTGGTGGTGGCGTTTATCGTTCCGGGGGCGTCGGCCGGTAAGGATGCTGACTTTGCGTCGCCGATGTCACATGCTCAAGAGGTGGGGTCGGTCAATGCCCCGGGCGCCGGCGGCTATGCCGAGTACTGGGTCGATGGTTCCATCCTTAACTACCGAATAGAGGTACGAAAGCTGACCGGCCCAGCAACCATGGCGCATATCCATGGACCCGGGGACCGTCACGAAAACGCTGGGATCAGTATCTGGCTGTGCGGAACCGCGGCGCTGCCAGGCCCGGCCGGAACTCCCACGTGCAGTTCCGTGACCGACGGTGTTTTGGTGGAGGGCTCGGTGACGGTGACGCTCGATCAACTCGCCATGCTCGAAGACAAGCTGGGATACACCAATGTTCACACCGCCCTGCACCCCGCGGGCGAGGTGAGGGGCCAAGTCCTTCGGGTCGGAAAGCCCTAAAGAACACCACTGGTATCGCAAGAGAACCCCCGCCCGAGGGGGGGTTCTCTCTTTAGCAACCATTCTTGCGTAGAAATCCGCCAGTAAACCGGCTCATTTCTACGCAAGTACACAATGGGCGGGCGCGCCCACCTCGTAGGTGTGAAAATGGGGCAGTGGTGGTTCGGGTGTTGTCGTCGGTTTCTTCTTGGTGCCAGAAGGCCCGTACGCAAGTATGACGT
>JBOGEX010000037.1:0-10213 GCA_050741915.1 Acidimicrobiia bacterium
CCTCGTCGAACTCGCCGTCTGGTTCGTGGTGGCAAAAGACGAAGTCAGCACGACTCTCTTGACGGAGGGATTGGCGGCTGCGGCGTTTAGTACCGCCAGTGTCCCATTGACCGCCGGGTCGACCAGATCCCGCTGCGGATCCTCGACATTGAGGACATCGGGGCTGGCGGTGTGGATCACGTACTCACAGCCGGAGAAGGCGGAACGGAAGGACTCAGGTTCTCCCAGATCAGCGGCCACAATCTCGATCGCGGGCGAGAGCTCGACCAGTCGCGCGGTGTCTTGGCGGGGTCCCGAACCGTCGTTCGCACTGTATGCCCAACCTCCAACAGGTGGCGAACGACTTGCGAGCCGATGAACCCGCTTCCTCCCGTCACGCCAACGTGGGCCACTTTCGAACCCTAACCAGGCTTTGCGGCCGCCTCGTGATGGGCCGGTTTGAATCTGGCCCTTGCGGTGGAATGGTCGCCCTGCAACAAATTTGCTGAGGGATGGTTCACGGCGGCCGAATGCTTAGACGCTTTTCCAAGTGCCGAGTGGCTCCTTTGCGCTGCCACATCTGGATAATCTGGCCTCGTGGGCAAGAGAGCATCGAGGCTGGCGGCGTCACTTCTGTTGTTGGTGGCCTGCGGCGGGGGAGCCGACCCCACCACCGCCGTGCCATCTAACGGAACTTCGGCTGACGGGACATCGGCCGGTGACGGTCCCATCCTCAGCATCGAGGGGAGGGCCTTCGGATCTGTTCCCCAACTTGCCCCCGGCGACTCAATGACGATTGTCAATCTTGACTCTGTTCGCCACACCTTTACTTCAGGTGACGACTCCTGGGAAGCAGTCCAGTTGGCCGGTGATTCGGAGGCCACCTTCACTGTCCCGGCGGACTTGGCGCCAGGCGATTACGTCTTCTTCTGCGAAATACACGCGGATATGGGAGGGCGCCTCACCATCACTGGCTGAGGCCAATGATCGAGGAGGGAATGTGAATCAATTGCAGGAATCGGCGCGCTTGCTGTTTCGCGGTGCGCTCCTGATTTTCGTTGTGACCATCGTGATCGGAATCCTCAATGGACTCGACGTTTGGGAGCCGGGGCCGAACATGCTGTTGACCCATGTCCACTCCGGGACTCTCGGATGGATCACGTTGGCAGTCGGCGGCTCTCTGCTTTCGATCTTCGGCGGTAGCCTCGACGTCAAGTCGATTCGCAGCGGCAAGCAGCTGTCGATGGCGCTGCTCGTCACCGTGGTTCTCTATGTCATTGCCTTCGCCGTCGGATCCGGCATCTATCGCCCGATCGCCGGGACCCTCCTCCTCATCGTTCTGATCTGGCTCCTAGTCTGGACCGCCGGGCGCTATCAAGCGAGCGAAAAGTCGACCGCTCAACTGGCGATTTACCTCACGGTGGTTTCGCTCGTGATCGGTGCGATCCTTGGAGTGCTGCTCGGGCTCTTCATCGCCAACGGCAGCCTGCCGGGCTTTAGTACCGAACGGGCAGCGTCGTTGGGGGCGGCCCATCCTGCCTCAATGCTGATCGGCTACTTGATCCTGGCCGGTGTCGCTATCACCGCTTGGCAATTGAACGGCGCCAACAGCCGGGCGGGCAAAGTGGTGGCCTGGATGCTCTTCGCCGCCGGGCTCATTGCCATTGCTTCTTTCATATTCAACATCGAGGCATTGACCCAGGTTTTCTCGCTCCTGCAAGTCATAGCGATCATCACCTACTTGGTGATCATGTGGCGTCATCTCCGGCCCGGTTCGACCGGCTCGCCGTTTGCACGAGTGGCGGTTGTCTTCCTGGCAGTCGGGATCGGTCTTCTGGTGTACGTCGTCCAACTCTTTGTCTCCGGGGCCCTGGATCCCGAGACCGGTACCGGTCCGATCGGTGTTCTCACCGCATTCGACCATGCCATGTTCATCGGGGTGATGACCAATGCTTTGTTCGCGGTCGTCGCCGGATTGGGAGGTTGGAGGCTGGGTTCGAACCGGCTCTTGATCTGGGCGATCAATATCGGCGTGTCCGGGTTCATTGTTGGCCTGATCGTCGACTCGAGCCTTCTCAAACGGATCTTTACCCCCATCCTCGGGCTGGCATTGTTGGCGGCCATATTCACCGCGGTCCCGGCCTTGTCTCGAAGCTCTGCTCCGGCTTGACGCGACATTCTTGGCGGGTCTGGCTAGCGGTCCTGGCTGCAAGCCTGATGGGCTGTGCCCAGGTGCCGGCGACCTTAGGAGATCCGGTCCTTGATGCGGGTCGGGAGAACTACGGGCGGTTGTGCTCCTCCTGCCACGGTCCCACAGGTCAGGGGGCCAGCGCTCCGGCTTTGACGGATGTGATCGAGACGTTCCCCGACTGCGAGGACCAGAAGCTGTGGATCTCGCTCGGCTCGATGGAGTGGGAGAGCCAGTTCGGCCCCACCTACGGGGCGACGGATAAGGAGATCACGGCCATAATGCCAAGTTTCAAGAATGTCCTGACCGAAGCCGAGTTGGCCGAGGTGGCTTCATACGAACGATTCCAGTTCGGTGGCTTGTCAAATGCCGACGCTGTCGCCGGCTGTGGCGGCAACTGAGGAATCGACCACAGCGGGGACTAAGAGGGGAAGTCTCAGCGTCATGGTCGTGCCGACGCCGAGCGAGCTCTCCAGGATGAGGTCGCCTTTGTGCGCCCTGGCCACGTCGCGGGCGATAGCGAGGCCAAGCCCCGTACCCGGAATGCCAGCCGATACTGCACTGCTGGCACGGAAGAATCGTTCGAAGATACGAGCCTGATCGGCCGAGGAGATGCCGATTCCCTGATCGGCGATCCTTAGCTGGGTAGTGCCGTCGAAGGCCCGCAGGGTGATGGTCACCGCACCGCTCTGTTTCGAGTACTTGATGGCATTGGATACGAGGTTGGCAACTACTCGCTCGAGCTGCTCGTGATCTCCCTCGACATTCACACCCGGGTCGTAGTGGGTGGCAAGGTGAACGTTGCGGTTCGCTGCCGCCGGCGTTAGGTGAGCAGTCACCTTCTCGACCAGGGCGGAAAAGTCCACTTTGGTGGTGTTGACTTCTGCTTCGGTGGTGCGTTTGAAATCCAGGATGTCATCGACGAGGTTCGACAACTCGGCCGCGCTATTGCGGATTGTTTCGAGGTCGGTCCTTGTCTCACCCTCGGCTCCGTCGAGCAACCAATCTGTATACCCGATGATTGACGTCAGCGGCGTTCGCAATTCATGGGTCATGTTGGAAACGAACTGATCACGCATCTGCTCGAGTTTCTCTTGCGCTTCGATTCTTTGGGTCGCATCGCGGATGACCACAGCTCGCCTAACGCGACGGGACTGCTCGATCACCTTTCCTTCCGAGACTTCAGCCCAGAACTCGCCGCCGTCGGCTCGCCGTCCGCGGGTGATTACCGCCCTCCGGGCGACCATCACCTCCGCGTCGAGTGGGTGAACTAAGAAGTCGGTGAACTTCCTACCGACTACCGGCTCACCGAGCATGAGCTCGCTGGAATGATTGGCCCGGCGGATTGTGTCCGCCTCGTCGACCACCAATACCGCATCGAGAGCCGCGTCGAACACGCCCTCGATCTCGGCGAGAAGGTCGCGTCTCCGACTGGCCTCAGTCGACACGAGAAGCAGCGTGGCCTGGATGACAAATAGGAAAACCTGAGCGGCCGTCAGGGGATGTATTGGACTGTCGACCTCAGCGAAGGGACCGATTCCCTGTTCCGTGGACCAGACAACCATGAACGCGGTCCCAGCCATCAGTATCGCAGTCCCTCGTTGGCCGACGTAGATCGTCGCCAGCATCAACGGAAGCAGGATGAAGTAGGCAAAGCTTCTTCCGGTGATCTCTTTACCTTCGATCGCCAAGACCAGTACCAGCACCGTCACGAGACCCACAAATGCGGTCTTGAGCCATTTGCCCCGCGGTGCTCGATCCCTCACTGCCGAGACGACCGCGAGGGCGCCGGGACCGATCAGGAAAATGCCCAGGCCGTCTGCGGCCAGCCACGAGAGGCTCGCAAATACGAACTGAGTGTCGTAACTAATCGCAGTCGCCGCCCCACCGATGACGGCCCCGACGGCGGGCCCTAACACGCTCGCCTGCAGCAGGGCTCCGATATCGGCGAGGCGAACTATGCGATGAGTCTGGGGCAGGCGGGCGCGGAGGATGGCGCCGGCCACGGCAGCTTCGGTGACATTGGCAATGGCGGCGCCGAGGGTGTGCAGCCATCTGACGTCGACGAACGGTGCGGCCGACAAAACGGTCCCGAGGCCGACCCCGACGAGAACATGGGGCCTGAGGCGAGAGGAGGTGGCGGAGGCGAGGGCAGCGGCGACACCCGCAGCCGGCCAGAAGATGGTCACCCCGACGGCCTGGGCAGAAAGGCCGCTGCCAGCCACGGCGGCCAGCGCATAAAGGATCGTCGCTCCGATCAGGGCGACCCAAGGCGCGAACGAGCGAGTTTTCTCCACTCCGACGAATCGGCAACGGACCAGACCGCCTGTAGGTCGTATGGGCTTAGCGAAGGATTTCGAGCAGGCGGATCGCCGTCGCCTCGGGGACGGGGGTTACCGAAAGACGACTGCCGCGCCGGAGGATCGGAAGCTCGTCGGGGGAGAAGGTGGCGCGTAGCCGATCGAGGGGGAGAAACTCTCCGAACTTCTCGACGAACTCCACCACCACGGTGTGCCAGTTCGGATCTTCGGGCGTTGCCTTCGGGTCGTAGTACGTCGAGGCGGGATCGAACTGTGTCGGGTCGACGACTTTGGTCTCGATGACCTTGCCGAGGCCAGCGATACCAGGAGGCTTGGCGCTCGAGTGATAGAAAAAGGCGAGGTCCCCGACTTCGGCCTGGAGAAGATAGGCCCGGGCGATGTAATTGCGAACACCGTCCCAAACCGTGTTTCGATCGCGGGCCAGGTCATCGATGCTGTATGACCCCGGTTCCGACTTGTAGAGCCAGTAGTTCACCTCCGTTTTCTAGCGGAGGTGAACGAGGGTCGGCGCCAGGACGGAGCGCCAAAAAAAACCGGAAGCCGAAGCCGGTCTCTAGCTCTTCCGACTCAATTTTGGCAGCCGCCGTGTCGATAAAGCATTTTCGGCTTTTACCCAAGGAGGAGCGGAGTGTTCAAGTTTCGTCTGGCCAGCAAACTGGCGATGGCCAGCATTCCCATCGGGCTGGTGGCGTTGCTCGCCGGAGGCTATGTCGCCTGGACGTTTCTCCAGGGTGCGGAAGTCCAGGAGGAGACTTCCCGCGCCTCGACCGTGGCCAGCGAGGCCATGGCCGCACTCGGAACGTTGTGGTCCGAACAGCATCTCATCAACACGCTCGTGCTTCGTCCCGATCAGGTGGATCCGGGCAACCTCGAATCCTCTCGCCTTCAGACCGATCTCGCCCTGTCCAACCTTCAAAGCGCCGTCGACCATTACGCCTCCTCTGCCGGGGAATTGACGAGCGAGACTGCAAGCCGCATCGAGTCTGATGCCGCTGAGCTCGACGCTTGGCTCACCGACGTGCGCCAAGTGGAGCGCTTCACCGCTGCGGCCGCGGCCGGGTACAACACCGCCACCGATCTCCTATTCGACATCATTTCCCAGGTCTCGCTCAACCTTCCCGACCGCCTCAAGGCCCAGGATGTCGGCGCCGCCGAGGCGTTGGCCGAGGCTGCCAGCGTTTCGTTCCAGCAAGAGCAGGTGGTGCGGACCTTCATCGCCCAGGGCGAGGAATCGCAACGGCAACTGGTCGAATCGGCCCTGAACCTGCGGGAACGTGAAGTTCGGGGGTGGCAGGAGCGTGCGGCCGCCTCGTCGGAGACTGCGGCCCAGGAACTCGCCGCTCTCGCCGCCATGGAAGAGGCTGTCACGGGGCGACCGGCTGCCGAGGTGGTCGATATCAACGGCTTTCCGGCCGACCGCAACGAAGTCTTGATCGTCGCCGCCGACCGTCTCGCTGCCCAGGCTGCGGACGCGGCTCAGATCGACGCTGACGAGGCTCGGGAGCGGGCACTTCTCGTAGCCGGCGTCGTCGGATTCATAATTCTCCTCACTGCCTTTGCGACCGTCCGGATTGAACGGTCGCTTGTCCGGCGGGTCCGGGCCGTCACCGCCTCCGCCCGTCGCGTAGCAGACGTCGAACTCCCCAATCTGGTCTCAGCGCTCCGTAACCCCGATGATGCCAACGCCGCCACGGCAGCATCGAGCGCGGTTCGGATCAAAGATGCCGGCGCCGACGAGGTGGGCGACCTGGCCCGTTCGTTCTCAGCTCTCCACGGCACTTTGATGGATGTCGCCGCCCAGCAGATGGACATCTTGCGGAAAGGAGTGTCGGAGATTTTCGTCACCCTCGCCCGCCGCAACAGCTCTTTGGTCGACCGTCAGCTGGCCTTGATCGACAAACTCGAGTCGAAGGAAGAGGATCCGGAGACTCTGGCCGGGTATTACCGCCTCGACCACCTCAGCACCCGCATGCGTCGCAACGCCGAGAGTTTGCTGGTGCTGGCCGGAGCGGAGAGCCCACGGATGTGGGAGAAGCCCCTCGAAGTGGGTGACGTGGTGCGTGCTGCACTTGGCGAAGTCGACGAGTACCAGCGGATCGACATCCTCGCTCTCGAGCCGGTCAAGGTGTCCGGACACGTCGTCTCCGACATCGCCCATCTTCTCTCCGAGCTTCTCGACAACGCCACTCAGTTCTCACCGCCGACCGAGCGGGTGCGTGTGGCCGGTCTATTCGACGAATCGGGCTATCTGCTCACTATCTCCGATCATGGAATCGGCATCAGCGACGATCGGATCGCCGAGCTCAACCAACTCCTCAGCCATCCTCCGGTTCTCGGGCTGGCACTCGAGCCCACTCTGGGTCTGTACGTCGTTGCCCGGTTGGCAACTCGGCACGGGATGCGAGTGCGCCTGGCCCGGGGCGTGCCCGGTACAACCGTTCGCATCACGGTGCCTCGAGCGTTGTTGGAGACCTCAACTGCTACCCGGGCCGACGACGGCGGCCGCATCCGCAACGAGCCCTCGACTGGTCTCCGGCAGGCCAGAGAGACGCCACGGGTCTCGGTGCCGTCGCGGCTGGCGTCGAGTCACGCCCCGCCTCTCGTGCGCCCGGCCACCCAACCGGTGACGGCTTCGCCCGTGCAGCCGATGCCAGCCGTTCCCACCCCCTCGCATCTCCCCGGGCGAGTAGTCGAAGCGAACCCAGCCAACGGGCAGCGGGCGACGGCGGCTCCGGCCCCCCAACCTGCTCCTCCCCGGCCCAACCCGGTGCCTCGCCAGTACGATCCCAATCGCGAACTTCCCACCAGGGTGCCGGGGACCTCGTTCCTAGACGATGGCACGGTTCCGACTTCGAAAGCCTCCGAGATCGGCCCTGACGGAATCAAGGCTGCCCTCAGCGCCTTCCAGACGGGCCGGGACTCGGCCGGCAAACTGGGCGACGCTCCGAGGGGCAATCCCGCCGCCAGCAATGAGTCGGGGGTGACGGAATGAGCGCCGGGGCGTCCAACCTCAACTGGCTGATCGGGCGCTTCGTCGACGCAGTGCCAGCCGTGCGCAAAGCGGTCGTCGTCTCCTCCGACGGACTGGCAATGGCGGTTTCTCTTGATGTCGATCGAGAGTCAGCCGATCGGCTCGCCGCTGTTGCCTCGGGAATGATCGGGCTGGCCTATGGCTCGACGGGACGCATGGGGGCAGGAGCCGTTTCCAACGTCATCGTCGAGATGACGAATGGCTGGCTCTTTGTCACGGGCATTAGTGATGGTTCATTGCTCTGCGCGCTCACCACCCGTTCGGTCGACATTGGATCGGTCGCCTATCAGATGGCCCTCTTTGCCGAGAGAGCCGGCCAGGTCCTCACGCCGGAAGTACGCGAGGAGCTGAAGATGGAGCTGGTGTCGAGCGAGTGAGCGAAACCGCCGACGCGCTCGGGGCCGGAAGGCTCGTTCGCCCCTACACGATGACCGGGGGTCGGACCGGTCGCGACCTACCACAAATCGCCCTCGAAGCGCAGGTCGTGTCGACTCGGGCCGGGCTCGAGAATCGCCACCTCTATCGATTCGAAGCTGCTCGCATCATCGACATGGCACAACGTCAGCTCGCGCTGGTCGAACTCGCTGCACATCTCGATGTGCCGGTCGGCGTCGTCCGGGTCGTGACCGCCGACCTGGCGCGGCGGGGAGCGATTCAGATCATGGACCCGCCCACCGGTATGACCACCGGCCTCGACGGTTATCAGTACACAACTCTCCTCCGGAAGGTGCTCGATGGAATCAAGAGCCTCTGACGGCCCCCGTCTGACTCCGGTCAAGATCGTCGTCGCTGGCGGTTTCGGTGTCGGTAAGACCACCTTTGTCGGAGCCATCTCGGAGATCGAGCCACTTCGTAGCGAAGCGGTGATGACGCAGGAGAGCGCGGGCATCGACGAGTTGTTCGAAGGCAACACCAAGACCACGACCACGGTGGCGATGGATTTTGGACGGATCAGCCTCAAGGGCAATCTCGTGCTCTACCTCTTTGGCACGCCGGGCCAGGATCGTTTCCACTTCATGTGGCACGAACTCTCCAAGGGGGCGATTGGGGCAATTGTCCTCGTCGACACCCGGCGACTGGAGGCGTGTTTTGCAGCTGTCGACTTCTTCGAGAAGCAGGGCGTTCCCTTCCTGGTCGCCGTCAACACCTTCAATGGAGAAAAGCTTCATTCCCTCGACGAAGTGGCCACGGCTTTGGCGATCAATGCCTCAGTTCCCATGCTCTATTGCGATGCTCGCCACCGGCTCCAGGTACAAGGCGCTCTTTTGCAGTTGGTCGAGCACGCCCTGACAAGGGCGCTCGAGGGGGCTGCGGCGCCGTGACCCAGTGGCCGGCTGGGCGGGGCGAGGCCAGCGACCTGACAGTTATCGACATCGATTCGATCCATCGTGATCTCGACGAAGCGCGGGGGCGGCTGGCGGAGGCGGAATGGGCCTTGGCGCACCTCGGCTCGTCGGATGCTCCGCTCGAGGGCCGGCTCCAGAAGTTGATCTCGGCGGCGCGCGACGAGGCGGCCCTGATCAGGGCCGAAGCTCGCCAGCAGGCCGAAACGCTGGTGCGCGAGGCCGAGCGCTTGCGGGCAATGGCCCAACAGGCGGCCGCGGGCGGGAGCGAACAGGCCAAAAGACAGATTGCCCAGAAGGTGAGCGAGATGGTGGCCAACGCCGATCAGCTCAGGATCAACGCCGAAAGACGGGCGGCGGAGATCATCAAAGAGGCCTCGGAGAGTGTGGCGCCGGCTCAGGCTCGCACCGACGAGCTGGTCCGTTTGATCGCTCGCCAGGAGGTTGAGCTCGGGGAGCTGCATGCGATGGTGAAAGAGGCCCGCGCCCAGGCAGACTCGATCATCCGGAATGCCCAGGTCGAGGCGGTGGCTCGGGTGGAGGAGTTGACCGAGCGAGCGCGCCAGCGACTAGATGCCGCCCGCATCGAATCCGAAAGGATCGTGGCCGCCGCTCACGATCGGGCCCGACGCCTCAACCAGACTTGAGCACCCCCGTTGCCTTGGCTTTCTACGCCTCAAACGCGGTCTCAGAGCCGCGTTTGAGGCGTAGAGACAGGATCAGAGGAGCAACGGTCTAGAAACCAGACGACCGCTGCGTCACGATCAGGGAGTGACTTTTGATGAGCTCCTGCGCCAAACCACCGCTCGGCAGTACGGAGTAATCGGTCGCCGCCAGATCCGCGCCTTCGGAGGAACGCGTACCCAGGTCGCACATCGAATCGCCAAAGGCATCCTCCTTCCAGTCACTCCCGAGGTCCTGGAACTGACCGGCTCGCCACCCTCAGACGCCAAGATTGCCTTGACCGCGGTCCTCGACGCACCGCCTGGCGCAGTCTTGTCGCACACCAGTGCTGCCGCCTGGTGGCAACTTCCTGGCTTTCGCATCGACCAGAACGATCTCCACGTTCTCATCCCCCAACAGGGAACGCCGAGACGGGGCCGGCTGTCGATCATTCACTATCACAAGGATTTGCCGCCTGGAGAGCTCATGACATTGAATGGAATTCCGATCACCTCGCCTGCCCTTACGATCTTCCACCTCGCCGCGATCCTGAGCCTCCAACGCACCACCCGTGCGTGTGACAACGGTTGGTCGATGCGGCTCTTCGACGGTCTCGACCTTCCCCACCTGCTGAAACGACTGGCCTCCTCGGGACGAAACGGGATTGGCCCAATGCGTCAGATTCTCA
>JBOGEX010000038.1:0-5881 GCA_050741915.1 Acidimicrobiia bacterium
AGTTGAGCGGCGAGGACCGGCGTCGTCTGGAGTCGTTGGCCCGTAAGCAGACGGCGGAGCGTCGGATGGTGGTTCGGGCCCGGATCGTGTTAGCGGCGGTAGACGGTGAAGAGAACGTGGGTATCGCCGACCGGCTGGGGATAGCTCCGAACACGGTGATCAAGTGGCGTAAGCGGTTCTTCTTGGAGGGTATGTGCGGTTTGGCTGATCGGAAGCGTTCGGGCCGTCCCCGGGGCTTTTTCCCCCTCTGGTGGTGGCCGAGGTCAAACAGCTGGCCTGTGAGCTGCCTGCCACCACCGGGGTGCCGTTGTCGCGGTGGAGCTATTCGGAGCTGGCCCGGGAGCTGGTGACACGTAAGGTGGTGAAACCATCTCGGCGTCCACGGTGGGGAGGATCTTGGGGGGCGACGCTATCCGCCCGTGGCTGCACCGGTCGTGGATCTTTCCCCGTGACCCCGACTTTGGGGCCAAAGGCGGCGAAGGCGTTGGACCTGTATGCCCGGGTGTTCGAGGGCCGACCGTTGGGGCCGGGCGAGCTCGTGGTCTGCGCCGACGAGAAGACCAGCATCCAGGCCCGTTGCCGCTGCCATCCCACCCTGCCTCCCGGTCGAGCCCGCCCGATGCGGGTCGAGCACGAGTACCAACGCAGCGGCGGTGGCCTATCTGGCTGCCTGGGACGTGGGCCGGGGCCAGGTGATGGGCCGCTGCGACGACACCACCGGCATCGTCCCCTTCGGGCGCCTGGTCGAACAAGTCATGGGGGCCGATCCCTACGCCTCGGCCGAACGGGTCTTCTGGGTGGTCGACAACGGCTCGGGCCCACCGCGGGCAACGATCCATCGACCGCCTCGAGGGCGAGTGGGCCACATTGCGGCTCATCCACCTGCCGGTCCACGCCTCCTGGTTGAACCAAGCCGAGATCTACTTCTCGGTCGTGCAACGCAAGGTCGTCAACCCCAACGACTTCACCGACACCGATGAGATCCGCCGCCGCCTCTCAGCCTTCGAGGACCGTTACAACGCCATCGCCGAACCCTTCGACTGGACCTTCGGCCGGGACGACCTCGACCAGCTCCTCACCCGCATCGACACCCACACCAAACCAGCCGCCTGACCCCCCGAGCTGGTTGCCTACCATCGGCATGGTCGATGCCCATCCCCGATCGCGCCCGCTCCGCTCTGACCGGTAGTCTCAACCAGCGCCGACAGGAACGCTGGCCGGCCCTCTCCGACTTGAGTCTCCGCTACCGCGGCTCCTTCGCCTACGTGGCTGGCTCCACCACCGAAGACGAATCGATGCCCTTGTTCCGACTCCGCTACCTGGGTTCACCCCACCAATGGGGATTCGCCATCTACCTCGCCAGCAAAGACGGCTACGAGGACTCCATGCTTCCCCACGGCAGCTTCACCGGCACACCCCAACAGGCCCTCGACTGCGCCTGCGGCCTCTACCTCAACGACATCAGCGCCTGGACCGAAGCCCTCACCCAACCCCCACCAGATTCACGCAAGAACATCTGACGAAGGCCACTAAGTATCAGGGGGCGTCGAGCTGGCGTTGTCGAGCTGGCCGATCATCTCCCGAGGTGGTGGCTTCCCAGCAACTCGATTCTCTACATCGGGAACGCAGAGGGACAGAGCCTTCGACGGCGTGTTGGTCAGTACTACGACACCCTCCTCGGAGCCCCACGTCCCCATGGCGGCGGGTACTGGCTGAAGACTCTGGCTGTTCTGGCCGACGTCCATGTCCACTACGCGGAGGTCCCCACTGACCTGCGTGTCAGCGTTGTCGAGAACGATCTCATCAACGCGTTCCTTCGGCTCTACTTGGACGTGCAGGCTAATCATCCAGAGCCAGAACTTCGGTTGCCGTGGGCCAACCTCCAGGTCGATCGGCCGCCACCGCGACGCCGACGAGATCACGGGCTTCCATCTCTTCAGAAGCAGCAGCGGCGATCCGCCGAGCCATGATCTAGGAACTGTCTTCCTTGTTTCTCTGACAGGATGTGTCGATGGGAGGGACGGCTTGTACGACAGCGCGCTGTTCAGCATCCCGCGGCCGAACCCAGGAGCTCGATAGGCTGATCGGGCAATCGAACTCAGGCTAAAGCCTGGCTGCATTCTGTGGTTTGCGAAGACCGAGCGCGCCTTAGTCGTGTATTATACGTGTATGACCAAGAAGCTGACTATTACGATCGACGACGCGGTCTACGAGGGCCTCCATCGGAGGATCGGCCGCCGCCGGATCAGTCGGTTCCTCGAGATGCTGGCTCGACCTCATGTGATCGACGAGGACTTGGAGGCTGGTTACAAAGCGATGGCTGAGGACGAGCTCCGGGAGACCGAGGCCGGGGAGTGGGCAGAAAACACTCTGGGTGATGTAGCCGATGAACCGAGGTGACGTCTGGTGGGTCGATTTTGGTTCAGCCGTCGGTGGGGAGATCCGCAAGGGCCGACCCTCCATCATCGTTAGCAACGATGCTTCGAACAAGGCGTTGAACCGTGTTCAGGTTGTGCCCGTGACCTCTAACGTCGAGCGGCTCTACCCGAGTGAGGCGTACGTTGAGATGGGTGGCCAACAACACAAGGCGATGGCCGACCAGATCGCCACAGTGTCCAAGCGCCGCCTCTATCGCCAGCAAGGTCAGCTCTCGCGTGGCGATTTGGAGGCTGTGGAGCGGGCTTTGCGGGTCCAACTTGGGCTGTAGAAGGGAAATCACGCGTGCCCGCCGCTACTCCGCACCGTCACTCTTCGTCTTGAGGCTCTGTGCCGCATCGACGTCACCCCGTCCCTCCATTCCGCCGCGCGATCCCGAGTGTCTGTGCGGATCTTTTGCCGCGCTGTAGTGACGCGAAGCCGCGCAGAACACCCGGGCTCTAGATGCGGCTTACCAGCAGGTGATACCCACGATGGAAGAACTCGAGAGCTAGGTCTCGCTGGTCGGGAGCGGCGAGGATCGCGGAGCAGGGGAGAGAGGCGCCGTTGAAGCTCTGGTCATTCCAGAACGGGTCGGCGCGGTCGATCGGTTCCCAGGCGGAGACATAGAGGTAGGGCTCGGGGTGATGGTCGTCCCCGGGCGAGGCGCCGTAGGAAGCCCTCCCCGGCGCCGGGCCCATCTCGATCGCCAGGTCGAAGTGCTCGGGCCATAACTGAACTCGACTTACTTCCATGGCTCCCGGCATGCGGCGGAGCTGTTCGAGCACCGAGGTCGCGAAGCCGAACCATTCCCCAATGGCCGACACCGCGTCGTTGGCGAGAACGAGCCGGGAACCGGGATCTATCGGGCTAGGGGGATCGCTGAAACCTTCAAACCACGCTGGTCGGTAGGGGATCTCGAGAAATCGGCAGGCTTCGGTCAGAGTCGAAACAGATGTCTGCCTGACCTCATCACCGATCTGGCGAACGAGCAGACTGCCTTCGATCCGAACCTGCTCGTCCGCGCCAAAAAAAGGGGTGCCAAACCCGCCGTGTGTATACCGCAATCCGATCTTCTGATTGATCAAGTGGCGCTTGGGAGCGAGAGCGAAGAAGGCCAGTTGATGAAGGGCTCTTCGGGTGCGGTCGTAGTCCGCGGGGAGAGCCTTGAGCCGGCGATAGGGACCAAGCCAGTGGGAAGAGGCGAACTCCGAGATCTCGGGCTTGCCCTTGGCGAACGCTGCCCAGGTGATGCCTTCCCCCGGGATCGGCGTCACGAGAGCGTTGGTGGCGCCGGAGGGATCGGTGGGGTCGTCGGCGTACCAGGCCGGGTCGTTGTTTGAGGGTGGCGAGGGCTCGAGCACGCGCGCTTCGTGCCCTGGGGCGACAAGCGAAGTCGCCTCGGCGCGGGGATTTCGGGACGTCGGCGCCATCGGGATTAAACCAGCAGAGGGTCGCTGACGATCTCGACCAGGGCCGGACCGGGGTGACCGAGCGCGTCCGCCACGGCTTTGCTGAGATCGTTCGGATTGGAAACGCGAACGCCCTTGGCTCCGCACAGCTCGGCGAAGGCGGCGAAGTTCGGGTTATGCAGCGAGGTCTGCCAGACGTCGTAGTGGCTGGCCCGTTGTTCCTTGCTGATCTTCCCCAGCTCGGAATTATTGAGAAGGATGTGGGTGATCTTCATTCCGTATTTCACCGCCGTAGTCAGCTCCATCGCATACTGACCAAACCCGCCGTCGCCACCGATCGAGACGACCGGCCGCTCTTCGCCCGCCGCGGCCCACGCGCCCATCGCGGCCGGGAAGGCAAAACCGATCGAGCCGAGATAGCCCGACATCAGCACCGACTGCTCCTTCACCTCGAAGTAGCGTCCGAAGGAGTAGGTGTTGTTGCCGACATCGACGCAGATCACCGCGTTGGCGGGAAGGCACTCGCTCAGGATCGCGAAGCTACGCGCGCTGGAGATCCCATGCCCTTCGTCGTCGTCAAAACGCCGCTTCTTCTCCGCTCGCCATATGCTCCAGCGTTCGGCGATCTCCGAACGTCGGTCGATATGTCGCGACACCGTCGGGAGTTCGCGGCCCAGCGCCCGCGCGGCGACTCCGACATCGGAAAGCATGGCGATATCGACGGAATGAAATCGCCCCAAGGCCATTGGGTCGAAGTCGACTTGCACCGTCGGCTTATAGGTGGCGAGGCCGGTGTGATTGGAGGACGAGGCGCCGAAAACCAGCAGCAGGTCCGATTCGTTCATCAGCCAGCTAGCGACGGGGGTGCCGGAGCGTCCGAGCACGCCACTGGCGAGAGGATGGCTGTCTGCGATCAGCCCCTTCGCTTTGAACGTGGTGCCGATGGGTGCGCCGAGACGGTCGGCCAGGGCGATGATGGAGTCCATGTCGTGGCGGGCACCGTTGCCAACGATGATCATCGGTCGGGTCGAGGAGGAGATCCGCTCGGCGGCCGCGGACAGGACCTCGGCGTCCGGCTCGATCCGCCGGCTGCCGGTGCGTCCGGCGGGAGAACCCGCCTCGCTACCCGGGGCAGGGAGTACCTGCACCTCGTCGGGGAAGACGAGATGGGCGACATCGCTTTCGATCAGAGCGGTCTTGCAAGCCAGGCTCATCAGCTCGGCGTGGTCGGATCCGGCCAGGACGATTTGGGAGTAGCGGGCAACGTCTTTGAAGGCTGCCGAGAGGTCGGCATCCTGGAAGGCACCGCGACCACGGGTCTTCGAGGGCACCTGTCCGGAGAGGGCTAGAACCGGGGCCCGGTCGGTCTTGGCGTCGTAGAGGCCGGTGAGAAGGTTGGTCGAGCCGGGACCGGCGATGGCAAAACAGGCCGCCAGCCTTCCAGTCAGCTTGCCATACGCTCCGGCGGCGAAGGACGCCGCTCCTTCGTGCCGGATGCCGAAATAACGAAGATCACCCCGCTCTTCTGCTACCCGCATTGCGTCCGCCAAGCCGAGATTGGAGTGACCCACCATCCCGAAAACGGTATCCACTCCCCAGTTGACCATGGTTTCGACCATCACGTCGGAGACGGTTCGCTCGCGTTCTCCCTCAGGGGGGAGGGCGACGTACACGCCGTCATCGCGCACGTCGGTGGCAAAGCAGGTGACCGCATCGCTGAATCCAGGAGGTGGCCTCCCGTCGAGCGGGTTGTAGTCGTAGCCGTGCCAAGGGCAGCGGAGCCAGCCTTTCTCGATGGAACCCTCCCCGAGCGGTCCGCCTTGGTGCGGGCACTGATTGTCAAGACATCCGTAGCGCCCCTCGTAGTGGGTGAGAGCCAGTGAGCGACGACCAATGGTGACGGTTTTGACGCGGCCTTCCCCGAGTTCGTCGATCCTCGCCACCTTGTGCCAGGTGACCTCGCTCACTTCCACGTGGGGAGAGTATCGAGTGTTTCCCGTCCCAGAATCATCTGACGACGAGGGCGTCGACCGCCACCAGGCTGTCGGGGCCGA
>JBOGEX010000039.1:0-18191 GCA_050741915.1 Acidimicrobiia bacterium
GGGTGCGACCGGAGATGTTCGAGCTGGTGGCGGCCCGGCCGGGAGCCGACCCCCAACAGACCATCTCGGTCAAGGTCGACCTGGTCGAACAGCTCGGCTCGGAGGCCTTCGTCCACTTCCAGAGGAACTCTCCCCCCGTCATCACCCCCGACATCAGAGAGCTGCTCCAGGACCAGGGAACCGACCCCGCCTCCTTGGGCGAGGAGACCAAGTTCACCGCCCGGGTCGACCCCGACTTCGCCCCCAAGCCGGGCGAGGAGACCAAGCTCGTGGTCGAGACCCAAAAGCTCCACTTCTTCGACAAAGAGACCGGCGAAGCCATCCGCTAGGTGGGGCTTAGGGGCGCAACAACTTGAAGGACTCGGCCAGTTCGAGTCTCGGAGCCTCGCCCTGGGACGCGGCCCACTGGCGCATCCGATCGAGGAACTGAGTCCGTCCGTCCTCGTTGGAGTCAGCGTTGCTCATGGATGTCTCGGCCTGACTCGAGTGACACAGCAGCGCCTCGATCTTCTGATCGAAGGTCGATGAGACGTCTTCCCAATAGTCCGGCTGGTCCGCTCCCCAGAGGAGAATCGCGTCGGGGCGGTGCTTGGCCAGCCCGAGCTCGGGAAAGAACAGGTGATCGCGGGCCGCGAGGACCCCGTCTATTGCTCCCCAACCGGTAGCGCGGTGGTCGGGGTGCAGCATGTAGCGGCGCCAGGGGTCATGGGAGAGGACAACTTCTGGCTGCAGGCGGCGAATCCACATGCAGATCCGACGGCGAAGGTCCATCGAATACTCGAGCTCTCCGTCGACGTATCCGAGATGGACGAGTTCACCTTTGGCGTCGAGAACGGCCGCCGCCTTCGCTTGCTCTTCAATGCGCGCGCGAGCGAGTTGGTCGGGGGCGATAGTCGGATCCCAGGAGCCCTTGGAGCCATCGGTGACGACGAGCATGGACACCTCACAGCCGTCCTGCGCCCAGCGAGCAAGTGTGCCTCCCGCTCCAAATTCGGCATCGTCGGGATGAGCGCCGATCGTTAGTGCACGTTTGGGGGTGGTTAGGAGCTCGGTGGCCACGAAGCAGTGAGGCTAGAGAGTCGATCAGCCAGGTCTGGATCGCGCCTCAAGGTGAGAGCGAGATCATCAGGTCGGTCGATATCGAAGACGAGCCGGGGATCGGTCAGTACCAGTGGATTGTGCAACGCCAACTGGTAGTGATGGCGATGAAAACTCCCGGGGCCGTACTGAAAGGCGAGGTCGCGACCCTGCCAACCCAACACGGGCGTTCCCCCATCGGGACTAGGCGCGAGCGCCGGTCGCCCGGAGGCGAGCGAGGTCAGCGCGCGGCCAACTGCCTGCTCGTCGATGAATGGCAGGTCTCCGTGGACCATAAGCCACGGTCGATCTTCCGTGGAGGCGAGGTCGGCGGCGGCGGTGGCGGCCGAGTTGAGGTTGGAGCCGGGATCGAGCAGGGTTCGATATCCAAAGCCCTTGGCCCAGTCCGCCACTTCCTCGTCGGCGGCGAGAACGATCGGTTCGGCGCCGGCATCCATGATTGCACCCAGCGTTCGTTTCCCCAGGTATTCGGCGAGTAGTCGTCGTTGCCGGAGGGTGAGATTGGCGGCGAGGCGGTTCTTGGCCGACCGGAAGGGTTTGATCGGCACGCCCCCCAGAATGGTCATGTCTCGTCGACGGCCAAACCAGCGAGGACGTCGTCAAGGGTATTAACAGTCCAGGGATCATCGCTCGGCCACGCCGCGAACTGAACCAGCGTGCCGAGAGGGTTCTTTGGGTGCAGGAACACCTCACTCCAAATGGGATGCAGATTGGGCCCCAGGATCCGATACCCCTGCGATTGGGCCCGACTGGCAGCTTCCGGCACATCGGCGACCTTGAAGGTCACGTGATGGAGGCCGGGGCCGCGCTCGTCGAGGAACCGCGCTACAAAGGATTCATCGGAGTTGGGCGCGATCAACTCGATCTTGGAGTTGTCGACGAGGTGGAATTGAACCCAAGTGAAGTCGTTACGAACCGAGGAGGCTCCGCAGAAATATCGGGCGCCGAGGCCATCGATCATCGGCAAAGCCTCTTTGATCTCGGGAACCGCAATAGCGACATGATCCAGACGCTCGATGAGGTCGCTGAAACGTTGGGCTTCAAACACCTGTCCATTCTTGCGTAATTCTCGTCACGTATACGTGACGTGATTTACGCAAGAATGGGTCAATGAGAGCAGGAGTTTTCGTTCCGCAGGGATGGCGTCTCGACCTAGCGGGCATCGATCGGGAAAAGCACTGGGAGACGATGCTCGGCGTTGCCGGGGCAGCCGAAAGGGCGGGCTATGAGTCGGTTTGGGTCTATGACCATTTCCACACCGTTCCGGTGCCGACGCAAGAGGTGACCCATGAAGCGTGGACTCTCACCGGGGCGCTCGCCGTGACCACGCAAACGATTCGCATCGGACAAATGTGCACGTGCAACTCCTACCGGCACCCGGCCTATCTAGCCAAAGTGGCTGCAACCACAGATGTCCTCTCACAAGGTCGGCTGGAGATGGCAATCGGAGCCGGCTGGTACGAGCAGGAGTACGTCGCCTATGGCTATCCATTCCCACGACCGGCAGTGCGGATCTCCCAACTTGGCGAGGCGGTCGAGATCATGAAACGGATGTGGACTGAGGACGAGGTTCACTTCTCCGGCCAGCACTATCAGCTCAATGGCGCCATCTGCCAACCCAAACCGATTCAGCAACCTCACATACCGATATGGGTGGCTGGCGGCGGCGAACAACTCACTCTTCGGGTTGCCGCCGAAAACGCCTCCTACACGAACTTCGGCAACTCCTTCGATGAATTTGTCGACAAATCAGAGCGGCTATCCGAGCACTGCCGCGATATCGGGCGCGACTTCGACCAGATCGTGCGGAGTTCCAACTTCAACGTTGTCTGTGAGGAAACCGACTCGGCCGTGGCGGACCGAATCAAGTGGATGCGAGATCACTTCGGCGAGTTCTTGGACGGCGAGCGCCTCGAGCGAACCCTGCTCAATTATTCGGAGTTCTCCGGAACATCGGAGCAACTGATCGAAAAGCTCCGTCCGTGGAGGGATGGGGGGCTGGCCTATGGAATCTTCTACTTCGCCGAGGCTGCCTACGACCACTCTGGCTTCGAGCGCTTTGCAGCCGAGGTTTTACCGAACCTCTGAAAAGAATCCTCCGGCCGGGGCGGGTTAGAGCGCCGGAGATTTATGTCAGGACCTTGGCGAGCTGACGTGAAAGAGCAACGAGCTTTCCCGATTCGTCCCACAGCTCGCCGTCTTCCTCGACCAGTCCGTTGATCAAGTAGCGGGATCGAAGCCGAATCGTCAGCCAACCCGGTTGCGGCCTGCCGCGACCGTGAACGGTCAGCTCGAGGGTGGGAGTCCAGCCGTAGAGACCGATTTGGAACAGTGTCGGCGGAAAAGAGTCCATCAACAGTGGCAGGGCATATGACGGCGGAAGCAGGTCATCGCGGAACCGGAGCTTTCCGACCAACTCGGGTTTGGGGTTGGTTCTTTCCCCCCGCATTGCCTGATCTTGTTCCTCCGGGACGAGATACTCGAATCGTTCGGTGATCGGGATCGGATAAGACCGATCGAGGGAGCTCATCAACTTCCCCAGCGGCGGCGGGTCCTCGAATATCTCGGTCGGACCGGCTGCAGCCAGGTCGCCGTAACTTGCCAGCAATGTGAGGACGACCCTGCCGTCCTGTCGTAGTTGAGCGCGGGCGGTCGAGATCGACCGCCCAGATTTCATTAACTCGACCTCGACCGTGGCCGGACCAGCGGCGGCCGGGCTGAGGAAGTGAGACGAGGACGTCAGCAAATCCTCTTGTTTGACCCGATGCTCGACCGCCCGGAGGGCAATCGCCATCAGATAACCCCCGTTGGGTCTACCACCGATCGACCAACGATCGCTGATGGTTGCTGTGAAGCCTCCGTCCGTTTCGGCGACGGCCGTGTCTTCCTCGAACTCGGAGGTCACGGAACGATCAGGATGGGAACGGGGCTGTGATGAGCAAGGCGGTCTGCCACCGATCCCATCACCATCCGTTCGACCAAACCGGCTCCGCGGCGGCCGACTACCAAAAGGTCGGCCGCCTCTCGGTCGCAGGCAGCCAGGAGCAGTGAGGTCGGGTCTCCCAACTCCTCGGCCGTGGTGTACTCGACCTCCTTAAGGTCGGTGCGGCTCTCCGCCTGGCGGAGAATCTCCTGTTGACCTTCGACCAGGGCTTCGGAGAGGGCTTCGGGCGAGGGAGGCTGGCCGGTCACGCCCCACCAGCCCTCGGGAGGCCTGACCACGGTGAGCAACACCAGGCGCGACTGGTGGGCACGAGCCAACGCCGCCCCGAGATCGGCGGCTCGCTGGCTCTGGTCTGATCCATCAACCGCGACAACGATGACTTTCGGGGGCCAGCTCATTTTTCGAGGTTAACCCAGCGGATTTCCGCTGAGCCTCGTCTTGTCGATCAGCCGGCTTCCCACCAAACTTCGCCGACATGGACCCCATTCGCCCGACAGTGGTCATCGCCGAGCGCCTCGCCGCCGCTGGCATCGACGCGCTGTCGCGCGACTTCGAGGTGATCGACGCGGCCGGATGGCCGCGCCCCGCCCTCCTCGAGGCGCTCGGGGCGGCGAGCGGCCTGGTGGTTCGTTCCTCCACCAAGGTCGACGCCGAGCTGATTGAAGCCGCGCCGTTGCTCAAGGTCATAGGACGGGCTGGGATCGGGGTCGACAACATCGACGTCGATGTCGCCACCAGTCGCGGAATATTGGTGGTCAATGCTCCTCAGGCAAACACGATCAGTGCCGCCGAGCATGCCTTTGCCCTGCTCTTGGCTCAGGTTCGTCATATTCCGCAGGCAGATGCTCGCACTCGGGGAGGCAATTGGGACCGGAAGAGCTTCGAGGGGGTCGAACTCCACGGCAAGATCCTGGGAGTCATCGGGCTCGGTCGCATCGGAAGCCTGGTCGCCACCCGCGCCATGGCCTTTGGGATGAAGGTTCTGGCTCACGACCCGTTCATCTCAGCGGAACGAGCACGCCGCCAGGGGGCCGAGCTAGTCGAGCTGGACAAGCTCCTCGCCCAAGCGGATTTCATCACCATCCACCTGCCGCTCACTGCCGAAACCGAGGGACTGATCGGAAAGGATGCACTTGCCAAATGCAAGCCGGGAGTGAGGGTCGTGAACACTTCGCGAGGGGGGATCGTCGACGAGGAAGCCTTGGCGGAGGCGGTTCGCTCCGGTGCCGTGGCGGGTGCTGCCCTCGACGTCTTCGTGAATGAGCCGCTCACGGAGAGCCCTTTCTTCGATCTTCCCCAGGTCGTCCTCACTCCTCACCTCGGCGCCTCCACAGTCGAGGCTCAGGACAAGGCCGGCGTCCAGGTCGCCGAGGTGGTGGTGGCGGCGCTCGCCGGCGACCTAGTTTTGTCGGCAGTGAACCTCGATCTTGGTCGAGAGCTCTCCGAGGATGTTCGCGAGTTTCTCCCCATCGCCGAACAACTCGGGCGGGTTTTCATCGGGCTGGCCGGTGGAGTGCCCGATCAGCTCCGCGTTACCGCTCGCGGCCGGCTGGCCCTGATGGAGGTGCGGCCCCTCGGCCTGGCCGTAATGAAAGGAGGATTAGCTGCGGTCTCAGCCGAGCCGGTGTCCTTCGTCAACGTAACTTCGATGGCCCACAACCGCGGGATCTCGCTGGTGCTCGAAGCTGACGAGTTCAGTCCCGAGTACGTGTCGATTCTCGAGGTGACCGGGAACGTCGGGGGTGAACCCATCTCCGTGGCGGCCACGAGATCGCGCAAGGGGCCGATGCTCGTCGAGATCCTGGGACACGACGTCGAGCTTCCCATCTCCCGGCACCTCCTGATCGTGCGTAATGCCGACGTCCCCGGGATGATCGGCCGAGTCGGAACCTTCCTCGGAGACATCGAGGTCAACATCGCCAACATGGTCGTCGGCCGATCACGAACGAGCGGGGAGGCGGCGATGATGGGGCTCAACCTCGACTCGCCTCTCGGTGAAGAGCAGGTAGCGAGGCTTCGATCGGTACCAGGGGTGGAAGAGGCTCGATACGTCGAGGTCTGATTCCATTCCTGCGATTTACGCAAGAACGATTTGCACGAGCCAGCCGGCGCCGAGTCCATAGGCTCCGGCGACGACATCGTCGGCCATGATCCCCAACGCCCCCGGTAGGCGCTCGGCCTCGGCCACACCCGGGGCGAAGTTCTTACCGATATCGGCGATGCGGAATACGACGAAACCAATCACCATCCCAACCACGCCGAGGCCGATGGTGGCGAGGAAGAGTCCCGCCACCTCGTCTATCACCACCCAGCCTGGATCGTCCTGCTCGAACCGCAACTGTTTGACCGCCCAGTAGCCGACGAGGGCGGTGACTGCGAAAGCCGCAATTCGGCCCCAGACGGGTTGCAGGAAGAATGAGATCCCCAGGGCCAGCAGCCCCGCGATCGTCCCTGATCCTCCCTCGTTCCCCCGTATCTGCCCGAGAACGAGTCCGCTGCCGAAGAAGGAAGCAACTATGCGAGCCACCGGCGGCAGCGTAAACATCCGCCTGCCGCCACAATGCCCAACCATGCAGCCTCCAGATCTTGCGCTCCTCGCCGTCCCCTCCGACCCCCAGATTCATCCCGACGGCGTGCGGGTGGCTTTCGTTATTAGCCGTCTCGATCTCGAAGACGACACCTATCGCCGACAGATCCACGTTCATCACGGCGAAGGCGAATCGCCGTTCACGGCGGGACCGATCGACTCAATGCCACGGTGGGCACCCGACGGCCAGCACCTCGCCTTCCTCCGGGCCACCGATCTCAAGAAGCCGATCGCCCAAGTGTGGGTGATGCCCGCCGACGGCGGAGAAGCTCGCGAGGTCACCGACTTCAGCCTCGGTGTCGAGTACCTGGTCTGGAGTCCCGACGGGAAGTCGCTCGCGGTCGCCGCCAAGGCATACACGGAGGATCAGGAGGATCTGTCAGAGGAGGAGCGAGGGCGTCGCCCCAAGCGCATCAGCCGATTCCCTTATCGATACGACGGCCGCGGCTGGCTGCACGACCGGCGCCGCCAAGTATGGATCGTCGATGCTGCTGGCGACGACCAACCTCGCCGGCTCACCGAGGGCGACTACGACGAGATGTTTCCGGCGTGGCATCCAGGCTCCGATCGTGTCGCGATTGTCACCGACCGGCATCCTCGCCAGGGCCTCGAGCCTGGTAGCGATCTCGTCGAGGTAACTCTTGACGGAAGGTTGCGGGAGGCCGCCCCGCGGGGGAGATGGCTAGCGCCGCTTTATCGACCCGACGGAACCATGTTCGGAATCGGTGGCCCCGAGGTCGACTACCCGCGTCTCGACCATCTCTGGCAGCTCGACGGCATGGAAGATGTAACGGCGGCGATCGATCGTTCGATCTACAGCCTCACCGCTGCCCTATCGCCTCCGGTTTGGCGAGGCGACACGGTCTACTCAGTGGTCGAGGACTCGGGGCGGGTGGAGCTTTGTCGTTTCGGGGGCGAGATAGAGAGAATCATCGACGGCGAGCGTCAGGTCACCGGGTTCGACGTCTCCGATTCGGGCCGGGTGGTCGCCACCGTGACCGATTCCACTCATCCCGGCAAACTCGTCCAGGTGGTAGATGGGGCTGAGAGAGTGATCGCTGCCTTCGGCGGTGAGATCGAATCGAAGTTGGTGTCACCGACCCACTGGCGGGTCACGAGCGAGGGCGTTGAGATTGATGTGTGGGCGTTCGTACCTGAGGGAGCAGGTCGACTCCCGGTCCTGGTCAACATCCACGGCGGCCCCGCCACTCAATACGGCTTCGGATTCTTCGACGAGTTCCAGGTATACGCCGGTGCCGGGTATGGGGTTGTTGCTTGCAACCCCCGCGGCTCTTCCGGTCGGGGTCTCGACTTCGCTCGGGCGGTTCGTGAAGACGGCTGGGGCACAGTCGACGTGAACGACGTCACGGCCGCCCTCGAGTCTGCTCTAGATCGCTTCCCACAGCTCGACCCCGAGCGGGTCGGGATCATGGGGGGCTCCTACGGGGGGTTCATGACCGCTTGGACGACGGCCAAGGACAAGCGCTACAAGTCAGCAGTGGTAGAGCGGGCGCTTACTTCCTTTCCGTCTTTCAACGGCACTTCCGACATCGCTCCCCAGTTCGGTCTCAACTACCTGGGAACGAGGGAACTGCTGCCGAATTGGGAGAAAAGCCCGCTGGCATTCGTCAACGACATCAGGACTCCGACCCTGATCATCCACTCCGAGGAGGACTACCGGTGTCCGGTCGAGCAGGGCGAGCAGCTTTTGCTGGCTTTGTGGATGAACGGCGTCGAGGCCGAGATGCTTCGTTTTCCAGAGGAGGGCCATGAGCTTTCTCGTTCAGGAAAACCCAAGCACCGGGTGGAGCGATTCGAAGCGATCCTGGCCTGGCACGACCGTTATCTCCGATAGCCTCTAGCAATGGACTCAGCAAAGTTCGTGTGGATGGACGGGACCATGCTTCCGTTTGCCTCCGCCAACATCAGCGTCCTTTCCAATGCCCTCCACTACGGGACGGGAGTGTTCGAGGGGATCCGCGCCTATCAGACCCCCGAGGGCCCGGCGATCTTCCGTCTCACAGAACACACGAGCCGCCTGCTGCGCTCGGCCAAGGCCTACGGAATCCCAGTGGACTACACGGTCGACGATCTCAATCGTGTCTGTCGCGAGGTCGTGGTGGCCAATGACCTCGACGCCGGCTATATCCGCCCCCTCATCTTCTACGAACTGGGCTCAATCGGGCTCAATCCCGCCGGCGCCAAGGTGCGGATGATCGTGGCAGCGTGGAAGTGGGGGGCCTACCTGGGCGAGGAGGGTTTGGCGAAGGGCATCAGAGTTCGGGTCTCGTCGTGGCGTCGAATCCACCAATCGTCCTTCGTGCCCACCGCCAAGGGAACCGGCCAATACCTGAACAGCGTGCTGGCCAAACAGGAGGCGGTAGCCACCGGCTACGACGAGGCGATCTTGCTCAACATGGAGGGGAACATCTCCGAAGGGTCGGGTGAGAATCTCTTCCTGGTTCGCGACGGTGTGCTTATAACCCCGCCTGTGTCCTCTGGAATCCTCGATGGCATCACCCGCGCTTCGGTGATGGAGCTTCTCTCCGACGAGGGTGTCGAGGTGAAAGAAGCGGTGCTCACTCGAGGCGACCTCTACGCCGCGGACGAGCTCTTCTTCACCGGTACGGCTGCCGAGGTGACCCCGATTAGAGAGGTCGATGACCGGGCCGTTGGTGCCGGCGAGCCCGGGCCGATCACGCGCCGGGCCCAGGACCTCTTCGCCCAGGCGACTGCGGGCAAGCTCTCTGCGTATCAGTCCTGGCTCACCTACCTGTGATGGGCCAGCAGCCCAACATCGAGATCGGAGGGGCCGAGCTGCCACGACCGACTCCGGAACCAGGTCCGGCCCGCCGTTGGCGCCCGACTCGTCCGGGAGTGATCACGTCACCGGCCCAGATGCCGAAAGGCGGTGCGTTCGGCACTCCCGGCCCCGACACCGGCTACGCCTTCAGGCTGATCCGATCGTCCGGGGTCGACTTGACGACCAGCCAGGAAAAGGTCATCGCCGCCTTGATGGCGGCAAGGTCATCGCACAAAGGACGCGCCCCGGTCCCGGAAGACTTCGATGTTTCCCTGGTGCTGGCGGGGATCGGGGAGGGCCTGCCGCTAGCCATCGTGGAGCGGGGAGAGCAGTGGGCGGCAGCTACCGCTCACGAAGTTTCAGCCGGTCGACGAGCCGTTACCGAAGCCGGCACCGACTTGTTCGAGTTCACGGCCGACGAAGTTCGCCGCCGGCTGCGCCTGCTCGGCTACTGACCGGTCCGCCCGATGAAGATTGTCAGGTTCAAGACTGGAAACGACATCGCCTACGGGCTGGCAGAAGCCGCCGGGGTGACCCTCTACCAGGGCTCACCGTTCGTCGCCTGGGAAGCAACTGAAAACCTCCTGCCGTGGGAGGCAATTCAGCTCTTGTCGCCCGTGATCCCTTCGAAGGTGGTTTGCGTGGGCCGCAACTATTCCGATCATGCTGCCGAACTGGGAAATGACGTCCCGGAAGAACCGGTCATCTTTCTGAAACCGGCGACGGCGGTGGTGGGACCGGATGCGCGGGTCGTCTACCCCCAACAGACATCCAATTTGCATCACGAGGCGGAGCTGGCCGTCGTCATCGGTCGGGTCGCCAGGAACATCAAGGCGGAGGATGCCGGTCGTTACGTCTTCGGCTACACCGCGGCCAACGACGTCACCGCTCGTGACCTCCAAGCCAAGGACGGACAATGGAGCCGCGCCAAGGGTTTTGATACTTTCTGTCCGCTAGGCCCGGCGATCGAGACCGAGCTCGACCCCCTGGAGCGACTCGCGATCATCTGCCGGGTCAATGGCGAGGTTCGTCAGGCCGGATTCACCGCCGACATGGTCTTCGGAGTTGCCGAGATCCTCGAGTTCATCACCTCCGTCATGACTCTGTTACCGGGAGACGTGGTTCTGACCGGAACTCCCTCCGGGGTAGGACCCATGCTTCCCGGGGACTTAGTGGAAGTCGAGATCGACGGAATCGGCACGCTGAGCAATCGGATTACCAGCAGGTGACGATCCGCCTCCGAATCGCCCCGTCGCCGACGGGGGCCATGCACGTTGGTACCGGGCGAACGGCTCTCTTCAACTGGCTTTACGCCAAGCACACGGGCGGCACCTTCATCGTCCGCATCGACAACACCGATGACGAGCGCAACTCGGCCGCGTTCGAGGCAGACATCCTCGCTGGTCTGCGCTGGCTGGGACTCGACTGGGATGAAGGAGTTTCGGTCGGAGGGCCGCACGGCAGCTATCGCCAGTCAGACCGGTACGACCATTATCAGGAGGTCGCTCTTGAATTGGTGGGGCGGGAAGCGGCGTATTTCTGCTTCTGCACTCCCGGGGAGCTGGCGGCGCGGCGGGAGGAGGCCCAGGCCGCTGGTCGGCCTCCCGGCTACGACGGCCGGTGTCGGTTGATCTCTTCTGCGGAGGCGAACGATCGTCGTGCGGCCGGGGAAGCGGCAGCGGTGCGCTTCAAGATGCCGCGGCCCGGAGCGACCGAATTTGATGACCTCGTCAAAGGGAAGATTCGAGTCGATCACGAACATGTCGACGACTTCGTCCTTCTCCGGTCTGATGGGCGGCCGACCTATCACCTCGCCTCCACAACCGACGATGTCGATTACGAGATCACCCATGTCGCCCGAGGGGAAGATTTGCTTCCGTCTACCCCCCGGCACATTCAGCTGACGATTGCTCTCGGGGCGAAGGAAGCCACCTACGCCCACCTTCCCTTGATTCTCGGCACCGACGGCAAACGTTTATCGAAGCGGCACGGGGCCCAGGGCGTTACCGAATACATCGAGGCGGGCTATCTCTCCTCGGCCCTTGTCAACTACCTGAGCCTCCTGGGGTGGTCGCCAGCGGGTGACGTAACCATCGTTTCCCTGGCTGATTCAATTCGTCTTTTCGATTTGGAATCGGTCTCGACCAATCCCGCGGTCTTTGATCAGTCGAAGCTTGATTGGATGAACGGGGAGTACATCCGGTCACTGTCGGCGGCGGAATTCGTCGTGGCGTCTCGCCCCTTCATCATCGCCAGCCTGGGTCGGGACCTCAGTCCTGAGGAGTGGGCGCGCTTTGGTCGGATCTCCCCGCTGGTGCAGGAACGAACCAAGCTTCTGACCGAAGTCGGACCACAAGTGCGGTTCCTTTTCTCAGATGAGCTCGAGATCGATCCCGCCGCCTGGGAAAAAGTGATGGGCCCCGACGCCGATGCGGTTCTCGAGGCGGCAATTATCGAGCTCGAGGCCGTGGACAACTGGGATCACGAGAACATCGAGAGCTCGCTGCGAGCGATGCTGGAGCGCCTCGGCCTCAACGCCCGCAAGGGCTTACAACCACTGAGAGTGGCGATTACCGGATCGACCGTGAGTCCTCCTTTGTTCGAATCGCTGGCGATATTGGGCCGTGATGCCGTGTTGGCCAGGCTCGAGCGAGCGCGTCAATTACAGGCGTCAAGATGACTGGGACCTCGCGTTTGCGGATCTGAAACCCGGGGGTATGGTGGTTCGCAACGGGCTACCGATTGGAGAGTTCCCCGATGGAACTTTCGACGCGGGACACGTTAAGGGGGAGGGCGACCAAGTTTGGTTTGGTCGTTTTTGCCGTACTGGCCTTCTTTTTGATTTTCTCCGCTTTGGCACCCGAGGCTGATGCGTCGCTACTCGGCGTCGTCGGCACTGTCGCCGAACCCGTGACTGAGGCAACCGAGCCGGTGATCGAAGCATCTGAGCCGGTCACCGAGGTCGTCACCCAAGCTGCCGAGCCCATCACCGAGAGCGTCCGTGAGGTAAGCGAGCCGGTCATCCAGACGGTCACCGAAGTTGCCGAGCCGGTCACCGAGACAGTGCGTGAGGCTTCTGAGCCCGTCGTGCAAACGGTGGCCGCAGTCGCAAGCGCGGCCAGCGAGGGAGTCGCCCAAGTCACGGCACCCATCGCCGCATCGACCAAGGAAATCGTCGCTCCAGTGGTCGAGAGCCTTACTCCAATCGCCGAAGCTGTCACCGAGGTCGGGGCCCCGGTAATCGAAGCCGTCGGTCCGCTGACCGAGACGGTCGCGGATGTGATTGGCCCCGTGACCGAATCGGTAGCTCCAATCACTGAAATTGTCACGGAGCTGGCGGCCGGCACTGTCGAGGCGGCAAGCGGGGTGGTCGAATCGGCACCGGCCCTCACGACAAGTGTCCCGCTCTTAGCCGATGCGGTGATCGATCCAACATCTACTTCCGCGGTAGAGGTTCTTGAGACTTTTGACGAGATGGCTCAAGCGCCGGCCGCGATCCCCGCCAGTCTCGCCCCGGCAGTGGAGTCCACCGAAACGACTCTGGTGGTATCAGCATCTGAAGTTACGCAGAGCTTGGTGCCGACTTCCACGCCACAGCCCCCGCCGACTATGCCGCCAGCCACGATGGCTATGGCGGCTCCTTGGGCCGCGGCCAGGTCCACTCTCAGCCAGTCCGGTTTCGGTGACTCAGACTCGTTAGCGGTTTTGGCGATGGCGGTCCTATTGGCTGTCGCCATGGCAGGCATGATTTCCGTGCGGTCCAGCACCGGCCGCTCGGCCATACCCCGACTCCTGGGGGCCCCTGGATAGGACTCCTTGTTTGGAACCTGAGGGTGATTGAGCCCTAGCTCTCACCCTTTCGACAAACAAGGAGTTATCAGTGAAACGATACGAATGGGTCTATCGGGCCGTGTTCGTGCTGGCTCTGACGGTGATGTTGTTAATCGCCGGGGGCGCAGTGGCACAGGCCTCCGAGACCCCGATAGGACAACTGCTGGAGGCAGTTGGTGGCGACGGCGGTGACGCCGATGCCGAGGCCAACTCGACCTCGGGTGACACCGGCGATGCCAATGCCACCTCGGACACCTCCTCGACCACATACAGTGGCGATACCGGGGACGGCGGCGACGGAGGGGACGCAAACTCCTCCAACACCGCCACCACCGGGGACGGTGGCGATGGCGGTGACGGTGGCTCGACGGGTGGCAACCAGGCCTACTCCGCCTGCATCGCCGTCCTTGGAAGCTGCGAAGCCAGCTCCGAAATCGAGACCGGCGACGGTGGCGATGGGGGCGACGGGGGCGACTCCGGCGACGCCCAGAACCAGAGCTACACGGCCGGTGGCGATGGTGGCGACTCGGGTGATTCGGGTCCTGCCATCTCCAACACCGAATCGGAGACCGAGGCCAACTCGGGCGACTCCGAGTCGGAGGCCATGGCGGCCGGTGGCGATGGCGGTGACGGTGGCAACGCCGACGCCGACTCCGACCAGCAGGCCTATGACAACCGTTGCTGTGAGGGCAACAACCACGAGGGATCCGAGGTCGAAGCCGATGGCGGCGACGGTGGTGACGCCGATGCCAAGGCCAACTCGACCTCAGGTGACACCGGCGATGCCAATGCCAGTTCGGATACCTCCTCGACCACATACAGTGGCGATACCGGTGACGGTGGAGATGGTGGTGCTGCCAACTCCTCCAACACCGCCACCACTGGCGATGCCGGCGACGGCGGCTCCACCGGTCACAACCAGACCGGTTCGTGGTGCCTGGCGATAGCTGGATACTGCGAGGCCGAGTCCGAGATCAAGACCGGCGACGGTGGTGATGGTGGCGACGGGGGCAACTCCGGCGACGCCAAGAACTACAGCTGGACCGAAGGTGGCGACGGTGGCGACTCGGGTGACTCGGGTCCTGCCATCTCCAACACCGAATCGGAGACCGAGGCCAACTCGGGTGACTCCGAGTCGGAGGCTCGCGCCTACGGCGGTGAGGGTGGCGATGGTGGCAACGCCGACGTCGATTCTGACAACCGTTCCGGCTACGACAACAACTGCGGTTGCCAAAAGGGCAACCGTGAATACGAAATCAACTGCGGTTGCCAAGACAACCATGAGCAGGCCAAGGTCGAAGCCGATGGTGGCGACGGCGGTGACGCCGATGCCGAGGCCAACTCGACCTCGGGTGACACCGGCGATGCCAATGCCACCTCGGACACCTCCTCGACCACATACAGTGGCGATACCGGGGACGGCGGCGACAGAGGGGACGCAAACTCCTCCAACACCGCCACCACCGGGGACGGTGGCGATGGCGGCGACGGCGGCTCGACGGGTGGCAACCAGGCCTTTGCCAAAGGCGAGGCCGAAGACCCGTGCCGCTGCGAGCCCCGCAACGGCGAGCCGAAGGGCAGCTACGAGATGTCGTGTGGGTGCGAACCCCGTAATGGCTACCAGCCCAAGGACTGGGGCTGTGACTGCCGTGGCAACGACAACGGCAAGAACCGCAAGCACGACAACGAGGCCCAAGCCGAGATCAAGACAGGCGACGGCGGTGATGGTGGCGACGGGGGCGACTCCGGCAACGCCATGAACTACAGCTACACCGCCGGTGGTGATGGTGGCGACTCGGGTGACTCGGGTCCGGCCATCTCCAACACCGAATCGGAGAGCGAGGCCAACTCGGGCGACTCCGAGTCGGGAGCGTGGGCATTCGGTGGCCAAGGCGGCGACGGCGGGAACGCCTTCGTCGAGTGGCAACGATTCACCGGGCATTGGCGCAAGCCAGCCTGAGATCGTGAGTTGATTCGAGAGGGGCGGGGTGACCCGCCCCTCTCGGTCACCTACCATTTGCGATTGGGCCCCGTCGTCCAGTGGCCTAGGACGCCGGCCTTTCAAGCCGGAAACGCGGGTTCGAATCCCGTCGGGGCTGCCGATTGTTTCCCCTGATCAGGAGCGACCAACAACTCCACCAATGGCTCGGAGACCTCGAGTCGGCTATCCGCAACAGTCCGCTCGGTGAGCGACTCGACGTCGAAGACCTGTCTGGGATCGAAGGCGCCATCGCCGAGGGCGAGGAGGCGACGAGGAGGTTGGGGACCGACGGAGCACGATCCCAAGTCCAGTATCTCGAAGACCAACGCCAGCAGCTCCTCGCCCAGATTGATAGACGAAGGGAGTGGGTCGAGGACCACGCCGACCTCCTTCAGACCTACACGGCCATCAAAGACGAACTGGCTGCTCGCTCCACAGCCCTCGCCATCAGCTACCAGCTCAGGTCGCCGGCCGACGTACTCGAAAGCACTCGGACCACGACCCTCAAGAGCCCTCGACGGCAAGCGATGGGACCAGGCAGTCATTCATCATGCAGCAGCCCGGATGAGGCTCGGCCCTTCGGTTGACCTCCTCGACCCGGGCATCCTCGAAGGAGCGTCTTGGCGGACCTCAAGCCGGGCCTACCACCCAGAACCGGTAGCGGACCGGACGCCAGTGTTGCGGCTCACCGGATAGCACCGGGCGCAAGGCCGTGCGCACACACCACAGCATGAGATCCGAGTTGAGATGATCCCCATCCCTCACCATTTCGTATTACGATATGCGATGATGTGGAGATCCACCGGTCGGCCCGCAAGCACGGAATCACCGACGAGGTCATCCTTCACGCCCTTGCTCATGCCATCACCGTCATCGACCTGGAACCGGATGCCGATCCGCCCAAAGGGCTGGCCATCGGCCGGGAATCTGCTGGAGGTCATCTGGCTGGAGCTCGCCGATGACCTCAACCTGGTGATCCACGCCATGCCACTACGCCCAGCCTTCAACCACCTGCTGCCACAATCCCCAAAGGACATGCCATGAGCGAACCCAAGACTCACAGCACCAAGAGCGGCCGCCGCATCCTCACCGACCAAGAGATCGAGGCGCTGGCCAGCGAAGTCGAAGAGACCGACTACGACGTAGAAACACTGAGGACTCGGCGTCGCGGCCGACCCACGATCGGGTCAGGGCCGGCCGATGTGGTACCAGTCCGGATCGACCCCGAGCTCAAAGCAGCCATCGAAGCCCGAGCCGCAGCCGATCGGACCACCACCAGCGAAATCATCCGAGAAGCCCTCCGGCGTTTCCTCGACGTCGCCTAACCGAGACCACACCAAGAAGCCGACGCTATGCGCGTTGACCTTCGTCGCCATGTGTACTTGGTCGTTCCCACTCATCACAGCCTCTCATAACATCGACGAAGTGACCGGAACTGCCGTGCCTGAAGAGTTCCTCGACGAGATCCGCCGCCAATACCCACCCATCCTCACCACCGCCCACGTCGCCGAGATGATGCATTCCACCATCGGCGATGTGAGGGACAAAGTGCACCGAGGCGAGCTAACGGCGGTGAGATGGGGACAACAGTTCCGCTTCTTCAGAGAAGAAGTCCTAGCCGCGATGACCCGATTCCAGCCCGGCGATTCAACTCCCTCCGAAGAGAAACCCGGCTCGGCAGACAAGGCCTAGCCGAGTGGAGGAGATCAAATACCAGGACTGGTATCCCGAAGTGCCACCAGTGGTGGACACCAAAGACCTCGCCGAACTCCTCCACACCAACGAGCAGATCATCCGGGCATGGGTCCGAGAAGGGACCATGCCGCCCATCGCAAGCCCGGCGGCCGCAAGTACGCCTTCCTACGCCACGAAATCTTCGACTGGCTCGTCAGCAACCGATACCAACCTGAGACCCAAGGCAGCCAAGCAGTCGATTGGTGCGGCGCGCCGATGGACTGGCATCGCCGAGATATGTAGGCACGCATGATGAATCTCGTATGGGTGTCAAGGCGACATGCTTGTTCGGGGCTTTGGCCGCGGCGACGAGGCCGGGGAAGGAGCCCGGGGTTGTTCGGGGTCGGCGATGGTGGACACGACAGGGATGAGCCACCCGTGAGTGGGGGCACGCTCGTATTAAGTCACACCGTGGCCGGTCCGCTATGTGGGTCCGGTCGGGGTCGACAGGTCATTCGATGCACACCTCGGGGGTGTGAGCCGGTTCGATCGGGTCAGGCCCCGACTGGGGTGACTTAGGCCGGTCGGGGGAGGTGTTTGAAGACTTCCCGGGCGGCGTAGCGTTTGAGGATGCGGGCGATCTCACCCATGTCTTGCCCTCACCGAGGCGACGGGCCATGTAGCGGCGGGTGGCTTGATCGAGTCGCATACGGGTGATGTGGTACAGCGCCGAGTTGGCTTGCCGGTTCCCGCCCCGGTTCAACCGGTGGCGGGTGGTCTTCCCGGAGGTGGCGGGGATGGGTGCCACGCCGCAGAGGTGAGCCCAGGCGGCTTCGGTGCGGATCCGTTCGGGGTTGTCTCCGGCCGCGACCAAAAGCTTGGCGGCGGTGTCGAAACCGACCCCGAAGACCTCCAACAGCCCGGGTGCTGTCTCTCGGATCAGTGGTCGGAGCATCCGGTTGATCAGCTTGGATTCTTCCCGCAAATATTGGACCCGCCGACCAAGGACCCGGATGGTCAGCAAGGTCATGTATCTGACCGGGTCGTCACCCTCCCTGGGTCGCAACGCTGATGCCTTGTTGGGCCAACGAAATGGGGGTGAGGCCGGTGAACTTGGCTCGGATCTCCGGGGTGGCACAGAACACCACATGACGGAGCTGGTTCAACGTTTCGATGCGGGCATCGACCGCCGAGCGGCGTGCGATCCCCAGCACCCGGATGGCTTCGACGCTGCCGTCTCGGGTCTTTGGTGACCCGGTGGCGGTTCCCGCCA
>JBOGEX010000040.1:0-28245 GCA_050741915.1 Acidimicrobiia bacterium
CGGCTTCGACCACGCCATGCTCGGTGTCGACTCCGACAGCCTCACCGGCGCCTATCGCCTATACGAGAGTCTCGGGTTTACACCTCTGCATCGGCAGGTCCAACATCAAATCGAGGTCTAGGCCTCAGCCGGTGATTGCTTCTCCATCGGCGCCGATTACCCACCAGATCTCGCCAACCCCTTGACCGTTGATGTCACCGGGAGCGGCATCGCCCGCGAAGTAATAGAGCGGCCAACCGTTGTATGTCACCTGGACACCCCCGTCGGTACGGGTCGCGGTTCCTATCAGCGCGGCGTCGAGTCCGGCCCCCGCAGAAACCTCGGCGGTCAGAGCCGGCCAGTTTTCGGCGCAGGTGTCGTAGCAGGTGGGATCGCCTTGCTCGTCGGGCATGAAGAGGTAGAGCGTCCGACCTTCGGAGTCCGTGATGATGTCCCCCAGGTCGGTCGTCGCCAGCGCTAGCTCTTCTCCAGCCGCCGCTGCCGCAGTTGTCGTGGTTTCCCCGGCGGTCGTCGCAGGAGCCGACGTGGTTGCTGGTTCGGCAGTGGTGGCGGGAGAGTCAGTCGTGGGAGTTGCCGATGTGGCAGTGGTGGCGGCATCGCCGCCGCCACACGCAGCAATCACGAGAGCAACGACGATCAGTAGAACCCGATTCTGTTTCATGTTCAAACCTCCAGAGAGGGATACGGGACCAATCGACCGGCTGGTTCCAGTCTCTTTTGGCTCTTTGGTAGTTAGCCTTGAGAGCAGAGATCATGGGATACAAGCCGCCGCTAGAGGACATTGATTTCACACTGAATCATGTTGTCGACTTGGCCGCGGTCCAAAAGCTCAACGGCTTTCAGCATGCCGATCCCGAAACCGTGCGCGGCGTCCTGGAAGAGGCGGGTCGCTTCTTTACAGAAGTGATTGCGCCCTTGAACACCATCGGCGATCGCCAGGGAAGTCGCCTCCAAGAAGACGGGACGATCAAAACCCCCGAAGGCTTCAAGGCCGCCTACGCCAAGTTTGTCGAATCAGGTTGGGGTGGAGTCCATGTTGACGAGCGCTGGGGAGGCGGCGGCCTTCCCTACACCGTTGGGGTCGTCATTCAGGAGATGTTCAAGTCGGCCAACATGGCGTTCTCGCTCTGTCCACTTCTGACCCAGGCAGCTATCGAGGCCTTGAGCCAGCACGGCTCCGAGGAGCAGCAGGCCACCTATTTGGAGAAGTTGGTGACCGGCGAGTGGAGCGGGACCATGTGCCTGACGGAGCCCCAGGCGGGCTCCGATGTCGGGGCGCTCACCACCCGGGCGGAGCCGCAAGGCGACGGCACCTATCGCCTCTTCGGTCAGAAGATCTTCATCACCTGGGGCGAACACGACCTCACCGAGAACATCGTTCATCTCGTTTTGGCCCGCACTCCTCGGGCCGCCCCCGGGACAAAAGGGATCTCACTTTTCCTGGTCCCGAAGTTCATTCCCACCCCAGAAGGCGAGCCCGGAGAACGCAACGACCTCAAAGTGGTCTCAATCGAGCACAAGATGGGCATACACGCCTCGCCAACCTGTGTGATGTCGTTTGGCGACGAGGGCAAGGGCGCGCTCGGATTCCTGATTGGCGAAGAGCAATCGGGGATGCGCTACATGTTCACAATGATGAACACTGCCCGCATCGGAGTCGGGATCGAGGGCCTGTCGATCTCGGAAGCGGCTTATCAGAAGGCGCTTGAGTTCTCGCGGGTGCGAGTGCAGGGGCGTCCGGTCGGCGAAGCTGCGGACGCCGAGATCATCGAACACCCCGACGTCCGTCGCATGCTCCTCACCATACGCGCTTACAAAGAGGCTTTGCGCGGCCTCCTCTACTACAACGCCTTTCAGGTCGACCTCGAGCGACACGCCGAATCCGACGAGGAGCGTCAGCACGCCGAGGAACGGGTGGCTTTGTTGACGCCGATCTCGAAGGCCTGGTCGACCGACGTCGGGGTAGAGATGGCCTCGGTCGGTATCCAGGTCCATGGCGGGATGGGGTTCGTCGAGGAGACCGGCGCCGCTCAGTTCTACCGCGACATTCGCATCGCCCCCATCTACGAGGGGACCAACGGGATCCAGGCCGTGGATCTCGTCACCCGCAAGCTGGGAATGCGCCAGGGTGCTGTCGTTTCTGAATTACTCGACGAGATCCTGCAGACAGCGGCCGATGGTGGATCGGAAATCAGCGACATCACTGCTCCGTTGCTCGAAGCTCTCACCGCCGTCCGCCAGGCCACGCAGCACCTACTGGCAGTGTCGGATCCGAACGATGCCTTGGCGGGGGCAGCCCCGTATTTGCAGATGATGGGTCTGTTGTTGGGGGGGTGGGTCCATACGAAGTCAGCCATCGCTTCCGCCCAGAACACCGACGACAACTTCATGCGGGGACGATTGGGACTGGCCCGCTTCTACAACACCCAGATCCTCCCGATGACAGGGGCACTGCTTTCCGCGGTAACCGCTCCCGAAACCCAACTGGCCGAGTCCTTCCTTTAATCCATGGACATCGCCGGCAAAGTGGCGGTGGTAACTGGAGCCGGGAGTGGGATTGGCGCCGCATTGACTCGTTCCTTTACCGGCAACGGCGCCAAGGTGATCGCAGCCGACATCGACCTCGGTCGGGTAGCGGAGGTCGCCAGCGTCACCGGCGCCTATCCGATCGGTGTCGACATCGGCCAGGAAGAGGACAACGTTCGGCTCATCGAGCAGGCTGAGAACCAGTTCGGACCGATCGACCTTTTCTGCGCCAACGCCGGCATCGCTTACGAAGGCTCCGAGCAAAGTTCGGATGAAGAGTGGGAGCGAATGTGGAGGGTGAACTTCCTTTCGCATGTCTACGCAGCCCGCCACCTTGTGCCCCGCTGGCAGGAGCGCGGTGCCGGTTATCTCCTGATCACAGCCTCGGCGGCAGGACTGCTCACCAACATCGGTGCCGCTCAGTACTCGGTCACCAAACATGCCGCCGTCGCTTTCGCCGAGTGGGTCTCGATCACCTATGGGGACGACGGGATCAAGGTTTCCTGCCTATGTCCGCAGGGAGTCCTGACCCCGATCCTGGAGATGGAGGGCGAGACCCGCGACTACCTTCGAGCGAGCGCCATCACCCCCGAAGCGGTCACCGAGTCGGTCCTCCAAGGCTTGGCCGAGGAGCGTTTCCTGATCCTCCCCCATCCCGAGGTGGCGCAATACGAACAACGGCGAGCAGAGGATCGGGATGGATGGCTGGAGGCAATGCGGCGGCTCCGGCGTAACCTTCGGGGACGATGACCACCAAACGGCGAGTCGCCATCACCGGGGTTGGGATCGTCAGCCAACCAGGGATCGGGGTCACAGAGTTCTGGAAAGGGCTTCAGACCGAGCCCAGTTCCGGTCGCCACCACGAAATATCTGACTGGGATCCGGAAAAGTGGATGCCACGCAAGGAAGCCCGTCGGATGGACCGCTTCGCCCAGATGGCCATCGTCGCCACCGAGGAGGCGATGGAACGGGCCGGCACGTTGACCACAGCCCCAGATCGAGTGGCGGTGGCCATCGCCAGCGGGATCGGAGGGCTGGAAGCACTGGAGGAGCTGGTCGAGACCTCTTATGACGATGACCGCCGACCCTCGCCCCTGCTGATACCGATGATGATGTGCAATGCCGCCGCCGCGGCAGTTTCGATCAAGTACGGATTCGGCGGACCGGTCACCACCCAGGTGGTGGCGTGTGCAGCCGGCGCCCAAGCGATCACCGACGCCCTCCGCACCCTGCAGTGGGGATATGCCGACGCCGCCGTGGCCGGTGGTTGCGAGGCCGCCATTCGCCAGCCGTCAATCGCGGGATTTCTCTCCTCGCGGGCAATGTCGCTAACCACTACCGCCCGCCCCTTCTCCGTGGACCGGGACGGCATGGTCCTCGGCGAGGGGGCCGGGATCTTCGTGCTTGAGGAATGGGAGATGGCGAAGGCCCGCGGGGCAACGATCCTGGCCGAGCTCGCGGGTGCCTCGGCCACCGGCGACGCCCATCACCTCACCGCCCCCCATCCCGAAGGCGCAGGGGCGGAGCGGGCGATTCGACTGGCCCTGGCCGACGCCGGGCTCGAGCCTGATGACGTGGGCTACGTCAATGCGCACGGAACCGGCACTGACCTCAACGATCGCACCGAGGGGATCGTGATCTCGAGGGTGTTCGATCCCCAGCCGCCGGTGTCCTCCATCAAGGGCGCAACCGGCCACGCACTCGGGGCCAGTGGCGCCATCGAGGCGGTGGCCTCGGTGCTCGCCATCAACAACCGCGAGCTACCTCCAAATCTCGGCATGACCCGCCAGGACCCGGAGATCCCCCTGACGGACATCGTTACCGAGCCCCGGCCTTTCGACCCCGCTCCGGTGATCACCAACTCCTTCGGATTCGGTGGCCACAACAGCGTCCTCGTTATCTCGCCGCCGTCGTAATCTGATCTCGTACACACGGGAGCCCGATGGGCTGAGAGGGAGACCACTCCGACCGTAGAAACCTGATCCGGGTAATGCCGGCGTAGGGAGGAGATCGATGAGGCGATTGTTCACACTGCTAGTCCTGCCGCTCGTTGCTCTGGCATGCAACGGCCAATCAGAGCCCGTCACCCTCACGCTCATCTCTCACGACTCGTTCGCTGACGCAGTCGATGAGAGCACCTTCGCTGCCTTCACCGAAGAAACCGGCGTCGCCGTCGAGGTGCTGGCGGCGGGCGATGCCGGAGCCATGGTCAACCAGGCGATTCTGACGAAGGACAATCCGCTGGCCGACGTCCTTTTCGGAGTCGACGACACGTTTCTGCAGCGAGCGGTCGGGGCCGACATCTTTGAGGACTATCGGAGCCCGTCTCTCCCTGGAATCGTCGCCGGCATTCCGACCGATTACGACTCGGTGACCCCGATCGACTACGGGGATGTCTGTATCAACTACGACCGCGAGGCTTTCGCCAGCACTCCCCCTCCGGAGACCCTTGATGAACTGACGATTCTCGCCAATCAATTGGTGGTCGAGGATCCGACTCTTTCCTCACCGGGCTTGGCGTTTCTGCTGGCAACTATCGACCGCTACGGCGAAGGGTGGGTCGACTATTGGGCCGCCTTGCGCGACAACGGAGTGCTGGTAGCACCCGGGTGGTCGGAGGCCTACTACGGCGAGTTCTCCGGAGGAGGCGGCGAAGGCGATCGTCCCCTGGTCGTCTCCTACGCCTCCTCGCCCCCCGCCGAGGTGATCTTTGCCGATCCACCGGTAGAGGAGGCACCGACGGCGGTGATGACCGATGGCTGTTATCGCCAGACCGAGTTCGCCGGCATCCTGGCGGGAACCGAGCATGCCGAAGAGGCGGGGGAACTGATCGACTTCATGCTCAGCCGCCCGTTTCAGGAGACGATCCCGCTGACTTGGTTCGTGTATCCCGTCCTCGAGGAGGCCAGCTTGCCGCCGGAGTTCGTGGAGAACACTGCAGTCCCGAGCGACCCGGTGCAGATGGATCCGGCGGTGATCGATGAGAATCGGGAGGAATGGCTGGAAGAGTGGTCCGAAATCTTCGGATAGCGATCCTCTGGGGGGTGCCGCTCCTCTTCATCGGCTACCTCTTTCTTTACCCCCTGACGAGGATCCTCACCGAGTCGCTCACGGGTCAAGGCTTCGAGGAACTTCTCAGCCGCGATCGGTTTCTCAACTCAGCCTGGTTCACGCTCTGGCAAGCGCTGGTCTCGACGATCCTGACGCTGATCGCCAGCCTCCCCCTGACGTGGGCGCTGTCGCGCTTCAACTTCCGTGGCAAGCAACTGATTCGGGCCCTCGTCACGATTCCGTTTGTCCTGCCCACCGTCGTGGTCGGGGCGAGTTTTCTCGACCTGCTGCCGCCAGGAGTGGTCGCCATCCTCGCCGCCCAGGTCTTCTTCAACGTCGCCGTGGTGGTGCGGACCGTGGGCGGAGTTTGGAGCCGGATCGATCCAAGGGTGGAGGAAGCCGCCGCCACCCTCGGCGCGTCCCCCGGGCGCGTCCTTCGAACGGTGGCGCTGCCACTCCTGCGGCCAGCGATCGCTTCCGCGGCGGCAATCGTTTTCCTCTTCTGCTTCGCCTCGTTCGGGACCGTTCTCATCCTCGGGGGCGGCCGCATCCGGACGATCGAGGTCGAGATCTATCAACAGGCGGTGACGTTCCTCAATCTTCCCGTCGCCGGAGCGCTGGCAGTCGTGCAACTGGTCTTCGTGGTGGCCGCGTTGCTGGTCGCCAATCGACTCCAGCGTCGGATCAGCATCGATCTTGCCGCCGAGGTGGCCCTGCCCTCTCCGCAGCCACGGCATCGTCTGGCGGTAGGGGCCGCAGTTGTCGGCACCCTGGGACTCCTCTCGCTGCCTCTGATTTCCCTGATAGGTAACTCGATCGAGCGCGGGGGCTGGAGAGGGCTCGCCGGCAGTGGAGCGAGCGCCATCAATCCCGGCCAGGCCATCGCCAATTCGCTTCTCTATGCCTCGATTGCCACGGTTATCGCCACCGGGATCGGCTTGGCCGCGGCGCAGGTCATCGGGCGGCGGGGAGGAGGTTGGCTCGACACCGCTCTCATGCTTCCCCTGGGGCTCTCGGCCGTCACGGTTGGATTTGGATTCCTCCTCGCCCTCGACCGACCGATCGACCTGCGGGGCTCGTTCGTCCTGGTGCCGCTCGCTCATGCCCTGGTGGCGACTCCGTTTGTGGTGCGAGCAGCGCTCCCCCTCCTCCGGTCGATCAAGCCTGAGCTGCGGGAAGCGGCGAGGGTGCTGGGCGCCTCCCCTGCCCGGGTATGGAAGGAGATCGATTTTCCGATCGTCGCCCGGGCGATGGCAGTTGGGGCCGGCCTGGCGGCGGTGGTATCCCTCGGTGAGTTCGGAGCCACCTCGTTCGTCGCCCGGCCCGCCAGCGTCACGGTGCCGACGTTGATTTTCCGCCTGCTGGGCCGTCCCGGAACGTCTTCCTACGGCACCGCCATGGCTCTCGCCGTCATTCTGGCGGCCTTGACAGCCGCACTGGTCTTGTTGGTCGACCGACTCCGCGGAAGCGAGGCCGGGACCTTCTGATGCTGACGGTCAAAGACGTCTCTGTGGTTTTTGGGTCGAAGGTTGCGCTCAACCGGGTCTCCCTCGACCTCGGTGAAGCGGAGATCGTCGCTCTGTTGGGCCCCTCAGGCTCAGGGAAGTCGACCCTTTTGCGAGCAATCGCCGGGCTCGAGGAGATAACCACCGGCCACATCTCCTTCGATGGGCGCGACCTGGCTGGAGTTCCGACCCACCTGCGCGAGTTCGGCCTCATGTTCCAGACCTACGCACTCTTTCCCCACCTCACCGTTGCCGGCAACGTCGCCTTCGGTTTGCGGATGGCCAGTCGCGAACCCTCTGCGATCAAGGCTCGGGTGACCGAGGTGTTGGAATGGGTGGGTCTGAGCAACCTCGCTGCCCGGAGAATCGAGCGACTCTCGGGTGGCGAGATGCAGAGGGTGGCGCTGGCCCGCACACTTGCTCCCAATCCACGGCTAGCCATGCTCGACGAGCCGGTGGGGGCGCTCGATCGCCGGCTGCGAGAGCGACTGGTCGAGGAGATGGCCGACTCCTTACGGGAGCTGGGGCTGGGGGTGATCTATGTGACCCATGACCATGACGAGGCCCGCGTCATTGCCGATCGGGTGGCACTGATGAACGAAGGTCGGATCGTCCAAACCGGCACGTATCAGGAGATTGCCGACCGGCCGGCCGACGCATGGGTGGCGGATTTCGTTGCCATGTCGTAGCGAATGTCTCGCCCTCCACAGATCAAGCTCTGTCGTGAGTCAACGGGATTGATTTGAACCATCTCCAGAGCACGAGGTCGTAAATGCTCTTCACGACTCCGGCAATGAGGAACGGCGCTCCTACGGCCTGGATCAGGACCGCACTGGCTAGAAACGGCCCCAGGGGCCGGGCGATGTAACGGGCGGTGTTGGTATAGGCGATGGCCGCGGTTCGCTCTTCCGGTCTCACCAACTCCACGACGTACGCCTGACGAGTAGGAACATCCATCTGCGAGAGCGCCGCCCTTCCGAGCAGCATGGCAGCTGCCACCGAGAAATTGGGAGAGAACGCGACAGCGGCCAGGAACAGGTTGGAGGGAAGGTGAGTGAAGACCATCGTGTTCAGCAGGCCGAAGCGGCGGGCGAGCAACGGGGCCGCAAGAAACGAAAGGGTTTGAACCACGCCGATCACAGCAAAGAGGATTCCGACCATGGCTGTCGTGGCACGGAGGTTATCGATAAGCCAAAAGGCAATAAAGGTCTGAACCACGAAACCGCCGGCGAACGCATCGACTGCGAACAGGCTCGAGAGGCGAAAAACCGTCGGTCGCGAGGCTCCCAGGCTTTCCGAACCGCGGCGGGGAGTCGGTGCTTCGACGGCCAAGCTCAGGCGGCTCGTTAACAAGCATCCCAAGACGGCAACGGCGACCAAGCCCAACAGCCAGACCCTGTCCGGAGGAGCCTGCGGCCAGACCCTGCGAGCTCGCTCTGGGATGCTCGCTGCCAGCGCTCCTGCCGCACCCGCCGAGGCGGCGATGGCGTTGTACCAACCAAACCCCTTGGCCAAGGCGTTCGAGTCGAGGCGCCCGGCCAGCATCGAAAGTTCGAGCGTGGTGAACGGCCCTGACTCGATCACCTCGGTCGAAAGAGCTCCCGAGAGAGACACCACAACCATCAGCCAGATCGGCGAAGAGGTTGCGTATGTGATTGCTGCGAGACCGATTGCGATGTAGAGGGCGGAGTAGCTCCTTCGCCTTCCCCAGCGATCAGCCCAGCGCCCGACTGCCAACTGAGCGGCGACTGTGCCGGCCACCACCGACCCGAGGACGATGCCGATTTCGAAGGGCGAAAATCTCCGTTCCGCCAAGGTGGAGGCAATGAGCACTGCCCCGAATCCGTACCCGAACCCCCTGAGAGCCTGAGAAACGAGCAAAAGGCGGACGTCGGGATCGACCGCGGTTGTGCGATCGGCGCTTCTCAGATAGCAGCCATTGCTTCGGCGAAACCGGGTGGCGGCCGACTCGGCTTTCCTTCCCGGTTGGTGAAGGCAGCTCGCACATCGAGAGAAGCGATGGGCTGATCTTGCCGGCGGATCTCCTGCGCCCAGCGGGAGCTCGCTCGGAAGACATCGGTAACCCGGGTCTCGATCACGAGGTCTTCGTGCAGGGTGGCGGGGGAGAAGAAGCGGGCAGTCAATTCGACCAGAACGATCTGGAATCCGGCCTGGGCCATGACGTCGAGTCCAAATCCCACCGCGGCCAGCGCCTCCACCCGGGCCGCCTCGAAGTACTGGAGATAGGCGGTGTGGTTGACGTGGTTATAGGGGTCGAGTTCGTAAAAGCGGGGACGGATCGAGAACCGGTGCGCCACCAGCCGACATTAGGTAGGGCTAGTCGTGGCGAGCGATGCAGAACTCGTTGCCATCGGGGTCGGCCATCACCCGCCAATGAAAACCGCCGACTTTGTGGTCTTCGAGGTGACTACCCCCCAGATCGACGATTTGCTTGGACGCGACGTCGATGTCTTTCACGCTGGTATCGAGGTGTAGGCGCCGTCTACCGGGGGTCGGGTCCGCGACTCGCTGAAAGGCAATCGAGTAACCACCCTCCCGCTGGCGACGCAACCAGATGAAGCCTTCGACCCGGTGGCCGATCTCGACTCCCAGCAGTCGCGACCAGAAAGCTGCCAGCTTCTCCTCGTCGGTCGTGTTGATCACAACCGACGCCACCTCGACTACTGCCTCGTCAGTCACATCACTCTCCTACTCTCGGCCAGGTGCGCGCCTGGCTTCTCGACGACACCACCGGTACAGATGCCCTTCGCCTAGATGACGTGCCAACCCCTCCACCGGGGCCGGGACAAGCACGCGTCCGACTGAAAGTAGCCGGTCTCAATCATCTCGATGTTTGGGTGTCGAAGGGTCTGCCCAAGCCGAAGTCCCTCCCCCACATCCTGGGCGCCGACGGGGCGGGGATCATCGAGATTGTCGGTCCTCATGTCAGCGGATGGCAACCGGGCGACGAGGTCGTGATCAACCCTTCTCTCTCCTGTGGCGAGTGCGAGTTCTGCTTGGCCGATGAGATCGTCTTTTGCCGCCAATACTCGATTCTGGGCGAAGTGGAACCGGGCACTTTGGCCGAACAGATCGTCGTCCCCACGACCAGCCTCGTCGCCAAGCCCGCGGGGTTGAGCTGGGAGGTGGCAGGCACCTTTGGCCTTGCCACATCGACGGCTTATCGAATGCTGGCCCGAGCGGGACTCAAGGCGGGAGAAACTGCTCTGGTGGTGGGAGTCGGCGGCGGAGTCTCTTCGGCGGCGGCGCTGATTGCACTGGCGATAGGGGCCCGAGTTCTGGTGACGTCTCGTGATCAAAAGAAGATCGCCTGGGCTACCGAACACGGGGCCGAGGCCGGTTTCGACTCCACCTCTGATTTCGCGGCGAAGGTGAAGGAGGCAACGGGCCGGGGAGCCGACGTCGTGGTAGAGAACGTGGGCAAGGCGACTTGGGACCAGTCGTTCCGCTCGCTTGCTCCGGGCGGCCGGATCGTGCTCTGTGGAGCCACTGCCGGCAACAAGGTCGAACTCGCCCTTCCAGTCCTGTGGTTCAAACATCTGACGATCATCGGCTCGACCATGGCCAATCGCTCGGAGTTCGGGGCCGCCCTGGACCTGGTGGTCAGTGGTCGGGTTCAGCTCCCGGTCGATCAGATCTTTCCGTTCGAAGACGTGCCGGCGGCCATGGAGCGCCTCAACCGCGGGGATCAATTAGGCAAGGTCGGCATTAGGGTTTCCTGATGGCCCCATTCATCCGGGTCAATCGCCGGCTTTTCCTCGCCAACCTCGGCAGGGGAACTGTGGCGATGGCCGTCCTCGGCGCTTGTGCGGATCCCGGCGGCAGCCCGCCCCCGACGTCTGGGGTCCCGTCCCCGTCCTCGATCCCGCCGACGACGACGGGATCCGCGACGAGTTCCCCGGCGACGAGCGCCGCCTCATCAACCTCGGCGGCCGCCGGTGATGGTCGGTTCGAACGCGTCAATCTTGGCTTCGTCTCGGCCTATATCGTCGTGCGGGGAAGCGAAGGAGCGATCGTTGACACCGGCGTCTCCGGAAGCGAGGGCGAGATCGAAGCGACACTGGGCGAAGTGGGTCTGGGGTGGGGCCAAGTCGGGCATGTGATTCTGACCCACCGCCACCCCGATCATCAGGGAAGCGCTCCGGCGGTGTTGGCGGCAGCCACAGGTGCCACCGGATACGCCGGCGAAGGCGACCTCGCCAGCATCACCTCTCCGCGCGAGTTGACGGCCGTGGCGGATGGCGACACCGTTTTCGGACTTGACGTGGTCGCCACTCCCGGGCATACCGCGGGGCATATCTGTCTGCTCGACCCGTTGGCAGGAGTGTTGGTGGCTGGCGATGCCTTGGTCGGAGCTGAAGCCGGAGTAGTTGGCCCCGATCCGCAATTTAGCTCCGATCATGAGGAGGCGTTGCGCTCGGTCGAGAAACTCGCCGGATTCACGTACGAGCAGATTCTTTTTGGTCACGGCGATCCGGTGACATCGGGAGGATCTGGGCTGGTCGCCGACCTAGTCGCTGCTGGTCTGTAGGACTCCCCCACCTATACTTTCGAGCCGCCGGGAGAGCCGGTCCCGATCCGGGGGTGTGGTGAAGCTTGGCCGTTCACGCCGGCCTGTCAAGCCGGAGGTCGCGGGTTCGAATCCCGTCATCCCCGCCAAACCAGATGACGACTAGCTCTCCCTGGCCAGGTAGCTCAGTTGGGAGAGCGACGGTCTGAAAAACCGTAGGTCGGCAGTTCGATCCTGCCCCTGGCCACCAGCTTCAGAGCTGCGCAATCCCTCAAAAATCCCCGTTCCACTGGGTTTTTTGCCTTTGCGATCATTGAGTTCACTTCGCAGCTTTTCGCGACTTTTGCACCGATTTGCGGCCTCTCGCGGACTCTCCGCGGACTCCTCGCGGACTCGGGCCAAGCTCGCCTGGGACTCGCGAGATCCTGGGCGCTATCCGGATCGCATGGAGGGGCACCTACCGGTCATCACGGCCTCGACAACGGATGGGTACCCGGACAAGCCATTTCCACTTGCTATCGGCTGTATCCACCTTCATCACATCATCCTGATGTTGATCACCGCAGATGACTGACGACTTGGACCTGTCGCAGGTTCGAGCCCGCGCCGTCGAGGACATCCGCTCCCAATACCCGCCTGCTGACCACCGCCCAGGTTGGGGAGATGATGCAATGCACGGTTGGTGAGGTCAGAGACCAGGTCCACCGGGGTGAACTGCCGGCGGTTCGATGGGGTCAGCAGTTCAGGTTCTTTCGCGACGAGGTCCTCGCAGTTCTACTCAAAGCCGCGCTCGGACCAAACGACCAACACGCGCCAGCCGCCGAAGGACGTAACGATGGCTGAGGACTTGCATCTGGAAGTCACCTACGAACGCTGGTATCCGGACGTCCGGCCGGTGATGGACTCCTAGCATCTCGTCGAGCTCCTAGCCACGAGTGAGCAAGTAATCCGAGCGTGGGCCCGGGAAGGAATTGTTCCGGCGCACCGCCCGGCAGGTGGTCGGAAGTTCACGTTCCTCCGCCACGAGATCTTCGAGTGGCTCGTCCGGAACCGCTACGTGCCAGACGCCGAGGACCGGAACCGCTTCGAGAGCTGACGACTTCCTCGGGCGATCGCCCCATTGGCGCCGCCGAGGCATCCGAGATTCCCAGGTTGTGTCGTAGGCCAGTCGATAGCCTGCCTCTCAGCCGGCTAATAGGCCCGTAGAGGTCATCAACCTCAAAGGAGACAGCTACCACCCAAGAGACCGCGATTTAGGACGAGTCCCCAATGACGACCCCGTGTGACCAAAGGGGGGGTCAAAAGTGGACCGTCGTTGACAGCCCCGCGCTACCAAAAGCCCTGGTCAGCGTGTTGCTGACCAGGGCTTCTACCGTGTTGGAGCGTCCTTCTACCGGCCGTCGCCGATAGAAGGTCGAGGATGCGATCAGTTCCTCGAATACACCGGCCGCCTCGGCTTGCATCGCGAGAAGGTTGGGTTGCCTCCGGGCTCGGTGAGCACCCAGTTGGCCGCTTCGATGCCCCACCGCCATCTGTTCGGTGCGCTGCCAGCCTGACCAAACGGTAAGGACCAGGAAGGTGGTTGGGTCCAAGTCGATCGCTCGCCGTGAGATGGTGGTATTTGCCACGCGACTCGTGCACCTCGTAGGCAATCGTCACCCTGCTCGGTTTACCGACAGGGTGGCTCGCTCGAGGTCGAGGTCCTCCCAGCGAAGACCGAGGAGCTCGCTTGACTAATCGGGTTCCTGGCCAAATGGGCTCGCCCTCACTAATACGGGACTAGAAAGTGCCTCCGCGGCGGACTTGACCAAAAAGTTTCCAGGAACAACCGACTCGGTATTGATGTCACCCGCCGTGCTGAGTGGCGTAATCAGGCGCGTTAAGGGAATCCACCACTATTGGCAGTTCGTAAGTGGCGAACGAAACTCGGGTGCCCACGGGTAGTCGTAGCTGGGAGTCGAGTTCGAGGAGAGTCGTTGCCTCGGCGAGGAGCTGCCCATCCCGGCTTAATGTCATCGATACTCGGGTTAGGGATGGGACCTCGTACGTGACTGAGATCGTCGTTGATCCATCGGGTTCCTGATCCTCGACATCAACGGGAAGTTCGGCGAGGACCTCCAGGATCGCCGCCCGAAGCTGAGGAGAAGGATTGGTTTCCCACAGAAGGTTGGCGGCCAAACCGAGCAATCGCACCTCGATTGGAAACTCGGAGGCGCCCGAGAGCACTTCTTCCATGGCTCGGCGCAACCGACCTGGATCGGTAGGCCACGCGGTTTCGACGTACTCATCAAACACATCCACCAGCTGTTGTGTCATTGTTTCTCCGACCATGTCTATTCGATCGATGCCCATTGCGTAGTAGGAGGTCTCGATGCTCTCGAAGAAGAACTGAGGCGTCCCAACGACGGTGCGAATCTGGATGAATCGACGGGTGGGGCTCCTCCAAACTTCTCGAGTTGTTGGCAGCATGTAGGTAACCTCCACCTCATTGCGGCCGAGCTCGGAACCCAAGCGGCTCACAAGGTCAATCCTTTCCGACCTGACGTAGAAGAATGCACCCTGCGGAACTTCGAGCGGGGTGGCGACTCGAGCGGACTCCGCGATTTCAATCAGCACAGCCTGCGCCGGCCGTGGTTGAAGGAGCGAGCCAACAGCAAGCGCACCCGCAGCGATTGCGATGGCCGCCGCTACGGTCCAGCGGCGGAAATCGCGCTGTCTTGTGCGCGATTGCTCGTCTTCGATCGCAGCCTCTAATCGAGCCAGCGCTCGGGCCCTCTCCTCCGAAGAAGGTTCTGGCCGGCTCGAGCCGGAACGGAGCGCGTCGAAAGGATCCTCAGTCAACCGGCCCACCGCCGATAGATTCGCCGAACCCCTCGAGAAGGTTCCGCAGCCGCGCCCGGGCCCGGCTCAGCCTTGACCGCACGGTTCCTTCAGGAATCCCCAAAGCTTGCGAGATCTCCCGGTACGAAAGGCCGGCGACCGCGAAAAGAGTGACGATCTCCGCCTCCTCCCGACGAAGCGACCCCATTGCCCGAATCATCATCGGACCTAGCGACGAGGCATCGATCCGGCCAATAGTGTCCTCCTCGAACTCCGAGGCATCCGGGTCTGAAGGTCGCAATCGATGGAGGACGCGGTGCTGGCGGCTCATGGTTCGGAAATATCGAGCCACCAGATTGGCTGCAATCCCATGTAACCAGGGACTCGCGCTTGGATAGGCAAAGTTGTAACGATGGCGGATCCTCAGAGCCATTACGAACGCCTCAGCCGCAATGTCGGGCCCGTCGGTAGGCCCGACAGCCTTTACCGCGTAGCTATAGATCGTCAAGTGGTGGCGTCTAAATATCTCACCGAAGTCTCGCGCATCCTTCAGTGAAGCCCGGATCACTTCGCTATCTAGAGGACTAGTCGTCAAGCGCCGCTGACCCCAACGCCGAACGCCAGGCGAAAAGCTCGGCGGTTGAGGTGTCAACTACTCCAGTACGAAACCGATTCCGCTTTGTTGTTGATCGAGGTCGGCACATTTTGGGTCGAGCCGGCACCGGCAGTATCGCCATACGAGCCGGAGGCATTCGGAAGGTCGTGGTGACGGAGGCGGTAGCAGCCGTTCCAGGAGGATGAAATGCGGTTCGCCCAGGCACCGCCTGTATTCCAGTACCCACCAGAACAGCTACTACCGACCACCGAAATCGAACTGCCGGTTCCGTTGAGGCCATCGAAATGGACACCCAATGTAAAGGAAGAGGCCCCAATTCGCTGATCGCCACCAAGGCCGCTGTCGGCAGCTTGCTGCGCCTCGGCAAAGGTCTTGTAGCACTCCCTCGGCGCGAACACCAGTCGCCCGTCCGATTCCTGGTCGACCACGCGCAACACACAGTGCGACTCGGGCTGACCGGGACCTCCGACTCCGGCGGCAGCGAGTGAAGTGCCCGACAGAATGAAAACCAACACACCGCTTGAGACTCGGTGCCGCGTCATAGCAAGACCTCCGCAGATCGACTGATTCTTATTCGCCGATGTGCCTCTGCCGGTTCCGGGAACTCAAGATTCATCGAAAGCGAAATAACTATCAGGGCGGGTCGGTTGGGCGCTTCCTTCCGCAGGTCGATCGACCAATGAGCGACCCGCCCCAACAACACAGCGATGCATGCTTTCATTTGACGTCGAGTTCCGCTCTAGGGCTTGACTGAGATCCGCAGCCGGGCCTCTTTAAGGGCGGCACGGAGCGAGCTGATCGCGATCGCAGAGTTACCCACTGAAGCCCGCGCCTAATACGGACAATCATCGCCTTCAACCAGGACGGCCAGCTCCCCAGTAGGGCCACCGTCCTCCTTGAGGCTGATCCAGAACTCGATCACCTCGCCGAACGCGCCTCTCAACCGCCGGAATACCGATTGCCACCCATCACGGGCAGTCTCGAGCATCCTTCGCGGGTTGACCTGACGGAGGAAGGGGAGTCCCAAAGCGCTTCTGACCACCCAGGCAAGACACCGGCCTGAAAGGCGGAACTCAAATCAGCCGTACGGCGAATAACGGCTGATGGCCTGACATGAGGCAAAGCAAAACGCTGGCCGAGGAGGCATCGGGGCCGACCAGCGGACGCTAATTAGAAAGGAGGCGAGGAATGCGACGATTGTTACCGAGCCTGGTGGCCCTCGCGCTCGTATTGCTGGTACCGATGGTGGCCCAAGCAGACGCCAACTGTGACTCAGGTGAGTTCTGCATCTGGGGGAACGAAAACCAAGGTGGAGACTTCTGGGATCCGTCAACTGACGACCTCGACTGGCCGTGCTGTGGGGCACAGGGGGTCCAGAACGACGACGATTCAGTCCGGAACCGCGAGTCCGTTCGTGTCTTGGTCTATCAGGGCAACAACCACACAGGCGCTGTGTCGTATTGCACGGTTAGCGGTGAGATTGTCAACGTAATCTTCTCGGACCGAGACAACGCTGGCAACTCCAACGACACTCATACCACCTCGAATTCGTGCAGCGGCTTCCCGCCGGCGGATTGACCCGATGTGACTTGAGTTACCACAAATGACGGGGTGGCCGCGATCAGTCGATTGCTCGCGGCCACCCCGTTGTTGCGGCATCGGCTGGACACAAGTCAAGTTCGGCGCTTACGAACCAATCGCTACACCTTCCGGGTCCGAGAATTTCGATGCGGCAAAGTATCCTGAGATCTTTCGCGCCCTGTGGCTATGAGATGAGTCATCACCTTCTACACGGCAGGACAATTGGCTGGCTGGGCCCGTGCCTGTTGATCGCGATGATTGCTGGCGCCTGCCAACAACCTCCCGAAGCGCCAATCGATCCGAGTGCCTTGGAACTGGTCCGAGATAGGGTTGCGACGCTTGGTTGGGTCGGCGCATACGAGGACGCCGCCCTGGTGAACACAGCAGGGATGCGAGTATGGACTGACTGCATGCGCGCCCGGGGATGGATTGACCTTGAGTACCCACCTCCCGATTCGGCAGCGTTGATCGAACTAGCGAACAGGAACGGTCGATGGGATCCATGGCTGTTCAATGATCCGGAAGCTGCAGAGTCGGTGGGTTACGGCTTTTACTCACTGGTGAAGATTGCCGAGCCGACTTCAGCGTCAACCGACGAAGGCCCTTACGATCTCGATGCCATGCCGCTTGAAGAGGCTGAGCGCTTTGAGCTGGACGCCTTTGGCGAAGAGTCTGAACGCATCTCGATTGTCGACCGAGACGGCAGGGAGACGTCGTCCGTCCCGGGTGGGGGCTGTGCCCTGGCTCAGAACATGAGAATCTGGGGCGACCCGGCTGGTGAGCGTCGCCTACAGCGAGCTTCAGCTGACCTTGCAAATCAAATATGGGTTGCCACGACCTCTGACGCGGATTTGCGAGCGAGTTTGCGAACATGGCGCAGGTGTATGGCAGCTGACGATTTCATTGTCGAAGATCCCGGCGATATTCCCGAGGTCATTCAGGAAATCTATAGCGATGGGTCGAGCACCCCGGGAGCGCAAATGGCCGAGACACGACTCGCCACAGCGGACGTGGCGTGCAAGGAGTCATCAGGTTTGGTGGGGGCGTTTGTGTCTGCGTTCAATCGGTCCTACGACGCCGAGTATCGAAACTATCAGAACGCCATCCAGGCTTATCGCGAAGCCACCGCTCTCGCAGTGCAAAACGCAAGAGAAGTGCTCGGTATCGGTGGGTGAGAGGGTCTTTCTCGTCACTGCGGCTCATCGTGGCGCTGTCCGCTATTTGCGCGGGTCTGCTCTTGGTTGCCTTTGTCCTAGGACGAGCCTCAGTAACCGGGGCGAGTCTGGTTGAGGTCGCGGATCCCGAGCCGATCGTCGTCACTGATGAGATTCGATTGGAGGTCCTCGAGGAAAGGTTGTCGACCACCGCGCAGGTGACTCCCGAGGTCGTCGTGGATGTCCCAGTACCGGACGTCGCAATTCCGATCATTACCCAGCTCGACCTGTCGCTGGGACAAATGATCGAGGCTCCAGCTCTTCTGCTCGAGGTGGCTGGACGTCCGATTCTTGTATTGGATGGTGAGCTGCCCGCCTATCGCTCACTCGGTCCCGGCGTGTTGCCAGGGCCCGATGTTGCACAAGTCGAGGCGGTGTTGTCGTCCATGGGGCTTCTCTCGGAGGGTCCGGATTCATCGTTCGACGAATCCACAGCGGTGGCCGTCGCGGCCCTGTATTCGGGGTTCGGCTACTCGCCGGTCTCCTCAGGGACGCTGAGCATCGGCGAGGTCGTGTATCTGCCCGATGGAATCGGAACAATCGAAAGAATGGCGGCGGAACGAGCGGCAATTCTTATGCCGGGGGACATCCAAGTTGGTATTGGTGGCCTCCGGTTCGAGTTCTCTGCGAGCTCGTTACAACGTCCACGCATTCGGCCAGCTCTGCTCGTGCGAGTCAGCGACAACACCGGCCTGCTACTCGAGTCGACCGTCGCCTCGGTTCGGGATCTGTCGGCCGAGGAGTCAGACAGTTTGGCCGTCGAACTTCGAGACGACGTGTCGGGATTGTCAACTCTCGACAGCGTGCTTCTCGAGTTCGTCCTGGCGAGCACACAGACACCAGTGCTTACGGCTTCGCCAGCAGCGATCCACGTAACTTCGGAGAATTCACCCTTTGTCGAACTCGCGGATGGCACTCAAATTCCGGTCAAAATCGGACTTGTGGCTATGGATCGGGTCCAGATCGTGTCAACCGATGCCCGATTGGCAGAAGGCGTGTCATTGACAATCGATTCGACGAGCTCATGACTGCCCTTCTCGAGATGATCGATGTAGGTCGCAATTTTGGCGCGGTAGAAGCCGTCCGAAGCGCTTCTCTCCGAATCGATCGAGGGGACTCCGTGGCGGTCGTCGGACGGTCGGGTTCTGGCAAGAGCTCGCTGCTCAGGATCATGGGCCTGCTCGACCGGCCAACTCACGGCAGCCATACCTGGCTTGGAGTGGATGTCGGCCGCACAAGCGAGAAATCGCGAGCAGCCACGCGCGCGAGTTCCATTGGCTTTGTCTTCCAGGATTCTCTGATGCTTCCTGGTCGGTCGGTCGTTGAAAATATCGATCTCGGCCTTGCCCATGGAAGGATTCCGTTTGCTCAGCGAGGCGCCGCCATCAAATTCGCAGTTTGTGCCGTCGGTTTGCAGCTACGGTCGGATGCCTTGATCGAGACACTTTCCGGTGGAGAGCTGCAGCGTGCCGCCCTGGCTAGGGCAGTCGCTCACGGGCCTGTCCTTCTACTGTGCGATGAGCCTTCCGGCAATCTCGACACAGATTCGGCGGAACAGGTTGGCCGCCTGCTGGTCAATCTGGCCGAGTTGGGCACCGCAGTCGTTATCGCCACTCACGACTTAACGCTTGCTGGATTGGCACAAAGGCAGTACCAGATGCGCGACGGATGCTTGATCGGGTCGCGGTGAAGGTCAATGACCGTATCCTTGACGAACTGAGGGACATTGACCTCTCCGTTAGTCGGCGTCCCGGTCGGGTAGTGGTTAGCGGACTAGCAACGATGGCCGCGGTCGGGGTTTTCGTTTTTGGGGCCTCCTGGGGCTCCTCAAGCGCGAGGCATATAGCGGCGTCCTTTGATCGGTATGCGGCTACAACAGTCGTTGCTACGGGTAACGGCGGTGATTGCGAAGAACTCGACCCGCCAGAGTCAGTATCAGCGGCTCACATCGTTAGCGCGGGCGTAATCGCAAATCTAGGCACCGTTGAGGTTAGACATCCGGCCATGGCGTGGTCCCGGTCGGTTTCCGTGGATTTGCGTGTGGCAAGCCCTGCTGGGATACGAGCGATGGGTCTCGAATTCGAAGCAGGTCGCGAATTTTCAATCTCCGAACAAGCACTTGGAATACCCGTGGCCATGATCGGTGTCGTTGCGTCCGAGGAGTTCGAACAACGGGTCATGCCAGCCAACGTGATCCTGATGAATGGTCAAGCGTTTCGAGTGGTAGGAATCGTGCAGAATGCTCAACGCTTATCCGACGCGGTGTTCGATGTCATCATTCCGCTGACAACCGCTGAGCGCTATTGGTCGGGCCAGGTCACCCAGCCCTATGTCCTTGCCGCCGTTGAGACTGGGACAGCCGAAACGGTCGCGGCCGCACTTCCAGCCTTGCTCTCGGCCAATCGTCCCAGCTGTGTTTCTGCGGTGTTCCCTGCAGAGGCAAGGCTGCTTCGTCAAGAGGTTGTTACTCAGATCAACACACTCATCGGGGTAACTGCGTTTTCACTTTTGATCGCTTCCGGCGTGTCGATCGGCACGAACGCATTGGCGTCGGTGATCCAGCGGCGGAGGGAGTTCGGACTGCGACGAGCTATGGGTGCCACCCCTGCTCGAATAGCACGGCTCGTGATTGGTGAGTGCGCCGTCATCGGGTTGGTAGCGAGCCTATTTGGCCTATTGGTCGGACTGGCTGTGTTCCTGATTGCCACGAGTATCAGCGGGATCCCGCCTGCGATCCCAATGAAAGAGATAGTCCTGGCGCCGTTCATTGCTGTCGCTGTCAGCGTCGTTGCTGGAAGCGCACCTGCAATCCGGGCCAGCCGAACAGATCCGCTCGTCGCGCTTCGAAGTTAGCTCCGCGAACCCTGGCATAAGTCGGAATACAACTACTTGAAGAACCCTGTCTAGTCGGCATTAATGGCCGGAAACGGGAGTTCACTGATCGGTGCCGTCGTTCCGCTGGCCGCGCCTCTCATGTACTGGGACTGTTAGTACCCCTTGGCGGATCCTGCCTGGCATGGGAAACCCTCTCTATGGCCTGCGCCACTGGGTGTCTGGTCCCGGCATTCCGGGCGGCCCGGCTCGAGTGGCCGTGGCCCTCAGAGCCTCTTGGGCAAAGTTTGGAACAACGATGGCCACACGGGCAGCGTTGGCGAGGATACCGGTCCGAGCCTCGGATCGAGTCATCAGTCCGAGGAAAGGTGAATTGCTGTTCGATCAACCAACTCTTCTCAGAACTGGGCCAAAGGTCTGTTCATCGAGGCCGTGGTGAGACCTGACTGCGTTGCGCCATCGGGCCGTCTCCGGTACTGCCGGATCACCCAGGTCCCCTTCTGGACCGAGGGCGACACGAGCTTGCGCGTAGGCCTCGACCGCCTTCCCCCAGTCTCTTGATTGGTCACCGGTCCTGGGTCTGGGCCCGATCGCGGCGACCAAGTCGTACGGTGGGTCCAGCTGGTACAAGAGGGACCTAGCCCGAGTGCGATGGCCGAGTTCCTCGACGACAGCGGTGTAGTGATGGATGACGTCGGGATGGTCCTCGAGCCACAGCGCCCGGAGTTCGCTGTGGGTGGCAAAGGCATTCCCGCTGTCGTTCGAGCAACTGGATCTGGTCACCCACTCCGCTGGTGCCGAGGCGAGCTGCGACCTGACGCGCCTTGTCGATGGCACGGTCCAGATCGGCGAGCTGCTCGGTGTGGTCTTCGGCCAAAGGACTTCGGCGGATGACGGCTTCGAGTTCGTCTCGCCGTTCGATGAGCTGGCGGTCTGTGGCCGTCTCGATGACCAAGGCCTTGGTCGACGGCAGGCGGTTCGATCACCGACTGGGAAAGCTGGCAAACCAGTAAGTCGATCCGATCCTCGGTGAGCGGGTCGCCCTGAACATGGAGGCACTCACTCAATGAACCGGGAGCGTCGTTGATCCAGATGTGGGTGTCACCCCTGGCTCGGGAGAGGGCGGTGTAGCCGTGTTCGGCCTTGACGCCGGCGTCCGCGTAAACATGGGTGATCTCGAAGGTCTGGCCTTGCGCGGTGTGAATGGTCTGGGCGTAGCCGTGATCCACCGACCGGTTCAAGTACTGCTTCGGTAGCTCAATCACCATCCGGTCGACGTCGCGCCTGAAACTCAGACTGCCTGTTTTTGGGTTGACGGCGATAACAGTGCCGGTCTGGCCGTTGTGAAGATCGGAGTGCGCGTACCAGTTGTCGCGAACGACGATCCGATCACCAACCTTGAACTCAAGACCCCAGCGGTTCACCAATGCTGGTCCCGAGAGTTGGTCGGTGGCTTCCATCCGGGCCCGGGCCAGCTGGTTGAGCATCCACACCTCGTCGTGGCGGGAGGCAAGCATCCGATCCTGCTGCAAACCATGCTTTGCCAGCGGATGGTGGTGATGCCAGGTGCGATCCGCGACCTGCTGGCACATCACCTCGAGGGGATCGGGCAGGAACCCGAAGCCCTCGTGTTCGTCTCACCAACGGGAAGACCTCTCCGGTACTCCAACTTCCGAAATCGCGTATGGCGACCAGCAACTGAGATGGCAGGTTTGATCCTGGATACCAGATAGCGGACGCACAGGTTGGCTTGGCATCCCCGCCGGTGGCGCCGTTTCCTACAGTCCAAACATGACCGTGATCAGATCCATCAGCCTCTTCATCGTCGCCGCAGTAGCCGAGATCGGCGGCGCCTACCTGGTGTGGCAAGGAGTCCGCCAACGACGTGGGCTCCTCTTCGTCCTGGCCGGTGTGGTCGCACTCGGTTTGTACGGGTTATTCGCCACGTTCCAACCCAGCCCGCATTTCGGTCGGATCCTCGCCGCCTACGGAGGAGTATTCGTCGCCGGCTCCCTCGCGTGGGGTGTCATCTTCGACGGCTTTCGACCCGACCGCTACGACCTCATCGGCGCTGTCATCTGCCTCATCGGCGTCACCGTCATCATGTACGCCCCCCGCGGCAGTCTCACCTAACTGTTCTGTCCAACAGGGGCCGTAGCGAAAGACTGGCCGATAGTCTCGATTGTTGTGCGTCACCATATGGTCTGGCTCGCCTTCCTCGTCGCTGTCGCCGCCTGCTCCTCGGGTGACGCCGAGTTCGGGGTCCGCCCTTTCTCGGAGATCGCCGAGACCGATCCGGTCATCGAGTTCGACCCGGGCGGCACCGCCGCCACCCTCACAGTGTCCACGACCATCGATGCCGTCTGTGCGGTCGCATACGGACCCGACGGTCCGTCGGGGTCGATCGCGACCGACCGTGACATGGGCATTGGCGGTCATAGCGACCACCAAGCTGTGATGACCGGGCTCCAGCCGAACACCGAATACCAGTACCGCCTTCAAGGTGTCGGAGCCGACGGGAGGCTGTATCGGAGCGAGGTGTTCACCTTCACCACCCCAGCCGGCGACCAGGCGACCGACCTCGGCCCCAACCTCGCCGTCGGAGCCACCGTTGTCGAGGCCAGCTCCGAGTTCTCCGACGACTTCGCGGCGGAGAACGCAATCGACGGAGATCTCGGCACCGAATGGTCCACCCGCGGCGACGGCAACAACGCTTTCATCACCGTCGACCTCGGCGCCGTCGTCGAGGTAGCCGCGGTCGGCTTCCGCACCCGATCGATGGGCGATGGCACAGCCACCACTGAAAGCTTCACCGTCACCGTCGACGAAGACACAAAAGGACCGTTTCCAGCCGGCCCCTCCCCCACACGGGTGTCCTTCCGAGGCCAGATCCTCACATTCGAGGTGGCCGAATCCACCGGAGGCAACACCGGGGCAGTCGAAATAGAGGTCTACTCAAATAGGTGACAGTCGTCAGGGACTGCCTCCTGACGAGGTCGATGTTTTGGTTTCTTCGGCTCGGACCTGAAGAACCGGCCACGTTCTACCTTCAAATCGCCCAGGCCAGGGGCCCACCGCAGAGGATCTGAACCGCTCTATTCGCGCGCGTAGATCACTTGGTATTGAGCAATAACGAATATGCCGATCAACGGAGCAGATCGGCACTGATGCGCTCCGGTCAGAGAGGGTCACCGCGCCAGAGAACTTCACGCGGAGTGCCGTCCGGAGCATCGGGTGCGATCTCAGCGGCGGGCTTGAACCCCAGGCGGCGGTACATCACTCTGGAGGCTTCGGCCTCAGGGCCCATTGGATGCCCCTCTCCAAAGGTGACAACGCGCACTGGTCGACCAGCTGCCTCTGCGACTGCCTTCTCCGCGAGCGCTCTGCCCACACCATGACGACGATTATCGCTCCGTACTGCCAGCCAACCGATCGTGACCGCATCCGGATGGCTTCGAGATAACAGCATTCCACCCACGATCGGGCCTGAACCGAGTCGCGCACACCAAGCCGTTCCATCGTCGATGTGCCGCCTCAATCGGGCGATCCACTCGTCGCTGTCTGCCATGGGTGTTCCAAACAGCCTCTCGACCTCGAGGGCTAAGAGACCCCAGACCGGGACGTCTGACATGACCGACTGAGACACCACGATCGGTACTCTGCCCATCGGTGGGATTGTCACAGAACAGCAGTTCTGTTGCGGTATCGCACATATCTGAGACCGCTACCTATCGGCACATCGAGGGTGGGTTTCGTGCCCCGCTGCCATAGAGGCGGACTACATAGAATGATTGCCGATGAAGCGCAACCGGATGGTGATGTCCCATAGATGGCGCCGGGATCTCGCCCGTTTCGGCTTGGGTGTGCCCTTGACCAGTGCTGAACGTCGCTCCAACGCGAAACAGAATTGGCGGTCGGCTCGTGTGCTTTCTCCCCTTTTGGTTCTGGTCGCTGGGATTAATGCCTGGAACTCACGGCATGCGGGAGATCAGTTCATTTTGCTGGGATCGCTGATATCCGTCGTCTTGACGGTCAGCTTCCTGGTGTGGGCCTGGGCAGCGCACCGCCACCACGCAGCCAAATAGAGGAATCCTGGTCACCGCGCTCTCGACAACACCTTCCAAGAAGGTAGCGCCGATAACTTGATCCTGGCGCGGAAGGCGCTTCTGGGGATGTGCTCGAGAACGGCGCAGAGGGGTGGGCCTATATAGGAGACTGCAACCGGGTCTCCCGACTGCGACCGCGATTCGACGTCATTTTGGAACCTGACGGGCATCTGCGGTGTATAGATGCGGAGCAACCAAAGGCAGGCTCGATGGTCAAATCGCTTCACATCCTCTCTGTCTTTGCTCTTCTTGCCATTGCCTGTGGAGCAGGTGCCGTGGCGACTGGCCAGCCGTTGCCCTCTCCGACGACCCCGTTACAGGCGACGTCCACCGCGCCGGTAGATTCTGGCGAAGCTTGTCCGCTGACGATCCCACCGCAGCCAGGGCTGATTCCCCCCGAGCCGTATCCACCGGAACCACCCGCCCTTTACCAGGCTGTCTGGTACGGAACCTCGGCGCTGTGGACCATGCTCGATCCCGAGGGTGAGGTCTGGTCGGGACTTCCGGTCGATGATGGAATGTTCGGAGATAAGAGGATCTGGTGGTCGGACGGCGCCTCTCGAACATTGCCACCGATAATCGTCACCGGACGACAACTCGACGGATCGGCGTCCTTCGAGGCCGAGGCCGGGTCGCCTGGAAACTACTCGTTCCGAGAGGACATCGGCTCGTTCATGATGGTGGGGATCGAGATTCCAGCGGCTGGCTGCTGGGAGTTGACCGCCCGGTATGGAGACGCTGAGCTCTCCTACGTAGTGATGGTCGTGGGGTGAGGAGCCGGTCCATATCACGAGATATGCGCAATATCGCACTTCAACCCTGACAGTACCGAACGATCGATCTGCCGCGATATCACCCATATCCCTCACCGTCCGAGATCGGCACCTCCTGCTCGGCTCGATTCGGCCAGAGCCTGGACTCGGACCACCGGAAACTTCCCCATTGCTGGAGACGTCTAAGTCTCGTGAATCGAATCGCGCGTGGGATAGCCACAGTGGTCGTCCTATGGGTCATCTCGTCCTGTTCGTCAAACGGCCAAGAACCGGACGGCACCTTCACCTCGCCTGAACCACCAGACGAGTGGGCGAGCGGTCTGACCATCGCGTGCATCCCAGAGGGCTTCAGCTGGGTATGGAACGAAGGCCACGAGGCCGCGACCTTCCACACGTTTCAGACTGAGGACGAGTCGGAACAGCTTTCAATAGGCATCCAGATCGCACCTCCGCCTCACCCAGGATCGGGAGAGGTGGTAAGACGTGGCGACCGTGAGTTCACTGTCTACAACGAAGGCAACCAGATCCGGGTCACCGAGGATGTCGGGAACGACAGTCGAATCGATGTCCTCAGCGACTCACTGGATACCGAGAGACTGCTTCGCATCGCAGAGAGCGTCACATACGAACCCGGCCGGGACAGCTAGCGCCGATCAACAAATATTCGGACGGTTCCGCCCATATCTGGAAGCGGACCAGATCGGCACTTCCTGCGGTGGACCTCGAGTAGCTTGTGGCTTCTGATATGTCTCGGTCGTCGTCCTCGGATCTGACCCTGGGAGTCGCATATTGGGTCATCGTCGTGTCCCTGCTCGTCCTCGGCTTCCTATCGATGTTCACCATTGGCCTGGGCTTCTTGCTGGTGGCAGCTGCGATGATCGTTCTGAGCCCTTTCCGCTCCAAGCCACGAGTCTGGTGGTCGGGGATGGCTCTGGTGGTCGGATCCTTGATTGGGTACGCCGCGGTAGGGCCATGGGGGTGCTCACAGGTGGCGACATTCGATGTAGTGACTGGTGTCGCAGAGGAAGCGCCGACGGTGTGTCGGAGCTTGATCGGGATCGAGTACACCGGCCCCGATGGGTTCCAACCGAGTAGGACCCCTGGGGTGATCGCTGGGGTAGTTCTCGGCGGACTAGCCGCCTGGGCAGTATGGATTCGTATCGGCGCACAGCAGCGCCGGGCGGAATCCGATTTCATGCCACCCAGATCAACTGATCCCCCTCGATAACACTCTCGTGCTCGTCTCCCCGGTGCCGGCACTTACGGCGTGGCTTATCGACTGAGACCGCGTCCTGGGAAACTGATCGCAATGGTCGAGCGTCTCAAGGTCGTGAGGTTCCGGACAGCTCTCCTCATCGTTGCCCTGCTTCTGGGCGCATGCACTCCTGCCCAGTCTGGAAACGGTGGTGAGTCCGGCGAGACTCCAGAGATGATGGCGGCGGCCCTTGTCGAGCTGATCACAGAGGACCACACGTTTGGTGAGGGACCACCACCCTTCACTGAGTATCTGATCCAGAACAAGATCGACCCCGCAGCGGGCGACCCTACGGCTTCAGCACCGAGATCGACACGAGATCTCACTGAGCCAGAGCGAGCTGCCATAGAGGAGGCTCTGGCTGAATATGGGCCTGTCCGATGGATCGAGGATCCTGACGATTGGCAGACCAGTGACCTGGTGCCGACCGTCGAGGGAGCAGTGAAACTCGGTGTGGGCGAACCCGTGGTTCAAGACGACACCGGATTGGTTCCGGTATCTCTGTGGTGTGGCGGCACCTGTGGCACGTGGTTCACCTACCGGCTCGATGTAATCGATAGCTCATCGGTCATCACCGGGATAGAAGGCTCTATCGCCATTTCCTAATGACCCAGAACCACGACTCTGGGCGGATAACGAACACTCTCGGAAGTGCGCTGTAACGGCACGTCGCGTGCGGTTCAGAACTGCCGGTTCTGTATCGGGTGTTATGGCCGATTTGGTGTTTGGCGGGCGCGCGTTATGCGTCGGTCGGACCTGATTGCGAGAGCCGGACCCGCGGACCAGGCTTGACACGAACAGAATGAGCTTCCAGACAAGCCAGGTGAACGCCACGCCGAAAGCGCCGTTCACCGCTCCGACGAAGAAGCCGCCGATCCAGATTTGTGCAATGGAGGCAGTGGGATCGCCCGCAGTTGTCAGGATGATCGACCAGATGATTCCGATTACCGGGATCGACCACCAGCGGTACCGAGGGATGAGTCCCCCGATCAGTCCAAGAAGGATGGCTGTAGGGATCATGGCTCTTCGCCCCCGCCTACGGGCAGCCCGATGGGTATCAAGTCAGCGAAAAGTAAGACATTGCGTGGTCGGTTGCGATATCACCCATATGTGAGACAGCTCTATAAACGGCGCCTCGGGTGCGGGTCCGAACTTCCGGATCTGCTCGTGCACCCGAGCGGTGTCGTGGTGTTGTTCTGTACGCCCATAGCCTGGCCGTCACTGAGTCCCGGGAACGAGGATGACTCATGACAGAATGAGACGAGAGAAAGCGCCGGTTCCGACAGCGCAGGACAAAATCGGGAGTGACGATGCGCAAGCTGATCGTGAGCAATCTGATCTCACTGGACGGCTACGCGTCCGGCCCCGGCGGCGACGTGATGGCGCTGCCGTTCGACACCACGTTCAGCGACTACAACCTTGAGCTCATGCAGGC
>JBOGEX010000041.1:0-33625 GCA_050741915.1 Acidimicrobiia bacterium
AGGAGGGTTCGACGCCGTGGTAACCATCTTCGACCTCACCGATGGGTCTCAGGTGATGACCCTCGCCGGGCACACCGGGGCTATTGAGGACGTCGCCTTCGATCCCAGCCGCGACCGCCTATACAGCACCGCCGATGGTGAGACTCTGGTTTGGGACATTGCGGCCGGCGGTCCGGCCGGCGCCGGGGTGATCCCATTCGATGCGGGAGGCGCGCCCGTGGTCTCACCCGACGGCAGCGAGGTGGCGATTGCAAACGACGTATCGCTCACTCGCTACGACTCTTCGACCGGAGCACGCCTGGGCTCGATCGACGGGTATACCGACTGGTTTCTGCAGGCACCGGTGAGCCCAGACTGGCGGCTGGTGGCGATGGCGCAGCCTGGCTTCATCCCGAGCGCGGGTGGTGACATCATCAACGTTTGGGTCCGGGATCTCATCACCGGAGACACGCTCCACCAGGTACCGCCCTGCGTATGGCCCAAGGCGTTCAGCAGCGACGGGTCAATGCTGGTACTTGACGGAGTGGATCTCTTCGTCAGAGGTTTCCGGTGCCCATCCGCGAAAACCCCGAGTGAGATTGACCACCGCAGCCGGGTGGTCGACACGATCACGGGAGAGGTGCTGCTCGACCTAGAGAACCGCGCCCTGTTGAGGGCGCTGTTCAATCCTGCAGGGGTGCTCGAACCCGACCGTTACCTGGCGATACGCAGCTGGGACGCGGTGAACTTCGAGACGGTGGAGCTGCACGACATGACTACCGGAACCCTGGTGGCGCGCCTCGACATCGAGGGACAGGAGCCGCTTTCCTTGGCATTCGACCCCAGCGGGCGGTACCTGGCGGTGGGCGGTCAGCACAGCGACGCCTCGGTGTTCGACATCAAGGCACTAGTCGAGGGCGCCACGGTCGAGGAGGCTGTGGTGATGTATGGAGAAGTGGGGAGCGGTGGAGTTGCGGAGATAGCTCTTGGGCCCGATGGAATCCTGGCCACCTCGGCGCACGATCCCCACCTTCGGCTCTGGGACATACACACGGGGGAGTTGCGTCGGGAACTGGCCCGAGTTTCCCGAAGTTCTCCACCGGTCGTATTCACCCCCGAAGGCGACGTTCTTTATGTGGACTGGACCGTAGAGCCTGCAGGGAGGGAGTGGGGAAAGGATGGCCGGGTCGTGCGGTTCCTCTTCAACAACGACCGGTTGGTCGAGTTGGCAAAGACCAGGGTGACCAGAGACCTCACCGCAGAGGAGTGCCATCGCTACCGCATCGACCCGGCCAACTGTTCCTGATCCGTCTCCAAGTCGGATCAATCTGCCGAGCCGTTTACGACCGCGACGTATTCACGGCTGCGCTGTTCCCAGAGGGCGATCGATGCCTCGGTGAGGCGGAAGTTGGTTTGACCCGGTGTGTACATGATCGCCACGTCGTCCGGATGGGCCTCGGCCACCCAATCGGCGAAGGGGGCCCATACCTGCTGATCGAACCCGTTCTCCAAAAAGACGATCTGATCTGCAGCCGAAACGATTCTGCCGTCCAGAACCACTAGGTCGTACCAACTGCCGGTGTACGGCCCAAGTCCCATCTCATCTGACCTGATTCCGTGGTAGTCGTACGGGCAGCGCACGGTCGTTCCAGATGGCGAAGTCTCTTGGACCATGCATGAGTCGAACATGTGCTTGAAGCCCTGCGCTTGGTTGAAACTGACCTCGAGGCGCAAGCCTTCCAAACTTCCACCAAACTCCCTCGGGACCTCAGAGGTCAAGTAGGTCGCCATGCTGTCCGCGTCATTAGCTGCGTAGGCGGCGACAAAGAGGTTGGCGATTTCGACCGCTGCCTCCTTCGACGGAGAAACAGCCGTGGCGGCGGTCGTCGAGGCGGCCGCGGGAACGGTCCCTTGAGTGGTTGTGGTCGCCGCAGGCGCGCAGGCGGCGAGAACGACCAGGACGGCCGTGGTGATAATTGACCATCGGGCCAAGGTTGTTGGCTGCTTCATCAGGTTCCTTTCCTCAATCTGTGGACTGGAAGTGGTGCTTGTCGAGCCAGTGAGCGATCTTCTTCCCTATGACGTGGCCCTGCACGTCGGCGGTGCGGAAGTGGATGCCGGCCCAGACGCGGGCGTCGATGATCTCCTTGATGGCGTGGGAGAACCGCTCGAAGCTCCTCGTTGTCCCCGAGAAGGTGCTAAACGTGCTGAAAGCGACCTTGTCAGTGCCGAAGAAATTCTGCAGCGTCTCCACCACCGCCCCGCTGATGCAGGTGTGTCCCGAGGGATGCTCGGGGAACGGCGGCGTGGCGAACAGCGGCGTCCAAGTGGTGTCGGCCACTGTGGCCGGGTTCCCATCCGTGTCGGCCTCGTGGATGGCGGTCAACGGTCGCCAAAAGTTCCAGTAGTACTTGTCGTTCCAACAGGCGATGGCGCCGTCGGCCCCGGCGAGGTTGGCCATGGCGAACATCCGGGCCGCCTCGGCAATGTCGAGGTCCTGGGTGTCGGCGACCTGGCGGAAGATCGAGTTGAACAGAACCGCGCCGTTGGCCTGCCAAAAGAGCGCCGCGTCGGTCTGGTCGGCGGTGCGGGTCGGGCTGGTGAGCGATCCCAACTCCTTCACCTCATTGAAGTCCTCCGCGTACTCGGGACCGGTGAGCGCGTTTGGTCCGTCCGATCGAAGCGCGGCCGCGTTCGGAATGATGAACGGGCGCACGTTCCCGACCCACGGAGCGGGCTCGAAGACGAAGGCGGGTGGCGTGCGTCGCCACTCACCCGGATCGAAGCCTTCCAGCGGAGTGAAGCCGACGAAGCGCCCGTCGTTGGTTCGGTTGGCGACCATCGCCGCCGCGGTCGCCGCGCCGACTCCGATGCCTCCGTTCTTGGCGGCTCCATCAGGGATTCCTGCAAGCGAGGTGGCCAGCTGGGCGTCCAGGGTCGCCTGTTGAGCGGGGAAGAGCGCGACGAGTACGTGATGAGCGGCCGTGGCGGCGGCGGGTGACGAGTCTGCCGACCCGGAGATGGGCGGGGCACCTAGGTAGGGCTCGTAGCCGCCTTCGATGGCGTTGACCGCGTCATACACGGCGCCTTGGACCATCGCGAGGTGGAGATAGGCCACGGTCGGGCCCTGTCCGGCGGTGCCGATGATCGCCGCCTGGGCGTTGGCGTTCCATTCGATCACCATGTCTGCCGGCGTCGCTTCGACCGCCGCGCCTGCCGACTGGACAGCGGGCACCATCGTTCCCAGCAGGGCCGCGAGGATGAGGACTGCCATCCACCCTCGCCGTGCTTGTCGATCTTTTCTAGCCATGTGGTCCGCGGCGGCTGCCGTTACGAACGTCCATCGCGTCCGAGACTGTTTCACGGTCGCTTCCTTTCGTCAGTGGCGAAGTCGCTTCTACGACTCCCCATTTGGGATTCGACCTGTATGTCGCGGCTCCCTTTGAAGGCTCTTGAGGAAACCTTTGAGTGAGTCCCAAGCGATTGGCGTGACCGACCGCGTCACCCCGGCGGGACTTCAATGATCGTTAGCCGATCATGCGGTGTGGATCAGGCTCAATGCAGCACGCTTGGAGGGACTAGAACCCCACCTCCTGATTTGAAGTCACTTCAGTCCTTGGTGTATCACCAATTTCACCATTTGGTGATACGCTTTGGTCGTGCGTCGCGCAACCGTCACTCTTCCCGACGACCTCGAGCAAAAGCTCGAGCGGTTCCGAGGGACCCAGCCGGCGCGTCCGTCTTTAACTGCCATCGTTCAGGCTGCTCTGGAGCGCTACATCGAGGCTGGTATGCCGGACGCTGGCGCACAAACCTTGCTGAATCGTGTCCTCCGACATCGGGGGGCGATCAAGGAGGTGGTGAGATCTCATGGCGGTTCCAACCCTCGTCTTTTTGGGTCCGCCGCTAGAGGGGAGGCGAATCACCTGAGCGACGCCGACATCCTTATAGATCTTGAGCCCGGTCGGACTCTTTTCGACCTGGCAGCGATGCGCGCCGAGCTTGAGGATTTGCTCGATGTGCCCATCGACATTGTGACTAGCTCGGGATTGGAGGGTGACACCCGAGACGAGATCCTCACCGATGCCTTGTCACTTTGAACACGGCAGACAAGCGACGCCTGGATCATGTGCTCGATGCTGTCGACCGCATTGGCCGCTATTGCGAGAAAGGCCCAGAATCCCTCGATGACGAGAAGACGCGAGATGCTGTCTTCCGCTGCCTAACCGTCATCGGAGAGGCACTCGGCGCCCTGAGCGAGCCCAACCACCGGCGGCTCCCATCGTTGCCTCCTCGCCTACCAAAGGGCCAACGGAACATCCTTGTACATGAGTATTGGAGGATCGACCTCGGTATCATTTGGGACACGATCCAACGCGATCTCCCGCCGCTCAAGAAAGATATTCAGTCGCTACTAGCCGAGTGACAAGCGTTGCCGCCCTACATGACGAAGAGATGTTCGTGACTATTCGTCGCTAGACCCTGTCGGATGGCGATGGTTGTAACAAGTGATCGGAATGGCAGTATGGCCCCCGCGGGTCAACGTCGCTAATTGAGGCAAGTCATCCTTCCATTCGATCCGATCCGCCGGCCATACGAGGGATCTTCTTAGCTGCCGAGAATCTGCGGGCTGAGTTATGCGAAACCGCCACCAATAGCATTGGGTTTCGTCAGAGGCACGCCCGGAGGGACTCGAACCCCCAACCTCCTGATCCGTAGATCTCCAAGCGGTGTCCACGGATGTCCACGAGAGTTCGTGCGGCCTGGAGGGACGCATCTTTCAAGTCCACCCGTGTCCACGGTCGTCCGTGTGAATCCACAGCGAATGGCTCCCAACTTGGCTCCCGCGTCCGACTGAGGATCACCGGTCCCGGGCGATTGGTCGTACGCTTTTAGTAATGCGACTCACCGCCGCCGTCGTTCAAGAGCCACCCTGGTACGTTGCCCGCTGCCTTGAGGTCGAAGTCACAAGCCAGGGCGAGAGCGTCGAGAACGCACTGAAGAATCCTCGAGAGGCCCTCGAGCTCTAATTCGAGGATACCCCGATCATCGCGGCTGATCGACATCCCGGCGGGAGCCCAAGCCTCCCCGTCGTCTCCAGCAGCAACGTAGTGCGCGCACTGGCCAAGGCCGGTTTCGGCGAGTGCCGACTCGGTAGCCATCTGAAGCTGCGGAACGAGGCACGGAGGACGGTGATCGTCCCGATGTATCGCGAGTTGGCGCGAGGCACGCTTCGCTCGATTCTGCGCCAGCCGGATCTGGCGGTGGAGGCTTTCATCGAGCTGCTGTGATGCTCGACAATCGGAACCCAGAACTGAGGCCGCGATTGTGGCATTCCGTTTTGCGCCGGTTGCATAGCGGTTCGTCATATCAGGCTTGCGACCCGTCCCGGCAGATTGCCCCATTGTCAGGGATCCGTGATCGGGATGTGATCATCAGTCGTCTACTCCCGACCGGCGTCGCCGAACGCTTGGTCAGGCCGGGCCTGATCGAGTATTCGACCGACAGTCGGCCGGGTAGATCTTCCGGCTCCCCAGTTGTCTCTTCAAATTCAGCCTCGTAGCCCTGGCCTCCCTCCGCACAGGGGCATTGACAATCTCGACGATTAGTCATACTATGACAAGGATGCCATATTATGACACACAGCGCCCATTGAGACGTTGTCTCAGGATCACGAGGCAGATCCCTCTCAAGGCCGCGGCCAATCTGCCAAGGGCTCGGGCCGGGGTATCTCACCCATCCGTCTACCACCACTTTCCTGCTGATCGTCATAGGGTGACATGCATGACATATCATGACGCTGGCTCACTGAGCCGTCATACAGAAGCCACCAGACAGGTCATCCTCGTTGCGGCAGCCGAGCTCCTCCGAGAGCGGAGCGGCGCCGACTTCTCCATGCAGAAGGTGGCCGACCGGGCCGGGGTGACTCACCGGACCGTCTACCGCTACTTCCCCGGCCGCCACATCTTGATGAGCGAAGCCGCCGGTCGAGTCATCCCTGGTCTCGCGGAGCCTTCCGCTTTTCTCGACCCGGACTCAATACAGGCTTGGGTAGATGCGCTCCCCGATCAGCTGGCTCTGGTCGAATCCCACCTTGACATCTTCAGGGCTGTGGTCAGCGCTGTCATCGCCTCCGATGAGACGGGACAGGACGACGGACGCATGCACGACCGCTACACCCGGCTCTGGGAGGTCTTTCGCAATGAGTTTCCCAATCCGCCCGAGGATGAGGCCCGGCAGACGTTCGCGGTTCTCCGCCAAGTCGGCTCTTCGATGACCTACATCAACTTTCGGCGCGGCTTCGGTCTTTCACCCTCGGCGGCCGCCGAGGCAGTTGAGACCACGGCCAGACAAATCATCAAGGAAGCCGCCCGGCGTAATCGCGCCACGGCGCGGCATTAGAAGGAGGAGAAGAACATGACCCTTATCAGAGGTGAGGAGGATGTGACGGTTCAGACCGGTCATCCGCCACTCGGACGCACCTTCGCCATGACCCTTTTCGGGGTCGGGAATGGGGTCATGTCGGCGACCATGGTCTATTTCGTCGTCACCTTGGCCCTGCCCCTCGCTGGCGATCCCGGTGCGCCGCCTATCCCCCCCTTCATTGCCTCCATCGCCATTTTCGCCCTGATCGGAGTCCTCTCAGTACTCTGGTCGGGGGCGCTCCGTCGCCGCTGGTTCTGGCTGGTGGCCGCCCTACCCGCCACGCTGATGCTCGCCTTCAACGCACCCTTCATCGCCCACGACGTCACCCGCCCTGTCATCACCCCACAGTTCCTCGTCACCCTTGGGGCGGTCGCGGGAGGGCTCGCCACCATCATCGGCGGCATCGTCGCCTTCCGTGAGGTGCGCCGCGGCCGGCCGGCCTGGACAGGCTCCGGTCGTGCCGGATGGGTGTCGACGACGGTCATAGGCGTGGTCGTGGGTGCCGCGGTGACGTCGATCCTGGCCGGTCTGGCATCGGCCGGCGGGGTGGCGATCGCCGAGTCACCAACGGTGACCGGGGTGCTAACCGCCGAGAGGACCAGGTTCGTCGAGACCGGCCTCCACACAGGCGATGGCGAGGTACTCGGGCTGTTCGTCACCAACAAGGACGACATAGCACACACCTTCGATATCGACAGCCTCGATATCCATGTTGACCTACCAGCGAACTCGACCACGGCGATTGCGATCCAACCAACTGGACCCGGCAGTCTCCAGATTTACTGCAGTGTTCCCGGCCATCGGGAAGCCGGCATGGTGGCGACGATCGGCGTCAACGCATAGGCGTCACCGAGAAGAGAGACGCAATCACGAAGGGAAAGGGCAGAGATGACGGAAACAGCAGAAGCGATGCATGCAGCGGGTCGGACCCAGTCGCTTGGCTACAAGATCGGATGGTGGTTCCTGGTGGGGATCACCGGGCTCAGCATCGTGAGCCACGTGTCGCTGGCCGGCTTCGCCGAGGGAGCTACCGAGGTGTTTGTGTTCTTCAGCCTTGCGGCGATCAACATCTACGCACTGGCCGTATTGCTCACCGCCTACCGGCGTGGTGAGCGATGGGCCTGGTGGGTCACCTGGGTAATGGTCGCCATATATGCACTGACGACTCTCCAAGCCCCAGACGAGGGTCGCTACTACCTGGGTACGGCGGTTGTCATGGGAGCTGCTCAACTACTGACCTTGTCATCCTTCCGTCGGAATTAGAAGAGATTGGCTGAGGCGCCATGAGTCCGGCCACCCAGCTAACCGCCGAAGGTTTCGGGTTCGTCAGCGAGGCTGCCTGGGCAGTGGAAACCGTGGCGGCGGCGACCCAGCTCGGCGTGCTGGGCCAGCTCGACTCCGGATGGGTCACCGCCAGCGATCTCGCTGCCACCCATGGGATGAGCCACCATCAGGGGCGGCTACTCCTGAAATCGCTTGCCGGCCTGGGTCTAGCGAAGACTGAGGAGGGAACCCGGTTTACCGCGGCGGTGCCCGGCCTCAGCACCCTGACACCTCACCTCCTCCCCGATGGGGGTCTCCTCGACGTGCTGAGAGGCATACCGCCACGGACGGTCGCCGACACCGCCGCCGGCTCAGCGAGTCTCTACCCAGAAATGGTCCGGTTCCTTGCCTCCGGCTTCCGCGAGGCGGCCTCGGTGGCAGCCGACCTTCTAGTCCGACCCGGACTGCGAGTGTTGGACCTTGGCGCCGGTGCCGTACCCTGGAGCGTCGCCATCGTCCAGCGCGACGAAACGATCCCGGTTGTCGCCGTCGACCTGCCCGAGGTGATCCCGGTGACCAGGGCGGTGGTGGAAGAGGCCGGTCTCGGCCATAGCTTCCAATACCAGGCCGGCGACTTTTTCGAAGTCGACCTCGGGGAGGAGCGATACGACCTTGTGATCGCCGGAGGGATTTGCCACCTCTTCGGCGAGGACGCCAACCGCCGCCTGCTGGGAAAGGTGAGCCGTGCCCTCGCCCCGGGGGGAATATTGGCGATCATGGAACCTCTGCCCAACGACCGGTTCGACGGCCCCCGGTCGGTTCTGCTCTATGCGCTCAATCTCACCACGCGGACTGCCACGGGATCGGTGTACCCGTTCTCCACCTACGTCACCTGGCTCCAAGCAAGCGGCCTACAAGGCGTGAGTCGGGCCGACCTCTCAGTGAGTCCTCATGTCACCTTGATCACTGCCCACAAGCCACAGGCTCGAGGTACCACATGACCACTCCGCTTGATCGTCGTGGCGGTATGGCCGCTACCACACGCTTTCTTCTCAGCGTTGTTCTGGCAGCGACGAGTGCTGACATCGTCTTTCACGCGGCCGCCACCGAAGCAGTTCAGACCACGGCGAGACATATCGTGGAGCCGACCGCCCGCCCCGACCGCGGGGCCGCCAGAAAAGGAAGCGGATGATCGACCACACCATCGCAGATGTGCTCTCGTTGGATGACCCGGCATGTGAGGATCCCGAACGGAGTGGAAACAAGGCGGCCACCCTGGCAAGGTTGCGAAGGGCCGGACACGACGTGCCTCCAGGTTTGGTGATACCTGTTGAAGCTTTTGGGGACACCGACGATCCTTTGACGCCGACGATCCGAGCCGCGCTCGGTGGCCTCCCGGATCTGCTCGGGCCGGGACCTTGGGCGGTGCGGTCATCGAGCACCGCCGAAGACAGCGACGAGGCCTCGTATGCAGGCCAGTTCGAGACGTTCCTCAACGTCACCGCGTCTGATCTACCTGAAGCGATTCTTCGTTGCTACCGCTCAGGTGATCAAGATCTTGCCTATGAGCAAGATCCAGGGTCGAGCGCGATGGCAGTTTTGCTGCAGCCGATGATCCCGGCCGACTACGCCGGGGTGGTTTTCACCGCCGATCCTGTGTCGGGGGAGCGATCGGTGAGCATCGTCGAGGCAGTGGCCGGGTTGGGAGACGCCCTGGTGGGGGGTGAGGTCGACCCGGAGAGATGGGAGGTCCGAGAGGGGAGGGCTCGCAGAGTCTCAACGGGACCAGTCCTGCTCTCAGAAGAGAAGGCAGAAGAGATAGCCCTCCTCGCCTCAAGCATCGAGATCCTGCTGGGACGCCCCCAGGATGTCGAATGGGCATGGACAGATGATCGGATCCATGTCCTCCAGGCGAGACCGATCACCACTCTTCCCGAGCTCGAGCCTCTTCAACCCGACCTGACACCCCCCGACGACTCCACATGGATGCTCGACGGTGGACATTATCCGGAGCCGATCTCACCCCTGGGACTCATCATCGGAGAATGGGTGGAGCATGCCTTCCCTGAAGCATTCGGCGAGTTCGGTGCCCTAGTCGAGGGGGTCCGAGCTCGACACGTCGGATGGCGGATCTACTCTCAAGTGGTTCCCCTCGGTGGGAAGGGGGGCGGCTCAAAACCTCCACCCTGGTGGCTGTTGGCGATCCTGGCCCGCATCGTCCCGCCGATCCGCGCCCGGATAAGAGCCGCACGGCAGGCAGCCAAGACCCGACTAGCCGATGTCCATCTGCTCCGTTGGAGGGAGGAATGGAAACCGGCACTACGCCAGGAGATCACCAGACGGCGATCGGTTGACCTGTCAGAACTTACCGACGACGATCTGGTGGTCGAGCTCGATGAGCGGTTGGATCTCGGGCGACGTGGCACCGTGATCCATTTCCGGCTTTTTGTGCCCCACATTCTCGCCGTCTACAGGTTCGTTCGCTTCTGCGAAGAAGAACTCGGATGGACAGCTGATGAGACGGCGCGACGGATGTCCGGTCTCTCCCGCCCCTCCCGTGAGCCGGCAGAACGACTCGCGGCCTTGGCCGAGCTGATACGGAGCAAACCCGAAGCGGCCTCGTTTCACCAAGCAAAGCGCCCCCTCGACAAGCTACGACAAGACCATGAGGTGGCGGCGGCGCTCGACGCGTTCCTGGCAGAGTTCGGGGCCCGGGTGCCAGCGATAGATGTGATCGAGCCCACTCTGGGCGAGAGCCCCGAAGTCATCGCTGATACCCTTGCCTCACTGATCCGGGACCCTGAGCGTATGCAGAACACGCCTGGCGAGGGCGCGCTCCGCCAGTTGGCAACCACACTTCCACCCGACAAGGCCGCTCGGTATGAAGAGTTGCTTGGGCAACTCGAGATTGCTTACCCAATAAGGGACGAGAACGTGTTGTGGACGGCCGATATACCCATTGGCCTGGTTCGGCTTGCAGCCCTCGAGATCGGTGCTCGCTTGGAACGAAGTGGTCTGCTCGACGTCGCCGAGCATGTGGTGTTCCTCATGGTGGAGGAGGTCAAGAGGTGTCTCCTGGAGGGAGAGGACTTCAGGACCATCGTGCTTCGACGCCGCCGAGAGCGGGTCTGGGCCCAGCGAAACCCATATCCGGCCTATCTGGGTCCGCCCCCATCCGACCCACCCGATCTAAGAGGTCTGCCCCAAGAAGTTCGGGAGATCAACCAAGGGCTCATGTGGGAGATCGAACAGGACATCGCACCTCCGGCCAGCGGCGACGGGCTGACCGGGGTCGGAGCCTCCGGCGGACGCTATCGAGGTCCGGCACGAGTGGTCCGAGGCACTCCCGACTTCGCCTCGGTGCAGACAGGCGATGTGCTGGTCTGCCCGGTGGCCAATCCGGCCTGGGCCGTCCTGTTCCCCCGCATCGGCGCCGTCATTGCCGACACCGGCGGAATCCTCTCCCACGCCGCCATCCTCGCCCGCGAGTTCGGGATCCCCGCAGTGCTCGGCACCAGAGCCGCCACTCAGGTATTGAGCAACGGGCAAATAGTGGTCGTCGACGGCACCGCAGGGCGCATCGAAGTGGTGTGACGCTTCCCGGCAGGGGGCAGTGCAGCCCGGTCTCTGTGGATTTGCTGTGAGCAGAACCGCCACGCCGCTCGGCGGGAACGAATCGCCGCGCGCTGGGCGCACCGCGCCCGTTGATTCAGGTCCGCTTCTTGGGCGGCAGAGTCGCGGCGAACGAGGCGCCACGCTCGACCCAAGCGCGAAGGTCATCGTCGCTGCGGACATCGTCGGCCTCGACATGCAACCAGCCGGCCATCGTGCGTAAGCCCATCTTTGGGCGACGCGCCAACGGCGTCGCTGCCAGCTCCTCGGCCAGTTCGGTCCCGACGCGCACCAGCACGCCACCCCAACTGCTCGCCGCCACAGCAAGGTTGCCGTCGTGAGGAAGGACAAATCCACCGCACATCCGGTGCTCCCGCACAGACGGCTCATCGCCGAGCAGATCCCGGGTCCGGTCGGCGAGAGATTCATCGTAGGCCACACGCGAAGATTACGCCGGACTCGACAGAAACGGCCATCTGCCAGGGCTCTTGCCAGCGCGCCCGGAGGGACTCGAACCCGCACATTCTGGTCCGTAGAGAACCTCGTCTCAGTCGAACCCAGTTCGTCCCGGTCTGTGCCCTCTTCATGGGGTTTCATCACAGCAGGCTTGCCAGCCCTTCCCGGCTCATCCCTGTCGTCAGAATCCGCTATCAGGATGTGATCAGGAGAACCTTCGGCCGAGCGGATGTTCGCACCGTCGACAATGCATATCCTGGGCTCGGACGCCCGGAGCTGAGCGGACAGGCAGATGCGGTCAGCTTGGCTCATGAAACCGGTCTGGAACTCTGTCGCGCCACCGGTTTGAAAGCAATTCTGCGACCGGATTGAAATCGCGCCCGCCGCTATAAGGGACCGAATGAACAACGCGCGCATCGCCGCCGTACTGACCTGGGTCTAAACCGCTGGCGATCTTCTGAGTGACGAAGTCCGTCGAGGAGAATGGCTCCCAAGGGTCACCCCTGCGGGAACCCTTCAACGAGCACGAGACATGTGAAATCCCCTGCTAGTACAAGGGATTTCGACAGCACGCCCGGAGGGACTCGAACCCCCAACCTTCTGATCCGTAGTCAGAATCAGGGGGGTTGGGGCACCTGGGGATTCGTGGAAAAGTAGCCCGTGACCTGGGCTTTTGCCTCTCAGTAGCTCGCGGCGTCTCGCATCATTTCCGATCCTCCCGCGGACCAAATGCGGACCAAACCAAGGGGCGACCTCTGTCCCCTCGTACTCTGACCGTGGCACAATGACCGACGAGCGACAAGGAGATCGATGGTCCAACCACGACAGCGCGATAAGGAGCCGAGCGAGCCCCAAGTGACGATCGAGGAGCTGGCGCGCCGTCAGGCGATCGAGCCGTTGGCGTCGATCGATCAGCTCTACCCTCCCGAGCCGCTTTTCGACGATGACGAGCACGCGGCGTTCCTGGAGTGGCTCCGTGAGCTCAGGAAAGCGGACATCGCCTGACCGCTCCGATGCGGGCCGTGGTCCTTGACACCGACGTGGCGTCGGCCATTCTCCGTAGGCAGGCTCCGGACACATTGGAATCACCGCTGGCAGACACGGTGCCGGCCGTGTCGTTCATCACGGCGGGGGAGCTGCATCGCTGGGCGTACATCCGGAACTGGGGTTCACCACGACGCCGGAAGCTAGACGACTGGCTGGCAAGCGTTCTTGTGCTCGAGTCGACGCCGGCAACTTGGCGAATCTGGGGGAGAATCACCGCGGAGGCACGCGGCCGCGGCCATCCGCGTCCTGTTGCCGACTCCTGGATCGCGGCCTGCTGCCTGGCATGGGGTCTCCCGTTGTTGACATTCAACCGACACGACTTCGAGGACTTCGCTTCCCACAATGGCCTGGAACTGCGACCCTCATGAGACCGACATCAGGTCGCCGAGGAAGAATGGGCTTGCCAGTTCGGCGATTTGCCTTCGATCGTCTCTTGGCATTGGTTTCCTGGTGCGTGGCTCATCATCGGGTCGATGTACCAGAGGGGCGGAACCACCCGTCGCGACCGATGCGCCGACGGCACGAAGACGTACAGGCCTCGCGCCGGAGAGAACGCCCAACCCTTGGCTCGCCATCGCCGGTGGGCCTGTCGGACCGAGTAGTCGGCCACGTTGAACTCGGAACTCAACGCTGACAGGGCCGCCGAGTACCTCCCGTTGGCAAGGTATTGGTCCGGGATTGAAGCCAGGTCGGCAGTCATCGTTCCTCTGTAGCGCCAACACTGCGTACGGCCGACGATACCGGTGCACGTCGGCCTCTCACCGCCAGTCATCGGTCGCCTAGCGTTATAGCCTCCTTTCGACCGATCGTTCACCTGAAGGCCGAGAGCGTTGGGCTTAGAAGGAGCCAGATGAATCGCTCAGACGCTCGAGGCCCTACCTGTGGCCCATCACCGGGAAGGACGCAAGCACGATGTACTCCTCGGCGCCGAGCGTCTGGTTCGTCGCCTCAATCGCTTCGTCCAGCTCTCCGGTCGAGAGGTTTGCATCCGGCCCCGATTTGGAGAGGTACTCCCAAGCTGCCCGGACCGCATCAGTCTCCCGCCAGAAGAGCTGCAGGTCACTTCCAGCATCGAGACCACGTTCGACCAGGAGGACCCACACCTCGGGCTCATCGTCGGTCATACTCGTTTCCTCTCGGATCAGCACCCGAGATGATCTCATCCCGGTGGGACATGCATCGGGACCTCCTAACGGATAGATCGTGTCAAAGCCCGATGCCGAGTTCCACCCCCGCAGCTCGGCGCTCCCCACGACGGAGACCCGACAAAGTGACCTCAAGTGGATCGCGCCTGCGCGGATGGGACACGTGAGCGCAGGGCTCGGTTGTCTCGCGGCATACCAGGTAGGCGGTGTTGGATTCGCGGCCGCGACTCATGGCGACGTAGGCCCATTCCCGGCTGGCGCCCTCCCCGACGATGGCGATAGTGTGGTCGACGGTGACTCCTTGGGCCTTGTGGCCGGTGAGGGCATAGCCATAGTCGGCCTGGCCGTCGTCGAGGTACCAATTAGGCAGGCGTCTGGCCTCAGGGTCGCGATCGAGGCGGACGGTCAATGCACGCTTGTCCGAGTCAACGTCGATCACCGTAGCGATATCGCCGTTGAGGACACCGAGTCGGGAATCGTTCTGTAGGCAGATCACCCGATCCCCACACTGGTACTCACGCCCGCCGACTCGGAGGGTCGGCCCGTCGAGGTGCCCGGTGTTCGCGAGGTGGTCGCGGGCGAGGTCGTTAAGGAGGTTGACCGTCTCATTGCCTTGTGCCACAAGGAGGGCACTGGTGAGATCTCCTGTGGTGGCGACGTGCTCATACCATTCCCGAACGGCTCGAGCCAGGGTTGTGTCTCGGCTGTGGCCAACGACGATCCGGCGGTGCTGGAGGTAGGAGGCGACGGCATCGGCCATCGATCCGTTCCGCAGCTGGGCTAGGGCGGTCCGCTCCCAGGCTTGCAGTTGGCGGATGTTTCGGTGCAGCTCGACGGCTGGTATTCGTCTGGCCAGGGTATGGAAGAGTCCTCCGGCTTCGATCGCGGGTAGCTGATGGTCATCACCGATGAGGATCATCTTCCCACCGGCTGCTGTGACTTGGTCGGAGAGGGCTGCGAGTTGGCGGGTGCCAACCATGGAGGTCTCGTCGACCACCACGATCACCCCGGGAGGTAGGCCACCATCTCTCGTGGCCCGGTGGTGAAGGGCGGTGAGACTGGAAGAAGAGATCCCGGTGGCCTCCTGGAGACCGACGGCAGTGCGGGCGGCCACAGCCGTGCCCAGGATCGGAGTTCCGGTAATGGCTGCGAGCTCGGCGAGGACGGCCATGACCGTGGTCTTGCCGGAACCAGCCGGACCCACACCCACGTCGATGCCCGCTCCGGAGATCGCGAAGCGGCGGACCACCTCCCGTTGCTCTGCCGTCAGCTGCGGCCGACGTTGCAGCCCAGCTTCGACAAGTCGACGGGGTGCATGCCAGGTGATCGGCTCCCGGCTGAGGGCCCGGTCGAGGATCCGCTGCTCGGTGGCGAGCAGCTCCGCGGTCGTATAGCGATGGTCGTCGGCTACCCCCGGGAATGAGGTTCCGTCTCGACGCTGCATCAGCGCTACCGACGGCTCCTTTTCCGACGCGGTGGCTTTCAGGCCATGCTCGATCACCCCGAAGGCCCGATGGCGTGAGGGAGTCACGACCTGCTCATGTTCTAGGAACTGGTCAGCGAGCGCCTCGACCTGGTCTCGACTGCCTCCTTCAGGGAGGAGGGCGGCGATCTCCCTAACCACTTCGGATCGACCGAACGTGGCCGTCTTGGCGGTCAGCCCCTCTGGTGATGCCAAACGCTCGAACAGCGGAGCCGGATCGAGGACGGTGATTCGACGGCTCCGGTCGACGATCCGGGCAACCAGCTCGGCTGTCAGCCCCACTTCGGCCGCCCGCTGCCGCCACTCCACCTCAAGCTCGTCGAGCAGGTGATCCTGCTTCGCCTGCCGGGTGGCTACAACTGCCACCTGCCGGGCGGCGGGCGTATCCGCCAGACCCTGCTCCTTCCGCCATGCCTCCAACTCCTCCCGTCTCCGGGAGAAGGCTTCGATCTGGGCTCGGGTGAACCCTTCGATGTCGGCCATCCCCTTGTGCACGACCTGCCAACGGACCCCCAATCTCTCCGTGAGCTCCTTACGGAGCACCGCCTCGTGGAGGTAGCCGGCGGCCAGGTGATGACGATAGAGAAGCCTTCCGTCGATGGTCCGCCACACCCCATCCTCGCCCCGCACCTTGTTGGCGATGACCACATGAGTGTGGAGCTGAGGGTCCTCGGCCCGGGAGGTGTACTCGGTGAACGCCGCTGCCACATACCCCGACGACTGGATCGGCCAGGACATCACCCGACACCTCCGCAGGCCCTGCTCGTCTACCACCATGGTCTTGATGGCGCCTCGGGTGCCCGAGGCCACCGACTCCAGATAGCCGAGGGCTTGGAAGGTGGCCACCTCGAATGCCTCTGTCACCTCCTTGCGGACCCGCTCATCCCCCAACGCCCAGAGCAGGGACACCGACTTGTCCGCCGAGAACGTGACATCCCAGGCCGCCACCCCGTTCTTCCGGAGCCCTCGGCCCAGCCGCTCCCCCGTCCCCGGATGCTCCCCATCAAACAACCTGACCAGACCCTCAGCGGAGACTGTCCCGTTGAGGTCCAGCTCGGCCGCTCCGGATCCCACCCACCGGCCCGTGGCGGTACCACCTCGGAGGTAGTAATCCTCCCGAGGGGAGATCTCCCCCAGCTTCTGCAGGTAATAGTCCTTCACCGCCTTGGCCAGACTCAACATCCCCCACCCCCGGAAGCAACTGGTTGCAGATGCGTGTGTCTCGAAAGGCGGTGGCTGTTGCGGAGACTGGTCCCGGTGGGGGAACTTGCGACGCGAAAGTGGCAAAGGTCGCGAATGGTCAACCCTGGGTATGCGTCGGTGGACTCGATGATCTGCGGGTCATAGGTGGGCAGCTCGTGGAAGGACCATTCGGGGACTTCGAGCAGCGAGCTGCGTCTACCTGCCCGTGTTGAGCTCGCGGCGGCGCCGACTCCGGCCGTCTTTGGGACACATCGCATGCTCACAGCCGTCCAGCAGACCGTGCCGCGGTTTCAACGGAGTCGCAAAACCCTTTCAGGAACCCTGTCATCGCGATGTCAAAACGGTCGCAAGACCCGCGAAACCCCTGGTTAATGGGTTTGGCCGTTCCCCAGGAAAAAAGGCTTCCGGGCCCGCCAACGCCTGGCTCAATGATCGGCTTGCGTCCGATCTGAATCCGATTCTGACATCGTGTTGAAACCCCTAGGTCACAAGATCGGGCCATGGAAGCCCTTGATCGATTGCTCACCGTCGACGATCTCGCCGAATACCTCGACGTTCCCGTGGCGACCATCTACTCATGGCGTTACCGTCGGCAAGGCCCTCCGGGGTTCCGAGTCGGCCGACACCTCCGATTCCGCCAGAGTGACGTGGAGGACTGGATCGTCAAACAGCTACAGCACCACGAGGTCGACGAGCGGAGCATCACAAGGCTCCATCGACTTTGATTGGCCGCAGAGGAGGAAGGAGGTACGCGTGGCACACATCCAGAATCGATCCGGAAGGCGCCGGCCTTGGCAAGTCCGATACCGAGACCCGTCGGGCAAGGAACGAGCCAAGAGCTTCCCACGGAAGGCGGACGCCGAGCGTTTCGCCGTCACCATCGAGGCGGACAAGCTGCGAGGGGAGTGGACCGACCCGCGCCTCTCCAAGACCACTATCGCCGAATGGTCAGACCGCTGGCTCCGCACCAAGTCCCATCTGAAGCCGAAGACCCTGGCTGGATACGAGTCCAACCTCCGCGCCCATGTGCTCCCAGCCTTTGGAAGCCATGAGCTGCGCCACGTCGACCGGATGGCGGTGGAGGAGTGGGTTGCGGACTTGCAGGGACGCGGTCTCGGCGCCTCCGGTGTGCGACAAGCCCGTCAGGTCCTCAACAGCATGATGCAGCTGGCGGTGGAGACCGGATACTTGGTGGTCAACCCGGCAGCCGGCGTGAAGACTCGTCGCCAGCCCGAGACGGAAATGCTTTTCCTCACCGCAGAGGAGGTCGAGCGCCTCGCGTCCGTGATCCGAGAGCCGTACTCGACGCTGGTACATCTGCTCGCCTACGGGGGCCTCCGGTGGGGAGAGGCCGCAGCCTTGCGTCGCAAGCGGTGCCACCTGCTCCGCTCCCGCCTTGAGGTGGCAGAGTCCCTATCCGAGGCTCGAGGTCAACTTCATTTCGGTCCCACCAAGACCTACCGAACTCGCACCGTGGTGATCCCGGCGTTCCTACGTGATCTCCTCGCCGAGCATCTTGCTCGGGAGGTCGATGATGACCCGGACGCACTCGTCTTCACCTCCCCGAACGGGCAGCCACTCCGCAACTCCAACTTTCGCCGTCAGGTTTGGTACCGGGCGGTCGCCGAGGCCGGTCTTCCCGGGGGCCTTCGGGTTCACGACCTCAGGCACACCTGTGCTGCGCTTCTGATCGCACAAGGGGCGCACCCCAAAGCTGTACAGGCTCACCTCGGTCACTCGTCGATTTCAGTGACGATGGACCGATACGGCCATCTCTTTCCGTCGGATATGGAGGCCCTGGCCATGGCTCTCGATGAGGTACGCCATCAGGCTCTCGTGGAACAGCGTCTCCGTTCACGCCAAGCAGGTGTAATGGAGTTGCCGGCACTCTCTCGTCGCTGACGAAACCAGCACCATGGGGGCACTGTGAACATCGCTGTGATCGCCTGGGGATCACTTGTCTGGGACCCCGGCATTCTCCATCTTCGCACTCGATGGCACGGTGACGGTCCAGCGCTGCCGCTCGAGTTCGCCCGGATCTCCGCCGGAGGACGCCTTACTCTTGTGATCTTCCCGGAAGGGGAAACCCGAACGACGTATTGGGCCGTGAGCAAGATTGACAAACTCGACCATGCCAGATCCAACCTCGCGGAGCGAGAGGGCACCAGTGTCGACGCCATCCACTTCCATGCTCGGGAGCCATCTGGCCATGTGCGGACATCAGCGGATGCAATCGTGACAAAGACAGTCGGCGACTGGCTCGATTCCCATGACGGCCTCGATGCGGCCATTTGGACCGGGCTCACCAGCAACTGGCTATCGAAACGGGGCGACCAATTCTCGATCGATGATGCAGTCGGGTATCTATCTGGCCTACGAGGATCGGAGTTGGATGCCGCCCGGGAGTACGTGACGCGTGCTGCCTCGCAGATTGACACCCCCGTGCGACGAGCGATGCGCGATCGTGGGTGGAATGACGCCGCACTGCCTGCCGAACTGTTCGCCGACAGCGAGTCGAGAGATGACTGCTCCTGACGATCCGATAGAACTCTGTCGCGGATTCACCACGCATCAGTGGAGAGCGCTTCTCCCGCAGCTGACAAATGATGACCCCGACGCTTGGGACTGTGCGATCGAGGTGTTTCGCCGACGAATCAATGAGCGCTATCTATCGAGTATCCAGGCGCTGATCGATGCCGACTGCCGGGCCGACTCCAGACACCATTCGGAGCGAGGTGACTGTGACAGCCTGCCGCAAGATACGACCGCGCCGGTTGTGCCAGGCTTCGCGATCACCGCACTCTGTTGCCTGTTGGTCGAGACCCTACAGAGCTTCAGGGAAGGTTCGAGCAGAAACACGAAACGACAATTCGAGAGGTTCCTCGCGCGGCCGGCATTCCGGGGTGAGTTTGCCGAGGCTGTCGCTTCGCGCTTCTACACCGGAGTCCGGTCTGGAATCCTCCACGAAGCTGAGACTCGCAAGTGGACGATCTGGCGCACCAGCCAGGTCGGCAAGATCGTCGAGGCTCTCGGCGAGGGCAGGTACCTCCTGTATCGAAACCAGTTTTTCGATGCGATCAAACAGGAGTTCAACGACTATTTGGCGGACCTCCAGTCGCCGGACTCAGGGCTCCGGGCAGCCTTCCTGAAACAAATGAAAAAGATAGTGGCGGCTTCATGAAGGTGAGTACGGTTGGTCGATCGCCGCGGCCGCTTTGAATCCTAGGCAGCGAACAAGTCATGCTCCACCACTGCCAGGACCAGGCCTATGGCGGCTGCCCCACCGGCCAGGTTGCTGCGGTCCTCCTCGGCAAGGGAGGACAGCGGTCCGGCTCGGCCAGCCATCTCAATCTGAGATTCCATGAAGAGCTGACCTGTCGGGCCGATCTCGTTGGTGTAGGGTGCCGCCTCCTGGCTCGTGGATAGCCTCACGAGTGTCTCGACGTTGTCGGCCTGAGTCAGTGGGTTTGAGTAGTGGAGAGCCCCTCTCACCGTGCCGAGCATGGCTCTCCCGACGATGTACCCCGTAATCACGGTCGAGCCGCAATATCGTCGCGCTTCTTCAGATCGTCCGTCGGAGATCCTCCTGACAATGACATCGATGGCAATCTGCATCGCCCCATCGATATCGCTGAATTGCACCAGGTTCGGGGCCTGGTCGAGTGTGGCTAGCAGTTCTTCCGGGCCGTAGTGCTCAGCGGCATGGCGCATTCGCACCGTTGTAGAAGCCTTGACCTGACCCCGCTCTGCTGCTGACCGTGAAGCCGGCAGAGCCTCCTCCGCTCTTGGCGATGAGGTAGGCGCTTCATGGGCGTCGCGAAGAGACTCCCGACTCGACGTTGTAAAGCCAGTGCGCTGGGCTCTCGCTATGAGCATGCGAAGCAGGGCTTCCGGATCATGGTCTTGCATGCTTGCCATGCCGACAAGCATCTTGAGATCCTCCCTCGGCGACACGGCGGCTCCGAGTGATCCGAAGGCGACGCCGCCCATCTCCTCGTACGCCGCTAGGACAGCCCTGACCTGATCGTCAGTCAGGTCGCGGATCATGCGAGCAATTCTCATTGATTGGAAGATGCCTGCCATGATCCCTCGATGGATTACTTGGACGACAGGGCTGTTTCTTGAGGGCGTCTTTTGCATCAGCCTAGGGCAGTGATCATGACGCCCACGATCGGCGACGACCACTACTGGGCATTGCGTCACCACAATCACCGAACCGATCCCTGAATGGGGGGTCGCCTACTGCCGGGGACAGCTACCGGGTGACAAGCTTTCGGCCGTTCTCCTGATCACCGTCTAAGGCCGACGACGAAATCCACGCCGTTGTCAGTTACGAATCCCAGTGCCCGCTCCGGTCGGATTATTACGCAGACCTCGACGACCGTACTGTCGCCTGCTTCGGCCGGTAAACGACGACACTGCCTGACGGGGGGCCCGGAGCGACGGGGTCACTTCTCGACCGGTGTTGACAGCAGCCTCTGATGCGATCAAAAGATCGAGGCAATTAGGGCTTGCACGGAATCGTGACTTGCCTCGACATATTCAGCCGGTGTCTTGGGAGGATGCTCAGCAAGCCACTGGTCTACCAACGCACGGGCGTCCGATTCGCTGACCTTCGGTGCCCCATAGAACCTCGGGCTCAGTCGTCGCTGGTCGTAGCAGGCGCCCGCGATGATCGACGCCGTCTCACCGGGCGCCCCAGCCAGCACCAGTCGTTGAGCGAGCTGCGCCTGAGCCTTCTTCAGCAGAGGCACGCGGAACCTCCTAGGCCACCTACGGATCTGCGAGGACTATAGGGACTGGGGTCCCCACTCCCCGTCCAAGCCGAGACACGACCGCGGTCCGGCCTGATGTTCTAGCTCTCACTCATACCTCTGGTGAACTTCGGCGTGTTCATCTGGCTTGGGAAGGGGAAGGACAGCAAGGGTCGAATCGAGGAGTCCCCCGGTAGCCTGATATCCCCTGACAGCCGGTGGGTGGAATCCTCATCCAACCCCTCGGAAGGTGCGGATGCCATGGAGTCTCAGTCAGGCTTCTCGTCGAGAAAGCCGAACATTTGGCCAAGCGATATTGCAACGTCGTGCGCTGCCTCATCGATCGGGAACAAGCTTCCGCACTCTTCACACATCGACCAGAGAGACCGCTGGCCGATCTTTCCCCGAGTGGATTGCCGCTTCATGAAGATGCGTAGAGGTGCAGGTGCCCCAAGGCCGGCATAAGCGCCAACGATCGCTCTGTACTGCGTGTGCGGGGTTGTCTTGTCACAGACGATGCAGTTCTGCGAGTCATGCCCAACGGTATCGATCGGAATACCGCGCTGGAACCAGCCCTCCGAAATTGGATCACGCTGAGTAGGCACCACGTTCTTCCTTCGCACGCCAGCGGCGGTCAGCTGAGAGCGCTGATAACAATACCGATGATGCCGATGACGGCAATGAGCCCCCCGAGGAGTGCCAACCCCGAGGCGCTCGGCGATACGTCACCGGTTCCGGGCTCAGGCGGTGCTCCTGCTCGTCCGCGGCCCGTCCGCGAGTAGTTGCTGGCTGCAAGGGCGCTTGTTCCGAAGTAGATAACCGCACCGATCACAGTGAGAGCGATCCACAATCCCATCAGGCTTCCTTGTACGTCTAGTGGCTCCACCATCGATCTTATCGAGAGCGACCAGGCCGCTTGGCATCCTTGGCAAGGTTCACCCGAAGCGCGTCGCCGACGCAGCGCCTCGCCTGCTGGCCAGTGGACGATCCTCGGTTGGAGACGTCGGAACGGTGCACATGGCTCGGCTCGCGAACTCTCGCGGACCAAATGCGGACCAAACACGGACCAAGCTTTCAGAAGGCGATCCTCGACAAGCGGAATCCCCTGCTACTGCAAGGGATTTCCGTGGCACGCCCGGAGGGACTCGAACCCCCAACCTCCTGATCCGTAGTCAGACGCTCTATCCAACTGAGCTACGGGCGCTGGATAGTCAATTATCGCAGGGTTTCCGACAAGCACCAGCCGATGACAAAATGGGGCGAGTCGACTGCCCTAGTCGAGGTTGAGGATGCCGATTCCCGCCCAACCCAAGCCGGATGGTGAGGGCGCCAAGCAATGCGGTGATCCGTGGGGCAGCCTCCGGCCCGGCCGGCACACCGGTTGCGTAGAGGACAGCTCCCACGACCAGATGACTGCGGCACCACCTTGCGGACGGCCGCCCAGCCGAAGCCGAGGTTCGCCCGCCTGCCCGTGATGAGCATGAGGAGCACGTGCGGCGCGTTCGGTGGGACGAAGCATGTTGTAGTATACGACTATGTCGCCAATGACCGTACCGCAGGCAGCCCGGTACGCGGGTCGCAATCCCGAAACGATCCGGCGCTGGATCAGAGAGGGAAAGCTGAAGTCTCAGCGCGTGGGAACTCAGCACTTGGTCATGGTCGAAGACCTGGCCGCAATGCTCTCTGACCCTCCACTCGCGCTTCCCCACCACTGGCAGAACGCCGACACCGGCTCGATGCCACCGTGGGAGCAGCTAGTCCGCGACGGACGCGAATCGCACTGAGCCTGAATGCTGATCGTGCTCGACTCGTCGGCCGCCCTAAGGGCGAGCATGTCCTCGCGAGCGAGAGAAGATATCTCGCCTCACGAGCTGATTGGCCCCCCTTTGCTCTGGTCGGAGGTTTACTCCGCCGTTCATGAGGCGTCGTGGCGGCGCGAACTCGACGCTGGAGGAGTCGGCGCCGCCCTGAGGGGATTCACCCGGCTCGGGGTTCGTCGGAGGTCCCCGGCTCGACTACACCAGGTGGCGTTTGATCTGGCGAGCGAATTGGGCTGGGCCAAGACCTACGACGCCGAGTTCTTGGCCCTGGCTCGGATCGAAAGAGCGGTGGTCCTGACGACCGACCCCCGGCTACGTCGTGGCGCAGACCGCACCGGCCTCGTCATCGAGCCTTCAGAGCTTTGACGCGCCACGCTGCCAACCGGTCAGGATGAACCGCACACCCGCCCCAGGGGAAGCGGGCGTGCGGTCTCCGTGTTGACTGCTTATTGCCCGAAAACCGGCACCCCGTCGGGGCACATCCGGACCTTGGGGTTGAAGTCCTCGAAGAGACCGGAGGGGTTGTCCTTCCAGATCCAGGTGTGCATTACGTAGAGCGGAAGCACCGGGTGCTGGTGGAGATGGCGCCCAAAGACCATCGGCGGTTCGCTACCCGTCCAAGCTGCAACCGGAACGATGTACTCGTGGCCGACCAAGCCGGCGATCCCACCTTCGTTGTCCATCTCGTACACCAACGCCTCTGGGGCCTGGGGGTCAAGAGTGGCGTCGAGAAGAGAAGCCTTCAGGTAATGGACTCCCATCCCGCCCTTGGTCGGGTCTTCGAAGCAGCCGAGGCTGCCCTCGCCCGGACCGAGGGTGCTGACGTAGCCATCGGCCACGGCCTCCTCGACGTCCTGATAGGCGGCGGTGGCCAGGTTGGCAGATGCCAGCAGCGGATCAGTGGGCGACCCGCTCGACTGTTGGCTGAACCGGTGCAAGAACGCAGCCATCTGGCCCCTCGTGACGTTGTCGTTGGGGCAGAACTGGGTCGTCGCGCAGCCCTTGGTGATCCCGGTCTGAGACAGCCATGCAATGTCGTCGTGGAAGGGGTTAGTCCCCGACACCTCGACAAAGCCTGTATGCGAGGCGACCACCAGGCCAGGTATTGCAAAGAGTGTCGCCAGGGCGACAGCCACCAGCGTGGCCCGGGTTGATTTGCGCATTGTTCTCCTCCTTGACCGGTCTGTCCGGTCTGGTTGGGAACGTACGAAACGGTGTCTTTTCCCGCATCGCGGTTTGCCCCCAAGTTGGGTTTGCGGCGCACCTATCTTTCGCCGGCGAAGTGGCACGCCCGGAGGGACTCGAACCCCCAACCTTCTGATCCGAAGTCAGACGCTCTGATCCGTTGAGCTACGGGCGCAAGAGATGTGCAAGACGAAACCTAATGCTATATGCGGCGGTTTCCGCCGAAAATTGCATTAGGTTTCGAGCTCAGAGTCGAGACCGAGCCAACGCCGTCCCCGCTCCCAGAGCAGACAGCTTGGCCTCCGCCACCGAACGCGGCAACGGCACCATCCCGCAATTGGTTGAGGCGACGACTCGACCGGGCGGTAGATGCGCGAGGATGCGCTCGATCTCCGCGGCAACTTGCTCGGGCGTTTCAATCTCCTCGGTTGCGACGTTGATAACGCCTGCCTGCACAACCTTGTCGCCAAGCAGGTCGAGAACCTCGAGGGGCACCCGTGAACCGGCCACCTCCATCGAAACCTGGTCGATCGACGACTCCGCTAGGAGCGGAAAGGTCGACTCGTACTGGCGCCATTCCGGACCCAGGCCCTGTTTCCAATCGAGGTTGGCCGTGATTCCGTATCCGTAACAGATGTGCACAGCGGTCGTCGCCTGCAACCCAGCCGCGGCCTGATTGAGAGCGGTAACTCCCCAATCGGCCACCTCCTCAAGGAACACGTTGAAGGCGGGCTCGTCGAACTGGATCACATTGATCCCCGCGGCCTCCAAGTCGAGAGCCTCTTGGTTGAGGATCCGGGCGCACACCAACGCCATCGCTTCCCGGTCTCCGTAGTGATGGTCCGCCATGGTGTCGACCATCGTCATCGGGCCGGGAAGGGTGAACTTGACCGGGCGCTCGGTCAGGCTCCGCAGGTGTCGAGCGGCTTGCCCAAACACCGGCTTGGTTCGCTCCAAAGGACCGATAACACGTGGAACCGATGCCTCGTACCGGCGTCGAATCGTGATCCTCTCCCGATTGGTCGAGTCGACCCCATCGAGGCCCTCGATGAAGGTGGTGACGAAGTGGCGCCGGGTCTGCTCGCCATCGGAGACGATGTCGATGCCGGCCGCTTCCTGAACCTGGACCGCCACCCGGACCGCGTCCCTCTGCGCCTCGACTCGAGTCTCGTCATCGTGAATCCACTCTGCCCACAGCTGATCGGGGGAAGCCAACCAACGCGGTTTGGGGAGACTTCCAGAAATGGTCGAAGCCAGTGTCATCGGCTCCGACACTAAAGGCCCGCCACTGCAGGTTTCTATCGATTATCGTCGATGATCGATGACGCGGCTCTCTCAGGGTGATTCCAGGTCCTACCTCTTCCTGGTGGCGGCCGCGGCCGCGTGGGGAGTGGCGACCGTGATCAGCAAACGAGCGGTTACGGAAATTCCGCCGTTGGCCCTGCTGCCGATCCAGCTCTCGACGAGTGTCGCAGTCATCGGCGTGGTGATGAGAGTCAGAGGAGATCGGCTCTCGTGGACTGGCGACACAGCCCGACTCGGACTCCTCGGGTTCCTCAACCCGGGATTGTCATATGCCTTGGGCCTGATCGGCTTGACCCAGATCACCGCGAGCTTGTCTGTGGTGCTGTGGGCGACCGAACCTCTCATGATCCTTCTCTTGGCGGCTTGGTTCCTTCGCGAATCGATAACAACCCCGATGGCCGGAGCGCTCGGAGCGGCGACCATCGGAGTCGGTTTGGTGGTCGTGGAATCGGGAACTGCCGGAACCCTCCCCGGCATCGCTTTGACGTTGGCCGGAGTTGCTGCTTGCGCGATCTATACCGTCGTCGTCCGCCGATGGATGGGCGATGACTCCACGCTCGCGGTGCTCACCGCCCAGCAAATTTGCGCGCTCCTATTTTCCCTTACAGTCCTCGGCCTCGTTTTCGTCAGCGGCAACGGCCCCGACCTTTCCGGGTGGTCATCGACAGCTTGGATCAGCGCCGCCGTCTCGGGCCTTCTCTACTACGCCATCGCCTTCTGGTTCTACCTGACGGCTCTCCGCCGCATCCCGGCGGCAGTCGCCGGTCTTTTCTTGAACCTGATCCCGATTTTCGGCGTCGGCAGCGGTTACCTGATCCTCGACGAACGTCTCCGCGCTCTCCAGTCGCTAGGCGCAGTCCTCATCGTCACTTCGGTGGGGGCAATCCTCTGGATTCGTTCTCGGACGCAGCTCTTGACATTGAGGAGTCCATCGATTATCGTCGATGATCGATGAACATCGACCGAGAGACTGCAGCCGTTTGGGCCTCGTGGTTTCGAGCCCTGGGTGATCCATCCCGGATCCTCGTGCTCAACCTCCTGGCGGCCAAAGCCGAGCCGATGTCGGTCGGTGAGATTGTCGAAGCCCTCGATGTGGGCCAATCGACCGTCTCTCATCATCTCAAGCAACTGGCCGACGTGGGATTCGTGCTCGTGGAGGAACGGGGCACCTCCAACCTTTATCGAGTGAATGAGTTGTGTCTCCAATGTTTCCCGACCGCGGCCGAACTGGTCATGGGTGTCGCTCGAACAACCGCCGAATGGAGGGCGTGCTGATGGAAATCAAAGAGAAGGTCGCCGACCGCTACCGATCGGCGGCGTTGCAAATGCTCGAGGGCGAGACCGGATGCTGCGGAGGTTCGACCTGCGGCGATGGCGGCTACGAGGAGATGGGAGAGATGGCCGGGGTAAGTCTCGGTTGCGGAAATCCCACCGCGGTGGCCGAGCTGCGCGCCGGGGAAACCGTTCTCGACCTCGGATCAGGAGGCGGACTCGACGTGATCGTCTCTGCCAGGAGGGTGGCACCTGGAGGCAAGGCGATCGGAGTTGACATGACTCCCGAGATGCTCGAGCTCGCCCGCAAGAATGCCGTCGCCGCCGGGGTCGACAATGTCGACTTCCTGTTGGGCCACATCGAGGATCTCCCCCTGCCCGACGGTTCGGTCGACGTAATCATCTCCAACTGCGTCATCAACCTGTCGACCGAGAAGCCGCGGGTGTTTGCCGAGATGGCCCGGGTGCTGGGCGCGGGCGGTCGGATTGGCATCGCCGACATCGTCGCCGACGACTTCTTGACGCCGGCGGAAAGGGCAGAACGCGGGGATTGGGCGGGGTGTATCGCCGGCGCCCTTTCGGAGACCGAATATCGAGACGGCCTCGCCCAGGCTGGTTTCACTGAGATCGACTTGGAGTTCACCTCCGAAGCCGCTCAGGGAATGTACAACGCCCTCATCCGGGCGAAGCGACCGTAACCAAACCGAGGTCCGCCATTAGCTGGCGCACCCGTGACTCGATCTCGTCCCTTATCGACCGGACCCCTTCTGGGGTCTGGCCGGCTGGGTCTTCGACCTCCCAGTCGAGATATCGCTTGCCTGGAAAGATCGGGCAAGAGTCGCCACAGCCCATCGTCACCACGACGTCGGCAGCGCGGATGTCTTCTGTCGACCACGGTTGCGGATGCTCGCCGCTGACGTCGATCCCTACTTCACCCATCGAGTCAACCACTGCTTCGTTGACTCGATCGGCCGGCTCGGATCCTCCCGCTAGAACCGTCACCTGATCGCCGGCGAGACGTCGGAGCCAGGCGGCCGCCATCTGCGAACGGCCGGCGTTGTGGACGCAGACGAACATCACGGTCGGTCTGTTCATTCGGAAGCCGATGCCTTCCGCCTCTCGGGATAGGGAAAGTCGAACTCGCAACCGGCGTCCCAGAGCTGGCGCTGGTTGCCGTGAGCGGGGAATCCGCCGGCGTCGTTGAGCAGCCGCGCCAGATGCATGAGGTTCCAGCTCATGAAGGTCGTGTTGCGGTTGGTGAAGTCGTTGTCTGGTCCGCCCGAGCCGGGATCGAGATACGAAGGACCGGGACCCGCCTCCCCGATCCAGCCGGCATCGCCCTGGGGCGGCACCACGAATCCCAGGTGCTGGAGTGAGTAGAGGAGGCTCATCGAGCAGTGCTTGATTCCGTCTTCGTTGCCGGTGATGACGCATCCGCCGACCCGTCCGTAGTAGATCCACTGGCCGGTCTCGTTGAACTCACCGGAGTTGGCATAAAGCCGCTCAATGACCCGAGTGCATACCGAGGACTTGTCGCCAAGCCAGATCGGCGAACCGATCACCAGGATGTCGGAGGCGAGCACCTTGTCATGGATCGAAGGCCAATCGTCGCGATCGAATCCGTGCTCGGTCATGTCGCCGTAGACGCCAGGGGGAATGACGTGGTCGACTGCCCGCACCAGATCGACTCCGACACCGTTGCGGCGCATGATCTCCATCGAGATATCGAGCAGGCCCTGGGTGTTCGAGACCGCCGGTGAGCGCTTCAACGTGCAGTTGATGAAGAGGGCGCGAAGGCTTGAGAAGTCCCAGGTCGATTCGGTGCACTCCATCGTCGTCTTTCTAGTTGGGGTGGGTTCAGAGCTGGGCGCTGAACAACACCTCGCCGGAAGGGGCGGGTAAGCCACCGGCTGGTTCCTGGGTGATCGCGACTTGGTGACCGCTCTGAGCCTCACCCTGGAGCAGGACGGTGGCCTCTCCTTCGTCATCGGGGACGAAGACTCCGGCCGGAAGCGGTTCGCCGTCGCCGATCAACCACAACTGGTAGGTAGTCCCTTGATCGGGAGCGGTCAGCCCGCTGAACTCAACTGCCGCCGCTTCTTCCGACTCGGAAAACACCACTTGCGCATGAGGAGGGGGAGGAGCGTCAAATGCTTCATGGACCGCCAGCGCAACCGTGCGGGCGTCGGCTGCCGCCATCACTTGCGCGAGCGGATTCGGGTTGAAGAGGGCCAGGCCTCCGAATACGACGACTAGCACGGCGGCCGCCATCCAGGTCAAGCGCCAGACAGGGCGGCGCTTCCGACGGATGTCGACCACCTTGGCGCCTACCAGGGTGCTCACGCCACCCAAGACCCGGCCCCGGAGGTCGGACGGTGGCGCCACAGCCATCGCCTGATCGAGCGCGAGGACTCCTTCCGAGAGGTCTTGGACCAAGGTGGTGCACTCAGCACACTCCGACAGATGAGCCTCAAAGCGGCTCCGCTCCTCAGGTTCCAAGGCGCCGAGAACGTATGGGGCGGCAAGGTCTTCGAAACCGCTCATTGACTCACTCCAGATGCCTGTCGGAGACGCAACAGGCCGTCACGCATGCGCGTTTTCACGGTGCCGAGGGGCAGATTCAACATCTCCGCCACTTCGAGATAGGTGCGGCCCCCGAAGTAGGCGAGTTCGATGACCTGGCGCTGGAGGTCGGTGAGGCGGTTCATCAGGTCCCGAACCTCGCGCTGTTCCAGGGCGGTAGACACCTCTTCGACTACCTGGTCGGCCGGACGGTCCACCCACCCTGGCGCCACTCTCTCCTGACGGTCGCGCGAGGCCTGCTCGCTGCGCACGCGATCAGTCGCTCGGGCTCGGGCGATCAACATCAGCCAGGTCAAAGCCGAGCCGCGGTCGGGGTCCCAGTTGCGGGCCTTGCGCCAAACCTCGAGAAACACCTCTTGGGTCACTTCTTCGGCGTGCTCCCGCGAACGAACAATGCGGCGAATAACGCCAAAAACGGTCGGCGAGGTACGGTCATAGAGATCGGCGAAGGAGGCTTCATCAGCCTGAGCCACTGCCTCCATGAGGTCCTCTAGCTCGGAAGTGGCGCGCGACTGCGGCAGGAATGAGTCCATCGGCGGGTTGACCCAGGCTACCGACATCGGGGGAAGACCTAGGCGGGTCAACACGGTTGCAGTCATGCGCAAGAAACGTTCGGAGCCGGTCCGGGTCTCGGTTTGGTGCCAATCGGCCGGTCGGTTAAGCGACTGGCACAATCAGGGTATGACGCAACTCGACCGCCTCGCCACCAACTACTGGGATCGATACCTCGAGGCCAGCCCCACCACCGCCACGATCCTCGGCGATCATCGCTTCGACCATCTGCTCGATGACATCTCCCCAGAAGCCACGGAACTGTTGCTAGCCCAATTTCGCCAGATTCGGTCGGAGGCCGAGGGCATTTCCGTGGGGGCGCTCGACCACCAGGATCGAATCACCCGCTCGATGCTCATGTCCGAGACCCAGGTGGCAATCGACATGATCGAAACCGGAATCCTTTACGGCGCCTGCGATCCCAACACCGGGGTGCTGGTGGGCCTGCTACAGGACGCCGGGCAAACCGTGGCCACCTCCCCCGAGAACGCGGCGGCGCTGCTCGAACGATATCGTCAGGTGTCGCGGCTCTTCGATCAGGCCCTCGAACGGCATCTCTCGGAGTTCGCCATCGGGCGCACCGCCACCGCCTCGAACATCTCACGGGTCCTCAGCCAGCTCGACGGCTATCTGGGAAGCGATATCGCCGAGGATCCATTCGCCCAGACCGCGGGTCCCGAGGACTGGGAGGGGATGGAGGGGTGGCGCCGGGAACTCGACCAGATCACGACCGGGTTCATTCGACCTGCCCTGAGCAAGTACCGGGTTGGCGTGGAGCAATTGCTCGTCCGAGGCCGGGATGACGACCACCCGGGAATCTGTCATGTCCCGGGCGGCGACGAGGACTACCTGCGGGCGATCCGAACGTTCACGAACCTTCCCTTTACTGCCCAGGAACTCCACGAAATCGGACGGGAGGAAGCGGAGGGGAGGCTGGCCGATGAGTTCCGAGCCTTGGGCGAGAACGCGCTGGGCACCTCTGTCTTGTCCGAGGTGCTCGACCGGCTGCGAAAGGACTCCACGCTTCGCTATGAGAACGCCGCCGAGATAGTCAACGATGCCGAGACCTACGTAGCTCGCTCGTGGGCGGCGGCTCCAGATTGGTTCAACCTTCGCCCCACCGCCAATTGCACGGTCCAGGAGGTACCGGCGGCGATCGCCAAGGATGTGCCCCCGGCCTACTACTACCCACCGGCCACGGACGGCTCGCGGCCCGGCGCCTACTTCATCAACACGTACGACGCCTCCGGTCGGGTTCGCTATTCCGGGGAAGCGGTGGCGTATCACGAGGCCAACCCCGGTCACCACTTCCAGCTCACACTTTCTTCGGAACTAACCGACATCCCCGAGTTCCGCAAGCATGCCCTCACGTATGCATTCGTAGAGGGCTGGGGGCTCTACTCCGAGCGTCTCGCCGACGAGATGGACCTCTATTCGAGTGATCTCATGCGTTTGGGAATGGTCTCGGCTGATGCCTGGCGGGCCTGCCGGCTGGTGGTAGACACAGGCTTGCATGCGTTCGGCTGGACCCGCCAACAGGCGGTGGACTACATGCGCGCCTGGTCGGCGATCGACGAAACCTCGGTCCAGGTCGAGGTCGATCGATACATCGGGATGCCAGGCCAGGCTCTGGCCTACAAGGTCGGGCAGCAAGAGATCTTCCGCCTGCGGGAAAAAGCAGAAGCAGATCTCGGCGATCGCTTCGATATCAAGGCCTTTCACGACGTTTGTCTCGGGAGCGGCAACATCACCCTCCCGATCCTCGCCGACCTCGTCGAGGCCTGGCTCTCATCGCCCGCTTGATATCCGTGTCGACAGCGGAGAGGGAGGGATTTGAACCCTCGGGAGAGCTATATCACCCTCCACTCGCTTAGCAGGCGAGCGCCTTCGACCACTCGGCCACCTCTCCAGGGCTCCGCGGGCTTAGCAGGCCCCAGAGCAGGCGCCTATTCCATCACGGATCGTGGTTCATCGCCACCAGCTCACGATCAGCGTGATGACGATGATCTTCAAAAGCCAGTCGCCCGCATGGATCGCGGCCAACCGGCGGGAATAGTTCTCATGGATGATCGATCCGACGAACAGCACAGCCGGAAATGCAAGCCAGAGGCCAGCTGCGAGAAGCAACGCAGGTCCTCCGGAGTTGCCCAGCCGAGTGGAGATGATGGACACGGCTGCGGCAACGACCAGGTTCCGAAGAATCTCGACCACGATCGTCCCGACCGAAGGCCATGCTTGAGCCTCGGCCCCGGCGTAAGCACTGTGGAGCTGGGCGAGCTGTGATGCGAACATCCCGTAGTAGACACCGCTCACGACGAACCCTGCCACCGCTGCGACCAAGACGGCCAGAAAGTTCAGGTCGGTCATACTCCTCCCCCTCTCAACGTCCGCCTCCTCGTGGACAAAGGCGGGAGGAGGTCAAACTCACGCCGACCGAATTGGGCGTCGTCGAGGTGCTGGTGCGCCATCAAGAAAAACTTATCAGTCAAACTCGGCTGCTGAAGGAGGTGCGGGGCCCGCAATACGGTGAAGAGACCAACTATCTCCGAGTACTCATCGCTCAAGTGCGGCGCAAACTCGAACTCCAACCGAGCAATCCGTGCTATTTCCTAACTGAACGCAGCATGGGCTACAGGTTTCAGATTCCGGGAGACGAAGACAGCCAGTGATGGCGACCGCTCGGGTTCAATTCCGCCTGAAGCGGTGACGGTGGCTGCACAGTCCGCTTTCGAGAAGCTGAGGACCTTGATTGGCACAACCTCGAAGACCAGCGCCTCACCCTCGCCGCCACTGCGATGGAAAGCTCCGTCTCGCGCCTCGAATTGCTACTGCCCATCCCATTTCGTTTTCCACGCCTCGGCCAGTTGTCGCAGCCGAGAGTCGTCAACGACTCGTACCGCCTCACCTTCAACGATTACGTCGAGGCCTTCTTGCCATCCGTTGCACCCGGTGGTGAGAATCACGTTCGACTTGGTCCGTAGGTTGTCGGCTTTCTGCTCGCCGGGTCCAGTGCAAAAGTAGGCGGCCTCGCCGAGGAATACGGCAACCAGCGGCGTGACGTGAGGTCGGCCGTCGGCGCGAACCGTGGTAATCCAGGAGAGTTCGGCAGCTTCCAGCGCCCGTCGGACCTAGCCCCACGCCGTGGCGGTGGCATCAGGTTCGCTGAACGGTGCATCGACCTCGGTGATGGGGTTTACATGTCCTTCCAAGGGGCACATTCCCCGGCGGGTCAGTCGACACGATAGGCCCTTCGCTGTTCCAGGCGGTGATAAGACAGGAGCGGAGGGAATGGGATTCGAACCCATGAGACCTCTTGCGAGGTCTAGCAATTTTCAAGACTGCCGCCTTCGACCGCTCGGCCATCCCTCCAGCCGCCCAGGCTAAAGCCGGCGGGGCTGGGCGGAGGGAGAGGGATTCGAACCCTCGAGGAGTTGCCCCCTACGGCATTTCGAGTGCCGCGCACTAGACCGGACTATGCGATCCCTCCAGAGCTATTCAGTTTCAGCTGTGACTCGGTCAGCGTTCTGCGGGCCGTAGGCG
>JBOGEX010000042.1:0-5365 GCA_050741915.1 Acidimicrobiia bacterium
GTCGAGGAACCCTGTCGTGCCTGGCGAATCGAAGATCGACGACCGCACGACGCGGACCACCCGGTCGACCAGCGGCAGCATCTCGCCAGGGTTGACGGCCCGAACGCACGCGTAGGGAAGGTCGAACATCTCAGTGAGCCATCCGATCGTCAGCGAGTTGCCGACGAGCCGGGCAGCTGGCGCCAAGGAATTCGATTACCTGACTGGCGGAGAGTTCGGCGGCGCGGTACCTCGAAACAGTTGGCGCCGGCCGTAATCCCATGCTCACCCTCAGCGACGTCGAGGCGATGCGAAGATCGTGGCCGTGACGGTTGTCGGCGCACGCTGACATGAGAGGCCCGCGTCGACGATGTTTCAGCCTGCAGAACTCGTTGCACTCGGGGAGACCGGTTTGATGTGAGCGAACATGCTCCGGGCATTCCACGTAGGGAAGGCTCGAACGAGCCATAACGGGCCGTAGAGCTGGATGCGGCGGTCCCGGATGGCTGCAGCCCAACTGAGCTGGCCAGCGTGCCATTTGACAAAAGCTTCGGATTCTGCCGTGATGTACAGGTCCTCGTCCAGGCCCGGGTAGGTCTTGCAGATCTCGGTATCGCCGACGTCGATCAGCAGCCAGTACCGCTCAGGAGTCTGGCGACCGGTGAAGTCGAACTGAATCACGACACGTCGGTCCGGGAGCCGGTCTCTTCGCAGCGCGTTGCACATCGACCACAGAGCCACGAATGGATCGAGGTTCTCCGGGGCGATCTCGAGCCAGCGTGCCCCCCACTCGCCAAGCGACACGCAGACCTTGAACAGGTCGTGACCGGCGGGCGTGAGCTCGTAGAAACGCCCGCGCCCGGCAGGTTTGGGTACAGGCTCAACGATGCCGAGCCGTTCCAGCTGCTTTAGGCGCTGCGAGAGCAGGGTGCGGGAGAGTCCCGGCGCACCTACCAGGATCTCGCTGAAGCTTCCACAGCCCAGGTACAGGTTGCGGACGATCAGTGGCGTCCACCGCTCCGCGAAGATCTCGGCGCCGCGGGCGATGGGGCAGTACTGACCGTAGGTCCGCATGACGCCATTGTCACCTATCCACGGTCGGTTTTGAAGTCCAGATTCTTGACTTCACAGCCGACGTCCACCGTGGTGTGATAGAAGCAGTCGATGGGGACTACCCCGACGACCAACCAGCTACCCACCTGAGAGCGGAGGCGACGACCATGCAGATCGACGAGTTCCAGGGCCAGCCGATCACGGCTGACCACGCCGAATACGACACCGCCCGCGCCGTGTGGAACGGCGCCATCGACCGCTACCCGCGACTGATCGCTCGATGCAGCGGGACCGCCGACGTGGCCGCTGCCGTGCGCTTCGCCCGCCAACACGACCTGGAGATTGCGGTACGCGGCGGGGGCCACAACGTGGCCGGGACCGCTGTATGCGACGACGGGATCGTCATCGACCTCTCGGCGATGCGGGCCGTCCGGGTCGATCCCGACCGCAGCACGGCCCAGGTGCAGGGTGGTGCCCTGTGGGGCGACGTCGACCAAGCGACGCAGGCCCACGGGCTGGCCACCACCGGCGGCATCGTCAGCCACACCGGCGTCGGGGGACTCACCCTCGGCGGCGGTATCGGCTGGCTCATGCGCAAGCACGGTCTCACTGTCGACAACCTGCTCGCCGCCGATGTCGTGACCGCCGACGGCGAACTGCTCCGGGCATCCGCAGACCAGCACCCCGACCTCTTCTGGGCTCTGCGCGGAGGAGGCGGCAACTTCGGTGTGGTCACCTCCTTCGAGTTCCAGCTCCACCCTGTCGGACCCAACATCCTGGCCGGCCCCATCCTCTGGGACGCCAGCGACACCAGCGAGGTCCTCCGCTTCTACCGCGACTTCGTGCGCAACGCCCCCGACGAACTCGGTACCGTCGTGAGATTCGGCACCGCGCCGCCGCTACCGGTCATCCCCGAGGAACTGCACTGGCGGCCGGTAATATTGGTGGGCGCCTGCCACGCCGGACCGGTTGAGGATGCTGACGAGGTGCTCCGCCCCTTGCGCGCCTTCGGGAGGCCCCTCCTCGATCTGATCGCACCCACGCCCTACGTGAACCACCAGAGCGCCTTCGCCGACTCCACGGTGCTGCACGGCTGGAACTACTACTGGAAGTCGACCTACCTCCCCGAGCTTGGCGACGACCTGATCAACGTGATCGCCGAAAACGCATTCGCATGCACGTCACCACGGTCGTACGCGGTCATGTTCCACCTGGGAGGCGCCGTCAGCCGCGTGCCCGAAGCCGCCACCGCGTTCGGGAACCGACAGGCGTCACACGCCATCACCCTCGACGGCGTATGGCGGGCCGGCGAAGACTACGCCGACCAGGACATCGCCTGGACCAGGCGCTTCTTCGCCGCCCTCGACAGCTACCGCCAGGGCGTCTACGTCAACTTCCTCGGCGCCGACGAAGGCCCCGACCGTGTCCGCGACGCCTACAGCACCGCCGTCTACGACCGGCTGGTGGACACAAAGACCAAGTACGACCCCGACAACGTCTTCCACCACAACCAGAACATCCGCCCGAGTTCCGAGTGAACAGCCGCTCCGTCGAGACCCCGCGGCACACGTCACCAGCAAGGGTCGAGGACCAGATCGCTGGCCTGACGAAGTGCCTCGTGGACTTCTTGAACGAGGCGGCGATCGAGGAGCAGCTTGGCGGCGCCAACGGAACCTGAAGGCGTTGCTGCGCCCCTTGTTCGTAGAATCGGGCTACGAGGTCAGGCGATCCACCAGTCCTGTTGACTGAGAGGATTGGTCGGGGCCGGAGCGATCCGAGCAGGGGATCCACTTGGGACGCTGAGCGCGCTCCACGCAACGGTCGGTGATACAGCTTCGATGCCCTCAAGCGCGATGCTTTGGTTCAGGAGCGGCTGATCCCAGGTGACGGCCAGTGTGGAGTCATGGGCGATTGCCTCAGAGAGCCATCCTGCGTCGGCCTGGTTGACAACAGTCCCTGCGAGATGTTCCTTGGCTTGGGCGAGTCGTTCAAAATCTAGGCGAGGAGTTCTCGTAGGTGGATGGCTATCCACTGTTGGTGGGTCTGTAGTCGTTGGGGGTCAGCGATCGCCTCGATCTCCGCGCGGATCGCCGGTGTGAACGACATGACCCATGGCCAGTAGTAGAACATTCGAACCAGGGCCACCTTCTGACCGGCTAGGGGGTCGTCCGCTTGAGGCGGAACAACGCCCTCGAGCGCATCGAGCCAGTAAGAGACACAATTCCCATCCAGGACCACCGGGTAGGGGTTCACATTTGCTCGGTCGAGCGCCTTCCAGAACCCTGCCCGGAATTCCTTCTGACGGCCAGAGCCTGGAAACGGAATGCGGATATCAACAACCGGCACCCCGGCGTCCTGGAGCGGTTGATAGGCAGCGTCATATACGGAGCTGGCAAGAAGGACGACCCGGCGAGGATGAACCTTCCTGCACCGCTTCACCAAGGAGTCAACCCACTCGCTGAGGTAGGCAGACTTGTGGGCCCGATCTGGGACTGGGTCCTCGGCGAGGTCAATGAGCCACATTCCCTGGTCTCGGAGGCGAGAGGTAGCGAGCTTTGTAAGGCCTGAGTCGTCCAGTGTCCAGGGAGAAGAACAGCGCCTTTGAGACTTCGAGGTACAGCGAGTCCTGCGCCGGGACTGTCTCGAAGTAGAAGTACCGAGTTTGATCAGCTGGCGGAGCCACCGCGACGAGGAGGCTATCAACCTGAACCGGACGAAACGACTCGGCAGCTTCTCGGCGCGCCTCCAAGGCAGGAGTAACCAAAGGTGGTCAGGGAGCGGCTCGGGCACGCCAACGTCGCCTTCACCATGAACGTCTACCAACACGTCCTCCTGGGATGCAGGCGGAAGCGGCGGAGACATTCGCTGCGCTGTTGTCGAGGCGGACCCAGGGTGCCGCAAGCGGAGACCGCCCATCACGACCCCCATCCGGGGTTCGGGTCGATCGCCGTTGCTGGGTTCCCGAAGCTGGGCAGCGCCTTCGCCGCTTCGTCACTTGGCGTTGCCGAGGTAGGGACCGTCAGCTGCCCGCATCGTCGAAGGTGAGCCTACGCCGGCACTAATAACATAACGCGAGGGGAGAGGGCTTGCCGCAAGCGGTCCAAACGTGCTGGCTATGACTCGTCCGCTGAGCCGGTCACGGCCAGAACCTACGAAGCCAGGAGTTTGTGGAATGCATGTGTTGCCTTCGGCAGATGGGTCGACCGGGCGCGCTGAACCGGTCGAGGAGTTGGCGGGGAGGGTGCTGGTGACCGGCGATGGCGCACGGTCGGTCTGCGCGAGGTGGCGGTCCCTGTCCGGTGCAGCATTCGCCGGGGAGCGGCGATGACCGAGCATGCGGTGGTGATCGCAGGAGGCGGCCCGACCGGTCTGATGTTGGCGAGCTGGCGTTGGCGGGGATCGACGTCATCATCTCGAACGACGCGCCAGTCAGGATCTCGACGGATCGCGATCCGGGGGCCTTCACTCCCGCAGCATCGAGGTGCTTGATCAGCGTGGTATCGCCGATCGGTTCCTCGCGGAGGGCCAGGAGTGGCAGATCCAGGGGTTCGCCGGAGCCGGGATCCCGTTGGACATCAGCGACTTCCCCATCCGCCACAACTACGGGCTCGCGCTGTGGCAGAGCCACTTCGAGCGCATTCTGGCCGGCTGGGTCGACGAGCTGGCGGTGCCGGTCGTTCGTGAACGCGACGTGACGGGCTTCGATCAGGACGACACCGGCGTCGACGTCGCGCTGTCCGACGGCCGGTCGCTGCGGGCGGACTACCTCGTCGGCTGCGACGGGGGGCGCAGCCTGGTCCGGAAGGCAGCCAGCATCGACTTCGTCGGGTTGGATCCCTCGACCAGCTGGATGATCGCCGAGGTTGAGATGGACGAGCCGGAGCTCGGCATGCGCCGCGAGGGTGGTGGCATCGGTCCCGTCAACCGGGCGGCGGGCGGAGGTCTGTTCCGGGTCGTGTTGGCCGAACAGCACATCGAACACGTCAGCGAGCCGACCCTGGAGGATCTCCGGGAGGCGCTCATCGGTGCCTACGGAACGGACTTCGCGGTGCGCAACCCGACCTGGATCACCCGATTCACTGACATGTCGCGGCAGGCGGCCTCCTACCGCCATGGCCGTGTGCTGCTCGCCGGCGACGCCGCGCACGTGCATCCCCCGCAGGGCGGCCAGGGCCTCAACACCGGCGTGCAGGATGCGGTGAACCTGGGATGGAAGCTGGTCCAGGTCGTCAACCAGGCATTACCCGAGACCCTCTTGGACACCTATCACGCCGAACGGCATCCGGTCGGTGCCCGGGTGTTGCACAACACCATGGCGCAAGTCGCGCTCATG
>JBOGEX010000043.1:0-5119 GCA_050741915.1 Acidimicrobiia bacterium
GGTGTCGATCATCCCCGAGCGGTTCCTGCCGTTCGTCTATGCCAATCCGCTCTACTCGTATCTAGAGGTCTTCCGGTCGCTGATGTACCGCGGTGACATTCCCCCGCTCTGGCAATGGTCGATGGTGGTCATCTCGGGGTTGGTCGCCCTCGCCCTCGGAGTGTGGTTCTTTTCCCGCTCCTGGCGGAGCCTGGTGTCCTCCTTGTGATTGCGAACAAAGAGATGTTGATCGAGGTCCGCGATGTCGGGGTCTCATATCGAATGGCTCACGATCGGGCCGGCACGATCAAGGAGTTCACCTTCCAATTCCTTCGGCGCCAGCTCGTCACCGAGGAATTCGTCGCTGTCGACGCCGTCAGCTTCGAAGTGCGACGAGGTGAGGTCTTCTCCCTGATCGGTCCCAACGGAGCCGGCAAGACCACGTTGATGAAAGTGGTGGCAAGAGTGCTGCCCCCATCCACCGGCCGGGTGATTGTGCGGGGGGTGGTGGCGCCGATGATCGCCCTCGGGGCGGGCTTCAATCCCGAACTGGCCGGGTTCGAGAACATCGTCCTCTTTGGCACCCTGCTCGGCCGCCACCCCGACGAGATGCGAGAACGAGCGCCCGACATCGCGGCCTGGGCAGAGCTCTCGAGCTTCCTCGACGTCCCGATCCGCTCCTACTCCTCGGGGATGCTGGCCCGGCTCGGCTTTGCGGTGGCGGCCGACGTCGACCCCGACGTCCTGGTGGTCGACGAGGTTCTGGCGGTGGGAGACGAAGCCTTCCAGAGGAAGTCGGCCGCCAGGATGCAACAAATGATGGAGGGGGGGACCGCGGTCCTCCTCGTCAGCCACGACCTCAAGATCGTCGAGACCCTCTCCTCTCGAGTCCTTTGGATCGACCATGGACAGACCCGGATGCTGGGTCCCGCCGCCCAGGTAGTGCCTGCTTACCGGGAATCGGTCTAAACCCAAAAAAAGCGAACTGGGAACTACCTGAATTGCGGGAACGTTAGAGTCCCGGATGGCAAGATTCTCAATGGGGTTGACCGCTGGTCAAAACCCGGGAACAAACATCCCCCTGGTAACGTCCAGGGGACGCAAGACCGTTCGAGCGACTCGGGAGGGGTAGACGCGAAGGGTTTGTTAAGCCAGACAGCCTTTGGCTGCGAAGCACTTCGTGCTGTCCCTCGGACCCGGCTAACGGGCGCACCGAAAGATGGGGGAGCGCGACGGATGCCAGTTCTGGACCCCGTCAGTTTCTAGCGTTCCAAATGTCGTACGGATGGAAATCCACGCAAACAAAAAAGAAAGGGAGGGCATAGTGCCGAAACAGGTACTTACCCGGAGACGGTCGTGGACCGCCCGGATTGCTGTCCTCGCCGTGGTCTTCAGCCTTTTGGCCGTAGCCCTGCCGGCGAGCGCACACTCCGTTGCGATCAGCACGACAGTTTCCTGCCCCGCATCGACACCGAACGCCGGGTTCACCGATATCGGTGCATTCGGCGCCGACGTGCAGTTGGCAGTCAATTGCATCGCCGCGTTCGGCATCACGACGGGTACCACTGCAACCACCTACTCGCCCAATGGCACCGTTCTTCGGTGGCAGATGGCACTGTTCTTAGTCCGACAGGCTGCGGATCACGGGATAACCATCCCGGCCGCCGCTAATCAGGGCTACACCGACATCGCCGGTTTGCCCCAGGCGACCATCGATGCCATCAACCAGGTGACCCAACTGGGCATCTCCAAGGGAACCACTACGACCACGTTCTCTCCGAACGATGTGGTGACCCGCTGGCAGATGGCCCTGTTCCTTCGCCGATTGGCGGGCTTGGCCGGGGTCACGGTTACCGATGACCCGGCTCACAACCAGTTCAGCGACATAGCCGCGTTCTCGGCTGAGATCCAGGCCGCCGTCAACTTCCTGGCCGATGGGCACATCGCCCTCGGTACCGGTGGCAGCCTTTTCTCACCGAACGACCCCGTGTTCCGTTGGGCGATGGCGCTGTTCCTGACTCGAGTTCTGGCCGCGGACGGGGTTGCCCAGCCGCAGGCCCTAGTGAATGTTGATCCCGACGCCAGTGCCTCACTTGCTACGGGGCAGGCGCGGACCTACACCGCCACCTTCAAGAACTCCGACAACAGCGTCTACACGGGACGGATCGGGATTCAACTGGTGGAGGCGAGTTCAGGCGCGCCGGTCTACAACGACACCGCGGACAACATCGTCATCGAGGCGTTGACTGACTCCCTTGGGGGAGTCGGCACAGCAACCGCGGTCGGCGTGGCTGGTCTCGATGGCATGGTGACCTTCACCATCAGGCATAACGGCGGCGCTGGTGAAGATACGATCCCGGTTGTTTGGGAGGATCTCGACATCGACGGCACCTACGAGTCGGTCGGCAATGTTGCTCCTACCGAGCCTTTCGGCTTGGGGAGCGTGACCGACTTTGTTGCCGGACCTCAGGCTGAGGCGCCTGCTGGCGCCTTTGTCGGCGTAGTCGTCACTGAAACCACCAAGGCGTCGGATGTATTCGAAGCAACTGGCGCCCCATGCGCTGTTGTCGGGGGATGCTCGTACTTCTACGACTCTGGTGACATCTTTACCGTCGATGGAGCGGCAGCAACGTTGCAGGTGTTCGAAGATGCGCTGAGCGTTAACGACACTGTTAGCGGGAGCTATGCTCCGGCGACTGCCGATCAGTCGACCTTCGACCTGACCAACGTGGCGGCCACCCTTGCAGTGACCGATCCACCTGCGGCGGGCGTGACGGTCGATGCGACCAGTTACCCGATCGTCGGAACGGGCGCACCGGGCGCGACCATCAACATCGGCTTGGATACGAACAACGACGGTGATGCAGGCGATCCCGGTGAGGGCACCGTCGCCAGTGGAGTCGTCGATGTCGATGGCAACTGGACGGTGACCACGCCGTTGGTCCAGAATGCGGCCAACAACTTCGTGGCCACCCAGGTCTCGCCGGCGGCGGGTCCGGTGGATGTTCCCACCATCACCGAAGCTGCCAGCGCCGGAGCGACGATCACTGCATCTGGTGTGGTCGGAGTCCCAGATGGCGACGGAGTCATCGATGCAGGTGACGTGATCCGGATCAACTTCAGCGAGTCTCTCTCTGGAGTGAGCAACGGTGACATGATCACGCTGACTGACCCTGACGGAACCACAGGCACGATCACATTCGGCACTAACGCCAGCTTCGACGCTTCGGTGGCGGGTCAGCTCGATGTGACGATCACTGCGGCGATCCCGGTCGCAGGCGGATCTGGTGGCGTAGGCACGCCAGCCACGATCAACTCGATCAGCGGCTTCACCGATGACGATGGTGAGGCCATCAACGTCACCGGTAGCGGTGCAGCCCGTACCTTCGCCCACTAACGGAAACCGCTGTCCTGACTCAAGGTCAGCAACGAAAGGCCCCGGGAGTGATCCCGGGGCCTTTCACTTGGGGAACGAACGTTTCCGGGCCAACGTTTGATGTGCGGGAGTTAATGAAGCGTTCTGCCTTTCTCTGCACAGTGGTGCTGGGGCTTGTGCTCTTGCCGATTTCGCCGGCCCTAGCTCTGGTCAGTGAGGCTTGTCCTAGCTTCTTACCGGGCGGAGGCTTCAACGACGTCGGCGGGCTTAGCACCGACGCTCGTGACGCCGTCGATTGCGTCGCGCATTTCGACATCACCCGAGGAACGTCGGCGACCGCCTTCAGCCCGAATTCCAATGTTGCCCGCTGGCAGATGGCGCTGTTCTTGACAAGGACGATGACTGCGGTGAGCCAAACCCTGCCCAGCGGCAGCGACCAGGGCTTCACCGATATCGGCTTTTTCGACGCCGCCACCGAGACGGCCATCAACCAGTTACGCCAACTCGGCGTCACCCGGGGCGTCTCCTCGTCGACCTTCAATCCTTTCGGGGCGGTCCCTCGTTGGCAGATGGCTCTGTTCCTCACCCGGCTTCTCGCCGCCCTCGGGATCGGGCTGCCAAGCGGTTCCTCGCAAGGCTTTACCGATATCGGGGGCTTCGATAGCGCCACCCAGCAAGCGATCAACCAGATTCGCCAGCTAGGGATCAGCACCGGCACCTCGACTACCGCGTTCAGCCCCAGCGACAGCGTCACCCGCTGGCAGATGGCGCTGTTCCTGGCTCGAACGCTCGAGGCGAGCGGGGCGGCCCCTTACCGCCTCACCATGACTCTGCCGACAACAGTTGCACCCACCGCTGACACCGTTCCTCTCACCATCACCGTTCGCAACCCCGACAGTTCACCCGCGAGTGGGAGAAGGGTGGACGTTTTCGTCGCCTCATCCATTGATAGCGGCGGGCGCTGTGTCCTGGACTCGGACGCCGACATCAACGGTGGAGATGCCGCCACTGGCACGAATTGCGTCATCGACAACGACGACCCCCTTACCAACAGCCAGGGTGTCGTCACAGTCAATCTTGACCACGACGACACGACCGAGACGGACACCATCTACGCCTGGGTAGGTGAGACAGGCGAAACCTTTGATGGTCAGGACGTCAGTGGTGAGGTCAACGTTCAGCTCATCTGGGGACCTACTCCGACCGGGCTCAATCTCCCCGCCAGCCTCAACTTCGCCTTCGCGACCAACGCCTCGGTCAAGGCCCAACTGACCGGCACCGGAGGAGCCAGCGTCGCTCTCGCCAATCAAAATATCCGCTTCGTCGTTCGCCGCGGCAACACCACGGTGCTTTCTCAGACCGTCACCACCACCTCCGATGGAAGCGCGACCCTGGTGTACCTGGGACCCAATGACCCGACCAGCGGCGACGACCAGGCCATCGTCGACAACGTCACCGCCTTCTGGGACAGAGACCGCGACAACCAGGACGATGGCGGGAGCGAGTTCGACGACACCGGCACGGTGACCTGGGACGAGCCCGGCCCTCCCGTGACCACCGCCACCCTGTCTCAAACCGAAGTCAGCACGCCTCTCGGCAGTTTCACTTCGATCTCGATCACCGTCAGGGATGGAAACAACCTGCCCGTGGTGGGAGCGGTCGTCAGCTTCCAATCAACCTCAGGGCAAAGCACGGTCGCCACGACCAACGGGTCAGGGGTTGCCGGCTTCACCTACACGGTCGCCTTGGACGGGCTTGCCGACT
>JBOGEX010000044.1:0-19237 GCA_050741915.1 Acidimicrobiia bacterium
TCAGACTGCCGCCTAGGGAACGGGAACCGTATTTTCAGAACAGAAGGAGTTCGGTCACCAGCCGCCGCCACCGCCGCCACCGCCCCCTCCTCCACCTCCGCCCGAGAAGCCACCGCCACCGCCGCTGGCCGACGAGCCCGGCGGGGTGAAGGCGCCGTTGAGGGCCGAAGAGAGTCCGGAGAATGCGTTCTCCGTCCCCCCGCCGGTGTAGCCGTGACCGCCGAACCAGAAAATGTGGGAGGTCTGCTGCAGTTCGGCCGGAGCCCGGAGCCGAGCCGCCTCCAGCACCTCTTCGGCCACCCCGAAGGCGATGGCATAGACCAAGAACCGGTCCCAGAGCGCCAGGGAGATTGGAGGGGCTTCTTCGAGACGGCTGAAATCCTTCAGGTAATTGCGGAACGCGGTCCAGCGGGCGGCTTCGAGGGCGCCTTCTTTGCTGCGTCGCACATAGCCCCTCCGACTGGCTCCGAAGATCGCCAAAATCGCCCCATTAACAACGATCGCCACGATCAGCAAAGGCACAACGACGCTGGCCGGGCCTCCACCGATGTTGGCGATGAGGAAGAAGATGACGAATGCGAGCACGACCAGTGCCCCGGCCGCTCCGAGGACGCGGCTGCGGCCGGCGCGATCGAAGAGCCTCTTCTCGATGATCGAAGTTACGGCGAGGTTGCGGAACGACGAATAGGACTCGGCATTCGCCGCCGCGTCCTCGCGAATCCCCTTCCGGAATTCATGCAACGGACGCGGTTGGCCATCCAGGACTCGGTTGACAATCTGCACCACCTTCTCCTCAGTGTCAGTGAGGGCGACGCCGTGCGACTGGTTGTACGAAAGCTCGAGGTCGTCGACGATCTCGGTTCGGAGCCCCATCCAGCTTTCGATCGGCACCTTCACCGGGTTGGCATCGAGGACCTTCTTTCGAATCAAGTCGAAGAGCGTGGCTGTGAACTGGCGCTCGTCGACCTGACCCTGGCTAAGCAAGGCGCCCACCTCGGCGGGCGGCAACTCCGACGGCGGTTCCTGCTCGTACTCACGGTCGTAACCCGATAGCCCGGGCTCTCGGCCGTAGCGGAAGTAGATGTAGGCGACCCCCAAGAGGCCCGGGAGGAAGGTGAGGAGCCCGAGACCGATAACTGCCGCCCGGATCAACCCCGCTCGCCGGCGGTCGCTAGCCGCCTCCGCCTCTTCCTCGGCGAGGATGTCGGCCAAACGATCGCCTTCGATCACCGTCGCTCCGTCTGTCGAAGGTAAGAGTTGGCGAGGAAACACCACCCTCATCTCCACGAACTGTCCCGGAGGTACCTTCTCAGCGATGAGGGTGGGACGAATTCCATCTGCGCCCAACGAAGTGGAGCCTGTCACCGAAGCTGGATGGCCCCAGATGTAGACCTCGCCGGTGCCGGCCGGACCTGGCAGCTGCATCGAGGCGGTGAGCTCATCGAGGCTGGTTTCCCACTCATCGCCCCATATCTGTAGATAGACATCCACCACGTCGTCGGCTGCTTTGGTCAGGCCAGTGAGGCGATAGCGGACGTCAAAGGTCCTCTCTCCGCCGTCGGTGTCATAGTGCCAGACCACCCTGATGCGGCCGCCAAGGTCGACCACGCCATAGGTCGAGGCAGGCGACCTGCACCCGAGGTCCGTGCACCCGCCCGGCTGGTAATCGACGCCGGCCTCGGAAACGACCACGTCGCTGATCTGCTCCCCAGCTCGCAAAGGGATCTCCCGGTAGCCGCCGGAGAAGCTGCCCTCGAAGAAATATGTGAGGTGCTCGGTGATATCGAGCGACCCATCGTCGTTGACCACTACTTCGATGTGGGCGCGAGGAACCATCAGTTCTCGCGCGCTGGCGGTGCTGGCAAGAGATACGAAGATCGCGACTAGGCCCAGCAGCGCCAGAAGGCGCCGTTGTGGGATCAGAATTCGACCCTCGGTGGCTCTGTTGCCTGCTCGGGAGCGTCGAAGAACTCGCGGGTCCCAAAGTTGAAGACTCCGGCGACGATGTTGCCGGGTGCCACCTGGACGGCGTTGTTGTAGGTGAGAGCCGAGTCGTTGTAGATCTGACGGGCGACCGCAATCTTGTTCTCGGTTTCAGAGAGCTCGGTTTGCAGGCCCTGAAAGTTCTCCGATGCCCGCAACTCCGGATAGGCCTCGGCGACCGCGAACAGCTGTCGCAGCGCTCCGGTGAGAAGGTTCTCCGCCTGCGCTTGGTCGGCGGGAGTCGTCGCTGCCTGGGCGCTGTTGCGGGCCTGCACCACTCGCTCGAAGGTCTGTTGCTCGTGGGCGGCGTAGCCCTTGACGGTTTCGACCAAATTCGGTATCAGGTCGTATCGACGCTTGGTTTGAACCTCGATCTGACCCCACGAGTTGTCGACTCGATTGCGCTTCGTGACGAGGCCGTTGTAGGCGGCGAACACCCACAGGACGAGAAGAACGACGATTCCGAGAATGATCCACTGCATGACGCCGAGGCTAACTGAAGGAGCGCGGCCGGGTCAGCTCAGGGCCTCGAGCATGGCCGTCCCCATGTCAGTGGGCGTAGGGGCCAGGTTGATCCCGGCCTCGGTCATCGCATCGATCTTGGCCTGAGCCGTCCCCTTTCCGCCGGAGACGATGGCGCCGGCATGCCCCATGCGGCGCCCTGGGGGGGCTGTGGTTCCGGCGATAAAGCCGGCCACGGGCTTTCGCATGTGTTCGACAACGTAAGCCGCGGCCTCCTCCTCGGCGGTGCCGCCGATCTCGCCGATCATGATCACCCCCTCCGTGGCGGGGTCGTCGTTGAAGAGGCGCAAGACGTCAACGAAGTTGGTCCCGTTGACCGGGTCACCCCCGATCCCGACCGCGGTGGTCTGGCCGAGACCGAGGCGAGTTAATTGATATACGGCTTCGTAGGTGAGGGTGCCCGAACGCGAAACAACACCGACTCTTCCGGGCCGGTGGATATAGCCGGGCATGATTCCGATCCGACACTCGTCCGGGGTGATTATTCCGGGGCAGTTGGGACCGATCAGTCGCACTGGCTTTCCTTCGAGATACCGCTTGGCAAGGACCATGTCCGCCACCGGGATTCCCTCAGTGATGGTCACGATCAACGAAATTCCGGCCGCAGCTGCCTCCATGATGGCGTCGGCCGCCCCCGCCGGCGGGACGAAAACCACTGAAGCATTGGCATCGGTCGCCGCCATTGCCTCTTCCACCGTGCGGAAGATTGGAACCTTCACCTCTCCGTCGAAAACCTCGACCTCACCCGCCCGGCTCGGGTGCACCGCGCCGACCACTTTCGTTCCGTAGGCGATCGATTGCCCGGCATGAAAGCGGCCGGTCTTGCCCAGACCCTGGACGATGAGCCTCGTTTCCTTGTTGACGAGAATGCTCATCGGGTCACCTCGACGATCTTCTGCGCCCCGTCCTTCATGTCGCTGGCGGTGATGAGGTTGAGGCCGGACTCGTCGAGCATTCGCTTGCCAAGTTCGACGTTGGTCCCCTCGAGCCGCACCACCATCGGTACTGGAAGCCTTACCTCCTTGACCCCGCTGATGATCCCGGCGGCGGTGGTGTCGCAGCGCATGATCCCGCCGAAAATATTGACGAAGATTCCCTTGACGTTGGGGTCGGCGGTGATGATCTGAATGGCTGCTGCCACTTGTTCGGCGGTGGCCCCGCCGCCGACGTCGAGGAAGTTGGCAGGCTCGCCGCCGAAATGTTTGATGATGTCCATGGTCGACATGGCCAGCCCGGCGCCGTTGACCATGCAGCCGATGTTTCCGTCGAGCTTTATGTAAGAAAGGCCTTTCGATTTGGCCAAGATCTCAGCTGAATCCTCCTCCAAATCGTCCCGCATTTCAGTCACTGCGGGATGCCGAAACAAGGCGTTGTCGTCGAAAGCCATCTTTGCGTCGAGGGCGATCACCTCCCCGACGCCGGTGAGCACGAGAGGGTTGATCTCGACGAGGTCGGTGTCGAGCTCCCGCGCCACCTCGGTCAGGCGGGTGATGAAGCTGACGAAGCTTTGGTGAGCCTCTCCCTCCAACCCGAGTCCCCAGCCGAGGGCGTTGGCCTGAAAGGCCGCCAAACCGATGGCTGGGTCGATCACCTCCCTGTGAATCTTTTCCGGGGTTTCCTCTGCCACTCGCTCGATGTCCATCCCTCCTTCGGTGGAGGCCATGACGAGGTTGCGCCCAACCGAGCGATCGAGGAGAACTGCGAGGTAGAGCTCGCGGGCGATGTCGATGCTCGCTTCGAGATAGAGGCGATTGACCTGCTTCCCGCCCTCGCCGGTCTGCACGGTGACGAGAGTCGATCCCAACATTTGCTCGGCCAGGTCTCCGACCGCCTCCGGTCCGTCCTTGACTACGTTCACACCGCGGAGGCCAGGGTGCTCGCGGAAAGTGCCTTTGCCACGACCGCCAGCGTGAATCTGCGACTTGACCACGACTAGCGGGTTGCCGGTCTCTTCGATCAATTTCCGGGCAGCATCGACGGCGCCGGCTTTGGTAGTGACCGCGATCCCCCGCGGGATCGGAATGCCCTTTTCGCCCAGGAGCTGCTTGGCCTGATATTCGTGGATCTTCATCAGCTGGCGACGTTAACCCGCACCCACTCGGCGATATCGCCCAGAGATGTGCCCGGGCCGAATATGGCGGCGAGCCCGGCGGCCTTCAGCGTCTCCGCGTCGGTTTCAGGGATCACCCCACCCCCAAAGACCACTATGTCGGCCGCCTCCTTTTCCCGGAGCAGTTCGACGACCCGGGGAAAAAGCGTGAGATGGGCTCCCGAGAGCGAGGAAAGGCCGACCGCAGCCACATCTTCGTCAATGGCCGTGGCAACGATCTGCTCGGGGGTCTGATGGAGGCCCGAATAGATCACCTCGAACCCTGCATCTCGCAACGCCCGGGCGATCACCTTCGCGCCGCGGTCGTGCCCATCGAGCCCAGGCTTGGCGATCAGGATCCGGGAGGGCACGGTGCGGGAGGTTACCGCGCCCTTTTTGCCCGTTCTGTGGGCCGGAGCCGTCGGTTTCGTGGGCTAGCAACCCAGGGTTCGCAGATGGCTAGCTTGGGGTAACACCCTCCAGGAGTTTTTATGCCCAAATCACGTCTACACGGCCTCACGGCAGCCGGTCAGAGCATCTGGTCCGATCAGCTCAGTCGCGAGATGATCGATGGCGGCGAGCTCGAACGGCGTATCTCAGAAGATGCCGTCAGCGGCATTACCTCGAATCCCACGATCTTTGCCGGTGCCATTACCAAGGGTGCTGCCTACGACCGACCTCTGGAGGAGATGGCGAAGTCGGGCCATTCGGCCGAGGAGATCGTCATCAAACTGATGGCAGCCGATATCGCCGATGCCTGCGACGTGCTGCGCTCCACCTGGGAGTGGAGCGAGGGAGCGGACGGGTTCGTCTCGGTCGAGGTAAGTCCGCTGCTGGCCCACGAGACCGAAGCCACGGTGGCCGAAGCTCGAGAGTGGGTCAAGCGAATTGATCGTCCCAATCTTCTGGTCAAGGTTCCCGCCACGGCCGCCGGAGTCGACGCCATCCGCCGCCTCACGGCCGAAGGTATCGCGATTAACGTCACTTTGGTCTTCTCCCTCCCCCGTTACGGCCAGGTGATGGAGGCGTATCAGAAAGGCTTGGGCGAATACGCCGATGCAGGCGGAAAGCTGAAGCAGGTCAATTCGGTCGGCTCATTCTTCGTCTCCCGGGTCGACTCCGAGGTCGACCAGCGGCTCGAGAGCATCAAAGGTGGGGATCGGTTGCAGGGGAAGGCCGCCATCGCCCAGGCGAGAGTGGCCTACGGCATGTTCCTCGAGCGTTTTCGAACCGATGAGTGGTTGGCGCTCGAGCGCAAAGGCGGGCGGATCCAGCGACCCCTTTGGGCTTCGACTTCGACCAAAAATCCGGCCTATCCCGACACGATGTATGTCGAAGGACTGGTGGCACCGCATACGGTCAACACAATGCCGCTCGAGACGATGGACGCCTACCAGGAGCACGGCACCCCCCTCGCCCAGCCCTTCGGCGAGGGCGACGTTGCGGAAGGACAGGCTGAGCTCGATCGGCTCGCGGAGGCCGGTATCGACCTCGACGATGTCTCGCAAGTGCTCGAGGATCAGGGAGTCGAGAAGTTCGCCAAGTCCTGGCACGAGCTGTTGGACGACGTTGAGAAGGAGCGGGCGGCCGCAACGTCCTAAGCCTTCTCCAAGGGAGCCCAGGCAAGAAGAAGACGCTTCGCTCCCTCGTTGTCGAAAAGCACTTCTACCTCGGCGCGCTCGCCGTCGCCGATAATCTCGCGCACCGAGCCCAACCCCCACTTGTCGTGACGGACGCGGTCTCCGGCGGCGAGGCTCTCGGGACCCAGAGTGCTCCTTCCTGACCAGGAGGCCTCGGCGTTGGTGGTGCGCTTCCTTTTGCTGGCCTTCTCGAGCAGATGAGAAGGCACCTCTTTGAGAAACCGCGAAGGCGTGTTGTAGTTGCTCGCCCCAAAGAGCATCCGCTTCCAAGCGGAGGTGAGATACAGGCGGTCGCGGGCACGAGTCATCCCGACGTAGGCGAGACGCCGCTCTTCCTCCAATTCCGCTGGATCGCTCAAGGTGCGAGCATGCGGAAAGACTCCGTCTTCCATCCCCACCAAGAAAACGGCGGGGTATTCGAGCCCCTTGGCGTTGTGGATGGTCATCAACGTCACCGCCCCGGCTCCCTCCTCGAGCTCATCGGTCTCGTTCTGCAGGGAGACGGTCTCGAGGAAGAGCTCGAGCCGGGCCAGGTTGGAGAGAGAGTCCCACTCGACTCCATCGACGACCGCCCCTTCGGTCGAGATTCGAAACTCTGCCGCCGCTGAGCCCAGTTCCCGTAGGTTCTCGATTCGACCAAGGGCTTCGATGGAGCGCTCGGCTTCCAGGGCGGCCAGGTAACCGGTGTCGTGGAGCACGGACTCGACCGCGGCGGCGATGCCGCCGGTGTCGGCCTTCATGCGCATGAGGTCGAGCATCGCCGCGAATTCGAGGATCAGCCGCTGTGCCCGTCCGGTCAGTTGGGGAATCTCCGCCGCCCGCTGGAGGGCTTCGCCGAATCCGATGCGGTGGTCTTGGGCAAACCGGTCGAGGTGGGCAACGCTGGTATCGCCGATCCCCCGCTTGGGCTCGTTGATGATCCGTTTCAATGCCACCGCATCGTCTGGATTGACAATCGCCCGCAGATAGGCGAGAGCGTCTTTGATTTCCTTGCGCTCGTAGAACTTCACCGAGCCGATCACCCGATAAGGAACCCCTCGCCGGACGAAGACCTCTTCGATAACTCGTGACTGGGCGTTGGTGCGATAGAACACAGCCACATCCGATTGGTTGAAACCCCCATCGACCAGTCGCTCCACTTCGTCGGCCACGTAGCCAGCCTCGTCGTGCTCGTCCTCTCCCTCGAAGCGAACAACGAGCTCGCCGTTGCCGCGATCGCTCCACAAATGTTTGGGTGTGCGCCGGGGGTTGTTAGAGATGACGGCGTTGGCGGCGTCGAGGATGCGGGAGGTCGACCGGTAGTTCTGGTCAAGGACAATGATCCGGGCGTCGGGATAGTCCTTCTCGAAGTCTTCGATGTTGCGGATGTCCGCCCCTCTCCAGCGATAGATGCTTTGGTCGCCGTCGCCGACGACGCAGAGATTGCGGTGCTGGGCCGAGAGCAGCTTGACCAAGGCGTATTGAGCGCGGTTGGTGTCCTGGTACTCGTCGACGAGGATGTATCGGAACCGCTCCTGGTAGTGCGCCGCCACTTCGGGGAAGGCGCTCAACAGCTCGACCGTGATCATCAGAAGGTCGTCGAAGTCCATCGCCGAGGCTTCGAGCAGCCGCTGTTGGTAGAGCCGGTAGATATCGGAGACCTGTTCGTGATAGAAGCCCTGGTTGGAAGAGGCGTACGACTCGTAATCGACCAACTCGTTCTTGGCCCGGGAAATTGTCTCCTTGATCCCCTTGGGGGGGAATCGCTTCGAGTCGAGGTCGAGATCCTTGATGCACATCGTGACGAGGCGGACCGAGTCGTCCTCGTCGTAGATCGAGAACCCAGATCGATATCCCAAACGAGGTGCCTCGCGACGCAGAATCCGAACGCAAGCAGAGTGGAAAGTCGACACCCACATGGCACGAGTTACCCGACCTACCAGGCGGGAGACTCGGCTTCGCATCTCCTCGGCGGCCTTGTTCGTAAAGGTGATGGCGAGGATCGCCTCCGGAGGCACACCGAGGTCCCTGATGAGATGGGCAATCCGATAGGTCAGCACCCGCGTCTTGCCCGAGCCGGCGCCTGCCACCACCAGCACGGGCCCTTCGGTGGCCGCCACCGCCTCTCTCTGGGCTGGGTTGAGCTCAGCCAGAAGCGGAGAATCGACAATGAGGCCGCTCTGGAACCACTCCGCGTGCATCCCGACATCGTACCGGCGGGGTAAGTCGGAATCACAAGAACGTGATTAAGCGCCGAAGGTTCGCTTGGCGTTCAGCGCACCCCGCAGCAAATTCGTTGCAGGGCGACCAGGAGTTGGTCGTGGTGCGACAAATTTGCCAAGGAGTGGTCGTGGTGCGACAAAATTTGGCTGCCAAAGGATCAGCAGCGCGTATCAGGAAGGGGCGGGGGCGGGTGTGCTTTGTGGCGATACAGCCGGCGCCTCGGCCTCTTCGACCACCAGCGCATCGGCCGGAAGCGAGAAGCAGAAGCGGCTCCCTGTGGGGAAGCGCCGCTCGTACCAGACGTCACCGCCCATGGCGCGGGCCAGGCTGCGGGCGATCGGCAGGCCAAGGCCGATTCCCGACGACGAACGGGAGTCTCCTTTCGAGATCTGTTCGAAGTGCTCGAAGATGGTGTTGGTGGCGGCGTCGGGCACACCGGGGCCGTTGTCGGAGACCACCACCACGTATTGCTCGCCGTGGGTAAGGCCCTCCACCAGCACCTGATCTCCCCCGTACTTGCGCGCGTTCTCCAGCAGGTTGCGGATCACCTGTTGGACCCGCTTCGAGTCGGCCTGCACCCTGACTCCGTGGGGAATTGACACCGCTGCCTCGCCTCCTCCTCCGGTGGGGAAGAGCATCTGAGCAATCTCACCGATCATCTTCCCAACATCAAAGAGCTCGGATTTGAACCGGAGCCGGCCCGCCTCGAGTCGAGGAATGACAAGCACGTCCTCAACGAGGTCACCGAGGTAGTTCGACTGCTTGGCGATATATCCAAGGAACTCGTCAATCTCGCCTTTGCTCAGCTTCGTCCAGTCCGAAGAGAGCGTCTGGGCGAAGCCGGCTATCGAGGTGAGGGGTGTACGGAGTTCGTGACTGACCATCGAGACGAAGTCGTTCTTGATGTGTCGGGCGTCATCTGCCTCTTGCCGAGCCTGGGCCTCTCGACCTCGGGCAGCGGTGGCAAGTCGCAAGCACCAAGCGACGATTCCGACGGATACCAACGCCACACCCCCGGCCAGCCACAGGGCGAGGTCAGGATTCACGCCTCGTCCTTCGGAAGCCTTTCGTCGAGGAGCGTGCGGATCGTTGCCGCCAGGGATCCGAGACGGAGATCACCTTTCTCCAAGTAGGCGTCCACTCCGGCATCCCAGGCTGCCTGTTGCTCTTCGGCGTTTGCCACACCAGAAACCATAACCATCGGAATAGAAACGCCTCCGGCCCGAAGAGTTCGGACTAGGTCGACGCCGCTCGAGCGTGGCATCGCAAAGTCGACCACCAAGCAGTCGAAGCGGTCCGACGACAGAGCGAGGATGGCTTCGCGGGCTCCCTCGGCGACCTCGACATCAAAACCGCGGCCGGCGAGGGCGGCCGAGATGAGCTGGCGAACACCGGCCGAGTCGTCAACTACCAGCACCCGGTAAAGAGCCTCACCGGGAGGTTGGGTTTCCCGGCTGTACTCACCGAGATAGTTGGGGTCGACCACCACTAGGGCCTCGCCGCCACCGAGCAGAGCGGCACCGGTGATGTTGCGTGAACCCCCAAGAATTGGACCCAGCCCCTTGACCGCGACGCGCCGCTTCCCCAGTATCTCTGACACGGCCACTGCCACCGGGCCGCTGCGCGTGGAAACAATCAGCAGTTCGCTTTCGTTGCCGGTCGACTCCCGCCCCATCGCCGCTGCCATGGAAACCACAGGCAACTCCTGGGACTGAAAGCGGGCGCGCAGCACGCCCTCACTCTCGCTCACGTCGGCCCCGGAAGGAATGATCGTGGCCTGCACGGCTGCTTCCGGGATGCCCCAGAAGTTGGAGCCATCGGCCAGAACGACCACGTTCTGCAGCACCAGCGAGACCGGGAGGATGATCGTGGCCGAGGTGCCCAGGCCAGGCACGGACTCGAGCTGGATCACGCCATTGACACGCTCGAGCACATCGGAGACCGTCGACAAACCCTCCCCCGTTCCCGAGAAGTCGTGAGCGAGGGTCGTGGTTGAGAACCCCGGGAGAAAAAGGAGCGAGGACAAATCGGACTTGTCGGCTGGGAGGCCCCGGCGAATGGCGGCGTCCTGCACGGCCTTCCAATCGATGCCCCTGCCGTCGTCGGAGACCACCACCACCACCTTGTCTCCCTCCCGGCGAGCGCTCAGAGAAACAATCCCAGTCGCTGACTTGCCGAGCGACACCCGCTCGGCCGGCGTCTCAAGACCGTGATCGACGGCGTTGACCAAGAGATGTCGAAGTGGCTCCCGCATGAGTTCGACGATCTGGCGATCGAGTTGGATGTCCTCGCCGGTAGCTTCGAACTGGACCTCCTTCCCCAGCTTCCGACCGACATAGCGCACGAACTGCGGGAACGTATCCGTAACCGAGCTCAACGGTGCATTGGCCAACGCCACCGCCAGCGATTGCAGATTGCCAATGGCTGTGGCCATTCGTCGCAGTTGTCCGCGCCACGCCGCCATCAGTTTTCCGGGGTCGGCTCCGTCGAGTTGAACGAGGGCGAGGTCGGATAGACCTTCGGCGTCGAGGGACACCTCCACCGCCTGGTTGATGAGCTGATAGAGGTCCATGGTGTCGACTCGCGAGACCCCAGATCGCATCGCCAGCTCAACTTCGGCGAGGAGTCCGCCCAAAGAGTTGGTTGTCATCTCCAAGCTTTCTGGGTGGACAGGGGCGTTCGTCTGGATCAGAGCCGTTCCGGTTACTGCCGCCTCGGCCCCAGCCACCAGACCCCGCAGCCGCGATGTAACTCCGGCCGCCTCCTGTTGGGCCCCGTCCGGCAGGAACGTGCAGAGCTTCTCGAGCTCCTCGCTCATCCGAGCGGTAGGCAAAAGGTCCCCGCTTTCGAGCCTCTTCCAGACGTGTTCGACGAAGGCGGCCGCGTGCCCCATCTCGGGAAGCCCGACCACCCGCGATGAGCCTTTGATGGTGTGGGCGTCGCGGATCAACTCGTTCATCTCAGGTGCCGAGGGAAGCGCTATTGCCAGCGCCCGGGCCCCGTCGGCCAGCCTCCGGGAGCGCTCGGCGATCTCGTCGCGGTAGATGTCGATAAGTTCGGTCGAAAGGGAGATATCCACGGTGTCCCAGCTCAAAAAGGGTTGTTATCCAACATCGGCCCCGCAAGGGTTCGAGTTGAGCCGGTCACCCCCCTCCCCCCTTTCGGGGCACTCCCCCCAACGCTCGCTGCGCTCGCTGGGGGGAGAAACGGGGAGAAACGGGGCTATTCCCATTCAATCGTGGCCGGGGGTTTAGTGGAAATGTCATAAGCCACGCGGTTGATGCCCGGAACCTCGGCTATCACCCGGGCGCTGATCGATTCGAGGACGTCGTAGGGGAGGCGAGCCCAATCGGCCGTCATGGCATCCTCGCTCGTCACTGCCCGCACCACGAGCGGGTGGGCATAAGAGCGACCGTCTCCTTGGACCCCTACCGTGCGCACCCCGAGCAATACTCCAAAAACCTGCCAAAGCTCTCGCGAGAGGCCGGCCCGGGAGATCTCATCAGTGACGATTGAGTCCGCCGCCCTCAGTATCTCGAGGCGTTCGAATGTGACCTCGCCGATGATCCGCACGGCCAAACCGGGACCAGGGAAAGGTTGGCGCCACACGATGTCGGCGGGCAATCCCATCTCCTCGCCGATGGCGCGGACTTCATCCTTGAAGAGATCACGGAGCGGTTCCACCAGATCGAAGCGCATCGTTTCCGGCAGTCCACCGACGTTGTGATGGGTCTTGATCGTGGCGGCGCTTGCTCCGCCCGATTCGATGACGTCGGGATAAAGCGTCCCCTGGACGAGAAACCGAGCATTGGGAATCGACGCTGAGGTTTCCTCGAAGACTCGCACGAAAAGTTCGCCGATCACTTTCCGCTTTTGCTCAGGATCGGTCACGCCCGCCAGCCGCTCGAGGAAAAGGTCGCCGGCCTTGACTGTGACCAGGTCGACTTGGAAATGACGGCGAAAGGCCTCCTCAACCTGCTCGCCTTCGCCGGCTCGCAGGAGGCCGTGATCGACAAAGATGCAGGTCAGCTGGTCTCCGACCGCCCGGTGGACGATGGCAGCAGCTACCGCTGAGTCGACCCGCCCGACAGCCCGCAGATCACCTGAGCTGATCCCACCTGCTGGCGAACGCGCTCGACGGCCGTCTCGATGATCGCGTGCGACGTCCACGACGGAGCCAAGCCGCAGATGTCGTAGAGAAATCTCTTGAAAACGTCCTGGCCACGCTCGGTGTGGGATACCTCCGGATGGAACTGGACGCCGAACAGCCTTCGTTCCGGGTCCTCCATCGCCGCCACCAGCGATCCCCTGGATCGGGCGATAGCGCGAAAGCCGGGAGGCGGAATGACGACGGTGTCGCGATGGCTCATCCATGTCGACATCTCGGAGGGAAGGCCGCCCAGCAGATGAGACCCGGGTGCTATCTCGACGTTTGTCCGGCCGAATTCGGCCAGGTCGGTCCGAGCAACCGACCCCCCGGCCAAGTCGGCGATAAGTTGGTGCCCGTAGCAAATGCCGAGGATGGGAATCCCGAGTCCGAGGATGGCCGGGTCGATTCGGTAGCCGTCCTCTGCGTAAACCGAGGCCGGGCCCCCGGAAAGAATCAGAGCTTCAGCCTTCTTGCTCCGAATCTCGGCTGCGGTGATCTGATGAGGAACGATCGCCGAATGGACGTGCGCTTCTCGGACCCGGCGAGCAATCAGTTGGGCGTACTGGGCACCGAAATCGACGACAAGGACCGTCATCCCATGCCGACTCGTTGCGCCCTTTGCAGCGATTTCCCTTCGGTTTGCACCGAAGGGGCCAGCATGATCTCGGCCTTCTGGAACGCTTTCATGTCCGAGTAACCGCAGGTTGCCATCGACACCCGCAGGGCTCCAAAGAGGTTGCGGCGTCCGTCGTTCTCGTGGGCAGGACCGGTGAGGATCTCGGCCAACGACCCGAGCTTTCCGACCTGGACACGAGCGCCCCTCGGCAGAGTCGGGTGGAACGTGGCCATTCCCCAGTGATACCCACGGCCGGGCGCCTCGTCGGCGCCGGCGAGCGGCGAACCGATCATCACCGCGTCGGCGCCGCAAGCAATGGCCTTGGCAACATCGCCACCGGTGCGCATGCCGCCGTCGGCGATCACCTGCGCGTAGCGCCCGGTTTCGTCGAGGTGGCGAATCCGAGCCCCGGCCGCGTCGGCAATGGCAGTGGCTTGGGGGACCCCGACGCCGAGCACTCCCCGAGTGGTGCAAGCCGCACCGGGGCCCACCCCCACCAAGACGCCGGCAGCACCAGTGCGCATCAGATGAAGGGCGGTGCTGTAGGAAGCGCAGCCTCCGACGATGACGGGCAGGTCGCAGCGAGCGATGTATTCGGCCAGGTTGAGGGCTTCGGCCTTGGTGGACACGTGCTCGGCTGACACGACCGTCCCCTGGATGACGAGGACGTCGAGTCCCCCGGCTATCGCCGCGGAACCAAACTCCCGTACTCGTTGCGGGGTCAGGCTGCCGGCTGTGACCACTCCGGAAGCTTTCATTTCCTCGACTCGGGCCTTGACCAATGGCTCCTTCACCGGCTCGAGGTAGATCTCCTGCATCCGCTGGGTGGCCTTCTCGGCCGGGAGTTCGGCGATCTCGTCGAAATAGGGTTCCGGATCCTCGTATCGAGTCCAGAGCCCCTCCAGGTTGAGGACCCCGAGCCCGCCCAAGCGGCCGATAGCGATGGCGGTCTCGGGGCTGATGGCGCCGTCCATCGCCGAACCGAGCATCGGCAAATCGAAACGAAAGCCTTCGAGCTGCCAGGAGATGTCGACGTCGTCAGGGTCGCGGGTGCGGCGGGAGGGAACGATGGCGATGTCGTCGAACCCGTACGCCTGTCGGGCGGACTTTCCGATCCCTATGTCGATCTCCACACAAACTCCTTGGCCAGCACCAACTCCTGTTGATGGCGAAGTGTAGGAAGGTCGATCTTGGTCGCCGGTACCGTGGCCTCAGTGGAGGTGATGAGATGGCGCACCCGTGACTTCTGGCTGGCAATGTTTGCCGGGCTCGCCGCCGCGGGGGTCGCCACCCTGGTCGTCCTCGCCGTGAAAGGCGGCATGTCGGCCTTGCTGGTGGTAGCGGCCTTGAGCCAGTACGTCGGTCATCTGGGAACGCTGTGGCTGCTGGCTCGACGGCGCGGAGGCTTGGAGTCGCTCGGGCTGACCGTCCAGGCGAGCGACCTCCGCTACATATTTCTCGGTCTGCTCCTGCAACTCACTGTCCCCATCATCTTCTTCCCGCTCGCCAACCTGGTGAGCGAGGGGGAAGGGGGCCAAATCATCAGCGATCAACTGAGAGCGCTCGACACCACGTTCGCCAAAGTGATCATGGCGGCGGTGGTGACGGTTCTCGCCCCGCTAACCGAGGAGTTGCTCTTCCGGGGAGTGCTGCAACAGTCGGTCGGGGCGGGACGACGGGCGATCTGGATCACCGCCCTTGTCTTTTCCGTGTTCCATCTAGTCGGGCTGAGCGGTGACTTCGTGCGCAGCCTCGTTTTGACGATGCCGACCTTCCTCGTCATTGGCCTGGTTCTGTCTTACATCACCATGAGACAGAAACGTCTCGGCCCGGCCGTCTTTATCCACTCCGGCTTCAACCTGTTGGCGCTGGTCGTCCTCTTCCTACCGACCGAGCTGCTCGAACAGATGCTTTCCGGTCGCTGATCGTTCTTGCGTAAATCTCGACACATAAATGTGTCGAGATTTACGCAAGAACGGTGAGGGCTAGGTGGCGCCGAGACCGACCGCCTTGCGGACCAAGCGCATCGTCGCCTCGGCGCGGGTGCGGGCATCGAGGGCGGCCTTTTGCATCAGCCTCGCCACCTCGGTGTCGTCAGTCTGCTTGAAGCGGCCCCTGATCGGGGTGAGCTTTTCGACCACCGCCTCGGCCACCGCGGCCTTGAAGGGCCCATAACCGGCGTCGCCAAACTCTGACTCGAGGTTTGAGATGGGACGATCGGTCGCAAAGGCCATCAGCTCGAGCAAGTTGGAGATGCCGGGCTTCTCGTCCCAGTCGTAGCGCACCTTGCGATCGGAGTCGGTCACCGCCGCCTTGACCCGACGGCGGATCGTTTCCGGATCATCGGTGAGACCAATCCGCGAGTCTGGGTCGGGGTCGGACTTTGACATCTTGACCAAGGGGTCTTGCAGGGACATCACCCTCCCTCCCACCTCGGGAGTGATCCGCTCAGGCAGCGGGAACAGCTCCCCGAAGCGATGGTTGAACCGCTCGACGAGATCACGGGTCAACTCGAGATGCTGGGTCTGGTCGTCGCCCACCGGGACGGCGTTGACTCGATGAACGAGGATGTCGGCGGCCATCAGCACGGGGTAGGACAACAGCCCGAGGTTCTGGCCGGCTCGATCCGATTTCTCCTTGAACTGGGTCATGCGCTCTAGCTGTCCGATCCCTACCAGCGTGCCGAGAATCCAGGCCAGCTCGGCGTGTTGGGGCACCTGGCTCTGGAGATAGAAAAGCGAGCGATTGGGATCAACCCCGGCGGCCAGAACGACCTTGGCGGTATGGAGACGGATTCGTTCGAACTCGGCCGGATCGTAGGGAATCGACATGGCGTGCAGATCGACCACGCAGTAGAAGGTCTGGTAGTCGGCCTGCATCTTGACCCAATTGTCGAGGGCTCCCACCAGGGTACCGATGTGGAGCTCACCGGTGGGCTGGATACCTGAGAACACTCGGCGTCGGTCGCTCATCTCACTCCTTGTCTCGTTCTATGGGCCGTAGTCGTCGATTTCGCCCACTAGCAACCCTGGGTTCGACAACTGCCCGTCCGATCTCTGACGGGGAACGATCCGACCCCAATGATATGAGCAAGCGCAGGACCGGAAGCGCCCGCGGTTTTTCAGTCGCCAATGGCGCGTTGCGGGTCGTGTCGCGAAATAATGGTCGAGTGCAATGCATTGCCTTCATAACTGGCGGTTCTGGATTCATCGGCGGGGCGATCATCGAACAGCTGCGCTCAGAGTTTCGATTTCGGGCTATGGCACGTTCCAACGAAGCCGCCGAGATCGTCGCAGCTCGCGGCGCCGAACCGGTCCGCTGCTCGCTATCCAATGTGACGCCAGCTCATATCGGGGAGGCGATTGTTGCAATCCATTGCGCTGCACTCGTTGCTGAGTGGGCGCGACCCGGAGCCTTCTTCGAGACGAACGTGATCGGGACTGACAGGTTGCTGCGAACAGCGCGCGCTGCTGGGGTTCGAAAGTTGGTCCACCTGAGCACTGATTCGGTCCTCTTCACCGGGCGACCTCTTCGTGGTGTCGACGAGTCGGAACCCATGCCAACCAACTCCCCGTTTGAATACGCCGCCACTAAGGCCATAGCGGAGCGTCACGTGGTTGAAGCGAACGCCCCCGGCGAGTTCGAAACGGTTGTCATCCGGCCGACATTCGTTTGGGGTCCGGGAGACACAACGATTCTTCCTGAGATCAGAGCCTTGGTCGAAGATGGCCGCTTCCTTTGGATCGGCGGCGGTGAGCATGTGATCAGCACCACCCACATCAAGAACTTGGTGCTCGGTGTGGCTCATGCTGTTCGCGGCGGGGGAGGTGGAGAGGTCTTCTTCATCACCGATGAAACCCCGCAACAGTTGCGAAGCTTTCTTACTCGCTACGCAGCCACTGACGGCATTCTCCTTGGGAACAGGTCTGTTCCAGTCCTGACAGTCAAGATTGCCTCATTCTTGACCGAGTCAGCCTGGAAGTGGTTGCGGCCAACTGCGAGACCTCCCCTGACGAGGTTTGCTGTTGCCTCCTTGGGGACCGATTACTGGATCATGTCCGACAAAGCCAACCGCCTCCTCGGATACGTTCCCGCGATATCCATTGATGCTGGCCTCGGCGAACTGCAAAAGTTGAAAGCTGTGTGAGCTAAGGGTGAGCTATGCCCAAGAGTTCAAACGGCCAAATGACCGGCAGCCGATCGCAGGTGAGCACCCTGGGCTTCCCCGGACCGGATCCGCTCCGGCAAAGTGATGCTGAAACACGAACCGCCAAGGAGCGTCGATCGATTGTACGTTGCAGTTCCCCCGTGGCGGCGAACCACGACATCGACCACTGACAACCCGATCCCCGAACCCGGGGTGGCGGCGTTAAGGCGGTTGGCTCCTCGTTCAAACTGATCCCAGATGGCCAACTCGTATTTGCGGGGCACTCCGGGACCGTCGTCATGAACCTCGACGATAAGGTCAGAACCGTTCCCGAACGCCTTGACAAGAACCGTCCCGTTCCCATAGCGAAGGGCGTTCACAACGAGGTTATCAAGGGCCTGGCGCATCCGGTCCCGATCGATCGTCGCCATAAGACCGGGAGTTACTTCGGAGGTTAGGCGGACGTGGTTACGACCTACCGCCTTGACCGTGTCGGCGACAAGGTCGGAGACCACAACATCCACCTCCGCGAGAACCTGTGACTCGCGAGCCAGCAACAGCAGATCAGCGACGATCCGCGACATATACGTCGATTGCTGACGCACAATCGAAATCAACTCTTTTCGCTCGGCCGCACCTAATTCGATCGTCTTGTCGTCGAGGACCTCGAGAAACCCGACCATCGCCGTCAGTGGAGTCCTCAGTTCGTGCGACACCGAAGCCACAAGGCCCTCGCGTTGCTGGCTGACGAGGGCCCGGTACTCTCGCAGTGCCACGATCTGACGAAGAACAACCAGGGCGACGGTCGCCAAGCCCATGACAAGCAGGACGAAGATATTCGAGGGCACGTCGCTGACCCAGGCTTGCCTGACTACTACCACGAGCGCGATCATCATCGCTCCGTAGGGAGCGACCATCGCCCAAAGAGGTTGACGCCGATCTGCGTATTCCTTGGGCTTCATCCTTCTGCGGATTTGGCTGGCAGCCAGGAGTTCGAGCACCACAGCGGCCAAGAAGAATCTGAAGTCGGGTTGAGCCTCAGTAAGCGATGCTCCTACTCCGGAGGAGAGAAAACGCAGATCGGCCAATGCCTGAAGACAGAAGGCCAGCCCTAATGCGACAATACGGATATCGAAGCGCCAGGCTGAACGGCGAATCGTAACGATCATGACTACGACCACCATCAGTGAATCGAGGAGCGGATAGCCGACTCCGGCAAAACGCTCCCAGGAAGTCGCGGTGGCCAAGTGCAGTCGAAGACCGGGGAGAAAGAAAACGGTCACGAGAATCGAAACCGCGAGGGCGCCGATTGCACCGTCGAGTAGAACCCGAACACGGCTTTGGATGCCGCCACCGGTATGGGGCATGATCAACAAGCCAAAAATGACGGTTGCGTAAACGAACAGGAAGATAAGGTCGTGTGGCCCGAAGGCGGGAAGAACCCCGATCGTGGCCAAAGCGCCTGTTGCTCCAACTCCAATCCCAGCAAGCATCAACGCCATGCCGATCAGCCGCCAGGCCAATGCCTCCCGATCTGGATGGACCTTGGCCCCTCGGAAGATAAGTAGACCGGCCACGCCATGCCCGAAAATCATTCCCGCTAGGCCGAACTCAAAAAACCTGGTGTGGTCAATCAGGGCGAGCAATAACCCGGCCGCCGCCGGGATCGTGCCGACGACCAGCAACAGCCGACGCCAAACTCCGCGACTTCCGCCTTCAGTACCCACAAAGTGGGTTATCGGAAGGGTTTTTGGCTAGGAAAAGGGTCGATCCGCCCGGTCTGCGGCGGTGAGATCGATATGAATCTCAGGCTCGCCTCTGATTCTCTGCAGTTCGATCCGGAGGGCGTCGATCATTTCCATGATCTGGTCGTCCGAGTGATTGAGGG
>JBOGEX010000045.1:0-7480 GCA_050741915.1 Acidimicrobiia bacterium
GGGGCTTGGATGGAGGCCGATATAGACTGCTGACAGAGAGTGGACCGGGCTCCGCACCTGATACCCAGGGCACGTTCATTACCCAGGTGTCAGGTAGCCTCCCAGCCCGCCCCTAAACGAGCGGAGCATCCGTCACTCTCCTAGACGAAGCCCCCTTGCCCCGGGGGCTTCGTCGCGTGGAGGGCTAATTTCGCCACGATGCGCCCCGCCACCGCCATCGTCATCCTCATCCTCCTCGGGCTGATCATCCTCACTTTCATCTTTCAGCTCGGACCACTCCTGGGCGAGACTCCTCCGGTTACGAGCGCCGCAGGGTGAGAGGTCGACCGGCGGCGAGACTGAGCTCCTCGTCGGCCCGCCCCCCTCGCACGGCGATGGCGATCAGCCCAGCCGAATCGACATGAATGGCTAGCTCTCCCGCACCCACGTCGCCGAAGGCCGTCACGAAGCGGCCCTCGTGGGTGCTCGCTCCCACCCTCACCTCGACCGGCTCGCCTGGCGCCACTCCGATCACCGCCATCTCCTCCGGACCGACGTTGGTCTGAACGTTGCCATACCAGTCGACCCAAAGCACCTCGCCATAGATCGCAGATTCCTCCACTTTGGAAAGAGGAAGCATCAGCGGCAGCACCTGGCCGGGATCGAGAGCTGGCCCGAGATCGGCCAGTGTTGCCTCCCCCGCGGCGAGCAAAGCGGCGGCGGGGGCCAAGACATCGCGACCGGCGAAGGTTGCCCCGGGGCCTTCGATTATCAGCTCCGGATTCTCGATGGCATGGATAGCGCCCGCACCTCCGACCATGGCGACGGCAGGTGAAAGCAGGCCATTGTCGGGACCAACAAAAAAACCGGCCCCGGTCTCGAGGGCGAGCGCTTTGCGGGCGGTTCCTACCCCGGGATCGACGATTGCCAGCACGACCCCCGGGGGGAGGAACTGGACGGCTCGGGTCAGCGCCAATGCTCCGCCGCGAATGTCGCCGGGGGCGATTCCATGGGTGATGTCGATCACTCGCGAGTCGGGCGAGAGGCGATAGATAACCCCGTGTACTACTCCGACGAACTCGTCTTGAGTGCCGAAATCCGACAGGAAACTGATCGGCTGCGCCACGTTGGGCGAGATTAGGGACCCCTCGTAAGATGCCCGTCCGATGCCGCCCACCATCCACGAGGAGCTCGCTCTGGAGATGGCGGGTGCAGCGTCGGTGATGCTGATCGGGGCGCTCGACACCGGTAAAACCACAATGGCTCGGCGTCTGGCCAGGGCTGCCCTGAACGAAGGTCGCACCGTTGGATACATCGATGCCGACATCGGCAACTCGAGCATCGGGCCTCCAACTTGTGTCGGCCTCCGTCTGCTCGGATCCCAACACGACCTCGAGCACGCCTGGGACCAACCGGATGCGCTTCATTTCGTTGGCGGGATCAGCCCCGAACGGCTCGTCCTCCAGCATGTCATTGCCACCGCCGCCCTGGTGGAGCAAGCGCGGGAATGGGCCGACATGATCGTCATCGACACCAGCCCGATGATTGCCGGGGTGGTTGGGGAGACGCTCAAGTATCACAAGATGGAGTTGTGCCGGCCGGAAGCCGTGATCGCCTTGCAGCGCGGGGGCGAGCTCGAGCCGGTGGTGGGCATGCTGCGACGGTTCTTCGGCGCCAATGTCGTCACGGCCCCAGTTGAAGGAGATGTCCGGCCCTCGAGCCCCGACGAGCGGATGGGGCGGCGAGCGGATCGATTTTCGGCAGCATTCGTGGGACCGCTCGAGCGTTGGCGGGTGCGGCCGACGGTTTTCGCCCCCACTCTCCCGATCGGTCTCGATCCCGCCCGACTCGACGGGTTATTGGTAGGGATCCACGACACCGAAGGCCGCTGTCAGGGTCTCGGCCGGCTCGAGGTCGACGACGGCAATCTCAAGGTCCTCACCAACCGGGGCGAGGGAATGCAGGGACTCAGGCTGGGGTCGCTCCGGCTCGATCTGGAACGGTTCGACGTACGCCCGGTCAACCTGCGCGAGTTGATGTTCGGCCTCTAGACCCCCCTCCCCACTGCGGGGTACTCCTCCCAACGCTCGCTCCGCTCGCTGGGGGAGCAACGGAGAACGGTGCTTCTCCCCCTTCGGGGTACTCCCTCCAACGCTCGCTATTTCTCCTCCCGAAGGGGGGGTAGTACCGGCGCTAGCCGGGGAGGGAGAAACAGAGAAAAAGAAGCGCCCGAGGAACCTCTCGGCCCGAGACCCCGCACTTCCCCGAACGGGCTTTCCGGCCGATCAGCACCTTGGGCGCTTCCCTTGGGCGACAGTACGGAACGGGGGGAAGCGGGTCAACCGATCCGGACAAGGCTCGATTTCGCGACCCGTCGACGTAATCAATCCTCACCTCTCCTAACCCAACCTCACGAAAATCGAAGGTAGGTCGCTCGCCCCCTTTTTCCCCACTTTCCACAGGTTTCCACAGGGATTTGTGCACAACCGGCTGTTGGGAACTTTCTATGGGTTGTTTTCGCGAAGGAGTACCCGGATCTCCCGAGCCTCCGTCATGTCAGTTGCCAGGCGAAAGCACCCCGCGGTAGAGCTCGAGATATCGCTTGACCGTGTCGTCCCACGAAAAGCGCTTGGCCCAATCGGTTGCCGCCCGACCCATCTTCGCCTTGAGCTCGGGATCCTCTATCAGGCGCAACGCTGCCTCCGCATAGTCGGCGGGATCCCAACCATCGATCAGAAGGCCACTCGTGCCATCGTCAACCACGTAGATCAACCCACCGGTCCGCGCCGCGATTACGGGAACGCCGCAGGCTTGCGCCTCGGCCGCCACCAGACCAAAACTTTCCGAACGGGAAGGGACGAGGAGGAGGTCAGCCGATCGATAGACGTCGGCCAGGAGCCCGTGCGGAAGGGGGCTGACGAAACGAACCCGGCTCCCAACCGAAAGCGCCACAGCCTGCCGGCGCAGCCGGTTGAGCTCTTCGAGGCCGTTGGGCCCCGACGGGCCCCCGACAATCACCAGGGTCGTGTCGGGGTGGCGACGTTGGACCGAAGCCAACGCGGCAATCGTCACCTCGACGCCTTTGTGCGGCTGGATGCGTCCGACAAAGAGGAGGATCGGTCCTTCGCCCAGGCCCAGCCGCCGACGCGCCCCAGCCCGGGACCCGGGCTTGAAGACACGATGGTCGACACCCGGTGGCGAGGTACAGAGCCGATTGGGGTCGGCACCGTAGAAATCGAGCAACTCCTCGGCTTCTGCTGGCGTCGATGCCATCACGCAATCCGAGCTCTCGATTACTTCGTGTTCGGCTGCAATTCGAATCAGGCTCTCGGGAGGCTCGCCGGGAAGGAGGGAGTCGTTCTTGACCCGACCGAGGGTGTGAAACGAATTCGCCAACGGAATGCGGCGAGCTCGCTTCACGAGCAAACCGGCCCAACCCGAAAGCCAGTAGTGAGAGTGGAGGATCTGCGGAGGATCGTGGCGGATGTTCTCGATCACCGCCTTGGCGAATGGTCGGACAAATCGAATCAACGCTGGGATCGAGAGCGGATGGGCCGGACCGACATCGACGTGGATCACCCGGTAGCCGGCCACGACTTCGACCACCGCGGGATCGTCGGGATCCTGACGGCGGGTGAAGACGTCGACACCTACTCCTTTGGCAGCCATTGTCCGAGCAAGTTGATCGATGTAGACGTTCATCCCGCCCGCGTCTCCCGAACCGGGCTGGGAGAGCGGTGAGGTGTGCATCGACAGATACACCACCTTTTCAATCACGGGAGGGCTCAGGTGGTCGCTTCCAATCGCAGGAGCTGGCGGCGTTGCGCCCCCAGGCGAGCCTTGTAGTCCTCGTCACCCTTGAGGAAGTCGAAAATCGAGAGGCCGTCGCCGATGGCTCTTTCGATCATCGACTGGAGGAGAACCAACCCCGGTGATGCAGCGCGCAGGGAGGGGTCGTAGCTCGAGTTGTATACGTAGTAGCCATCGCTATCGCTCCACCCGAATACGCAGGCAGCGGCCCCGCCGGTTGGCGTCGCCAGGTAGTCAACCCGCCAGCCGGAGAGTTCGGCCAGTCGCGAGAAGAAGGCGAGCCGACGACCGATCATGAACTGGCCCTTCTCCCCTGGGGCGAGTCGGTGGAGCCGCACAAATTCGTCGAAGCCCTCTCCCCCACCGCTGTGGTGGACAACCGGTCCGATCAACTCTTCATACCGACGGCGTTTGCGACGCAGTTCTTGCCGTTCTCGTTTCGGCAGGCGCCCATAGAACTCATCGCGGTCGGAAGGAAGGGAGAGGACCATCGCCGTTTCGTGCACAATCGACGTCGAAGAGAGTCCGGCATTTTCGAGGGCCATCAACAATGGCGCTGCCGCCTCCTCGGGGAGCGAGTCGAAACTGAGCTCGATTCCGCTTCCGATCTCTTCGCAGAGAAAACCGATGGCCTCATCGAGACCTTGGCCCAGCGGGCTGTGGTAGTCGGTGAGATCGGGTTCCCCCATCAACTCGATCCGGGCGTCGGTCTTCATCATCGACAGCTGGCCTTCGTCCCAATCGACGGTCACCGGTTCCACTCCCTCGCCCAGTTCATCGAGCCAAGCTCGGAGAAAGTCCGTGCCGGGGAATGGTCCCACCGCCGGGGCCAGTGGGGCCAGGTCTCCTCGCTCGACCAGGTCGCTGTGGACCTTCATTCCCAAGCCAACTCCACCAGCGAGCGGAACCTTCCCACCGGCATGCCACCGCCTCGCGTTGTCGGGGAGGCGATATCCGACAGTGACTGGCGGGCGGCATTCGAAATCAGGCCCAGTCGTTCGAGAGCGGCCACAGCTCCCACCCCCACCGCCTCGCTGCTTCCGTCCCAGCACTTGATCGCGACCCCGTAGCCGTTGCGGAGGCCGATGCCCAGGCAACCAGCGGCTCCACGCTTGGCGGCGGCGTCGAGGGACGTGGCGATCGAGGCGTCGATGTTGCCGTAACCGGAGACGAGGGCGGGATAGGCGTGCATCGCCTCGTAGACCGGCCCCATCTCGGGGGCCGAAGCGAGAAACGAAAAGGATTTGGCCATCGCCAGGCAATTGGTGGCGAAGACCGGTGCCCCGCAGCCGTCGATTCCGATCGGATCGGTTGGTCCGGAGACATCGGTCATGAACTCAGTGATCTGTTTCTGCAAAGGGTGGTCCGCTTCGAGATAGGAGTTCGGATCCCATCCCGAGTTGATGCATGCGGCCAGCATCGCCGCATGTTTCCCCGAGCAGTTGTTCCAGATCCGGCGGGGGACGGTGGCTCCTTCGTTCGCCAAACGGCGAGCGGCCGTCGCCCGAAGTGGCCAACTCGGAGGACAACCAAGAGAGGTTTCGGAAAGCCCGGCGTCGGTCAGCATTCGGTCGACCAAAGCAACGTGGACCGGCTCGCCATCGTGACTGGCGCAGGCGATCGCCATCGTCTCCCCGGCCAGTTGAGCGCTGGCGCGGCTGCTCACATGCGCCTGAAACGGCTTGGCGGCGGATCGAAAGTAGAAGCGACGATCGATATCGCCGGTCGAAGCGACCAGTGCCCCATCAGGATCGGTGACGGCGATGGCACCGTCGTGGATTGTCTCCACCAGGCCCGAGCGGACCTGCTCGGCCAACACCGCCAGCTAGGAGGGACGAAGGGCCGGGTCGCCCAGATCGTGCTTGTAGCGGCTGATCACTTGGGCGTGGACCCGATCAACAATCGCTTGCACCCCTTGGCGCACCGTTGAGATCTCGGACTCGAGGTCCGAAAGCTCCGAGGCGGCGGCGGAAAGTTCTTCCTCCGACATTTCTCCCAAACGGGCCATGAGATCGTTGCCGAGGACATGATCGAGATGACGGCGGCCCTGCAAGGGGATATCAGGCACGTCTGTAGAAAGATGGCGGCTGGAGGCGGCGCCGGTGTGGTCGCGCCCGGTGAGGATCTCGGTGAGGGCGTCGATCAAGCTGCGGGTCTCCTCGCCGCGCCGCCGACGCTGCTCGAAAGCCAGGAGGTCGAGGCGGCCGTGGAGGAAGCGTCGGTAATAGGAGAGTTCGTTCTCGACGTCTTCGGCTAGGTCCCGGCGGGCGCGCAGCTCGTCGAGAGTGAGCGAGTCGAGATCGGCGATGAAGTCTGGATCCTGAATCTGATCGAGACGACGGCGGTCGGTCTGCACGGGCCTCAGGTTACCGGCACGCCGCCACGAGAGTGGGGTAGGGGTTGACGGCCGACGACCCGCGGCCGCCGGGATGGATCTCGAAATGAAGATGCGGCGCCCCCCCCGAAGCGTTACCGCTGTCTCCGTTGTAACCGACAACATCGCCTCGTCCGACCCTGCCGCCCGAGCTGAAGTTGGAGCTGGCAAGGTGGGCGTAATAGAAGCCGGTGCCGTAGTCGGCGATCAGCCAAACGGTCTTTCCACCCAGACCGCTGTTGCCTGTGTAGACGGTGCCCGAGGCGACCGCGTAGATCGGAGCGCCGTAGGAGCCCATCATGTCGGTTCCCCGGTGGCCGCGACCGCCGGAGCGGGGAGCTCCCCAAGAGTTGATGAAAGAAGAGCCGGGGAAGGGACAGATGAAGCCAGGAGTCGCCGCGGCTGAAACTCCGCTCGAGGCACTGCCGCGGGCAGCGGCGGCGCGGGCGAGTTCGATCTCGTAGCGCTTCTGGATCGCCCGGCACTGACCGTCGAGCTTTTCCCAGGCAGCTTGATCGGCCTGCACGGCCGTCTCTTGCTGGTTCTTGGCGTCGAGCCGCTGCTGCTCGACCACGCGCAGCTCGACCTCGAGGTCGCTGAGCTGACCCTGCAGGGTGACCAGTTCTCCTTGCAGGGCGGCCAGGTCGCCGGCGGCGTCGTGCTCGTCGGTCACCGCGGCAGAGAGGAACTCGGTCGTGGTGATGACGCGGTCGAGGGAGGGCGCGGCAAGGAAGAGGACCGAGTTGGAGCCGCCCCCGCTCATATACGCCTCGACCGCCTGCTGTTGGAATCGATCCTCCGCCGCCTCCATCGCTCCCCGTCGTAGATCGAGGGTTTCGGCGGCCCGGCCCTGGCGGTAAAGAACGTTGTCGACCTCGAGGCTGGCGGCGGCGTATTGCTGGGCTGCCTCCTCAAAACGGGCAGAGGCCTCGCGGTACTCGGCCAATGCGCCGGCCGAGGCGGCACAGGCCCGATCAACCTGGCTCTTGGTGACGGCGAGCGCGGATTCTCCCGGCAATAACTGGAAGGCGAGGCAGAAAGTGAGGACGGTCCCAAGCCGCCGGCGGTAGATACGGCCGGACATGGTCGCGAAGAGTAGCGGCCAGTCTCCCGCCCTGGCCTTTTGTCGTTTTTATGAGCTAGACCGGCAGTAAAACTGCCGGTCTAGCCGCGGAGAACCGGGGCCGCGAAAACCAAGGCTGAGCAACTACCTTCCCGAGGCGTCCGCCAGATGACACGCTCGGCGAATGAAGTACGACAAGGTCATCCGCGACCTCGCCCGGTCTCAGCAAATGGTGGTTGCCCGTAGGCAGCTAA
>JBOGEX010000046.1:0-30257 GCA_050741915.1 Acidimicrobiia bacterium
TGAGGTCCGTAGTGATGGCGGTCGGGAGTCCCGCCAGGTAGGTACCGCCCGTTTTGCGAAGAGCCCTCACCCGGCCTGGGCCCGTAAGGCGGGCGCCTCCATAGGGGAGAGAGTTTGTGTCACCCAACCGAATGGTGGGTCGGCGGCCCGCGGACCGGATCGCCGCCACGGTCGTGAACGAGCCTCCGCCCTCTCCGACCCACAAGATTGTCTGCCCATCCTCAAGCTCGGAAGCTATCAACTCGGCCACGGGCCTGTGGCCAAACGACGGCACCGAGACGATCACCAGCGCCGCACCCTTTATGGCAGCTGCCGGATCGAGCGAGGTTCCAGCAACCGATGCGAGCCGTTCCTCCCCCATATCGTCGAACATCACGCGAACCCCTCGCGCCGCGGCTACAGCTTCGACATCGGCGGAAAAACGGGGTTGGTCGGCCAGTGTGACCTCGACGCCAGCCAGACCCAGGTCCGCCGCGATCGTCAACGCGCCTCCTCCACTTCCGACTATGACGACGCGGTCCGGAAGCCGAATCATCGATCCGGGCTTCCGGTCCGAACGTAGTGGGTGAGCTGGTCGGTGTTGAGCTCGGCCAAGCCGAGTCGTGCAAGAGTTCGACCCTCGGTGCGAAAGCTCCGCTGCAACAGGGCGTCCGACAAAGCGATGTGCCCGTCGATCACGGGAGTGTCGACTCCGATAGCGGCCCCCAGCGAAGAAGCGAGAACCAGGCAATACCCGACCTCGAGAGCCAGGCGATCGTGCAGCGCCGTTGGATCCCCCGAAGGCCGATAGGAACGGGCGATGCCGCCAGCTCGCATTACGCGATACAGATCACCTGAGTCGGGAGCGAGCCCTTGGGCAACGAGAAAATCACGATAGCGACGATGATCAGCGTGCCCTAGAGCGTGGCGCAGTGCCAGCAGCTCCTCATCGAGGGCTTCGATCAACCGCACCACGCTCTCGGTGGCCCCCTCGCCCCAAAAAAGCACACCCCCACTCCGCCCTTCGAGCTTGGCGGCGCTCGTCACAGCCACCGGAACCGTATCGATGGCGTCGTAGTTGACAAGTGCGGTTTCCCACACTGTCTCCGCCTGCTCCGCATAGGGCCACATTGAGGACGCGACCGCAAAGAGCTCGGGGCCGCGAGCGGCGGGCATCGCCGCCACTAGAACGCCACCCTGCTTACGGTTGGCCAGGACTCTTCCTTGACCCGCCGGCCGAGCCATATAGGGGAGACAATTGGTTTCCCCCAAGAGGACATCCTCCCGACCAACGCGGCGGAGCTCCGGCCAGGCCACCAAACATCCACCGCCTTCGCCGACGAAAAGCAAGATTGACCCGCGTTGCAGGTAGGGAAGGACAGCTTCAATGAAAAGCTGATGGACTGCTGCCGGTACGCTGACTACCACGAGCTCGGCTTCCGAAACAGCTGCTGCGATCGAATCGGCAACGTCTACGGACTGCGTGACGTCACCCGACCAATTGCAATCGACGATCACCCCACCACGGTCACGCACTGCCTCGAGTTGGTGGGAGAACCCGGGCGCGTCAGCTAACGAAACCTCATGACCCCGCTCGGACAGCTCGGCGGCGATGGCCAAACCGCCGGGCCCGCTCCCCAGCACTGCTGCACGGCTCATCGGGTCGGAAAGATGCCGGTCTCGGCGAAATCGCGAAGGCCGAGTCCATCCAGGCCAGTCAATCCAAGCCGCGCCAGGGTCCGTCCTTGGCCTCGGAAGTCCTGGCCCAACATGGCTGAGGTAAGCGCGATGAGTCCATCGATCACCGGAGTTTGAATGCCTAAGGCCGCTCCGATCGAAGAGGCCAACACCAGCGCGAAAGGAACGTCCTCGGTCAAGTATCGGCTGTTGAGCCCACCTTCACTCGCGGTTGGCGCGTACCCGGCCACCAGGCGACTTGCACGGAGGGTCTCGTATAGGTTGGGACTCAGATCGGGCGCCAACCCTTGGGCGATTAACGAATCGCGGTACGGCCGAAGGTCGGTCAGTCCAAGGGCCCCCCGCAGAGCCAACAGTTCGGAGTCGACGGCTTCGATCATCCGCACCACCGCAGGTGTTGCGCCCTCGCCCCACAACAGCATCCCGCCGCTGCGGTTCTCCAACGTGCTGGCGTTGGCGACCATCGTGGCGACGTGATCGATGGCGTTGTAATTGACGAGCACCGTGTCCCATACTGATTCCGCCGGGGACAGGTAGGGCCAGACATCAAGTGTGAGCTCCAGCAACACCTTCGTCCCGCCGACGGGTAACCCGGCCACCATCACTCCACCCGACTTACGAAAGGCGGAGACTCGCCCAGGGCCGGTGAGTCGGGCTAGGTAGGGAAGGGTGTTGGACTCACCCACGATCACCCGGGCTTTGCCGGTATCGAGCAAGGCCCGCCGGGCCACGATCGAACCGCTCCCCTCGCCGAAGAAGAGCAACGCCTGGCCGTCTTGCAACAGCGAAGCGAGGGCGATCGCGAACGGCTCGTGCCCAAAGCAGGGCACGACCACGATCACCAACTCAGCGCCGGCGACTGCGCCGGCCAGATCATCGGCCACCCTGACCGGAGCAAGCTGTGGTCCGAACCAATCGGACGCCACCTCGACGCCTCCCCGCTCAAGGACAGGATCGAGGTTGGAACGGAATTCAGGGAGGTCCGCCAGAACTGGCTGACGGCCGGATCGGGCCAACTCAGCCCCCACCGCCAACGCCCCCGCACCCGAGCCGAGAACAGCCACCGGCATGCTGCCTCCCTGATTGAAGTGGGAGCACTCTAAGGCCGCATCGCCGCGCCGCCCATCACTCGGCGCGTTCACGCAGGCGTCTTGGCAGCCACCACCGATACCTCAACTTTCCACTCCGGGCGAGCGAGCGCCGGCACAGGTACCAGCGTGGAAGCGGCTCGGTGTGCACCCAAGAACCGGTCGCGAGCGGCCATCACCGTTCCTGGTTGTCCGCCGACCACATAGGTCACATAGGAAACGATGTCTTCTACAGCAAAGCCGGACGCGGCGAGGATCTCCCCGACGCTCTTCCACATTTCGGCCGCCTGTGAATCGATATCGTCGGCGATCGAACCGTCCGGCCGGCTCCCGACGATGCCGGCGGTAAACAGCATCTCGCTTGAGTGCGAGACCTTCACGGCCAGTTCATAGTTGGCGGCTGGGGGAGCGATCGTGGGAACGCGAACCGGTGTGTTCATTCCTGGGATATTGGCTCGGAAGTTCAATCGAGGTCATCGAATTGACGGCCCATCTCCACCTGCCGGACTTCGCTCAACCCACGGATCTGCTTCGTGAGGTCGTCGAGTCCCGAGAGTCTCCTACCCGATATTGATACGAACACGCGCCTAACCGAGGTCTCAGAGTCGTCGCGAATCTTTAGCTGCTCGAGGCGGAGATGACGCTGCTCGAAAGCTTCGAGGATCGGGCCCAGCGTTCCCTTGCCCTTCTCATACTCGATCTCGAGCGTCACGATCTGGGAGCTCATCGATGCGATGGACGGCTTCGCCAAGCGCAGCCCGACCAGTGCCAAAAGCACAATCGCTGTCGCGATCAATGTGCCAAGCCAAGCACCTGCCCCGGCGGCGACGCCCAAAGCACCCGTCAGCCAGAGGGTGGCGGCAGAGGTCAATCCCCGTACTGACGCCCCCTCCCTGATGATCGTGCCGGCGCCAATGAATCCCACGCCGGTTGCTACCTGCGCTGCGACCCGGGCCGGATCGACGTCGGTTGCGCGTTCGATGTCCTCGAAGCCGTAGGCACCAGCGACTGTGAACAGCGCAGCTCCGAGCGCCACCAGAACGTGGGTCCGCATTCCAGCCTCGTGCTGGTTGAGCTGACGCTCAAGCCCGATGGCCAACCCCACCAGGGCTGCCAAGCCCAGCCGGCTGGCAAGTTCTAAGCCATCCATTCCTGCTCCTCCTTTATTAGAGCCGCGTTTTCCCAACCTGATCAACCGACATCGACTTCGAACTGCTCACAGGAACTCTGGGATCGACCGGAGCTTGCGACCACGCTTCCGACAGCCATTCGTGGGCGGGGTCGTAGCACACCTTCCAGGCTCGCTCTGGCCCTGGACCCCCCATGACGTTGAGGTAATACATGTCATAACCAGGGGCGGCGGCGCATGGTCCGTGATATCCGCGCGGCACGAGAAAGACGTCGCCGTCGACGACGGTGACGGTCTCGTCGATGGCGCCATCGGAGGTGTAAGTCCGATGGTGCCCGAAGCCGGCATTGCCGCCGATGCGGAAGTAGTAGATCTCCTCCAGGGGGATTTCGTCGGACGACGATTCGTCGTGTTTGTGGGGCGGATACGAGGACCAGTTGCCGGAAGGCGTGAGGACTTCGACAACGATCAAATTATCGGGACCGTCGACGTCCGCTCCGAGCAGTTGGTTGATCTGGCGTGTGGCCGGCCCGGCGCCGCGCACTTGCACGGCAACTTCCTGGGCCTCTCGATGAAAGGCAACCATACGCCTCTGACACCGCGCCGAAGCCACGGCGAACTCGCCCCCACCAGGGCTTTGGATTGTGAACTCGAGGTCACGTGGCAAATAGCAAAGGTCGGCGACCGCGTCGAAGACATCGACTCTCCCTCGAAGCTCGAAGCGATCTTCATCGCTCGTCTCTACCGTGCAATCACCACTAATCGGAACGACGCAGGCCTCAGCATCACCGAGTGCCATCGACCGTGTCTGGCCCGCCGCCAAGCGAACGACATGGAGGCCGCAATAGGTCCATCCGGCATCGTCGGTCGTCAGCCTGACTGGATCGTCCGATGTGGCGAGAGTCCCGGCCGGACGATGCAGACTCGCCAACGTCACGTCGCGTGAACGATCTCGGCGGCCCGATCCACCCATCCGAGTACGTCGCCGTCCCGAGGATAAAGGAGGCTTCGTCCGACGACCAGGCCCCGCACGTTGGGAACGGCCATGCCCCGTTTCCACGACCGGACGACGTCCTCTGCTTGGTCTCCGGGATCGCCGCCCAGCAGCAGGCAGGGCAGAGTCGTGGCCGCGAAGACCCGCTCAGGTTCCGATGGCGTAGGAACCTTGAGCCAGGTGTAGGCGGAAGTGGTTCCGAGGGCGGAGGCAACTGTGATCGCGCCTATTAACGCCTCAGGGTCGGATTGCAGTTGCAGCTTTTGGGCGGCGTCGCGGATCACTGGCAACGGCTCCACCAGAGTGGGGAGAGAACGTGCGGCGAGCTCGGTGATTGCCCGGGCACAGGCTTCGATGGTGTCGATCGTTGCTTTGTCGTCGTAGTCGAGACGGAGCAGCATCTTGCCACCCTCAAGTCGCATCTCCTGGATGGCAGAAGGTGTGTAGCCCGTGAAGCGGTCGTCCAGTTCCCAAGCTGAGCCGGTGAGGCCGCCCCGGTTCATTGATCCGAAGACGATCTTGTTCTCGAGCTCATCGAGCAGCAAGAGGTCTTCGACAATGTCAGGAGTAGCCAGCAATCCGTCGACCCCGGGCCTTCGGAGAGCCTTTACAACACGCTCGAGCAGCTGGTATCGGTCGCTCATTGCCATCTCGTCGGTCCCCACCCGGAGGATGCGCCGGCCGGGATGGTCGGCGGCGATGATCATCAGGTTGCCGTCCTCTCCGAGCAGCGAACGCCGCTGGCGATCGGCAGCCTTGACCGCAACGAGCTCCGGATTCCGTGCCCTGAGCTCGGTGAGCCCGGCGAATCGGCTCTCAGACAGAATCAAGACACCTCCTCCTTCGTAGCTAATAGGGACCTGACTTGCTCCTCGGTGGGCATGGCATCGGCGCAGGCGAGCCGGGCGGCAACGTAGGCCCCAGCTGCGCTGGCGAAACGGATCGTCTCGATCGTATCCCAGCCCTGGAGCAGCCCGTGACAAAGAGCGCCTCCAAACGCGTCCCCGGCGCCAAGCCCGTTTACCACTTCGACTGGGACAGGAGGAAGTTGCTCCCACGTATCGCCCCAGGCAGCGAGCACGCCTTCTCGACCCAGTTTCACGATTGCCAGCTCCAAGCCGTATTGATCGCGCATCCGCAGCGCCTGCTCCTGCGGAGACGCCTCCCCCACGACCACCGCACACTCCTCACAATTGCCAACCGCCACCGTTGCATGGGTCAAGGCCTTTCGCCCCAGATCGGCGGCCTCGGACGGATTCGGCCACAGGCTTGGCCTGAAGTCGAGGTCGTGGATCGTGATCGCTCGCCCGGACCTGGCTTCGAGGGCGAGCATTGTTGTTCCTCGGCTGGGATGATCGGCAAGCCCGGTTCCGGTCGTCCAGACAATTCGCGCCGATGCGATCTCGAAGTCCGGCAGATCCGAAGGCTCGAGGTTCATGTCCGGTGCCTTTGGTTCTCGGTAGAAGAGGATGGGAAAACGGTCCGGCGGGAAGAGCTCGCAGAACACGATGGGCGTGCGCAGCCTGGGGTCGGTGCTGACCCATTGGTAGTCGACGCCGAAGTCGCTGAGCGCACCTTTGACATACACACCGAACGGATCGTTCCCCACCTTGGTGATCAGGGCGACACGGTGGCCATACCTGGCAGCCGCCACCGCAACGTTGGTGGGGCTGCCGCCGAGGGACTTGGCGAAAGTGCTGACCTCCGACAGTGGAACACCGGACTGGAGAGGGTAGAGGTCCACTCCAACGCGGCCCATAGCGATCAAGTCGTAACGATCCGCCGCCCGGCTCATATCCCGATGCGTTGGCGTTTGCGCTCAGCCTCATGCTCTGCCCTGGCGAGTCGCACCGATGTTTGCTCGCTGACTTCGGGAACGCCGACCTCCCACCAAGCGTCGCCCCCCGTCCAGGTGCCGGGGTCGGTCTTGATGACAAGGACAGTCGTACGATCGCGGGAACGGGCACGGGTGAGAGCCGAACCGAGTTCTGCCAATGTGCCGACCTCCTCCGCATTCGCCCCCAGAGACCGGGCATGGCTCGAGAAGTCGACAACGGCTGAGTTGTTACGGCGAACGTTCTCGAAAAGGTTGTTGAACGATGCGCCACCCTTGGCGGTTTGGAGGCGATCGATGACGGCGTATCCGCTGTTGTCGCAAAGCACGAGGATGAACTTGTGCCCGGTGAGCACCGAGCTGTAGATCTCCGAGTTGGCCATCAGGTAGGAGCCGTCGCCGCAGAAGGAGATCACCTGCCGATCCGGGTGTGCCATCGCCGCCCCCCAAGCTCCCCCGATCTCATAACCCATGCAGCTGAAGCCGTATTCACAGTCAAAGGTGCGTGGCGCCAGGCTTCGCCAGCCCTTGTTGAGTTCGCCGGGAAGGCCCCCGGCCGCGGAAACTATGTAGTCGGTCGGCAACGCGTTCTCCCAAACGGTTCTGATCACCGCTTGGTACGAGGGCCGCTCGCCCGAAGCGACCGGCGACGCCTGCTTGTCAAGATACCGGTTCCACTCTTCGTACAAGCGCTGGGCGGCTTTGAGCCATGCTGGCGGTGCTTGCCAGTCGGCAAGCGCGGCCGACAACTCTTGAAGGCCTCGCTTGGCATCGCCGATCATCGGGGTGGCCTGGTGCTTCATCGCGTCGAACCGGGCGGTGTTGATTGCAACGAGTCGCATTTGCTTGTTCTGGAAGACGGACCACGATCCGGTGGTGAAGTCCTGTAGACGAGTGCCAACGGCGAGGACGACATCGGCGTCGGCCGCCACTGCGTTGGCCGAGGACGATCCCGTAACGCCGATGGGTCCAACAAAGTTGGGATGATCCCAGACCAGACATGTCTTGCCGGCGACGGTCTCGACCACCGGGAGATTGTGTCGTTCTGCCAACCGCTGCACTGTGGCTTCGGCTTGCGCGTAGTGGACGCCACCGCCGGCGACGACGACGGGCCGTTCTGCTGTGCTAAGGACAGCCGCGGCCAAAGCAATGTCGCTGGGGTCGGGTCCGGGGCGCCGGAGCCTCCAAATTCGGGGGCTGAAGAACTCGACTGGATAGTCGAAGGCCTCGGCCTGGACATCTTGAGCCAGCCCGATGAAGGCAGGACCACACTCAGCAGGATCAAGCATGACAGCTATGGCTTGAGGCAACGAGGAGAGGATTTGGGCGGGATGCGTGATTCGGTCCCAGTACCGAACAACCGGCTTGAAAGCGTCATTGACGGTCCTCGTCGGATCACCAAAGTGCTCGACTTGCTGAAGGACCGGATCGGCCAGACGGTGGGCGAACGTGTCTCCTGAGAGAATGAGCAGCGGCAACCGATCCGCCATGGCGATACCGGCTGTGGTCACCATGTTTGCTGCTCCGGGTCCGATCGACGAGGTGGCGACCATAACCTGACGTCGTACTCGCGCCTTGGCAAACGCCACCGCGGCCATCGTCATCGATTGCTCGTTCTGACCTCGCCACGTAGGCAACCGGTCCTGAACCTGCTCGAGAGCCTCACCGAGGCAGGTCACGTTTCCGTGACCGAAGATTGCAAAGACTCCGGCGAAGAGCGGCAAGGCGTTGTCGAGATCTTCGATCTTCTGTGCCAAGAGGTAACGAACGATCGCCTGAGCTGTTGTCAGCCGTGCCGTTTCCACGGTTCCTTCCATCCGAAAATCAGCAGGTCGAGGGTCTCCTGCACTAGCGATCCAACACGGGTGCGGAGGAATCATGGACACTGCTCACCAGCCCTGGCTCACCCCAGAACCGGTCACCGTGCCACCCCATTGTCAGAGCAGCCATCGCCGTTCCCTTTTGGATTCCTTGCTCGATGTCACCCTCGAGAACTCCAAGGACGATTCCAGCAGCAAAGGCGTCACCGGCCCCGATTTCATCGACGACCTGAGTCGGCAGGCCGGAGACCTCGCCCTGCCTGCCATCGATGGACCAGACACTGCCACGATCACCAAGGGTCAGCACGATGGCGTTTGTACCCAGCGCGGACTTGAGGGAAGTGAGAGCCGTGCAGGATTCGCCATCGATACCAAACAGAGCCCGGGCGTCCTCTCGTCCGATGATGGTCAGGTCCGACTCTCGGCTCATTGCCAGAATCATTGGCCGCGCCACCTCTACCGGCCAGAGTTGGGATCTGTAGTTGACATCAAAGGTTACGTAGGCTCCGGCAACGCGTGCGCGGCGGGCGACCTCCCGCGTTACTTCCCTCAGCGACTCGGACAAGGCAGGCGTGATGCCGGTGAGATGGACGGCCGCAGCGCCTTCAACCCGAGCCCAGGGGACATCGTCGACCGTCAAGTCACAGACCGTTGAGCCTTGCCGGTCGTAGATAACCCGGCCCTTGCGAGGCGCGACGGACGGGTCTAGGTAATAGATTCCGACCCTGCCCGTCGGCACCCACCTGATGGCCGAGACGTCCACACCGTGGGTGCCGATGGCCGACGAGATCCGTTTTCCGAGTGCGTTGGCGGGGAGTTGAGAGAACCAGGTGGCTTTGTGGCCCATGCGAGCGACGGCCACAGCCACGTTGGCTTCTGCCCCACCCTCGTCGATTCGAAAGGATCTCGCGTCGTCGAGCCGATCGCCGATCGATACCGAAAAACGGAGCATCCCTTCGCCGAATGTGAAAAGCCCACCGCTCATAGTGGCTTTGTCTCATCAGAGCCACCAAGTTGCTGGACCAACCAGGCTCGATTTCTGGCTTCGGCCTCGGCGATGGTCGGGTAGGAGCCAGGTGGGCCCGGTCTGCGGTCCTGCTCAATAACCAACCACCCCCGATAACGGGTGCGACGAAGCTCTGCAACAAAATCGATAAGGTCGACGTCTCCTTCGCCTAGCGGAGATGGAACGTTAGGCCACCACTGATCGAAGTCGATCCTTCCGATTTCGCGGGCCCTGGTCAGAACGTCGACATGAACGTCCTTGACGTGTATGTGGTTGATTCGATCCTTCCAAGCCCGGAGACAGTCCTTGGCAGCTGCACCCGCGAGGTAGAGGTGACCGGTGTCCAAGGTGAGGCCCACCTCGGTGAGGGCGAGGAGACGTTCGACCTCCCAGACCGATTCGACGTAGGTGGAGATATGGGGATGAAAGGAGAGCGGCACGCCCGCCTCCGCGGCGAGTGTTTCGAACCTTTTCACGACCTCTACCAGCCGCCGCCAGCCAACCGCCTCGAGAGCCTCGGTGCGGTCCCACCAGGGACGGGCGGGGTTGGCCAGCAAGGCATCTGCCCCCCCGTCGGCGAGGATGAGAGGTGCCTGCCCGTTTCCCGAAGCCGCCAGCTCGGCGAGGCTGCGCTCAGCTTGGCTGAAATCGGGCTCGATCCACCGGGGATCTCCAAAACGGATGGGGGCATAAACACCTGCCGCTCGCAGCCCATGGCGCTCGAGACGGCTTGCAAGGTCCGACGGGGCGCCGAGATACCCGGGTGGGCCCAACTCGGTCCCCGCAAAGCCCGCCGACGCCATGGCCTCGAGAAGAGCCTCTGGGTCACCGCCCTCCTGCCCTAGGCCATACACCCCGAAGCTCACTGGTGCTGTGGCGATAGTCACGGAGAGCCCATTGATCATGGGGTTCGCACATGGGGAGTGGTCTTCGTATTCGCTGCGAGTAGCTCGGCAGCTTCGCCGCCTGGACTCAGACCGTTGGCCACAGCGAGGCGGGCCACCATGTTTTGCAGGAACCAAAGGTCCTCGCGCACACCCCCGAAATTGGTAGGCGCCCCATCACGGACGGCTCGGTAGAAATACTCGAGTTCCCGACGAAAAGCAGAGTGACGCCCACTGGCCCGCAGTTCTCTCACGTGCCGACCAGCCCCATCGGCTTGTTTCTGCCAGAGACGAGCACGAGCGCCAGGAACATAGGGGGGAGGGAGCCGGAGACGGAGGGATCCTGTGACACCGAAAATCTCCACCTCTTCGAAGTATTCGGGATAGCTCGGGACCCACAGCCAGTCGAGTCGAAGATGGACATCGCCATACAGCTCGGCGTCAACGCTGAGCGAGGGCGGGAATCTATAAGGGGCGTCGAAGTCGAACGGCCACGCCGAGACCTCGGCTGCCGGGCCCAGGGGGCCACCGACGATGAACCGTACAAGTGAGGTCTGATGAACCAGAGAGCCAAGAGCCAGATCGAGGTACAGCCGGCTTACGGACTCAGGTAAATCGCCTATGGCAGCTCGAGTTGCCTCCCGTTCGTAATGGAGCATGGGCTCCAGCTGGCTTCGGGGTACATCATCGAACCGAAGGAGCGTGTGTTGGGCTTGCTGCCGTGAGTCGTCGGGGTGAAGTACGGTGACGCGGACAAGGCGGGGATCGTCGAGCTCTCGGAATTGGCGCCGGGCCTCCTCCACCATCGGCTCATGGGTCTTCATGTAGCCAACCTGCACCACCCGCCCCGTCGAGGCAGCCATCTGCTCGATTTGGTTCAGCTCGGCGACGGTAATGCAGAGCGGTTTTTCGGCGAAGACATGCTTGCCAGCGGTCAGGGCGGCGAGTGTCTCAGGCCCGTGAGCAGAAGGAGTCAGTATCAAGACCGCGTCAACTTCGGGATCGGCGAGCACTTCCTCGGCTCGCGTCGAGCAGCGTGGCTCGCCTGGAGTCCTGGCGGAGACCGCAGCGAGAAGGGCCGGAGACAAGTCGCAGAGGTGTCGGATTTCGAACAGCCTCTCGATCGAGCCCAGGGCCGGTAGGTGAGCGATCTGAGCAATCCCACCGAGGCCAATTATTCCTAGCCGAAGAGGGGCAGTTTGACGACTCTCGGTCACCCGCCGCGACCGGCCAGGATCACATGACTCCTATGCGGGCAAAAACGTCTTGGACTCGCTCGCCTCGGCGAAGCGCCTCGCGCACCTCGTCCTCTTTAACCGCTTTGATCTCTGCAAGCTCCACGACCTGGGCGCCCAGGTGAGCGGGGACAAACGCTACACCATCACTGTCCGCCACCACAATGTCTCCGGTGGCAACTGTCACTCCACCACAGTCGATCGGTTTACGGATCTCCACCGCTTCCAGCCTCCCTGCGGAGTCTGCGGGATGAGTCCCCCTCGCCCACAGCGGAAAGTCGTAGTCGCAGATCGCGGCAAGATCACGGGTGTAGCCGTCGATGACGGCGCCTGCGCACCCTCGTGCTACTACCCGAGTGGTTATCAGCTCACCCCAGAACGCAGCGAGGACGGCGGGAGCCGCCACCACCATGACTTCGCCCGCTTCGAGCATCTCCACTGCTTCGAACTGCGTGATATAGGGCACCTGCGGCACAACGTCAACCGCGCCCACCGTCAAGGTGGCAGCTCGACCAACGAGCGGAGCCGGCCCACTCCGATGGGAGATTCCTGGATGGATCGTCTGGGCCCGCAGCCCCAACCCGTCCAGGACGTCTGACACGAGGGCTGCTCGGGTCCGCCGATACCGGGACAGCAGGTCGTCGGGTCCGGTTGATGTTTTCTCTGTTGCCGTCACTCGATCATCCACCGGGTTTTTCCTTTGGCTTCCTTCCAAGGCGACCTCCGTCAATAACTGCAGGTAAACGGCGTCCTAACGGGAGGGTATCGGTGAGCCGACAGATCTGTCAAGTTGTCAGATAAGTTGACTGGCAGAGGAGACAGGGATAAGATCTCGATGGAGCCATTGGAAGGTTTCGTGCGCTGCCGTTTCCGGACCTCTTTGGTCGGAACCATTCGCATGTCAGGAGCCGTCAGGGATGGAAATTCTCAAGGGATCGTCCCAGATCTCACAAATCGCGATGGTCGTCCGGGACCTCGATGCATCGATGAAGGTGTATTACGAGACTCTGGCATGGGGTCCCTGGAACGTCTACGAACTGGGGCCTCCGGAGCTCCACAGCACGACTCTTCACGGCAAGCCGGTCCAGTTCTCGATGTTGGTCGCGCAATGCGAGGTTCCACCGGGAGTCGTGATCGAGTTGGTCCAACCGCTCGATGGGCCGAGCGTCTACAAGGAGTGGCTCGACGAACATGGCGAGGGCGTGCAGCACATCGCCTGCCGGACGAAAACCCAGGCCGAGGCCGACGAGTTCAAGGGCAAGTGGGTTGGCCGAGGGGTCGACGTATTGATGGCAGGACGGATAGGCAACACGATCGAGTTCTCCTATTTGGATACCCAGCCCTGGCTGAAATTCATCCTCGAGACCGGCAGCGGAGACGAGAGTGAGGTGGTTCCGAGCCGGACCTACCCGCCGTCCCAGTAACTCAGCTCCGGCAGCTCAGCCGCGAATCGCGCCCCCAATGAGGCTCTTCTGGATCTGCTCCTGGAGCACGACATACACGACCACGCTCGGGAGGAGGGTCAGGACGATGGCCGCTAGCAGTGTCGGGTAGTCGTAGGAGAACTGATTCTCGAAGAATCGGAGCGCGTAAGCGAGTGTCCTCGTGTCTTCCGATTGGGTCAGGAGTAGTGCGAATAGAAAGTCATTCCAGGAGTTGAGGAAGATCAAAACGCCGGCGGCGGCGACGGCAGGTCGAGCGAGCGGGAGCGCGATGCGCGTATATGTCTGCCACATGTTCGCCCCGTCGATGCCGGCGGCATCTTCCAGATCCTTCGGGATCGTCTTGAAGTAGCTATGCAAGATAAAGATCGCAATCGGCAGCCCCTTGACCGAGTAGACCAGAATCAAGGCCCACCGTGTGTCGTATAACCCCAAAGTTCGAATCACCATCGTGATCGGCTGCAACATCGGGATCAGGGAAATGAACACCGAGCTGATGAGAATGGCGTAGATCGCCCTGCTTCCCCAAAAGTCGTATCGAGCCAGGGCATATGCTGCCATTCCAAAGATCCCGATGGCGGCCACGGTCGCCCCTACCGAGGCGATTGCCGAGTTCAAGAAGAAGAGAGGAAACTGCGTACGGGTGAGAGCCTCGACATAGCCAGCCAGGCTGGGATTGGCGGGAACGCTCAGAGCGGAACCAAGTACTTCGGCATTGGTCTTGAACGACGAAAGAATGACCCACAAGGCGGGTGCCAGGGAGATGATTACGACGAAGGCCAGCACTGCATATCTGACGACGGAACCGGCCATCGTGCTGGGGCTTTCCCCGATGGTTCGGGTCACAGCCGCTGGTCGGCTAATCCTGGCGCCAGCTTGGCTCATCGGGTCCTCGCCGATTCGGTCACCCGAAACGCTCGGGCCAACAAGACGAACGCCAGGAGACCCATAACAAGTAGGACCACCCCGATGGCGTTGGCATAGCCGGAGTTGAATCGCAGGGTGGCCAAGTTGTAGATCAGCAAACCAAGACTCATTGTCTCCGCTGCCGGTCCTCCGCCTGTCGTGAGGAATACGTACTCGAAGGTCTTGAAGACTTCCGTGACCGCGATGATCACCCCGACGCCGATGACGTTTCGGAGCAGCGGCAGGTGGATGTGCCAGTCCACTTGCCTTTCGGTGGCTCCATCGACCAGAGCTGACTCACGTAGTTCTGGCGGGATCGCAGCCAACTCCGCCATGGTGATGAGGATGATCACTCCCGCATAAAAGACCCAGACGACCGTCACGGCGAAGAACGCTGTTCCCGGCTCGAAGAACCAGTTGGCCTGGAAGTCCCTGAAGCCCAGCGCACGGATGAGCTCATTCGCCAGGCCGATCCCGGGGTTGAATACAAAGACGTAGATGATCGCTAACGCTGCGGGCGGAATTAGGTTGGGAAGCAGGCTGACCGAGCGGATAAACCGCCAGCCGACGGGCCTCCGGTTCAAGATCAGGGCAACAAGGACGCCGAAGGGCACGTGGATCCCCGCGGCGATGAGTCCCCAGAGAAGGGAGTTGCGAACCGCGAGCAGAAACTGTCGGTCGCCGAGGAGATTCCCGTAGTTTTCGAGCCCATTGAACTGTGGCGAGCCAAATCCATCCCACTTGGTGAAGCTGGTCGCCATCATGACGATGATCGGGATTGCGTAGATCAGCGTGAACAAGAGAAGCGTTGGGACCAGGAACACCGCGATCCACAGCCGGGATCTGGTCATTAGCCCACCTCAGCGACCGTGGGTAGTCATTGTGAGCAAGGCGGTCGGCGCCGTCACCGGCAACCGACCGCCCCTTTCATCCTTTGAATCCTACGGCGTCTCTTGGGCCGCATCGGTTAGCTGCTGAGCGAACTCCTCAGGCGTGATTTGACCAAGTGCGAGTTGCGGCAGTCCCTGAACGATCGTCTCGTTCTGAATGATGCTCGTCCACTGGACGAAGTAGCCCGGCAAGATGGGCGCGTTGTTGTCTTGGATCAGGGTCAGCAAGTCTGCGGCCAGCGGATCGAGACTCGCTAGGTCTTCGGCCGGAAGAGGGAGGTTCGGCGCGATCGAACCCATCCGGATGACACGCTGTCGAGTGAACTCGGGTCCGGCCATAAATTCGATGAACTCCGCAGCTGCATCGGTTTCTTCCTGCGAGTACCCAGCACCGATCGCCCAGTCCCCTACCTGAATTCCCGCATCGTCGACCGCGACCGGGCCCGGGTAAAGCCCCGACGCAATCTTGTCCCCGAAACCCTCGGACGAAAGCTCTGGATCGCGAAACTCGCCGATCATCCACGGCCCATTCGGCATGATGGCGGTCTTGCCGGACAGGAAGTTATTGGCGGCGAGTTCGTACGCTGATCCGACCGCGTCGGGTGTTGTGAACTCAAAAACGCGGGCGATGTCTCGGCTGGCCTCGATTATGAATGGATGGTTGTAATCGGTGGGGTACTTCTCGCCTAAAAAGGCCTCGCCCTCCGGAGTGCGGGCAACGAGCGCCTCGAAGATCAGCATGGCCGACCAACCAATGTCCTGGGTGTGGAGCGACACCGCGGGGATGCCAGCCGCCTTGAGAGCCTCGAGGGTGGCCCACCATTCGTCCCAAGTCTCGGGGACCTTGTCGACACCGGCCTGGCCGAGGAGTTCCATGTTGTAGAAGAGTCCCACCGGGGTCACGAACGTGTCTGGAGCGGCGAGGAGCTTGCCGTCGACGGTGTTGAAGGTGGTCGATTCCGCAATCGCAATCTGTTGCCATTCCGGGGAAGCGTCGAAGTACGGCTTGAGGTCGACCAGCTCATCGTTGTCGATCCAAATTTGCGCGAGGTCGCCGACGCGCTTCGGAGCGACGACGATCGGTAGCTGACCGGAGGCGGCATAGTCGGTGCGGAGCTTGGCTTCGTAATCATGTCCGCCGGGGACGTAATCGACCACAGCCTCGATCGTTCCTGCATACCTTTGGTTGAAGCAGTCGAGGGCATCAGTGAAGAGATTGTCGCTGGCGGTGTCGCCGCCCCCAACCCACCAAACAAAGTTGAGCGTGGCGGAAGCGCCCTGGTAGTCAACCGGACTGCATTCCATTGCCATCGGGTCTGCCGTTGCTGTTCCCGTGGTAGCGGGTGCGGGCTCGGTCGTCGCGACAGCAGGGGTCGTAGTTGCAACGGTGGCTGGAGGCTCAGTCGAAGCGGTTGTGGTCCCGCTCTGGGTCCCGCCGCAAGCTGCGGTCAAGAGCACGAGCACCAGCAACGACGTCACCCTTGCTTTCGGTGTTCTCATTATTCGCCTTCCTGTCAGATTCGGGCCTAGATCGTTTGCGCGGTTGCCTCCCGGCGACAATATCTGTGCACCTGCCTATCTGTCAAGTTGTCAGATAGGTTGACCGACCTGGGAGTCCCGGTAAGATAACCAGTCGCTTTTGGAAGGGTTGGAGAGTGCGAACGACGCTCACTCGAGAGACATTGTCGGATCAGATTGCCCAACATCTGGCCGACTTCATCCTGGAAGAACTGACTCCGGGGAGCGGGCTTCCGTCGGAGGCAAACCTGGCCGAACGGTTCGGTGTCAGCCGTCCGGTCGTCAGGGAGGCCCTGCGATCGCTGGCGGCGCAGGGTGTGGTCGAGATCGTCGGCGGCAGGGGCACAGTCGTCCGTCCGGTCGACGACCGCCTACTCAGGCTCTTCTTTCAACGGACACTGCAGGTGGGCACCGACACCTCGATCGAACTGATGGAGGTGCGAAAGCCTCTCGAAGTACAAAGCGCCACGCTCGCCGCGGAGCGGCGCTCCGACGAAGAGCTGGCGGCCATTGGCTCAAAAGTGGCTGCCATGCGCACCAAGATCAACCATCTTGAAGCTTATGCCCAGCTAGATGTCGAATTTCATCTGCTCGTCGCTCTGGCCACTCATAACACGACGATGTGTCATTTGATCGGGTCGATTCGAGACTCGCTGCGAGAAGCGATTGAGGCCGGCTTGCGTCGCCGCAACACGAGAGAACAGCTCGAACGTGTGCAGTTACTGCATGAGGAGATTTACGCCGCCCTCGTCGCGGCCGATCCTGGCGCCGCCGCCAGCGCGATGGCACGCCATTTCGATGAGGCAGTCACCGCCCTGATTGCTCCGGTGGATTCCGAGGACACCGCGGCTCGGCTGACAACTCCAGACAGTGCTGGATGAGTTCCCGCTGGTCGGGGGCGGCACTCGAGGCGTGAATCTGCACACGTTGGTCGATACCGCTGGAAAACTCTCAATTTTCCACCGGCAGCGGCACCTCCGTTTTCCTTTCGACGTACTGCCCGGGGTTGTGCAGTTGAAAGTTGGTTTTCGATATCGCCCCGGCCAGGTCAGCGGCTACAACAACCTGCTGACCGTGGCTCTCTTCGATCCGCGAGGTTTACGGGGTGCTGCTCATCGGTGGCAACAAGATCAGACGATCGAGATCGGTGAACGGGTCGCCACTCCAGGCTTCCTGGCCGGGCCGATCTTGACGGGAGCGTGGGAATGCGTGGTCGATCTTCACGAGATCCTCAATCATGGAGTTGACGACGATTGGTGCGAATACCAGCTGACCATTGAAGTTGACATCAACGGCCCCGAACCCCGTCACGGTGTGGAACCCGCCAAGGACTATCAACACAGCATCGGCGAACTCCACGAAGGTTGGTTCCGCGGCGACCTTCACAGCCACACCATCCATTGTGATGGGAGCGCCCCAGCGAATGACATGGCGGCCGCGGCCGTCCTTGCCGGCCTCGACTTCCTGGCCATCACTGGACACAACACAACTTCATCGTTGGAAGTCCCGCCGAGCTGGCCACCTGGCCTTGCTCCCATCCGCGGCGTCGAACTGACGACTTTCCGCGGGCACGCCAACCTGCTGGGCATCGATCGCTGGTACGAGTGGCGGGACCTTCCTATTGCGGACGTCCAGAGAAAGGTCCGCAGCGGAGGAGGGGTCTTCGTAGTAAACCACCCGGCTGCAATCGGCAACCCTTGGTGCACAGGCTGTCGTTGGGACGCTCCCGACGCCGATCTTGAGATGGTGGACGCCATCGAGGTGTGGAACGGCCCCTGGGCAAATCGAGACTCCCGGAATGGTGATGGCCTCGCTTGGTGGACAGCCCTCCTTGGGGCCGGTTATCGGATCAGCGCCGTGGGGGGAGGGGATGCTCATAGCCCGAGCGACTTCAGTCGACCGGGGATGCCCATCACCGAGGTCTTCACCACTGGTCTCTCCGAGGCTGCCGTTCTCGGAGGTTTGCAACAAGGAAACGTGGTCGTCTCCTCCGGCCCCCGACTGCGACTGACCACCGAGGATGGTGACCCGGTACTGCCCGGTACGGATCAGCCGGAGGGCGCAACGTTCGTGGCCGTGACCGAGCTCTCGACCAGCGCCACCCTTTGGTTGGTAGCCGAAGGCGAGATCGATGACCGCCACCAGATTGAAGCCCCAGGTGCGATTGTCAAACAGTTGATTCCGGCGGGCGCTCGTTGGGCGCGTTGGGAGTTACGGGCTGGCGGGGACATTGGTGACGACCTTCTCACCGTCACCAATCCGTTGTGGCAACCAGCCCGAAGCGCGACGGCCGGGGCCGACGATGCGCCTCGCTGACAAAGTGTGCGTGATCACCGGAGCTAGCTCCGGAATTGGGCGAGCGGTGGCCGAGGGGTTCGCCCGCGAGGGCGCCCGCCTCCTATTGGTTGCCCGGCCCCAGGACCAAGCCGATCTCGACGCCACCGCGCAGGCTCTGCCCGAAGCCGTTGGCTTGGCCTCCGACCTGAGCGACCCGGAAGCCCCGACGGGGATCATCAACAAGGCTCTGGAGGACTTTGGCCGCATCGATGTGCTGGTCAACAACGCCGGCTTCGCAGACGTTGCACCAGTTATCGAGTTCAGCCTCGAACGCTGGGACCGGGTCTTCAACGTCAACCTCCGCGCGATGTTTCTTCTTTCTCAGGCATTCGCCCGGTATGTCATTGCACGCGGGGGCGGCGGCGCGATCGTCAACACTGCCAGTATCAACGGCATCCGGGCCGAGCCAATGCTCGCGGCATACAATGTCTCCAAGGCGGGAGTCATCGCCCTCAGTCAGTCGTTGGCCCTAGAGTTCGGCCAGCACAACATTCGCGTCAATGCTGTGTTGCCCGGGATGGTCTACACCCGCCAGACCGCCTCCCTTCTGGATGATCCCAAGTTCGCGAGTAGCTACTTGACCGGCATCCCCCTAGGAAGGTTCGCCGACCCCAATGACATCGCCCCGGCCTACGTATTCCTTGCTAGTGAGGAAGCTCGCTACTTAACCGGCAGCAGTCTTGTGGTCGACGGCGGTCTCTCCATAGGAATCAGTTGGCCGGAGCAGATCAACGAATACCCCGACTTCACATGAGTCGCCAACGACCACAACAGAGGATTCGATGCTGAAATCGATCTACGACATCCAAACCGTGACCGACGAGCTCGACCATGCCGAGGGACTCAACTTCGGACCGGACGGCCTTTGTTATGCCGGGGGCGAGGACGGCCAGTTGTATCGCATTGACCCTGACGGCGCCCTAACAACATTCGGGCGGACCGAAGGAGGCATCGGCGGCGTCTGCCTCGACGGCGACGCCAACCTTTACATCTGTAACTATGGAGCGGCCAGGGTTGAAAAGGTAAACACGGATGGGACCGTCAGCAGCCACTCGGCCGGGACGACCGACATCTCGGCCCTCGAACCCAACTATCCCGTCTTTGATGCCGAAGGGTTCCTTTTCTACTCCGACTCAGGGAATTACTACCGGCCCTGCGGGCGGCTGTTTGTAGTGCGGCCCGACGGTACAACCGAGCACGCGTTCGGTGGTCACTTGCACTATCCCAACGGCCTGGCCATCGACCCCTCCAACAACTGGCTTTATGTGGTGCAGAGCACCGCACAGAATCTCATCCGTTTTCCGTTGATGAGCGAGGGCCGGGTGGGTGAGCCGGAGACCTATGTCAGGCTGCCCGGAGTGGTTCCCGACGGGATCGCCTTCGCCGAAAGCGGGGTGATCTATGTCGCCTGTTATTCGCCGGACATTATCTTGCGGGTGCTCCCCGATCGCCGGGTCGAGACAGTTGTCCAAGACCTCGGCTCGGAACTGCTCAACCGGCCGACCAACGTCGCCTTCCAGCCCGGTACTACCAACCTATGGTTCGCGAATTTCGGTGGCCATTCCATCCGGCGCCTCGACGTCGGCGAGCAAGGCGTACCACTGCACTTTCCTTCGGGATGAGAGCGGTGCCTACCAAGGAGTACTGAGCCACATGCAGCAACAAGACCGCGACGGGTTGGCGTTCTTCCAAACCGCAGACGGAAATCCAGCTAGCTACTCGGCCGCCGCCCGGGTTGGCGATCTTATCTACACGGCGGGCCAAATTGGCGCCGAGGTGGGAGGGCCGCCGGTCGACGTCGGTGAACAGGTGAGGACTGCCCTGTCGCGGCTGATTGCAGCGGTCGAAGCGGCGGGAGGCGGAGTCGAGACGATCGTCAAAATCAACACCTACCTGGCCGACCTGAACGACTTTCCTCTTTACGACCAAATATATAGGGAGCTCGTTGCCGTCGACCCCAAACCCGCTCGCACCTCGGTGCAGATTGCCGCCTTCCCGGCACCCCTTAAGATCGAGATCGATGCCGTGGCAAGCATCCGCGATGTCGAGGCGAAGTAGCGGCAATGCGAATCACGGGAATCGATGTCACACCAGTAACGATTCCGTTCACCCGTGTGGAACTGTGGGCATGGGGTGAACGCCGCGGGGTCACCAGCGCCGTCGTGGAACTGCATACCGACGCGGGCATCACCGGTCTCGGTGAAGCAGTGGTTGTCCTGGGACCAACGCCCCAGATCGTTGTCGAGGTCCTGCGCCGGATGGAACAACTGGTAGTGGGCGAGGACCCCGGACGGGTCGAGTACCTCACCGCGAAGATCCTGGGCGAGGGCGCCTGGCATTCGTTCCGCAACACCGCCTTCACCTGTTGGGCCGGGATCGAGATGGCTTGCTGGGACGTGGTTGGCAAGAGCATCGGCCGGTCGGTGACCCAGATGTTGGGTGGCCCGGTCCGGAACGAGGCACCGGCCATGTTCTACGTCTACGGCAGTCACAACCTTGACGAAATGATCGAGTACGCGGCAGAAGGGGCAGGTCGAGGATTCGGGACCATCTATGTGAAAGTTGGCATCGAGGAGGAGCGTGATGTCGAGCTGGTGGCGCGAGTCCGCCAAGCAATAGGTCCGCGCCCCAAGCTCCGAGTTGATGCCAACGAGGCCTGGTCGCCGGGAACCGCCGTCCGGATCCTTGGGCGGATGAAACCCTACGTGATCGAATACGCCGAGCAGCCGACCTTGATGTATGACATCGACGCGCTCGCTCATGTGCGACGGGCCTCCGGGGTGGCGGTGGCAGCCAACCAGGCATCATGGGGTATGTTCCAGATCCTCGAGCTGATCAAACGTCAGGCGTGCGACGTCATCATGACCGACCCTCACCAAGAGGGAGGCATCCTCAACTTCAAAAAGGCGGCCGCGTTGGCCGAAGCTGGGGGACTCCCTATCGTCAACCACGCCTTCTCGCCAACGACCATCACCATGCATGCCCAACTGGCGGTCATCGGCTCCAGTCCCAACTTCATCCTCGCCGGACAGGGCCACCAAGACCTCCTCGCCGACGACGTGGTGACCGCTCCTCTTTCCTACGACCAAGGCCGGATGCAAATACCCTTCGGCCCCGGCCTCGGCCTCGAGCTCGACCGGGACAAATTGGATCGGTATCACCGCGCCTTCCTCGAGCAAGGATTCGCCTCCGCCCACGCTGACCAGCGACCCGGCCAGATGCTCAACGTTCCCAACCAATAGCCCACCGTGGCGACCCGATACGTGTGATTTTCCGGTGACAAGGTGTTCTGTCATCGGCTTGAAAGGGTTCCTGATATTTGAGGGATGCAAAAACTCAAAATGGTCAGGGCGGCAATTGCTAGTCGCGTGTCGCGGGCCGGGGGCCCCGCCTCTAGGACGTGGCCGTCCCGGTCATCGGTGATGGCCCCACTTATTCGAAGATGAGAGCGAGTCCGGTCAGGTCCGCTCGGTCTTCTTCTCTTGGGTTAAGGGATGCAGCAGAGCTCCGGTAAGCCTGGTCACATGACCGTCGTCCCAGCGCACCTCCACCGAGTCGCCGCCGAGGTCGACGACGACGCCCGCCCGGGGTCGCTGGCCCGTCTTCTTTGTCAGCTCCTGCACTCGTTGGCCCTTCTTCAACATGGCCTGACTCCTCTTGAGCTTCCTGCCGAAACTGTACCTGTCCATTCGGAGAGTCTGCCTTCGAAGGGCAGGTGTGTGATTCCGATTGTGGTGTCTGGATCTTGCCGGCCCGCCCCACGAACAACTCGCCCGAGTTGTGTCCGACGTGATTCCAGAGCCCGTCCGCAACTCGGCCCACCACCGAAGGCGAGTTCGTGGTCAAGAATCTGGTCCTCTCAGCCGCGTTTGACGGTCGGTGCTCGCCTGCGCGCCGTCCGAATTGGAGATCGCCCCATTGCGAGCCATGCGCTGGAGTGAACGGCCGGGCCACGGTCGATATCGATCATCCGCTCGGGCCGGGACCCAATGGGACTGGCCCGACCTTGCCGAGACGCCTTCGAGGGAGAAGACGTTTGTGCTGGTAGGGGCACCGTCGTATTCGTCTAAGTTCCGGGCCTGGTTCTCAGAGGGTGAGGATCAGCCGCATTTGCTCGTCGCCCTCGACGAAGTTAGCCGACGGTTGGGTGGGGTTATCAGGGCGTGGCGGTTTGATCGGATGGCCACCGCTGTCAACCCGGTGACCGGCAAGACCCAAGGAGGCGGTGCAAGGTGGGGTTCAGGCCCCGGCAGCGGTTTCTTTCTCGGCCGGCGCCTTGATCCTGTCCGTTGGTGCAGGCGGCGGAGACGACGGGGAGCGTTTCATCTGATCGAGCTGGACTGGTGTCTGCTCAACCCAAAGGGTCGATAGAGATCACCTTGGCGGACCAGGGGCAGTACGAGTCAGACGTGATGGTCTCATCCTCGACGAAGGAGGGGATGCCGTCGCACACCTCTATCGTCGCGAAGGCGAACTCGAACGTTGCCGGGTCGATGTGCCATGACCAGGGGGCATTGACGCCGGGGTCGTTGCGGACAACCTTTCCGAGCGGGATCGAGGAGACATTCTCACCGTTCAGGAGCCGGCGGGCGTGTTCGACCAGTTCGGGGGTGATGAGCTCGACTTTGAACTGCTCACTTCCGGCGACCTCGAAGGTCACTATCGCTCGATCAGCTGTCTCATTCTCCCCATCAGGCAAGTCAATCTGGATCACGACACCACGATCCGAGCCATCCTGGGCAGACTGCTCTCCGGCGAATAGCTCAGCATCGCCTGAGCCGGTCGGCTCCAGTGTCAGTGTGAACTCCCCCCAGGTCTCCACCCAGTCTGCGGCGTGGGTGAAGTCCTCGGCCAGGACTGTCGAGCCCTGACTGATGCGTCCGATGGTGTTGGCCTCGAAGTTGCGGGAGTAGCCGTTGAGGGTGACGGGGACCCCGACGGATCCCGGGACGGGGGCGATCAGGACGATGTTGACGGCGACTGTCGGTGTGGCGTCGTAGGCGCCTCCAGTGGGCTGTAACTCCACCAACAGCTGGCCGGTGGAGCTATCCACCGAAACCCTCGCTTCGGCGGCGGCCGCTAGGTGGATATCGATGAAGAGGCTGCGGTCTTCTTGGCGGACGACATAGAGCCTTTCGATCAAGCCGCTCTGGACCTGCTGGTCGGTCACTGTGGTCAGCTCGACATCGAGGGCTATCCGCAGCACACCGACCGCGCTCAGAAACTCAGCTGTGAAGGTTGGAGGCTCGGTGGCGGGAGCCCCCTCGGCCGTCACAAAGTCGACCAGGATCCGCTCGCACTGGTTGACGGTCTCGACCGTTATGGCGTCGATCTGGTCGGCATCGGAGGAAGGCTGGCTGGCCTTGGCCACCTCGCCGTCGTTCACCAGCGGGGTGCCGGGACAGCCCGCCGGTGTTGTCGAGGTGATGCTCGTGGTAGGTGCGTCTTCGGTCGTTGTGGTTGCAACGCTGGTGGTAGTGACCGAACCGGTGCCGGTGCAGCCGGCTATGAACGTGACGATCAAGAGGAGGATGGTGGTTGATCGTCTCATGTCCAGAAACGCAGAGTAGCTAGTGACCATCTAGTGTCCTGACGGTCCGACGAGAAGGAGTGTTGGCACGGTGACGGACGCCCTTGGTGGTCTCTTAGGCGGCAAGAACGGGAAAGGCGGCATCGACATTCCCTCCCTGATCGAGCAGTTCGGAGGGCTCGACGGGATCATCGAGAAACTCCAGTCCGGAGGACTCGGCGAGCAAGTGTCATCCTGGATCGGGTTGGGCGCCAATGTCCCGGTGAACTCAGATCAAGTCAAGCGCGCCCTATCGATGGGAGGTCTCGAGGGGATTGCGGCCAAAGCCGGCCTGGACGTCGATGACCTTGTGGGTCAGCTCGCAAATCTTCTGCCAAAGGCTGTGGACAAGATGACGCCCAACGGGACAAAACCCGAGGGCGGGTTCGATATGGGGGCGCTGTCCAACGTTTTGGGCGGGATCCTCGCGGACAAGTAGAGCTCGGGAGCTAATGGGGCCGTTGGCACGATTGCTGGTGCCCGGCTATCGAGAGGAGATGCACATGTCCGACTATTCGAAGATGCCATGGCCCGTCGTCGGTGTCGGTGATCGGGGCCCGCTGGTCAAGGCGGCCCAGCGGTTGTTGGTGGCGGAGGGCGCCAAGCTCGAGATCGATGGAACCTTTGGCTCGGCTACCAAAAAGGCTATCGAGAATCACCAGAAACGTCGAAATCTGAGCGTTGACGGCCAGCTCGGCAAAAAAACCTGGCCGACCCTGGTTCCAGTGCTGAAGCGAAACGACCGCGGTGAGGCTGTCCTCGCCGCCCAGGAGCTGATGGGTAATGACGGGGGGGTGGACTTTGATGGGATCTTTGGCGCCAAAACCGAAGCGGCGGTGAGAGCTACACAGGGGACGGCTCCAGGAACCAAGCTGGACGGGATCCTCGGTCACCAAACCTGGTCGATCCTCTTGTCGATGTTCGATCGGACGTGAGTACCCATGAACGACCAGTCGCCCGACGTGCTAGAAGCGTCAATCTGGGTAGTGACCGATGTTGGCGGCTCCGAAGTCGATCCCTCCTCGTCCCGGTCGGTGACCTTTGCCGGCGGTCGGGTCAGCGGTCAGGTGGGTGTCAACCGGTTCTCGGCGACGTACTCTCTCTCTGAGGGGACAATTCATGTCGGCCCGGTCAGGACAACCCGCATGGCGGGTCCCCCCGATCAGATGGCCCTCGAGTCCAAGTTCCTTGCGGGGTTGGAAGGCGATCGACCGATGTCGATTGAAGACGATCAGCTCGTTATTGGCAGCGCCGATATTGGGATTGTCCTAAATCGCTCGGCTTCAGAGGGGCGCCTAACTTTGTCGGGGACGGTTCTTTATCGGGAGCGGATCTTGATGCCGGTCGGCAGCGTGGTCATCGTTGAATTGCTCGACGTTTCACGTATGGACGTGCCGGCTGATGTGATCGCGTCTACCACCATCGAAGGGGCTTCCTCCCCACCCGTCACCTTCGAGTTGGTGACCGATTCCGCGCTGGACCCGACCCACCACTACACGGTGAGGGCTCGGATCACAGGATCAGACGGAACGTTGCTCTGGACCACAGCCGCCCACACCGACCCTCCGTCCGACGGGACACCCCTAGAGCTGATGTGCGTCAGCGTCGGAGCTCCCGCCTGAGCAGTCGGCCCAGAAACCTCGTTGGACGGGTCTCTTCGTTTGTCGATGACGGTCGCGACACGGGCATCACCGGCCTCGACCGTGACAAGCTGGAGCGACCAGCAATCCTTCCTCGACAAGGGATTCGCCTCCGCTCACACCGACCAGCGACCCGGCCAGATGCTGAAAGTCCCCAATAGCCAGTTATTCCGAAAGCGATGGTGATGACCCGCCTCACCGATATCTTCCCCGGGCTCAACAGGACTCCCGTCATCGGTATTTTACGGGGCCTGGGGCTGGAGGAGGCCGCAATGGCTGCAGGGTCAGCCATCGACGCCGGGATCCCGCTCATCGAAGTAACGGTCGATACGGATACCGCTTTCGACCAGATCAAACGGCTCACCGATCTTGGAATAACCACAGGAGCCGGCTCGGTGTTGACCGCCAACGTCGCAGCCAGAGCCTTCTCAGCGGGGGCGGCGTTCATCCTCAGTCCGGCGGTAGTGCCCGCGGTTGTCCAGGCTTGTGCAGAGGCTTCGATACCCTGCATCCCCGGAGCGGCCACACCAACAGAGATCAATTTGGCCCTCAACCTCGGTGCGATTGCCGTCAAGGTGTTTCCCGCAGATTTGCTCGGAGGTCCTGCCTACCTGCGAGCTATCCGCAGGCCCTTGCACGATCCGCCGTTGATCCCGACCGGGGGCATCGGGCCTGATAACGCGGCCGACTACATGCGGGCCGGTGCTTTGGCGATCGGGATCGGATCGAGCGTGTTTGCGCGGGGCAGCAATCGTGAGGAGCTAGAGCGGAAAATTAGCCTACTCATCGACTCCCTCGACCGGCCGCAGTAGCCGAGTTCGCCATCATTATCACCGACATCGGCACGCAATCGTCCGTACCCACCTGATGTCGGCAGAGCTTCGCCCCAACAATACGCGCTGTTATCGGTCGGCTCGGCTTATCCAGATATCCCCGAATCTCGACGGCAGCCATGTCGCTTCGAACCAACGACCAACCCATCCTTCTCGAAAAGCCCGGAAAGTCGAGGACGATGCGGCCCGTCAAACTCAAAAATCGGTCGCCCACGCCCGCTTTCTGGCTAATTAGGTAACTGGCGAACGAGCGCCGTGCGCTAGCAACCGAATTTGCCGGAAGGCGTTCGTCAGTGACCGAATTAGTTGGTACGACCACCCATGTCACGGACAGGGCCTGCCTCACAATGGATTACTCACATGCCAAGCGTGCGGTCTGGATTATCTGAGAGTTCGACGCGACCACCTTCCCGTCTGAATAGGGGGATCTGTTCCAGCGGGGCTGGCACCTCCCGCCAGCCGGGGCCCTCCCAACGAGTGTCGTCCCACCACGAAATCCACACTCCGGGCGGAAACCATATTTTGCGAACTACCGCGCTCTTGACCGTCACCGGGGCCACCAAAAGATCGGCCCCGAGGAGGTATTGGTCGTTGATCGACCACGCCTCCGGGTGGTCGGGGTATTCGATGAGGAGTGCCCGGAGGATGGGGATCCCGCTGTCTCTTGCCTCGCGGGCCAACCGCCACAGATATGGGAACAGCGTGAGGTGCAACTGGGCGTACTGGCGGAAGATGCCGACCGTGCGGTCGCTGGACCACATGTCGATCGCATGACCAGCGTATTTGAAACCGAGATGGTCGCGCATGATTGGCGTGAGAGCACCGTATTGGCACCATCGGATCCATAGCTCTTCGTCCCTGACACCGGCACCCCCATCTCGTCCGTCGATCAAACCACCAATGTCCGGACCCCATGCGCTAACTCCCGCCAACCCGATGCTGAGGCCAGCGGGAATGACGGACGGCAGCCCGCGGTCCGAGGTCCAGTCGGCGTGTTGGTCGCCGGGCCACATCGCGTTGACCTTGCCTATGGAGCCGAGAGCGCCGGATCGGGCGAAAACGGTGATGTCCTTGCTGTGGGACCAGACTTCATAGGCTGCTTGGTGGTAGAGCTCGGCATAGCGATTGCGCGCCGCAGCACCGAGCGATCCATCGGCCAGCTTGGCTCGGTCGCCGAGATGCTCACCCATGTCCTGCATCCAGCCGTCGAAGCCCATGTCGAGCGCACTCTGAAGCGTGTTTTGGAACCACGAACGGGCATCGGGGTTGGTCATGTCAATATATGCCGCACCGGGTTCGGAGAACCATGGTATGTCAGGTCGCAGTTTCGGGTTGTTATAAGGGAACAGATGCGGTCCCCCCCCGTCGGCTCGATGGACCAAATAGCCCCCTCGTGACGCCGCATCGAACGGCTCGGATCCTACGAACACGGCCGGTTGCACGTAACCCAGCACCCGGTAGCCGAGGTCATGCAACCGGTCGTTCAAGTCCGCCAGATTCGGGTAAGCCCCGGACGGATAGGACCCTGACAGCCCGCATCCGGTGTTGGTTGCTTCGTCGTAGTAGTCGTATGTCCAGCAGGCGGTGACCGGGATATCGGCTTCTATCAACGCCCGGGCCTCGGACAAGACAGCCTCAGTCCCACTAAGGGTGGTCTTCCACACGCCGTATGCCCAAGGTGGGGCCAGAGGGGGGCGTCCAATGACGCTGGTGGCCGCGGCGATCATTTCCTTCGGGTGGCCTCTGAAAACCCGCAACTGAAAAGATGAGGCGGCCACACTCACACTCCAAACCCCTGGGTCCGTGGCTTTCAAATCCCACAGGGCTCGTGCCGACGTCTCGAGGAGGACGCCATATCCCGCCGAACTGAGCAGAAACGGCACATAACAATACGTATCCTCGGGATGACCGTGCAGCAGGTCGGTGATGGCAGCTTCCCAGCGCCGGCCGGTTTGCTCAAGCTGGCCAAACCTCTCACCCAAACCCACCAGCAACTCCGTACCAGATATCTCAAACCGGAGCACCACTGGAAGGCCGCCGTCCGCTCTCAGGCGCAGCTCATTTGCATCGTCAGCCAGGATTTCCATTCCTGCCCCGCTGGAGACAGTGAGAGTCCCGCCCGGAACCTCTAGCTGGTACATGTGCCTACCCGAACCCACGCTGAATCGTCATGCCCTGCTCCTATAACCAACCTGTCAGACAGCAAGATCGCGTTCACCGTTGGGTTGACTGGTCATCCACGGCGTGGACCGCTTGAACGGCGACTTGCTCCGATTCGGGCCACCACAAACCCATACGGGCGCTGCTCCCTCCGTCGGTGGTGAGGATTTGACCGGTGATATAGGACGCCCGATCGGATACCAGGAAAGTCACAAGATTGGCCACGTCCTGGGGACGTCCCACCCGCCCGAGCGGGACCATCGAGTCACCCTTTTCGGTCGTGTATCCAGGAATCTCGAAATATCTGGGCACTTCGATCACCCCCGGTGCAACCACATTGACCCGTATCCCGCGGGGGGCAAGCTCGATCGCCAGGGCTCGCGTCATCCCTTCAACCGCGGCTTTGGAGGCCGCGTAGACCGTATAGCCGGGGAACCCACGCTGCCCGTGGAATGATCCGATGATGACGATCCGGCCGGGAGGATCTACAGGGAAGTGGCGAACTGCGCTCTGCGCGCAGAGGAATGGTGCGGCGACGTTCAGGTGGAGATGATCATGCAGAACGGCGACCGCGACCTCCTCAAACTTCCCCGCGTAGCTAAGCGCCGCGTTGCAGACAAGCACATCGAGGCCCAGCAGTGCATCAGCGGCTTCGTCGACGACCCGCATGCACTCCTCTGCCCGTCGCAGGTCGCCCGCAACGGCGACAGCCGATCCCCTGGTCTCCCCAACTCGCCGCAGGGTCTCGTCCGGAGCGCCTTCCATCGGTGGGTAATGGACCGCCACCATGGCGCCGTGTGTCGCGAGCTCCACCGCGATGGCTTGGCCAATTCCGATTCCGGCCCCGGTGACCAATGCCCGTACGCCTTCCAGCCCGCCGCCATTACCAATGGTCATGAGCCCATTCTCTGGATCTCTACCGCAACCTGCGACGAACTCGACCTGCCCATGTCATCTCGCCGGAGGCTGGTCAAAGACCGGCTCGCCCGGTGCCGAATAGGCTCGGACAACCTCAAGGTTGAGATCGACTCCGATCCCGGGGCCGTCGGGGATGGTGCATCTTCCCTTCTCGATGACCGGTGGACCGGACACCAAGTCGTTCCAGAAGGGGACATCAGTACCGTGAAACTCGAGACACATCGCATTGGCGGCAGCTGCCATCACATGGGCTGAGGCCATGAAACCGAGCGGACTGGCGATGCAATGAGGAGCAATCGGCATAAACCGTCGGCCAGCAACATCGGCGATCCTCAAGGTCTCGAGCAGGCCGCCGGTCTTTTGTGCATCAGGGGTAA
>JBOGEX010000047.1:0-16279 GCA_050741915.1 Acidimicrobiia bacterium
CTTGTTGCTGGTTCTCGGGGTCGTCGATCACAAATGAGCGGAAAGCGGTGGCGGCCTGCCGGGCGACGTCGGAGACCCAGGGGGCGTCGAGGATGTAGGCGGGGTTGTCCGAGTAGAGAGTGCCCTCCTCTGGGTAGATAGCGACCAGTGGGACTCGGGGCGCCGGTCCCGGGGTTCCAGTATCGGCCGGGTCGCCGCGGTTGTAGGCGATGATTGAAACCTCCTCCACTGCCACGGCCGAGGCGTAGGTGAGGCCGCGGCCTTCCTGGTCGGCGCGATACATGTTGTCGAGGAAGGTGAGGGTGGTGTCGCCGTAGTGAACCGTGGCTGCCTCGACCCCACGCACGAATTCCAGCACCTCGGGATCGTCGAGATCCGCCTCGGTTAGCCCGACCGTTTTGCCGGTGGCTGCGTAATAGGTGGCCGCGGTGGCGGCCAGACCAGACGTGGAGAAGTTGGGGTTGGTCTTCCCGAGGCGAAAATCGCCCCACTCCGGGTGCCCGAGGGCTCCCCAACCTTCTGGATCGGCGGCCAGTTGGAGGATGTCGGCCCAGCCGATGTCGGCCTCGGGCCAGCCCAGAGCCTCCGCCATCGGTCGGGGCATGCCGAGGACAAGGGGAGTGATCATCACTCGCTCGAAGTCGTTGGCGATCGGCTCTTCACCGCGGGCGGCCAGGCGTTCGTTGACAATGGCCCCCCAGGTGCTGGCGGCGGGGGACCAGATGACGGGGAGGGGTCCGGCCGATCCGTCCTCGGGCCACCCCTCGGCCAGCATGCGGGCGGCGGCTCCCGATGAAGCGCGATAGACGGTGATGACCGCGCACTCCCCGTCGAACTCGGTCCCGGTGGCGTTGAACGTCTCGGCCAGCGAGGTGAACAGGGTGAACTTCTCCGGGGAGGTGGCGATCGGCACCTCTTCGCAACCCCCCGGGACCACTACTCCGGTGCCGTCGGTGGTTATCGGATCACCCGACGTACAAGCGGCGAGGACGAACGCGAAAATGGCGAGGAAGCTCTGGCGCGGGGTGATCGTCATGCTCCTATCAGTGTGTCCCAACTGGCGACCAATGCGGGTCTTTCGGACTCGGTGGCGGTGGCCCCCTCGGTCCCGGGCTGACCCAGTTCCTCTAACAGGTCGGTTGCTTCCCCGCTCAAAGGACGGAGGCCCAGGCTACCGAGCAGCTCCTGTATCTCGGGCTGTGACAAGCTCTCGATGAAATTCCCAGCGATGCGGCCATTTCCAATGGCCGCAACGGGCAGGAAGGGGGTCGGCTCCGGATAGAAGACGTCCAGCCGACCCCGTCCGCCCCGGGCGTTGGCGAGCTGAGAAGCGATTGCCACCTCGGCGGAGATCACGGCATCCGCCCGCGAGGGGAAAAGGACGAGCTCGCGCATTAGACCCCCGCCGTCCTGGCTGGTCAGCGGGACGAACTGGCGGAAGCCGTCGGGGGGCTGCTGAGCGGCGATGAGTTTCCACGACTCCAGCTCGGCGATGCCGGTTTCGGGATCAGCCAGGCCGAGCCGAACGGGTCCCCAATCGGAAGATCCTCCTAGGTCCACCCAGCTCGTCCCTGCCTGGCTAACCAGGCAGGCGGGGTCGACGTCGCCACAAGCTTGCTCGAGCTTGGGCGCCTTCTCGGCCCAAATGGCGATGGCGATCGGGCTGCGGGCGAATGTGGTTGCTTCGCCGGGAAGATCACCGGCGAAGCCGATAACAACAGTGTCGGAGGCAACCTCCGTTCCGAGGGTGTAGCCGTTGCTGGTATACCCAAAACGACTGGCCAGTTCGGCGCAGACCAGCGAGAAGGATGAGGTACAGGCCAGGGTGAGATCGGCGTCGACCGGAGCGCTGGTTGTAGGCGTCGGATCGTCGCGTCCGATCACCCAGCCGATCGCCAGGATCACGCCTCCGAGGGCCAGGGCGACCAAACCCGCACGCCAACCGCTCATCTATTCAAAGATGGTAGGGGTAAGGGCGATTTCCACTCGATCTCAGGTGATAAGGAGCACCGCTCCGTAGGCGGCCGTGGCGACAAGAAGCCATGTGAGCAAACCAAGCCGAAGTGGCCGACCGCCGAGGAGGCGCAGCCGGCGGAGGTCGACTGTGGCGCCGACGCCGACCAACGCGATGGTGAAGGCCCACACCTCGATGGTGCGGATCAAGTTGATTGCAGTGACGGGTAGCAAACCTGTCGAACGCACTGCGACCAAAGCCAGAAAACCGACAACAAAGAGGGGGACCAGTGGCGGCCGTTGCTCCGACGACCGTGCGCGGTTTCTTCGCGAGAGGGCAATCGCCAGGACGAGCGGAGCGAGCAGAGCGACTCTGGTCAGCTTGACGATGATCGCCGACTCGAGTGCCGGTGGAGGCGCAGTCGAGGCAGCCGCAACTGTTTGGGCGACATCGTGGACCGCGCCGCCTACCCAGGTTCCGAACGCAGCCGGTTCCAGCCCGACGGCCCGTCCGATCAGCGGGAGGATGAGGATGGAAAGACTGCCGGCCAATGTGACGAGGCCGATGGCGTAGGTGACTTCTTCCTCATCGGCAGCAATGACGCCGTTCATCGCTGCTACCGCCGACACCCCGCAGATCGCATACCCGGTCCCGATCAGGAGCGAGAGATCTCGGCTGACGCCGAGCAGCCGACCAAGTACCACCGCACCGAAGAACGTCACCACTACGGTCAGGGCAACGACTGCCAGCCCCGGGGCACCGATGTCGGTGATGTCGGCGAACGAAAGCCTCGCTCCCAAGAGGACGACAGCCAGGCGGAGCAAGTGTCGGGCCGCAAATTGAAAGCCCGGCTCGAGCCCATATGCGGCCGAAGCGAAGTTGCCGGTGGTGAGACCGAGGACGACGGCGATGATCAGTGGCGAAACCGACGGCAACGTCCGACCGAGAGCAATCGCCACCACCGCAATTGCCATCGCCACGACCAGGCCGGGGAGGCGGATCCGCACTAACCGAGGCTATCTCCTAGCGTTTGTCGGTGGCTCGCACCGTGCGCATCAAGGCCGGCGAGGATTCGGTCACCGGCAAGGTCGAAGGCGTCGGTGAAGTCGGCATCCTCCTCGCCCATGGGGCCGGGACCAATCAAGACCATCCTGTGTTGGTTGCGACGCGGTCGGCTTTGGCACAAGGCGGGGTGCAGGTGATGACCTTCAACTATCCGTACTCGGAAGCGGGGCGGTCTGGTCCTGATTCAGCGGAACGCCTTCTCACCTGTCATCGGGCGGCCCTGGCCAAGCTGGCCGAGAAGTGTCCGGCCGGAACTTTCCTCGCCGGACGTTCGATGGGGGGAAGGATGGGCACCTACCTAGCCGCCGAGGGAGCCGACGTGCTTGGAGTGATTTGTTACGGCTATCCGCTCCACCCGCCCGGCAAGCCGGACCGGCTTCGCATCGACCATCTCGGGTCGATCAAGGTCCCGATGCTTTTCTTCCAGGGTGACCGCGACGCACTCAGCCGGTCAGATCTCTTCGATCGCCATATCCGTTCGCTTGCCCAGGCCAAGGTACTGGACCTGAAAGCAGATCACTCGCTCGGGGGACTGAAGTCGGTCGATCTACTCGCCTGCGAGACGCTCTCGTTCGTCGACAAGGTCGCCAAGCAAGTTCTGTGAAGGTCTTCGCGGCTCGGGCCCGCGACAAACTTCACAGAAGGCCCGCCAAGCAGGTTCTGTGAAGGTCCTCGCGACCAGCGGGGCTATAGTTTCCAGCGGCGTTTCGCCTCCCTTTCCCCTAGGAGATTTAGTCATGGCGCAGGTCAACCTCAAAGCCGACACCGGTCGGATAACCGGTACCCGGGCCGCCCGCCGGTTGCGCAAGACCGGTCAGGTGCCGGCGGTTGTCTACGGGCGGGGAAGCGAGCCCACCCATGTCGCCGTGAATCATCACGACCTCACGCAAATTTTTCATACGCCGGCTGGGGCCAACGTCGTGATCAACCTCGAGATCGACGGGGCGGGAGGGGTGCCCACCCTCGTTCGCGAGATCGATCGTCATCCCTACAAGCCCTTCATCCGCCACGTCGACTTTGTCCGCGTCGACCTCAGCGTCAAGGTCCATGCCGAAGTAGCGATTCACTTCGTAGGCAGTCCGATCGGAGTCAAGGAGGGCGGGATCCTCGTCCCGGCTCGCAACGACGTCACTGTCGAGGCCCTTCCCACTGAGATCCCAGCAGCGTTCGAGGTCGACGTCTCTGAACTTCAGATCAATGATTCACTGCACGTTTCTGATCTCCCTCAGATCGAGAACGTGACCATCCTCGACAGCCCAGACGAACTGTTGGTATCCGTCTCCGTTCCCGCCGCCGAGCCGGAGCCCGAGCCAGAGCCGGTCGAGGGCGAGGTGGGCGAAGCGGCCGAAGGCGAGGAAGCGGCTCCTACGGCGTCCGCGGAAGACGGCGAGTCCGGCGAGGAGTAGATGCCGGTCATCTGCGGGCTTCGGAATCCCGGAGCCTCCTACGTCGGCACGCGTCACAATTTGGGTTTCGAAGTCGTCTCAGCTTTGGCTCGCCGTTTCGAACAAAGGCTGAAGCGAGGCCCGATGCGAGTGCGTGCCGAGGTTGCTCGCCTTCCCGGACGTGATCTGATCCTTGCCACACCCCTCACGTTCATGAACGAGTCGGGTCGAGCGGTGGCCGGGGTCCTCTCGTATTACAAGGTCGCAGCGAGCGGGCTACTGATCATCCACGACGACATTGATCTGGCTCTGGGAAGACTTCGCCTCCAGATCGGTGGTGGAAGCGGGGGCAACAACGGCATCCGTTCCATCGAGTCGCACCTCGGTCATGGTGATTTCGCTCGGCTCAAGATGGGCGTGGGTCGACCGCCGGGAACCCGCGAGGCTGCAGATCACGTGCTCCGCCCTTTCACCAAGGCCGAGCGAAACGAGGCCGATCTACTCATCGAGGATGCGGCGGACGTGGCCGTACGCTGGCTGGAGGATCCGGCCCGGGCGCAGGAAATGGCCGCACATCGCCAGCCCGGGTAGTGGCAGAATTCGTCCATGCCTCGACTCGATGCGATCGGAATTGTGGTCTCCTCGATGGCTACCTCGACCGAGTTCTACCGTCACCTCGGGCTCGACTTTCCCGATGGCGCCGAAAATGAAGGCCACGTCGAAGCCAAAACGCCTGGTGGGATCCGGGTGATGCTTGACACCGAGGACATGTTGAAATCGTTCTCGGATTGGGAGCATCCCCACGGGGGTGGCCAACGTACGACCCTTGCCTTTCTGTGCGAGACACCTGCCGAGGTTGACCGCCTCCATCTTCTCCTCACCAAAACTGGCGGGAGCAGCGTGATTGCACCTTTCGACGCCCCCTGGTTTATGCGCTATGCAACTGTGGCCGACCCGGATGGCAATAGCTTTGACCTGTTCGCTCAACAAGAGACACCTCCCGCGTGACGAGATTGGTCGGGGCGATCGACCAAGGCACAACCAGCAGTCGGTTCATCGTCTTCGACGACGCCGGGCGAATTCTTGGGCAGAGCCAGGAGGAGCACCGCCAGATCCTTCCCCGCCCTGGCTGGGTGGAGCATGATCCTTCAGAAATCATCGAAAGCGTCAGGCGGGTCATCGCCGGCGCCCTCAAAAAAGCCGGGGTGAAAGCGAACGATCTCGCCGCGATCGGGATCACCAACCAGCGGGAAACGACCGTCGTATGGGATCGACGATCTGGTCAACCCTTGCACAACGCCATCGTCTGGCAGGACACCCGGACCGCTGAAATTTGTAAGGACCTCGAAGGAGGGGTGGGGCCGGATCGCTTCCGGCCCACCACCGGCCTCCCGCTGGCTACCTACTTTTCGGGTCCCAAGCTGAGGTGGCTGATAAGGGAGGTCCCCGCCGTGGCCGAAGCCGCCAGGTCGGGGTCGCTCGCCTTCGGCACCATCGATGCTTGGATTCTCGCCGACCTGGCAGGGGGTAGACACGTTTCCGATGTCACCAATGCGTCGCGAACCCTGCTGATGGATCTTCGGGCCGGCGCGTGGAGCGGAGAGGTGTGCGAGGCGATGGAGATTCCGATGTCATCGCTGCCGGAGATCGTTTCCTCCTCGGGACGGATAGCGCTGGGCTCGGGACCGCTCGAGGGCGTTCCGATCAGCGGGATCCTCGGCGACCAGCAAGCCGCCCTCTTCGGCCAAATGGGCTTTACCCCGGGAACGGCGAAGAACACCTACGGGACGGGATGCTTCATGCTGTTAAACACCGGCGTTACTCCCGTCGTGTCTACCAACGGGTTGCTGACGACCGCGGCCTTTCGCATGGGAGATGATCCCATCGTCTATGCCCTCGAGGGATCGGTGGCGGTAGCAGGTTCGCTGGTGCAATGGTTGCGAGACAACCTCGTACTGATCGAGGATTCGACCGCGATCGAAGAATTGGCGGCGTCAGTTCCTGACAATGGGGACGTCTATTTTGTGCCCGCCTTCAGTGGCCTCTTTGCTCCCCATTGGCGACCGGATGCCCGCGGCGCCATCGTCGGCCTCACCCGGTTTGTCAACCGGGGCCATATCGCCCGGGCGACACTGGAGGCGACAGCCTTTCAGACCCGGGAGGTGGCCGACGCCATGCGAGCCGACTCCGGGGTCGAGCTCGGCGAGCTGCGGGTGGACGGCGGGATGGTACGAAACGACCTGCTCATGCAGTTTCAGGCCGACATCTTGGGTGTCCCGGTGGTGAGACCGGTAGTTTCGGAAACGACGGCGCTGGGAGCCGCCTACGCCGCCGGTCTGGCCGAGGGGGTTTGGGGTTCGGTCTCCGAACTCGATTCCAATTGGGCTGTCGAGCGCCGCTTCGAGCCGAAGATGAGCGAGGATCAGCGCGAGACTCTGGTCGCGCGCTGGCGCCAAGCGGTCACTCGCACCCTCGACTGGGTCTGATCAGAGGCCCTCCGCCTCAAGTTCTTCCCCGAAGGCAGCCAGTTGTCGGTCCGTCTCGGACGCCGACCACCCGAGTTCGGCCCCGAGGACGGAAGCGATCGCTTTCGCATCGCCGCGGCCGTGATCGGCGGAGAGCAGCGACAACCGTGTGCGCCGCAAAGCAAAATCACCGATGGTTGTGGCTGACTCGTTCCGCACCGTGTGTCCCGCCTCGCCGAGACGTGTCGTTCCGTCACCGAGGACAGCGTTGCCGTTCGGGACCTCCTCGAGAATCTTCCCGACTGACTGTCCTTCGGTTCCGTAACGCCGGGACAGTTGTTCCGACGGGATCTCTCTTCTGCCGGCTCCAACCAGAAGCACATTCTTGGTCCTCGACTTGGACTTGGAGCCAAGATGTCGGGCCACGCTGTTCGCTACCTCAGCGGCAATCCGTCGGTAGGTGGTCAGCTTTCCGCCGGCGACCATCAAGTAGCCGGGTTGCTTTTCGGTGATCACATGCTCTCTCGAGGCATCGGCCGTCGAGTCGGCGTCCTCGTCGGCCAGCGCTCGGAGTCCGGCAAAGGTAGAGATCGGGGAGAGGCTGTTCACGTCGAGATAGCGGCGAACATGCTCGAGGAGGTATTGGATGTCGTCTGGGGTGGCGACTGGTCGGGCGGGCGAGTCCTGATACGCAGTGTCAGTGGTACCGACCAGGGCATGACCTGCCCACGGAATCAAAAACAGAACCCGTCCATCGTCGGTCTTGGGCAAGACGATTGCCCGCCGATGCAACCCGACGGCCTGGGAGGGGAGGATGACATGGACGCCTTTGGAGAGAATGAACTGCGGCTGCGGTTGCGCGTCCAGCGGCGGGGGACGGAAGGCACCAGTGGCCGCCACTACCGCCCGCGCCCTAACCCGATGCACCTCACCGCTGAGAACATCATCCACGTCCACCAGAAATCCGCCCGCCACTGCTTCGACCCGCTGGGCTTGCGTCCGGCTGACAGCGGTACAGCCGTGCCTCACCGCCGTCCTGGCTAGGGCGATGACCAAGCGAGCGTCGTCGGTCTGGGCGTCGGAGTAGGCAAAGGCTCCTCGCAACCCCTCGGTGCGCAAGAGGGGGGCGGCCTGGCGAACCTCTAAAAGGCGGAGCCGGCGATGGCGTTCACCGGGGCGGTTGAAACCGCCTAACAGGTCATAGATGGCGAGTCCCGTCCCGAGGGCAATCGACGCCCGCCGGCCGCGGGCAGCCCACGCCGGAGCATCGGCCAGGCCGTGCTGGTCGTAGACGGGGACGACGAACTCGAGCGTTTCGAACAAGTAGTCGGCGATCCGGGCCAGCACCCGCTGCTCGCGTAGCCCCTCGGCCACGAGTTGGAAGCGGAAGTGAGGCAGGTAGCGGATGCCGCCATGGAAGAGCTTGGTCGATCGCCCTGAGGTGCCCGACGCCCAATCCGCCTGCTCAACCAACCCGACCTGAAAACCGCGGGTCGCCAGGTCGAGGGCAACCCCACAGCCGATCACCCCCCCACCGATGACGACGACGTCGAAGGACTTGGCGGCGGCCAAGCGCCGGTAATGCTCGGCACGGGTCCAGGAGGGAGCGAGCATGGGGGGGAAAGGTTAGGTAACAGGGCCGTTCGGTATGATCGCCGCCCGGCAGAAAGCGCAAGGAGCTCTCATCTCGTTCCCCGATTGGTTGGCGGTTGGCCGGGTTCTGGTGGTCCCCGTGATCATGGCTCTGACCAGGTCTCAGGATCGAATCGAGCACGCTCTCGGTTATGCCGCCGCTCTCTTCACGGTGGCGGCGATCACCGACTTCCTCGACGGCTACCTGGCGCGCCGCTGGCACGTCGAGTCGGTCCTTGGCGCGTTCCTCGACACGACTGCCGACAAGCTGCTGGTGACCGGCACTCTCCTCGCCCTCACCTCGATCGGACGAGTGTCGATCTGGGCCGCCCTCGTGATCATGATGCGTGAGTTCGCCATCATGGGGCTCCGTGGTCTGGTCGCCTTGGGCGGAGGGATCGTCAAGCCGTCGACCTGGGGAAAGATCAAGGCTACGGCCCAATACGGCGCTATCGCCCTCGCATTCATGCGGCTGCCCGATCGGTGGGGTCCCTTCTTTCTGGATCAATGGGTGATGTGGGTGGCCGTGCTCGTGACCATCGCCTCGGCTTGGCGCTACTTCGAGGCCTTCTCAAAGATGGTGATCGGGAGTCGAGCGGACGCCGCGAGTCGATGACGGTCGCCATCACCGGGGCGACCGGCGTTGTCGGAGGGGCGGTGTTGAGACACCTCCTGGCCGATGGACAGAAGGTCAGGGCCTTGGTTCGATCTGAGAAGCCGCTGCCGGCGGGAGTAGAGCGTGCTCAGGGAGACGTGCTCGACCCAGCTTCGCTTCGGCAGGCATTTGACGGGGCGACAAGGGTGTTCCACGTCGCCGGCATCAACCAGATGTGCAGCGCCGATCCCTCCTATATGGAACGGGTCAACGTCGATGGCACGCGCAACGTCGCCGATGCTGCCTTTGAAGCGGGAGCTCTACTGATTCACACCTCCTCGGCGGCGGTGCTGGGAGAGGGAGAGGGCGAGATCGGAGACGAGAGCACGATGCCCCGAGGCCAGCTCCCGAGTCGGTACGCCGCTTCCAAGTGGCGCGCCGAGCAACTCGTCACCAAGATTTCAGGTCGACAGCCTGTTGTGATTGTCAACCCGTCTTCCGTGCAGGGAGCTGGTCGGGCCACCGGCACCGGTCGCCTCCTGCTCGCCTTGATGAGTGGAAAGCTGCGAACGGTCGTCGACACCCGGATCTCGATTGTCGATATCGACGATTGCGCGGCCGGACATCTGCTGGCGGCCGAGCGGGGCGTGCCGGGAAAGCGCTACATCCTCAACTCGTTTTCGATGACGATGCAAGAAGCGGTGTCGGTCATCGAGTCGGTGATCGCCCACCCGCTGCGCGTGTCATATGTGCCCGCGCCTCTGGTCAGGATCGCCGGGGCAGTCGTAGGAGGTGTGTTCGGCTTGCTCGGCCGGGTGGCGCCGATTTGTAACGAGTCCGTGCAAGCGATTCTCCACGGCCACCTGTACGACGGCAGCAAGGCGAGCCGGGAACTCGGTCTCAGATACACGCCCGCCGACGCCACCTTGCGGCGTCTTCGAGAATGGGCCCAAGAGGAAGGACTGATGTGATCTCGACAGCCGCAGTCAATGCCCTCGTCGCGGAGCAGTTTCCGTCGGCGTACTCCAGTGGCTATCGCTGTCTCGAACTGGGCGATCTCTCGGCCCTGGCGCGTTGGGAGCACGATCCTGCGGTTCTGCGCCCCGGCGGTTACATATCGGGTCTGACGCTGTTTGGTCTGGCAGACATCGCCCTCTGGTATGCCACCTTCACGGTCGTCGGGCTGGAGCCGATGGCGGTTACGTCGGACCTCGCGATCTCGTTCCTGCGTCCGGCCGTCGGGGCCTCTGTTCTCGGCAAGGCCCAGGTTCTGCGGGTGGGCTCGACCCGGATCTACGGACAGATCGACATGTGGCTGGAGGGCGATGAGAGCCGCCTTGTCGCCCAGGCCCACGGCAACTATTCGCCTCCCGCCGCTCGTCGCACGTCGGGCTCGCCTCCTGCGTAAATTTGGCCACATATATGTGGCCAAATTTACGCAGGAAACATCAGAACGGGCGCCAGGGTGCCTGGTTGTCGATGTCGCCGACGAAGTCGGGGAGACTCTGGTGACCAAGAACCTGTCGGACCGCCATCGTTTCCCCGAGGTGATACCAGTAGTGATAGGTGTTGCGGAGAAGAAAGGTGCCTACGCTCGAAAACCCCTCCGCGAGCGGTTGAGTGAGCCGCTCCATATCTAGATCAATCAGCCATTCGTCGGCGGCGGCGATGACCTGATCCCACCATTCCCAGACCTCCGTCAGCGAAGGAGTAGTAGCGGGCTTCCCGTAGGCAAACTCCTCGTCGAGGCGAGGGATCAAGATCGTGCTCCGAGCCCGGCGCAGCCAGTATCGCTCTTCCTGCCAGGCGAGGTGGCCCACCATCCAGCCGATCGAGTTCATTGACCCGATCCGATGAGCTCCGTCTTCGTCGGAGACGTCCCAGAGCCCGCGGCGAAACTCGGCGCGGGCGAAGTGGAGCTGATCGACGAGAGGAACGCTCACCTTTCGAGAATACCGGCTGCGCGACAACCAAATTTGCTTTCTCCGCTTGACGATCCGCACCGGCGACTTCGGCAACTCGATTCCCGCCGCCGCCATGATGCGAAGACTCCATTCGCTCGCAGTGAGAGATGACCTTGTGTGTCTCAACTGGTAGGTTTATTGAGAATGGCCATTAACTCCCGCGACTCGGTGGTACAAGGACCGGACGAGCTCCGTCGATTGCGAGCGAGTCTGTTCTTGGTGCTCGGGTTCATGGTTGTTGAGATTGCCGGCGGGCTCCTTACCGGCTCTCTGGCGTTGCTTTCTGATGCGGGGCACATGGGCACCGACGCCCTCGGTCTGGGGATGGCACTGGCCGCGATCATGGCCAATCGCCGGCGGCATCCGGAGGGTCACACCTTTGGGCTCTATCGCCTCGAAATCCTCGCCGCCCTCGCCAACACAGTTCTGCTCCTGGCGCTGGCGGCCTACGTGGTCATCGAATCTGTAGATCGCTTCACCGCACCGAGCCCGATCGAGAGCGGGCCGATGCTCGTCATTGCCCTGGGCGGCCTGGTGGTCAATGTGATCAGCCTCCGCTGGTTGCAAGGCCATTCGCTCAACATGGCCGCCGCCCGGGCAGAGGTGACGGCCGACCTAGCGGCGTCGGCCGGGGTGGTCGTTGCCGCCATCGTCCTCGCGCTCACCGGCTGGACTCAAATCGATGCCGTAGTAGCCGTGGTCGTGGGAGCGCTGATCGTTCCTCGAGCCTGGAAGATCGGACGCCACGCCGTTCGAATCCTGGTCCAAGCCGCCCCGCCACACCTGGATCTGGATCGGCTTCGGTCCGAGCTGGAGAGGATCCCAGGAGTTGTCGATCTCCATGACCTCCATGTCTGGACGTTGACGTCGGGGATGGAAGTAGCTTCGGCTCACCTCCTGATTGGTGCGGAAGTCGATGCTCGCTCCACGCTCGATCGGGCCCGGGGCCTGCTCGAGGACGCCTATGGAATCGCCCATGCGACCTTGCAGGTCGAGTCGAGCTCTCATCGCAACTGTGTGGAGATCGAATGGTGAGCCGCCGCCTACCATCGACGAGTTGTCTCCACCGCCGTTAGCCCACCTACTAGAGCGTTGGCGCAATCCATCTGAGACCGGTCGGCGATTCGCCGTATCGGCAGGCGCTCGCGCCTTCGCCCTGGCAGGAATGGCGCGGCGCGGAACCGTGGTGGCAGTCGTTCCCACCGAACGCGAAGCAGAGGACTTGGCCGACGATCTCTCGCTTTTCACCAGATCGTTTCTGATCCCGGCCTGGGAGACTCTTCCCTTCGAGCACATCTCGCCGAACCTCCAGACGATGGCCCGCCGTTCCGAAGGCCTCCGAATCCTCAAGGAATCGCCTCCTGAACTGGTGGTCGTGTCATCGGCCCGGGCGGCGATGCAAAGGCTCTCCCCATCACCCCCTGACCCGGTCGTGATCGAGCGGGGAGAAGAAGTCTCGCTCACCGCCCTGACAGAAAACCTGTCGAGCCTCGGCTACGAGCGCACCGATCGCGTCGAGGCGCGGGGAGAGTTTGCCGTGCGCGGGGGGATCGTCGACATCTTCCCGGCGCAAGGAGACGAAGCGATCCGGATCGACCTCTTTGGCGACACCGTGGAGGACCTCCGTGGATTCGGGGTCGGCAATCAACGATCTGACGCTCAAGTCGACCGCCTGGTGGCTTATCCGGCCCGCGAGTTTCGTCCGGACGAGGCCACCCGCTCTCGGGCCCGGGAACTCGTCCGCAGAAGGCCGGCGGCATCCTCTGTCTGGGAGCGCCTCGCCGAGGGTCAGATCTTCTCCGGAATGGAATCGTGGATGCCATGGGTGGCCGAGCCGTTGTCTCTGCTCGACGCCTCTTCACAGGCAACCCTGGTATTGGTCGATCCACAGCGCAGCCGGGTACGAGCCGCCGACCTCGCCAAGGAGGAGGAGGACCTGGCCAAGGCCCTCTCGCCGACATGGGGGATGAAGGGCGGGGACCACCCCGCCCTCTATCTCGCCCTGGAAGCGGAGTTTCTCGAGATGCCGGCGCTCCCGACCTCCCCGGCCGATCCAGTCCTGACGGTGCGGGGGCTCGAGGCCACCCCGGGAAATCCGCAGTCGGTGGCAATGGCCATCGACCGCCTGCAGCAACAGGGGATTGACGTGGTGATCGCGATGGACGGGCAGCCGGCGGCAGACCGGGTTGCCCGCGTCCTCGCCGAAGAAGGTGTTTCACCGCGGGTGATCGCCACTGGCGTCCACCGCGGCTTCGTTGCCCCTGAACTGAAGGTGGCGGTGCTGGGCGAGCAGGAGATCGCCGGCCGCCGCCGAGCTCACCGCAGCTCTAGGCGCAGGCGCCCCGAGCCTGGCGTTAATTTCGCCGACCTGAGGGCCGGTGATTATGTCGTCCACCAGCGCCACGGCATCGGCCGCTTTGACGGCCTCACCTCTCGCACGATGGCCGGAATCGAACGTGACTATTTGATGATCGGCTACGCCGGCGAAGACCGGTTGTACGTGCCGATCGACCAGCTGGCGTCGGTGCGCAAGTACACGGGCGGAGAGGCTCCCCGGGTGTCGCGCATGGGGGGGAAGGATTGGTCGGAGACCAAGGATCGAGTCCGCCGGGCCGTGGCGGCCGTGGCTGAACAAGTGGTGCGACTCCATCGCGCTCGGGCCCGGGCCCAGGGATATGCCTTCCCGATCGACACCCCTTGGCAACAAGAGATGGAGGCCCTGTTTCCGTACGAGGAAACCCCAGACCAGCTCGTGACGATCGGTGAGGTCAAGTCCGACATGCAGGGGGATCAGCCGATGGATCGGTTGGTGTTCGGCGATGTCGGATACGGCAAGACCGAGATCGCCATCCGCGCCGCCTTCAAGGCCGTTCAGGCCGGAAAGCAGGTCGCGGTTCTGTGCCCGACCACTCTCCTCGCCCAACAGCATCACCAAACTTTCTCTGACCGTTTCGAGCCGTATCCGGTCCGGGTCGAAGTCCTCTCGCGTTTTCTCACCAACCGTCAGCAGCAGAAGGTCGTCGCCGGCATCGCCAGTGGCGAGGTCGACGTCGTGATCGCCACTCATCGAGTGCTATCGGAAGATGTGCGCTGGAAGAACCTCGGCCTGGTGGTGATCGACGAGGAGCAAAGATTCGGAGTCGCCGCCAAAGACCAGTTACGGGCACTGAAGGTGGGAGTCGACGTCCTCACCCTCACCGCCACTCCGATTCCGCGCACGCTGGAGATGGCTCTGACCGGGATTCGAGACGTGAGTCACATCCGGACTCCACCGGAGGATCGCCACCCGATCTTGACTTTTGTCGGCCCATATGACGGCCAGACAGTGGCCGCGGCCCTGCGGCGAGAGCTCTTGCGGGACGGGCAAGTTTTCTATGTCCACAACCGGGTGCGTTCGATCGAGGAGGCGTTAACCCGGCTGCAATCGCTGGTTCCGGATGCCCGTTACGTGGTCGCTCACGGGCAGATGTCAGAAGGTCAGCTCGAGCAGATCATGCTCGATTTCTGGAATCGCGAATACGACGTGATGGTGGCGACCACGATCATCGAGTCGGGCCTCGATCTGCCGCAAGTGAACACCTTGATCGTGGAAAGAGCAGATCTCCTCGGTCTGGCCCAGCTTTACCAACTGCGGGGGAGGGTCGGCCGATCGAATCAGCGGGCGTATGCCTACCTTTTTCATCCCGCCGATCAAGTACCAACCGAGGAAGCCCATCGCCGACTGGAGGCGATCGGAGAGGCGACCGATCTCGGTTCGGGATTCCATCTCGCGCTGAAGGACCTTGAGATTCGCGGAGCCGGGTCGATCCTGGGCGAGGTGCAGTCGGGTCACATCGCCGCGGTCGGCTTCGATCTGTACGCCGAGTTGGTGGCCGAGGCGGTGTCGAAGCTCGAGGGCCAGCTTCCGGCGGAAACCGAGCTCAAAGAGGTGCGCATAGAGCTCCCCGTCGACGCTCATCTGCCGGACAACTACTTGCCCGACCAGTCGCTTCGGCTCGAGGCGTACCGGCGGTTGGCGGCTGCCGAGACCTTGGAGGCCGTGGACGAGGCGAAGGCTGAATGGGTCGATCGATTTGGTCTGCTGCCGCCAGAGGCACTGGCTTTGATTGAGATTGCCCGTCTACGGGTGGAAGCGCTGCGGGTGGGTCTGACAGAGATCGTCAACCTCCGAGGAGAGGTGAGGATGGCACCTGTGGAGTTCTCGGTGAGCGAGGAGGTAAGGCTCGAGCGATTGGCGCCGAAGGCGGTTGTGCGCGACGGCGTGCTTTTCGTTCCTCTTCCCCGCAACGATCCGGTGACGGGAATGATCGACTTCCTGCGCCGGATGTGGCCCGTCTCTCCCCCCGCAGGGGGGAGTATCGGCGGAGCCGGGGAGGGGGGATAGACCGAACATCCAACTAATCTCCGCCCGTGTTGCGTCCTGGAAGCTGGACCATTTCCACGGGTGTGAGTCCCGTCCGAGTAATCGCCGGAGAGCTCGGTAGCAGACCCCGGTTCGTCATCGAGAGATGGCGGGCTGAGCGGGGTGTCAAAAGCCTCTTAGGAGGGAGCAAGTGTGCGGGCCGTAGTGCCATCAGGCGCGAGTTCTGCAGCCCCGACAGAGAAACAATGGAGGAGCCGAGCCGCTCATTTCACGGCGAAGGCCACGTTCGACGGACTGGCGCTCCGGACATGCCCCTAGTCGAGTCCTCCCGGGGTAGGGGAAGCGGCACGCACCCAAGGGATGGTTCGGAACAGGAGAGACCCGTCTCGGCAGCCTTGTCAGCAAAGACCGGTCGTATAAGCCGATGGTGAAAGCGAACGGAGCCGAGCGGGAGTCCGACGGGGTCGTAGTACTGGTGACCGTTGGGAGGAACCCAACGGTAGGGAAGGGCCCCGACTTCGGTCATGCCGACCGAGAGAGTAAGCGCAAGGGCATGGCCGGTGAAACAACCCGGCCCAACCACCCCGGCGGACGTAGGTCCGCTGTCAACGTGCGAGAATCTCGGAGTCGGCTATGGGCTTGGGCCAAGTCGCCTTCGCGGCGTCGTCGTCATGTCGTTTCCGGTGTCGAGGGTGACTCCTCGCATCAGGCATGGTTGATGCCGTTGCGCGGAGGGGCGTAACCATGTCCAGACGATCGTCGGTAAGCCGTGTGCCGGAAAACGGCACGCACGGATTGAAAGGGGAATGGGGAAACAGACCCGCATTGCGGGCACTGCGCCCCTGACTACCAATGC
>JBOGEX010000048.1:0-5229 GCA_050741915.1 Acidimicrobiia bacterium
CCGCCCGGCTTCTTGATCAGGAGCGACCCGAGCGGCTGGCGGAGGATCCATTCCCCGGATTCGAGACTTTGGCCGCGCGCTTCAACCGGGGCGACGCCCAGCTCGAGGAAGCTGTGTCAAGAACGGACGGGGACCGCCTGGTCCAGATCACCGGCGACGACCCGCCGGGGACTTGGACGATGCCGGTAGGGCTCTTCCTGCTTCAGGCCGTCAACCACGGCACCGAGCACCGCTCGCATGTGGCGTCGATCCTGACCCAACTTGGGCTCGAGCCCCCCGAGATGGACGGCTGGGCTTACATCTTTGCCAGCGACTACTTGGTCCCGGTCGAGCCCGACGCAAACCGAATGCAATGATCTGCGGAAACCGCAGCCTAGAGCATTAGGTTTCGATTAGGAGGCGGCTAGCGCGCCCTCTCGAAGGCAGGGAGGGAGTCTTCGAGCATTCGCCGGCTGCCGGTCAGTGAGATCCGGAAATGACCCGGGCCTTCGCAGACTGTCCCGGGCAAAACGATGACGCCGTCCTCGGCGAGGCCTTGACAAAAGGCGATCTCGTCGGCTTGGGGACTTCGAACCCACAGGTAGAAGGTGCCCTCCGGTTTCGAGACGGAATAACCCATTAGTCCCAGTTCTTCGACCATGAGGTCGCGCTTTCGCTCCAATTCGTCGAGATCGATCGACAGATGCTCCAGATCATCGATCGACCGCTGCATCAAGGCATTGGGAAAGAGCCAGCCACCGCCAATTTGGGCAACCTCGATCAGGGCTTGCATCTCCTCGCGCTTGGGCATCGAGGGGTTAACCGCTAACCATCCGAGCCGCTGGCCCGGTGTGAGAAGTACCTTCCCATAGCTATAGGAGATGAGAGTCCGGTCGTAGAAAGCCGCGGGGCTGACAAAGCTGGCATCGGAGAAGACGAGGCGGGCATAGGGCTCGTCTGAGATCAGATAGATCTCCCGCTGCGAGGCGCGCTCGTTCAGAAGGTCGGCGAGAGATTCGAGTGTCGAGGAGGGATAGATGCGCCCGGTGGGGTTGTTGGGAGTGTTGACGATCACGACCCCAGTCTGAGGGGTGATGGCGTCGGCAATAGCGTCGAGGTCGAGGTCGTAGTCCTCGGGGCGAACGTTGACCTTCACCGGAACGGCTCCGGCACTCGTGATCATTCCCTCGTAGAGGAACCAGGGCGGCAATGAGAAGACCACCTCGTCACCCGGGTCGACCAATACGTCGAGGGCGACAGCCAGGGCTCCAAAGGCACCGGGAGTGAGAGCAACGTCTTCGGGCTCGAATGCCAGCCCGCGCCATTCGATCAGACGCTTGGCGACGACAGCGCGGGCATCGGGGTCGGAGCGGTGATAGGCGTAGGAATCCCGGTCGATCGGCGGCAGGTGCCGGGCCAGAGCATCCACATATCCCGGAATGGGGAGCTCCTGCGGATTGCCGAAGGTGAGGTCGACGACTCCGGGGCGAACCCGGATCTTCTCCCAAGTCCCGACAAACCGCAGAAGCGTGGAGAGGCTGTCGGCGACGGAAGTGATTCGGGCAGAAGGCATCGATCGTTCCTTTGCTTTAGTGAGATCGGGCTGCGGTGAGGGTATTGGCGAGGAGCATCGCCCGCGTCATCGGGCCCACTCCCCCGGGCACTGGGGTCAGAGCGGAAGCCACCTCCGCGACCGGCCCGAAGTCAACGTCACCTACCAGCTTGTCATCGAGACGATTCACCCCGACGTCTATCACCGTCGCCCCGGGTTTGATCATCTCCGCGGTAACAAATCGTGGGGAGCCGATGGCCGCCACGACGATGTCCGCTGCGACAGTTAGTTCGGCGATGGCCTGGGAGCGGGAGTGGGCGACGGTGACAGTGGCGTCGATGCCGCGGGCGCCGAGCAGGAGGGCTAAGGGTCGACCGACTAAAAAGCTCCGCCCGACGATCACCGCCCGCCGCCCGCGAGTCGGAATCTCGTAGTGATCGAGCAGGCGCATCACCCCCGAAGGAGTGCAGGGCCGCAGCCCGGGCTGATTGAGGACCAAACGACCGAGGTTCTGTGGATGAAGACCGTCGGCGTCCTTCGCCGGATCGATGGCGTTGACCGCGGCTTCGGGGTCGAGACTGTTGGGGAGCGGAAGTTGGACCAGGATCCCATCGACCTTCTCGTCCTCGTTGAGCCCGGCAATCAGTTCGAGCAGCTTCTCCTGGGAGACGTCGGCGGGAAGTTGATGATGGATCGAGACCATCCCCACCTCTTCGGCGTCCCGGCGCTTCCCGCTGACGTAGACCCGGGAGGCGGGATCATCCCCCACCAGAACTGTGGCCAGACCGGGCGACCGCCGCAGGGCCCTCACCCCGGAGGCGACCTCCACTTTGACTGCGGCAGCTACCGCTTTGCCATCGATGATCAGCGCCCGCATAGGAGCCAAACGGTATCAGTGGCGGAAGTGGCGACGGGGGGCGGCGACAAGGGCGAGACCGAGCCGGTCTGCTGCCTCGATGACCCGGGCGTCGTTGCGGGATCCCATCGGCGCCACGATCGCCGTCACCCCGGCCGCGGCCAGGGCCTCGATGCCGTCGGGGAAGGGGAAAAAAGCATCGGAGGCGGCCACCCCGCCCTGTGCCCGATCTCCTGCCTGTCGCAAGGCTTTTGCGACCGCTCCCACCCGGCTCTGATCGCCGGCGCCGACTCCGACTGCGGCTCCGTGGTTGACGACCACCACTGCGTTGGACTTGGCATGGGCGGCGACGGTGAAGGCCAGGCGCAGCTCTGATCGCTTCATCTCGCTGGGCTCTTTCTTGCTGATTACCTCCCAGCCCTGGCCGTCGTCCCAATCGCGGCCCTGGGCCAGCATCCCGTCCTCGATCCGGCGCAGATCGAGGTCGCGACCATGCGGCGGCGGGGCCGAAAGCACCCTGACTCCTTCTTTGATGCCCCCCAAGTCCCAGATCTCGGGAGCCAGCACGACTTCTACGAACTTTTCGCCGATGGCGGCGGCAGTTTCCTCGTCAAGGGGACTATTGAGGGCGATCACCCCTCCGAAGGCGGAGAGGGGGTCGCATTCCCAGGCCCGCAGGAAGGCATCGACCAGATTGGGGCCGACGGCCACTCCACAGGGGTTGGCGTGCTTGACGATGACCGCCGCTGGCGATGCGAGCTCGGAAGCCAGTCTCCAGGCCGCCTCGGCGTCGTTGAGGTTGTTGTACGAGAGTGGCTTTCCCTGCACCAATCGTCCCCGCTCCCACCATGCATCGGAGTCGATCTGCCGATAGAGGGCGGCCTGCTGGTGAGGGTTCTCCCCATACCGGAGCGTTTGCACTTGCTCGAGTGGCAACACCAGACGCTCAGGGAGAGAGGCGCTTTTCTCGAACCAATTGACAATGGCCGCGTCGTAGGAGGCGGTCCTGAAAAAGCCGGCGCGGGCGAGGTCGCGGCGGGTGATGGCGCGGAGACCACCGGTCTGTACTTCTTGCAGTACCGGACCGTATTGGTCTGCGTCGGTGACGATACCGACGAAGGTGTGATTCTTGGCCGCGGCCCTTATCAGCGCCACCCCGCCGACGTCGATCTGTTCGATCGCCTCCTCGTCGGTAGTCGAAGGATCGGCCACGGTACGCTCAAACGGATAGAGGTTGGAGACCACCAGCTCGAAGGGAGCGATCTGGTTCGCTTCGAGATCAGCCCGATGGGAGGGATCGCTCAGGCGAGCGAGGATTCCGCCGTGAATGCGCGGGTGAAGCGTTTTCACCCTGCCTCCGAGCATCTCGGCGGAACCGGTGACGTCGCTCGTGAGGGTCACGGCTATGCCTGCCTCCGCCAGGGTTGCTGCTGTACCCCCCGAGCTCACGATCTCGACTCCACATTGTTTGAGACCCTGACAGAACTCGATCAAACCGGACTTGTCCCAAACTGAGACCAGCGCCCTCCGGACCGGAACGAGGTCTACGTCCATGTCACTCGACGCTCGTTGACGACCAGGCGACCCTGGAGCAATGCGTCGACGACTCGCGGATATAGCTGATGCTCCTCTGTCTGGATGCGGGCGTGGAGCGAATCGACATCGTCGTCGGGCAGCACTGGCACTGCCTGCTGGGCGATGATTGGCCCATGGTCGACCAACTCATCGACAAAATGAACGGTTACCCCGGTGATCTTGACCCCAGCCGCGAGAGCAGCTTCGACCGCATGGCGGCCGGGAAACGACGGAAGCAGGGAGGGATGGATGTTGACGATCCGATCGGGAAAGGTTTGCAGGGCGACCGGTCCCAGAATCCGCATGAAACCGGCCAAGACCAGCGCCTCGGCGTGGTTGGTGGAGGCGGCCTTCAGAATGCTTTCGGTAAACGCAGTGCGGTCGGCCCGAAAAGGGACCAGTTCCGTGGGAATGCCAGCCATTCGCGCACGTTCCTGTGCTCCGCATTCGACGTCGGTGATCACGACCGCCGGGTTATCGATGTCGGCCCCGATCAAGGCGGCCAGGTTCGACCCGGAGCCACTCGCCAGCACCGCATAACGCATCTAGGCGCGATCGAGCATCGCCAGCGCTTCGCGATACCCGGCCGCAACCGCTTCCGGATCGAACCCCGCTTCGCAAAAGGCCGCTAGGGCCTCGTCCTCGGGTGAGTTGGGGTCGCCGCTGAGGAGCGGTGCGAGGTCCGAACCTACCGGCCACCAGCCGGCTTTTCCCCAATCGACGAGGACAAAGCGATGCGGGTCGGCGCCCTCAGCGAGGAAATTCGATCGGCGGGCATTGCCATGTCCGAAGCTCGTGGCCACGCCTGCCGCGGAAGATTCACGAAGGGGCAGGGGGGGATTCTCGTCCATGGCCAGGTAGAGCCGGCTCATTCGGCCGAGCAGTCCTGCCACCTCGACCAGTCGGTCCGAGGTCCACTCGAGATCGGTCGTGACGACATCCTCGAGCCACAATCGAACCCCGCCGCCTTCGAGGCTCACCACCTTGTAGAGCCGTGGGGCCCGGAGCCCGTCGACCAAAGATATCAAGACCCCGCTCTCGTAGGCGTCGGCCTCCGCCCGCCAATCGTCGGCCCCAGGCTCGAGGGTCTTGACAAAGGCCCGTTGTTGGGACCCGGCCGCGGTTTCAACGACGACGTGCGGATCGCCGGTGACCGCAACTACCTCCTCATCGCCACAGACAGCGGCCATGGCCGCCGCTGCCTCGGCGCGAGTGATCGGGCTCATCGCCTCATTCTTGCGTAAATCTCGTCACGTAAACGTGACGA
>JBOGEX010000049.1:0-39280 GCA_050741915.1 Acidimicrobiia bacterium
CGGAGGGGCGTAACCATGTCCAGACGATCGTCGGTAAGCCGTGTGCCGGAAAACGGCACGCACGGATTGAAAGGGGAATGGGGAAACAGACCCGCATTGCGGGCACTGCGCCCCTGACTACCAATGCTTTCTCGATGGGCGCGGATCGTGCTCGGCTGGAATGTCGTGACGATCCTGCTCGGGGCGCTGGTGCGAGCCACCCACTCCGGCGCCGGTTGCGGAAGGTCGTGGCCGACCTGTGCGGGCGTGGTGGTCCCCGCCCTAGAGGGCTCTACCGCAATCGAGTTCACGCACCGTGCGGCCAGCGGGCTCGCGCTCCTCGGAGTGTTCGGGATCGCCTGGGCCGTCCAACGTCAGACCGCGCAGGGTCACCCTGCCCGCAGAGCGGCGACTGTGGCGGTGCTGGCGATTCTCCTCGAAGCTCTTATCGGAGCTGCCATCGTCTTCTACGAATGGGTAGGTCGCGACGATTCGATCGCGAGGACGGTCGCCGTTCCTCTCCACCTCGCCAACACCTTGCTTCTCCTCGGCGCACTAACCCTCACGATTTGGTTCCTCTCCGGCGGAGCAGCGCTCAGTCAACGGGGCGCCTTGCGGCGAAATATATTTGCGGCCGGCGCAGGTTTGGTGGCGATATCGGCCACGGGAGCCGTAACCGCCCTCGCCGACACGCTCTTTCCCATCGATCGACTCGCCCGCCCCGATACGGTCCACTTCCTGACCGAACTCCGGGTTGTGCACCCAGTGTTGGCGGTCTTGGTCCTGATCGTCGTCGCACTTGCCGCCCGGGGCCGGCCTCTTCCCAATCAGGCGTCAATGCGGTGGTTGATGATCCTGACTGGAGCTCAGTTCGGAATCGGCCTTCTCAATATCCGCTTTGGCACTCCGATCGCGCTGCAACTTCTCCATCTTCTGGTGGCAGACTTGATATGGATTGCTTTCGTTTGGCTATCGGCTCAGGTGCTTTCGAGCAGCGACGCCAAGGCTTCGGAGGAGTTCGTCGGAGCCAGACAAACCATCCCCGAACACAGATAGGCGAGCCCTCCCGGCTCGCCCCGCCGCCCCATTAGGAGCGGCACTTCCTCCGAGGGGGCGTCGGCTTGAGCCAAGACGATGTGGGGTCGGTAACTCGACCAGAACACGTCCACTATCTGATGCCGATCGGTCCCAACTATGGCCACCTCACGGGTGCCGGCATGGATGCTGGTCAGCACTGCCAAGGCATGCCCGGCCCCACTGGGGTACCTCGACAGCAACGGCGTGACCGCGGCAAGGTTGGCCGCAGCCAGATCGCGCAGCTCACCATCGCCCGTGTAGAGGGAAAGCAATAACATCGCCTCGGCTGCCAGCGAGTTGCCGGAGGGGAGGGGGTTGTCGAAGAGGTCCCGGGGACGTTTGATCAGTTCGTCGGATTCGGAAGTGAACATTGCTCCATCGTCGGATCCAAAGCGGATCGGAATCTGGCGGATCAGACGTTCGCCCTCCCGAAACCATCGGACTTCGCCAGTGGCCGCATAAAGGGACAGCAGACCGAGGCCCATCGCTGCGTAGTCCTCCAAAAAGCCAGGGGTTGGGCCCGGCCTCCCCTTGGCCCACGCCCGCAGCAGGCCCTGCCGTTCGTCGTTCTGGGCGAGGCTGGTCAGGACAAAGTCCGCCGCTTGGCCCGAAGCCTCGAGATAGGCAGGCTCCCGGAGGCCAGCTCCCGCCTCGGCCAGTGCTCTGATCGCCAAGCCATTCCAACCGGCGAGGACCTTGTCGTCGAGCCCGGGCCGGATCCTGTGCGATCGCCGGGCGAGGAGGGCTTGCCGGCATCGCTCTAGTTCGGGAGATGGCGACCACTCCTCCGATCGAATGAGAATGTTGTTGCCCTCGAAGTTGCCTTCCCTAGTAACTCCCCACGCCTTGATCGCGGTGGGTGCATCGTCCCCGCAGACGTCTTCGACTTCCTCAAAGCTCCACACATAGAACTTTCCCTCCACCCCTTCTGAGTCGGCGTCTTCGGCCGAGAAGAAGCCACCATCCGGATGGCGCAAGTCCCGCAATAAATAGTCAATCGTGCTGCGGGCGACCTCGATCAAGTCCGGTCGCCCGAGGTCCAATCCCGCCCAGAGATAGAGACGAGCGAGCTGGGCGTTGTCGTAAAGCATCTTCTCGAAGTGGGGCACCGTCCAGAATCGATCAACGGAGTAGCGAGCAAAGCCCCCGGCTAGTTGGTCATGGATGCCACCCTTCGCCATGGCATCAAGGGTTGTTGCCAGCATCGCGCCGGCTTTTTTCTGGTGCGGCGCGGTTCGCAGGAGAAACTCGAGGAGCGGTTGTTGAGGAAATTTGGGAGAACCGCCGAAACCGCCGTGGGTGGTATCGAAGGTCGTAGCGACCGATCTGAACGCGGCATCGACCTGTCCCGTCGTGGCCAAGCTCTCCTTTGAGGAGAGTTCTGTTGCCAGTGCGTGGCCGATGCGATCCGCCTGCTCTTCTACCTCGCTTCGTTTGTCGGCCCACGCCTCCGAAATGGCCTTGATCACCCGTCGGAACGAAGGCAATCCTCCCCGCTCGTTCTTCGGGAAATAGGTACCGGCATAAAAGGGGCTGCCCTCTGGCGTCATCCACACGGTCATGGGCCACCCTCCCTGACCAGTCATGGTCTGCACCGCCTCCATATAGACCGCATCGACATCGGGACGTTCTTCGCGGTCCACTTTGATGTTCACAAACAACTCGTTCATTTCTTCGGCAGTGGGGATGTCCTCAAACGACTCATGTGCCATGACATGGCACCAATGACATGCCGAATATCCAACAGATAAGAGAAGCGGCACATCGCGCCGTTTCGCTTCGGCAAAAGCCTCGTCGCCCCATTCGTACCAGTCGACGGGGTTCTGGGCGTGCTGGAGAAGGTAGGGAGACGTCGACTTGGACAGCCGGTTCACAACCGCAACCTAGTGGCGTCGGGGGACTGTTCTCAGGGTGCCGAGAAAGCCCTGATTTGGAATAAAATCGAGTTGCAAGGGTGTTGTTTATGGCGTTGGAAACGGAACTTTTCCGTCGAATTTGGGGGGTTCACAAATTCCGGGTTCTGTGTCATAGTGGAGCACCCAGGGAAGAGGCGCCCCCACCGCCCGTTGGAGGATTCAAAGCAGATGACTACCGCTGAGTCGACCCGCGATCGCGCCGTTGAAAAGGCGCGGCGCGAGCGCCTGCAATCGAAGCTCACCGATGAGAGGGGCCGTCTCACCACGGACCTCGTTTCGCAGTACCTCACTGCGATTGGTGAGTACGACCTGCTCACCGCCGAACAGGAGGTGGAGCTGGCGCAGCGCATCGAGACCGGCGAGGAAGCTGGGATCAGGCTCGGTCGGGGCGATTACAAGGACAAGCGAGAAGAGCTTGAGCTGCGACGCAAGGAGCGTCAGGGGCGCGAAGCCAAGGATGCCTTCCTCACCGCCAACCTCCGTCTCGTAGTTGCTAATGCCCGCCGCTATGCGAACACCTCCGGTATCGACTTTCTCGACCTCATCCAGGAGGGAAACCTGGGTCTGATCAGGGCAGTGGAGAAGTTCGACTGGAGGAAGGGCTTCAAGTTCTCGACCTACGCCACCTGGTGGATCCGCCAGGCCATCACCAGGGCGATCGCCGACAAGTCGCGCACGGTTCGGATCCCCGTCCATCTGCACGACACCTTGGCCGCGGTCCGGGCCGCTCAAGCGAGCCTCAAGGCCGAGCTCGGTCGCGACCCCCGACCGGAGGAAATTGCCGAGGAAGCCGGAGTCACGGTCGACAAGGTCGAGTTGGCTTTGGGCGTTGCCGATACCGTCTCACTTGAGCAGCCCGTTGGTGAAGACGGCGCGCAACTGGGCGATTTCATCGAGGACGAGGACGCGGCTGATCCCGTTCAGCTCACTGAGGAGATGGACGTGGCCGATTCGCTGCGTCACTCTATCGAGCGATTGCCTCTGCGCGAGGGTCGCATCCTTGCGTTGCGATACGGTTTCTACGACGGAGTGCCCCGCACTCTCGAGGAGATTGGGGAGGAGTTCAACCTCACCCGGGAGCGGATTCGTCAACTCGAGAAGCTCGCTCTGTGCCGACTCCGTCACCCCTCGTTCGGGATCAGGGAACAAGACCTGATCTAGACCCCCGCAAATTTGGGCTCTTAGCGAAGCTCGGTGGTTATCCCGGTTGGAGGCCCGAGACTCGCTCCCGGCGGGCGAGGTTGCTCCATGGCTCCCGACAGGAGCCAGACCCCAGCTGGTGGAGGAAGCCGTGGCTGATCCTTCTCTGACCGGCCAGGGCCAGATGCCGCTCTCGCGAGGTGCGGCCACAATCATGACAGCGGAACCGTCGCTGCCGCCAGACCAGCACCGTCGGATAGCCACAGCTCCGATCCCGCACCCGACGGAGATGGCGGCCATGACCACAAACATCGCTCGACCCGCAATGGAAACAGGCCGCCGGGAAGGTCGACTCGATCGTCACCTCCAGCCAGCCATCGATCAGCTCGGTCGAGATGACTTCGAAGTCAGAAATTTCCAGCGGTACCTCGATACGATCGCCCATCCGGGCCCTCCTTGCTCTCGGTGGTTTCTCACCGACCGAAAGTAGGAGGGCTCTGCCCTTAACCACCGTCTTTCGCGAAGAAGGTAAATTTGTCGCAGGACGACGGTTTCTTCAGAGGGTGACTGCAACACCGAGCTTGAGGAGGTGTTGTGTGAAGGGTCGTGGTGCGACAAATTTGTGTGGAAATGGTCGTGGCGCAACAGATTTAGGGGACGAGATAAACCGGCGGTGAGGAGTTGGGACCATGGGCGACCCCCTTAGGCCCCCTCGGCCTTCGGACCTCTCCAGCGCTCGGTTCGCTCGCTGGGGCAAGAAACATTCGTTAGCGTCGCGGCAATGATTCTGCGCGATCTCGTAGGGGGCTCGGCTCGGGTCTGTGGGCCGCAGACTTCCTTGCGCGGGGCCGCCAAGGCGATGACCGAGCGAGGCCATGGTTCCCTTGGCGTCGTCGAGGGGAGGAAGCTGCTCGGCTTGATCACCGAGCGGGATCTCGTGAAGGCGGCGGCAGGCGGGGCCGATCTCGACGAAACCACGGTTTCTGTGTTTATGAGCCGGGACCCTGACACCTTCTCTCCCGATTTCGACGTATGGGAGGCCTCGCAATGGCTGGCCGAGTCGGGTTACCGCCATCTGCCGGTGGTCGACAACGGCACCCTGCTCGGAATCGTTTCCGTCCGCGACCTCTTGGTCGCCCTGGTCGAGGACGAGGACTAAACACCAAGCCCGGGTTGTTGTTCCTGCTTCACCAATAGCCCAGAGAACGAGGGGACCTGTGACCGCAGAGATCAATACCGAAAGGCCGACCCTGGCCGGTCGCCGCGAGTGGATCGGGTTGGCGGTGTTATCGCTCGCCACTCTGCTCTATGTGATGGATCTCACCGTCTTGCACCTGGCGGTCCCATCCCTTAGTGCCGACCTCCGACCGACCAGCGCACAGCTCCTCTGGATCATCGACGTCTACGGGTTTCTGGTAGCCGGATCCCTGATCACGATGGGCACTCTTGGCGACCGTATCGGGCGGAGGCGCCTGCTGATGATCGGTGCTGCCTCCTTCGGCGCGGTCTCGATCATGGCGGCGCTTTCTACCAGTGCGGGCATGCTCATCGCCAGTCGAGCGCTGATGGGAATTGCCGGTGCGACTTTGGCTCCGTCGACTTTGTCTCTCATCTTCAACATGTTCCCCGATCCTCGCCAGAGATCGATTGCGATTGGCTGGTGGATCGCCAGCTTCTCCGCTGGCAGTGCCGTCGGACCGGTTCTTGGTGGCGTCTTGCTTGAGTACTTCTGGTGGGGATCAGTTTTCCTGCTGGCACTGCCGGTCATGGCGCTCCTTTTGATCCTGGGACCGAGGGTCCTGCCCGAGTATCGGGACCCTGGTGCCGGCCGCCTTGATGTATTGAGTGCAGGCCTCTCGCTCTTGTCGATCCTGGCCGTGATCTTCGGTCTGAAGGAGATCGCTCAGGATGGCCTCTCGCCTCTCGCGGTCGGCGCCATCGTCGCCGGATTAATCGTGGGCTTCGCATTCCTCCAACGCCAGCGTCGGCTGGCCGATCCGCTGATCGATGTGCGCCTCTTCAAGATCCGCTCCTTCAACGTTTCGCTCGCCACGAACGTCATGACCATCTTCGTCATGGTCGGTTATTTCCTCTTTGTCGCCCAATACCTCCAGTTGGTCCTGAACCTCTCGCCTCTCCAAGCGGGGCTGTGGTCGCTGCCCTCGGCGGTTGGTTTCATCATCGGCTCGACACAATCGTCGCGGTTCGTGCATCGCATCCGACCGGCGCTGGTGATCGGAGTGTCGCTGGTTGTTTCTGCGATTGGTCTCGGAATGCTGACGTTGATCGGTGACACCAACGGGCTGTCGATCATCGTTGCCGCCTCGGTAGTTATCTCGCTCGCCCTCTCCCCGGTGTTCAACCTGACTACTGAGCTCATCGTCGGCAGCGCCCCACCCGAGAAAGCGGGGGCCGCTTCCGGCATCTCCGAAACCGGAGCCGAGTTGGGTGGATCCCTCGGCATCGCCCTACTGGGCAGCATCGGAATTGCCGTCTATCGGAGCGGCGTCAGCCGCGCCCTGCCGGCGAATACGGACCCGGCGGTGGCCGAGGCGGCAGTCGACACCCTCGGCGGGGCGGTCGAGGTGGCGGGTCAGCTCGGGGGCTCGGCGGGAGCGGCCCTACTTGAGGCCGCCCGTGGGGCTTTTACCGACGGGCTCAGGCTCACTGCCGCCCTCAGCTCTGTCCTCGCCTTCGGCGTCGCCATTCTGTCTTCAACTCTTCTGCGCGGAGTCCCGGCAGGAGCCGGTTCGGAGGACGGTCGAACGGTCGAGGAGCCTCCGTCCTAGCTCTCGCACCGCGCACCGGGCATCCGGCTCGTCGTAGCTGCGGGCCGGAGGAGGCTTCCGCCGGATAGCCGACTCTAAATTTGGTCGCTGGCGCCCGCTTTCCCGGTCATTCGGTAGCTGGCGAACGAGTACGCCGGGCGCCAGCAACCTGATTTGGCGGGACCATCAAGCCGCGTTCCGGCTCGAGCGGACCGGCTGCGGGTATTGTTTGGGGTCGAGCCAGATGAAGGAGATAGAGGTGCTCGATCTGCCCTCTGTCGATCTCGAGATGTTGGTCGTGGCTCTTGAGGACCATTCCGGCGAGTCTTCGTGGTGGTTCGACCCGATAACGGGTGTCGCCGAGTACTGCTCGGTAGACGACGACCCTGAGGAATTCGAGTCACGGGGCCTTCTTTTCGTGGATCCGGAGGATTCGGGAGTTGGTTATCGGGACATGGTGGACTTCGCCAATCTTGTCGGCGATGCCCGGGCCAGAGACCTACTGGTTCGAGCCCTCGAAGGCCGGGGTGCGTTCCACCGGTTCAAGGACACTTTGTTCGATTTCTCGCTGCTTCGTGAGGCGTGGTTTGCGTTTCATGATCGAAGGATGCAACGCCGGGCGATTGAATGGCTGGCTGATCAGGGCTTGATCGACACCGCCGGTGCCCGTCGGGCACTGGCCGATCTTGGCGACGATCCGGAGATTGTCGGGCCGCCTGGTGCAATGAGCGTCGCTGAGCGTGCCGCGGCCGAGTTGCGGGCTCTGTACGGTGATCGTCTGGCACGAGTGCTGCTGCTCGGGTCGCAAGCGCGGGATGATGTGGAATCGGAGTCGGACATCGATCTCTTGGTGGTACTTCGGGAGATGGATTCAGCCTGGGACGAGATGCGGCGGATGGACGATCTCCTGTGGCGGCTGTCGGCAAAACACGGAGTGACCCTGTCAGCTCTACCGGTGACCGTCGACCAGTTCGAACATCCAACCAGGCCTGTGTTGATTGAGGCACGCTCGCATGGCAAGACGGTGGGATGAGCGCTTTCGCGGAGGGCATCGCCCGCTCCAGAGATGAGATCGCTTCGGCCAAGGTCCTCAACAAAGGAGGGTTCCCGGCTCAGGCGGTGAGCCGCTGCTACTACGCCGCCTTCTTCGCAGCCGAAGCCGCCTTGCTGAGTATCGGCGAGTCCAGATCCAGACACGCAGGAGTTATCTCCGCGTTTGGCATACTTGTCGTCCAAGGAGAGGGTGTCGACGAGCAGGCAGGTCGTCTATTGCGTTCACTTTACGACCGCCGCAGCCACGCCGAATACGACTTCGGCCCCGTACCATTAGAGGAGGCTGCTCAAGCCATCGAAGACGCAGAAACCGTTGTCAGCGTCATCGGAGATTGGCTTGAGCGAAGGTCCGGCTGACCTGCTGGTCGAACGACCTAGACCTGCAAGGATGAAGGCCGTAGTCAGGCACCTGCTGCGGACTCTCGACCGGGTGCGCCAGTAACCTGCTCCATCTGATCAGGGGCCGGCGTCGGGTGTGAAGCGAGGAGCCTTCTTCCTAGCTCTCGCACCGCTTGGGCGACCTCTTCGGGTTCGATGACCTCGAAGTCACAAGGCAGATTAGCGAGATATCTCGCGACCCAGCCGGCGTCATCAGCACCGATGCGGAGCAGCGTGTCGCCTTCGGCTCGGCTCACAACCCCAATTGTGGGATGGATGAACTCCTTCGCCTTTGCCAACGGAATCCGCAAGAGCACGCGGGCCTGCAAGGTATGAGCAGAAACGGCGACGCCTTCGGCGACGAGGGCGGCGGCGTCGGGAGTTTCCCCATGGGCAAAGCGCATCCCGGTTCGGACCGGCTTTTGGATTCGATCGACTCGAAACGTGCGCCACGCCTCACGATCCCTATCGAGCGCCACCAAATACCAGCGACGCGAGGTACGAACGAGCTGAAAGGGCTCGACGTGTCGTTCGGTAGCGCGCCCTTCCGAATCGGTGTAACGAAAGCGAAGGCGTTCAGGGATGCGGCAGGCCTGCGCCAAGAGGGTCAGGGCCGAAGGATCGACCGGCGCCCCGGGCCCGCTGCGCCATGCGAAACCGACGGTGGCCCGATCGAGGTTGTCGAGCTGACTTGCCAGCTTCAACGGGAGCACCTGAGTGATCTTTGATAGTGCCGAGACGGCCGCGTCCTCGAATCCGGGGAGGGCGCCGCTGGCGGCATTGCGTAACCCGAGGGCGACCGCCACGGCTTCGTCGTTCTCGAATAGAAGCGGCGGAAGCGAACCACCGGGAGCGAGGTGATATCCGCCGGCGGGGCCGGAGAAGGCTTCCACCGGGTAGCCGAGGTCACGCAAGCGGTTCACGTCCCGGCGCAGAGTGCGGTCCGTCACCTCCAAACGCTCGGCTAGTTCCGCTCCGGTCCAGTTGGGACGCGCCTGCAAAAGCGAGAGCAATCTCAGCATGCGAGCGCTCGAATCCATGGTTCTAATCCTCGCCCAAATTAGCGGACAGATCCTGTCCGGAATGTCCGGTAGTTTCAACCTTGTAAGTATCGGATTCGACCAGGAGGAAATCCCGTGTTGTACAGCAGCGGCGACGCACTTTTCCGGTTAGCAAAAGCGATTCAAGACGACCGGTTGCGGGAGGCGGCTCAACGCCGTCAGGTCAAGGCGATATCACTCGACGAGAACGGGGTCAGCCGGCCTCGGGCTAGTCGGACGGCACCCAAACGAGCTTCAGCTCGCTGACCTGAACATCGACTTTTTCCAACGCAATCTCTAGTTCTTCGACGTGCGCAGCCCGGTCGTCCCATTCCGCTCGAATGGCGTCGATCTCGGCTGCGAGGTCGTCCTCCAACGCTTCGAGGTCGGACTGCTTGTCGGCGATGGCTCCGGCCGCACTGTCGCGTCGAGCCTCTGTGCGCCGGGTCTGTGAACGGCGGGAGGCGGCTTGAGAGATCGAGCTTCTCCTCCTTCCCCCGAGCAGCGCTCCCAGTAAATCACCCGCGCCCGAAACCACTTCCTGCTGGCGGCGGGCGGCGACGTCGGCATCGAGGTCGCTCATCCGGCGTTGGGCAGTGGCTAGCTGGTCTCTCACCCGATCGATCCTTGCTCCGTATTTCTCTCGCAGCCCTGATATCGCTTTGTCGACTTCCTCTCCAGCCGCGCTGATACAGCGAGCTCGAAAGTCGGACTCTCGTTCACCCACCCGCGAGTACAACTTGAGCCCCGGGTTCTTCCAGATCTGCAGCTTGCGGCTAGAGACGAGATGAGCAGTGAGGTTCCTTTCGATTCCGTTCCAGAAAGCCGCATTGTCCATGGCCGTAGCGGTGAGGGTGTAGCTCACGCCGCTGGGGACTTCGGAGCGGAAATCGCGCGGGTCGTGATCAACCGCGACCACCGACTCGCTGGTGAGCGGGTTGCCCGGGTCGGTCAAGATCGCTTCGTATGCCTCGGTGTGGTTGACACTCGATTTGGTGTCGTCGTAGAGCAGGTTGACCGTGGCCGCGACGACCGGAGCCAGTTTGGTAGAGCCGGTCACCGCTCCAATCTCGGTTGCCCAGGGGGCGGCAGTGTCGAGGTAGGTCACCGCCACTCCCGGCGCGACAGCAGGAGCGACCGGAACACTGTCCTCCGCGGCGGCGGGGGCTACGGCAACCGGAGTTACCACCTGCTCATCCGTAGTTGAGCCCTTCGGCGCGGTAGATGCCGCAGGTTCGGGCGAGTCTCCAACTGCGAGCTGTGAGATCTGTTGTTTGCTCAAGGGACCGGCGAGATACGACATCGCCCACCTGGTGGTGAAAAGTAGAGGAGGCTTGCCACCGGTGGTGTGGAGCACGAACTGGCGCTTTCCCAATCCGGAGATCTGACGGTCGAGCAGGTCGACATCGACCGACCCGGCCGCCGATTGCATTGCCTCGAGAATGCGGGCTTTGTCACGCTCCGTTTGCAGGCGGCCGATTGCCCACGTGCCGGCGTTCGACATGACCTTGTAGTCGAAGTCCATCGGGTTCTGAGTGGTGAGCACCAACCCGTAGCCAAAGGCCCGAGCCTGTTTGGCCAGAACCATGATGGGCTTTTTTGAGGGAGGCTCGGCGGTGGGAGGAGCAAATCCCGCCACCTCGTCCATGTAGGTCAGGAGCCGCAGCTCTGAGGAGCCTGGTTGCGAACGCATAAACGTGACGAGCTTGGAGAAGAGCAGAGTGACGAGGAACTGTCGCTCCGGCTCGGAAAGGTGGGCAAGATAAATCACAGCCGCGGACGCCGCAGTGCCCTCGAAGAGCATGGCTTCGATGTCGAGCGGCTCTCCCTCCCGCCAGGCGGCGAAGGACGGTGACGCCACCAGACCGTTGAGCTTCATCGCCAGCGCAGTGCGGTTCTTCGGGGGGATGAAGGCATCGAGCTCGAACACACCGAGCTTGCGGAATGGAGGTTGTTGCACCAGACCGATCAAGCTTGCCAGGTCGAGACTGCGCTGATTGCCCCACTCGTTTTCGATGATCGTGGCGAGAAGAATGTGTTCGGGTCCGGAGATGGCGTCGGAATCGATCCCCGCCAATACGAGCAGAGAGGCGACGTAGCCCTCGATCTCGTCGCGGATCGCCTCGGTGTCGGCCCCAACGGGCGCCTCGAGGCTCCCGAGGACATTCAGCGGCGTCCCCGCATTCGATCCCGGGGTGTAGATCGTGATCGCGGATTTCTCCTTGAGCCGGCGCATTCGTTCCGGACCGATACCCCAAGAATTGAGGCCCTCTCTCCATTCCCGCGCCACTCGGGTTGCGAGCTCATCCGGGGTGACGCCCTCCCGGCGAGCGATCGATTCATCCACCCAGGGTCGAAAGTCGCCAGGAGCTAGATCGGGGAAGTTGAGGAGCAGGTTGGTCATGTCACCTTTGGGGTCGATGATCAAGACCGGAATCCCGGAGAGAATCGCTTCCTCGAGAAGATCGATGGCCAGTCCCGTCTTGCCTGACCCGGTCATTCCGACGATCACACCGTGGGTGGTGAGATCGGACGCCTCGTAGTGCAGGCTCTCTCCTCGCGCAACCTTGTCGTCAAGGAGAGCGCCGAGAAAGAACTGGCCTGGTTTTGTTTCCATCATTCGATTGTAAGGAAAGGATCTCTTAGTGACCCGGGCGGCCGCGCAGGGCGAGGGCAATGAAGAAGAAGATCACCGAAAGTGTCGAAATTGTGGCGCTGCCTGCAGTTCCGAAGTGATAGCTGATCAGAAGCCCACCAATCACTGCCGCAGCACCGAGCACCAAGGCGGCCGTCATCATCCTGGGAACTCTGCGGACCAAGAGCGTGGCGGTGGCCGGAGGTGCCACCATCAGACCGAAAACCAGGAGCGAACCCACGGTTCGAAAACTGGTGACCACCGCCATCGTCACTAGGGCCAGCATTGCAAAGTGCGCCAACCGCGGATTCATGCCCAGCAACTCCGACTTGCGTTCGTTGAAACAGAGAACGAGAAACGGCCGGTAGAGAACGACAGACAAGGCCAAGGCGACCACGGCCCCAGCCCCGAGCAAGATCAGATCGACGCCTGAGGCGGCGAGGATGTCGCCAAAGAGAATGGCAGTGAGGCTCCCCGAGTAGGAGGAGGTTCTCGAAATCAGGACTACCCCCAGGGCGAGCATCCCCACGAACATCAAGCCGATCGCGGTGTCTTCGGTCAGCCGTGCCCGCCGATGAACGAGACCGATCCCAGCGGCCATTCCCAGAGCGGAGATCAAACCTCCGAGCACAGGGTCAAAACCGAGTAGGACCCCGATCGCCACGCCGGGCAGCACTCCGTGAGCAAGGGCGTCGCCCATGAACGTGAGTCCCCGCAACACCACCCAACAACCGACCATCGCCGCCATGCCCATCGCCAGCAATCCGGCGACGAGAGCCCGTTGCTGAAACCCGAGCGAGAACGGATCGATGAGCCAGTCCATCACGAGCCTCCGAGGGCTGTAGCGATGGCATCGGCGTTGAATCGAACGAGATCGATGTAGGTGGCGGTTTCCGAGCCGGGCTCGCCGAGAGAGTCGCTCGCCAATTCCACCACTGCGACCGGCCTTCCAACCTCGCTCGCCAGGATCTCGGCAAGTTCGGGGGAGGAGGTGTTCTCGACGAAGATCGCCGGCACTCCGTGTTGCTCGATGAGCTCGACGAGTGCAGCCAGATCCGCCGACGAAGGACTACCCAAAGAGCCTCCCCCAGGGATGATCGTGCCCAGGACCTCGAACCCATAGCGGGCTGCGAAGTAATCGAAGGAGTCATGCTCGGTCACGAGCAGCCTTCTCTCGGCCGGAATTCCGCTCAGCCGGTCTTCTACCTCATGATCCAACTCCTCGAGCTCTGCTGGGTAATTGCTGGTTTGACCTAGAGCCTCGACGATCAGATTGGCGGCCTCGCTCATTCGCAGGGGGTCATGCCAGAAATGGGGGTCGCCGTCGATGGGATCGACCTCCTCGGCGAGATAGGTCACCGAAAGCCCTTCGCTCTCGGCCTGCTGGAGAAGGTCGATCAAACCCTCCTCCAAACCGAGGCCGTTGGCGAAGATGAAATCGGCCGAGGAGATAGAGGCCACCTGCTGAGCGGAGGGGGCAAAGTCGTGCGGATCGACCCCGGCCGGGATAAGGGTTGCGACTTCGACAGCGTCACCTCCCACGTTGGCCACGACGTCACCGATGATCCCGGTGGTGACGACAACCAATGGGCGATCGCGGTTGTCTTGCTGAGACGCGGTGCAGGAGCTGAGGGCAGCTAGGCCTATGAGCAGTGCTCGCAGGGACATGCTATAATGAGAATCATTATCGATTCGCATCTGCAGACCATAACACGAGGCTGGCGATGAAGGAACGGGAAACCACCAAAGCGGTCCGCGAGCGTATGGCTGATCACGGAATCAGGCTCACCGGCGGGCGACAGGCCATCGTCCGAGCGCTCATGATCACTTCGGGTCCACAGTCGGCGGCTGAGCTTCATCGGCGGCTTCGAAGCAGCGTGCCGTTGTCGTCGCTCTATCGATCGTTAGCCGTGATGAGTGAAGCCGGGATCCTCGCCATGCACCACAGCAACGGCCTCGCTCGCTATGAGCTTGCCGAATGGCTGGCGGGTCATCACCACCATCTCGTGTGTTTGCAGTGCGGTTCGGTCGATGACTTCGAGTTGGCGCCCCGGCAGGAGAAGGAACTCCACGCGCTCGTAGCGAGGGTCGGCGGTCAGCACCGATATGAGGTGAGCAACCACGCCCTCGAAGTCCAGGGCCTTTGCCACTCTTGTCGATGAGCGCAGTGATCGCCCGCGATCTGTCGGCGCGATACGGTGAACGCGTTGCCTTGGGCACTTCCACCTTCGAGGTTCCCACCCGCTTTCTGGTGGCGGTTATCGGGCCCAACGGCTCTGGCAAGTCAACGCTGCTTGATCTCGTGGCCGGACTGACGCAGCCTGCCAGCGGCAGCATTGGGGTCCTGGGATCGGCCCCGGCGGTGGCCAGAGAACGCATCGCCTACGTGTTGCAAGCCACGAGTATTTCGCCGACCCTCCCCATCTCGGTCCGGGAGGTGGTGTCGATGGGCCGATATTCATCAACCGGACTGACACGGCGTCTCAGTCGAGCCGATCGAAAAGCAGTCGCGGAGGCGCTAGCTCGGGTGGAGCTAACCGAGGTTGTCGCCGAGTCGTTCCACGAACTTTCCGGCGGTCAGCGCCAAAGGGTGCTGGTCGCCCAAGGGCTCGCCCAGGATCACGACCTGCTCTTGCTCGACGAGCCCCTGATCGGAGTCGATCTCGGCTCTTCCGCCTCGATCGAAGCCAGCCTTGCCGAAGACGTCGACCGCGGCAAGACGGTGATCCTGACCACTCATGATCTGGGCCAGGCGATGGCGGCCGACTGGGTAGTCCTCCTGGCCGGAGTCGTGGTCGCATCCGGACCGCCGTCAGAAGTTCTCACTGAGGAGAACCTGGCCCGGGCGTACGGGCTCCGCGTGGTTCGCTCAGGTGGCCGTTTCGTCGTCGACGACCCCGCTCATCAGGGAACGGACGGAGTGCACGTCTATCTCGATCGTTCGATCCACCTGGAGGCGCCCGGCACCGACCTCCACCGCTAACCCCGCCGGTTTATTAGGCGGCTCCTTCCAGGGCCACCGGTAAACTCAAACCATCCCGTGACCCCACGTAAACCACCCGCGTCCCCATTCGAGGTGTTGAGCCGGGGATTGCGCCTAATCGGCCGATTCGTTAGCTGGCACCCACGCCCGTTTATTAGGGCGGTTTTCGGCGCGGCCATGTTTGCGTCAGCGATCATTGGATCGGCTTACGTCATCGGTCGCATCACCGACGATCTCATCATTCCGGTACTTGATGAAGGCGAGACGGTCAACGGTCGCATATTGCCGGCAGTGGCCATCGTTCTGGCAGTGGCGGTATGGAAAGCGACCGGCATCGTGATGCGGCGCTTTGGAGCATCCTGGCTCCAGTTCAACGTCCAGGCCGATCTGCGGATGCGACTGATCAAACATCAGCTGAAGCTCAAACTGGGATGGATCTCACGACGAACCACAGGGGACCTGCTCGCCGTGACCGACTCGGATGCCAGCCAAGCGATCTGGATCCTGGGTCCGTTGCCATATGGCACCGGGGTCTCGCTTCTGCTGGTGGGCACGGTTGTTCTCATCTTTTCGCTCGACGTTTGGCTCGGTCTGCTGACGTTGGCATCGGCGGTTGCCATCGTCGCATTGGAGATGAACGGCAGCTGGAAAGTGTTCCCGATGTTTGAGCGGATTCAAAAGATGCGAGGCGATGTTGGTGACGTCGCCCACGAGAGCTTCGACGGTGCCCTAACCGTGAAAGCCCTAGGCCGCGAAGCGAAAGAGGTCGAGCGATTTGATGCTGTTTCCGAAACGCTGCGGTCAGAGCTGGTTCTGCTCGGCCGACGCTTTGCCTTTTACCGCAGCATCGCCGATTCCATACCCCACCTCGCGACCATTCTGCTCGTGGCTTTGGGAGCAGTTCGGATCGTCGCTGGCGCCGTCACTCCCGGGGAAATGGTGAGCGTTGCCTATCTGTTCTCTCTCTCCGCCGTGCCTGTCCGGCTGGTCGGCTACGTGATCTGGGAGATGGCTTCGAGTTTGGCCGGCTGGGAAAGGGTCGAAGACGTGTTGGTGGCTGACGACTTCGTCGAGTATGGAGATCTCCGCGCTGACGCAAACGAATCCGGTGCTGCTGTCGAAGGTGATTCCGTCGTGTTCTCCTACGAGGGTCAGGTGCCCGTCCTTCGAGGAATCGATCTCGAAGCTCCGACCGGTTCGACTGTGGCAGTGGTGGGCGAAACAGGATCCGGCAAGACCACGCTCATACTTCTGCTTGCGCGCCTCTGGGATCCTGAGACCGGTGCCATAACTCTCGATGGTCGTAACCTGCGCGATTTTGCTGCCTCCGAGCTTCCCAACGAGGTGGCTTATGTGGCACAACACGCCTTCCTCTTCGATGACACGGTTCGCGGCAACGTCACACTCGGAGCCAACATCTCGCAGACCGAGGTTGAGGAGGCCTCCCGTCTGGCGGGAGCTCATGGCTTCATCTCTGCTCTACCCAATGGTTATGACACCAGGATCGGGGAGCGGGGGACAACGCTTTCGGGTGGTCAGCAACAACGAATCGCGCTAGCTCGAGCCCTGGTGAGAAAACCGCGTTTGTTGCTGCTCGATGACGCGACCTCGGCAGTTGATGCATCGATCGAGGCTGAGATCCTGGCCAAGCTGACCCGAGCCGATCTCCCCTCGACCGTCGTCATTGTTGCCTACCGGCGGGCGTCAATCATGCTGGCCGATCAGGTCGTCTACGTCGAGGGTGGCCAAGTGGTCGCGCAAGGCACCCACGAAGAAATGATGGCCACCACCCCCGGCTACGCCCGCATTCTGCAGGCGTACGAAGAGGATGCGATGAAGAGGAGCGCCTGAATGGCGACTGAACCTGAAGCCCTCGAGCATGAGGAGGAAGGCAATCCGATCACGACTCGGCACGCGCTCAGACGGGCCATTGTCGAGGCTCCGAGCCTTCGCCACGGTCTGATCACGACCGTGCTTCTCGCGGTATTGGGCACTATCGGGTCCCTGATCGTTCCCGTGATGGTGCAGCAAGTTGTCGACCGCGAATTGCTGTCCGAGGGCGGTCCCAACCTGACGAGCGTTCTTTGGCAGGGCGCGATCGCCATCGCTTTGCTCGTCATTGCCACGTTTCTCGCTCGCTCCGCAGTCTTTCGACTCAGCACCTTGACAGCCAATGGCCTAAAGGAACTGCGAGTAAAACTCTTCGACCATCTCCATCGGCTTTCGATCCTCCACGTTCAGTCGGAGAGGCGGGGAGCCCTGGTCTCTCGAGTCACAAGCGACATCACCACGATCCAGGAGTTCATGGAATTTGGTGGAGTAGGCATGCTGATTGGAGTGGCTCAAGTACTCCTTGCCCTTGTAGTGATGTTCTTTTATCGATGGCAACTAGCAGCGTTGGTGTCGCTCGGCGTAATCATCTACATCGTGATGTTGCTCTTCTTTCAGAGCCTTCTCCAGCGAGCTCACGATCAGGTGCGCGAGAAGGTGGCCGATTCGCTTTCAGTAATCGGCGAGGCGATCACGGGCCTGCCGGTGATTCGAGCCCATGGAGTAGAGGAGAGCACTCTCGCCCGAGTAAAGGCCACCTTGACCGCGCAGGTTCGAGCTGAGCACCGAGCGTTCAAGCTCTCTGCCCTGCTATTCGCTTCCGCGGAGCTCTTCGCAGCCGGGATAACCGCCACGGTCATTGGAGTCGGGATCTTGCTGGGAGCGGCAGAGGGGACTTCGGCTGGCGTACTGTTGGCGTTTCTCTTCCTGGTCAATCTCATGATCGACCCGGTGCAAACTCTGGTGGAGACCATCGATCAGGCTCAGCGGGCAGCGGCTGGGCTTCGTCGAGTTTTGCGGGTTCTCGACACGCCCATCGACATCCCCGACCCAGTCGACGGAGTGGAGCTCCGCCCCGGTCCGTTGGACATGCGGATGACTGACGTCACCTATCGGTACCCGAATGGACCGGTTGTGCTCACGAAGATGAACGTCGAGATTCCTTCGGGCAAGAGAGTGGCAGTCGTAGGACAAACCGGGTCGGGCAAAACCACTTTCGCCAAGTTGGTTGCGCGGCTCCTCGCTCCTGACTCCGGTGGCATCGAGATAGGCGGCATTTCGCTGCCGACTATTCGGTTCGCCTCCTTGCGACAGCGCGTCGCCTTTGTTCCCCAGGAGGGATTCCTCTTCAACACCAGCATCGCCAACAACGTTCGCTATGGGGCGCCGGGCGCCACGGATCAGGACATTCGCGACGCGTTTGCTCAGCTCGGCCTCGAAGCCTGGCTCGAGCGGACGCCATCCGGCCTGGAGACGGAAGTAGGGGAGCGAGGCACGAACCTTTCGGCCGGCGAGCGGCAACTGGTGGCACTGGTTCGAGCCTGGATTTCGAAGCCCGATTTGTTAGTGCTCGACGAAGCCACCTCCGCCGTCGATCCGTTCCTCGAGGTGTCGCTCCGCCGAGCCATCGAACGTTTGACCACCGGCCGGACCTCGATCACCGTGGCCCACCGCCTCTCGACGGCCGAGGCCTCCGACGAAGTGCTGGTCTTCGACCACGGCGGTCTGGTCGAGCGCGGAAACCACCATGAACTCCTCGCTAGCAAGGGCGTGTACACCAAGCTCTACGCCGACTGGGACCGCGGCGCCAAAACCGCCTAAAAGCGAACCCTGGTTTGTTAGCCGGCGAAACCGATGACTGCGGCCCACAGAACGGATCGAGCAGGATGAAGTGCGACGGTTTCTGATCGACACAGACACCGCCTCCGATGACGCCGTGGCCTTGGTCATGGCGCTCAAGCATCCGGGCGTTCGGATCGAAGCGATCACCGTCGTGGCCGGCAACGTCCCCCTCGGCCAAGCGGTACAGAACGCGCTCTACACGGTCGAGTTGTGCGGTTCGAAAGCGCCGGTCTATGCCGGGGCCTCAGCACCGCTCGCACGACCACTAGAGACCGCCCAATTTGTCCACGGCCAGGATGGCATGGGCGACTGCGGCCTTCCCCTGTCGGGACGAAAGCCGATGGCAGGCGAGGCTGTCGACATCATGACCAGAAAAATCGGCGATCATCCCGGCGATATCACGTTGGTCACGCTGGGACCGCTCACCAACGTGGCGATCGCATTGGAGAGGGATCCTTCGTTGGCCAACAGGGTCGCCGGCTGCGTGATCATGGGGGGCACCGGCCGCGGGCCTGGCAACGTCGGAGACAACGCCGAGTTCAACATCTGGGTCGACCCTGAGGCGGCCAGGATCGTCTTTGAGTCGGGGATGCCGATCAAGCTGGTGGGTTGGGATATCTCCACCAGGTTCGCCACCTTCGGACCCGAGGAGGCGAAAGCGCTGCGGGATATCGGCACCGATCTCGCCCGGTTCTGCATCGACATCCAGGCGACATTGACCAAGTACGCGATCGAGGTGGCGGATCTAGAGGGCTTTGATCTACCGGACCCGATCGCCATGGCGATCGCACTGCAACCGGAAGTCGCCAGCAGCACTCAATCGGTCCACATCGCCGTCGGGACGGGACCCTCCGATCGGGGGGCGACGGTTATCGATCAATCGCGGGACCCGAACGTCGAAATGGTCACAGAGGCCGACCGGGGGAGCTTCCTGGAACTACTACGGGCGGCGGTGTCTTAGGTTCTCCCGAACCGATCGAACTCCGGCAAGTCGACCCCAGACTGAGCGATCAAGTCCTCCACCGCGGCCACGGCCGGCGTCAGGTCCAACGGAGCCGCCTCAGCCCACGGGTCGTCGGCCAGGTCGAAGCGGCGCAAGCGAAACCCGTCCGGTTCGGTGGTGTCAAGGGCGTTCCAATCGATGGGCATGGCGATGGAGGCTCCCGGACGGGGTCGCAGCGAATAAGGACAGACGGCGGTCGGGCCGAAGTGGTTTCGCATCCAGTCGACGAACACCCTGCCTTTGCGCTCCTTCTTGAGGAACTCAACCGTCATCTCCTCGTCATGGCTCCGTGCCAGGAGAGTTGCGGCCGCTTGAGCGAAGCGGCTCATCTCGTCGAAGCTGATCGTCGGTTGGAGTGGAGTGACCAGGTGAAAACCCTTCGAACCCGAGGTCATCAGCCAGGTGGGGACGTCGAGTGCCGCCAGGAGCTCAGCGGTGGCCCGGGCGGCGAAGCGGACTCCTTCGAGATCGCCCTCGGAAGGATCGAGGTCGAAGACCATGCGATCGGGGTGCTCGAGATGAGAGGCTCGAAAGCCCGGGATGTGGAACGTGATGGTGTTTTGATTGGCGAGGTAAGCGAGCCCCTTTTCGTCACGGATGACGGGGTAGTTCACGGTCCCGTCTTGCTTGGCGAGTTCGATCCGTTCGATGTAGTCGGGAAAGCCCTTCCCGGCGTGCTTCTGCATGAAACCCTGCTTGTCGATTCCCTGCGGAAACCGCTGAATGGTCAAGGGGCGGTCGATCAAGTGGGGGAGCATCACCTTCGCCACCCGGTGGTAGTACTCGGCGACCTCGCCTTTGGTCACCCCCGAATCGGGGAACAGAACCTTCTCGGGATGGGATACGACAACCAGAGAAAGGATTCTCCCACCTAGCATCCCCGAGGGTGAGTGACACCGAGGTGCCGGGGCTCGAACCCGCGGCTTTTGGCTCCAATCTGTGGATGGTCGACGAGATCTACCAGCGGTTTCTCGATGACCCGGAGACGGTTTCGGAATCGTGGCGGGCATATTTCAACGGCCAGGACGCTCCACTGCCTGAGGACCCGGCTGCGGAGCCCGCCGCTGCGAAAGAGGCACCAAAATCGCCGGCTCCGCCAACCCCCGGACCTGGTCCCGCGGCCGAGCCGCAAACATCCTCTCTAGTCACGAAATCTGGCAAGGATGCGGTGCTTCTGCGGGGACCAGCGGCGGTGGTCGCCGAGCGGATGGAGGCCAGCCGCGAGATCCCGACCGCCACTTCGGTCCGCAATGTCCCGGCGAAGCTGCTCGAGGTCAATCGCCTCATCATCAACAATCAGCTCAGGCGACTGACCCAAGGCGGGAAGATCAGCTTTACCCATCTCATCGGCTACGCGGTCTCGCGGGCTTTCAAGGAGCTACCGCACCTCAATGTCGCCTTCGCGGAGATCGACGGGAAGCCCCATCTGATCCGGTATCCGCACGTCAATCTCGGCCTGGCGATCGACGTGGAGCGGAAGGACGGGTCGCGCGGCCTCGTTGTTCCCAACATCAAGGAAGCCGACACCCTGGACTTCAAATTGTTCTGGCACAAATACGAAGAGCTGGTCGAGAAGGCCCGTTCCAACCGGCTTATGCCAGACGAGTTCGCCGGCACGACCGTCACCCTCACCAATCCCGGCACGATCGGCACGGTACAAAGCGTTCCGCGCCTAATGCCCGACCAGGGCGTGATCGTGGGCGTCGGGGCAATCACCTACCCACCCGAGTTCCATGGTGCCGATGCCGGATTCATCGCCCGGCAAGGCATCGGACGCGTCGTCACGCTTACTTCGACATATGACCACCGCGTGATCCAGGGGGCGCAATCAGGTGAGCTGCTCGCCCGCGTCCATGAGCTGCTCCTAGGCGAAGGTGGCTTCTACGACGAGGTCTTCGCCGCTCTCTCGATTCCTTACACCCCCGCTCGTTGGGCGATAGACGACAACCCACCTCTGGGTAGCCCTCATTGGGCCGAGAAGCAAGCCAACGTCTTTCGCTTGATCAACGCCTTCCGAGTGCGAGGGCATCTCATCGCTGATCTCGATCCCCTCCGCCAGCACCCGCCCCGTCTTTACTCCGAGCTCGATCCCCTCTTCTACGGGCTGACTATCTGGGACCTCGACCGCGAGTTCGCCACCGGCGGTATGGCCGGGGCGCAGATGATGACCCTGGCCAAGATCCTCGCCCGGCTCCGCGACGCCTATTGCCGGACGGCGGGCATCGAGTACATGCACATGCAGGAGACGGAGCAAAAACGCTGGATCCAGGAGCGCTCTGAGGTGCCCCGCATCGATCTCGAACGCGAAGAAAAGATCCGCATCCTGCGCAAGCTCAATCAGGCGGAGGCCTTCGAGAAGTTCCTCCACACGAAGTATGTCGGACACAAGCGCTTCGGGCTCGAAGGCTCCGAGTCCGTCATCCCCATGCTCGACTCACTCCTCTCGGCAGCGGCGGGTGATGGAATGGAAGACGTCGTGATTGGGATGGCCCACCGCGGCCGCCTCAACATCCTTGCCAATGTCATCGGCAAGAGCTACGGCAAGATCTTCCGCGAGTTCGAAGGCGACCTCGATCCCGACACGACCGGTGGTTCCGGTGATGTCAAGTACCACCTCGGCGCTTCCGGCAAGTACGAAACGGCCGACGGATCGGTCATCGGTGTGCAACTCGTCGCCAACCCGAGCCACCTCGAAGCGGTCGACCCGGTTCTGGAGGGGGTCGTGCGGGCCAAGCAGGAGAAGCGGGGTCCGAGCGGGCACACCCAGGTGCTCCCGATCCTTATCCACGGCGACGCCGCCTTCGCCGGCCAGGGCGTCGTGGCGGAGGTGTTCAACCTCTCCCAGCTTCGGGGATATCGCACCGGGGGGACGGTCCATATCGTCATCAACAACCAGGTCGGTTTCACCACCTCCACCCTCGACGCTCGCTCCTCGTTCTACGCCACCGACGTCGCCAAGACCGTGGCCGCCCCCATCTTCCATGTCAATGGCGACGACCCCGAGGCCGTGGTCCGGGTTGCCCGCCTGGCGTTTGCCTTTCGACAGGCATTTCATCGCGACGTTGTCATCGACATGATTTGTTATCGCCGCCGGGGTCACAACGAAGGCGACGAACCGTCGTACACCCAACCGCTGATGTACAAGCTGATCGATCAGAAGCGGCCGGTTCGCAATCTCTACCTGGAGAGGCTCGTTGCCACCGGTCAGATCTCGATGGAAGAGGGCGAGGCGCTCATGGCCGAGTTCTCCGAGCTCCTGAACCAGGCCTTCGGCGAGACCCGGAGTTCGGCACCGGCGGGGCGGCCCAGTCAGGTGAAGCCGATGACCGACGACGAGCCCGAAACCGCCGTTGAGGAATCAGAGTTGAAGGAGATTCTCGCCTATCTGACCACGCCACCTTCGGACTTCGTCGTCCATCCCAAACTGCGCAAGGTGCTGGCCGAGCGAGCCTCCACCTTCGAGATCGGGATCTTCGACTGGGGAATTGCCGAGGCCTTGGCACTAGGAGCGCTGGCCCGCGAAGGAGTGCCCGTCCGTTTGGCGGGCGAGGACTCTCGCCGCGGAACGTTCAGCCACCGCCATGCCGAGTTCACCGACTTCGACACCGGGCAGGAATGGACACCGCTGCAACTGTTGACGGCCGGCACTACACGGGTTCGGATCGTCGACTCACTGCTCTCCGAGTTTGCCGCGGTCGGATTCGAATACGGCTACTCGGTGGAGTGGAACGATGCTTTCGTGGCTTGGGAGGCACAGTTCGGCGACTTCGCCAACGGCGCCCAAGTGATTATCGATCAGTTCATTGCTGCCGGCGAGGCGAAATGGGGCCAGCAATCGGGACTGGTGCTGCTTCTCCCGCACGGGTATGAGGGCCAGGGCCCTGAGCATTCGAGTGGGCGCATCGAGCGCTTCCTCGGTCTCTGCTCTGACGAGAACATGCGAGTGGTTGTGCCTTCGACCACCGGTCAGTCCTTCCATCTGCTCCGACGACAGGCTCTGCTGCGGCCCCGCAAGCCGCTGATCGTTTTCACTCCCAAGTCCTTGTTGAGGACGAGAGAGTCCTTCTCATCCACCGAGACGATGAGCAATGGGCGCTTCGAGCCGGTGCTGGAGGATGAGGTGGCAACTAATGACGCCCGCCGGTTGGTGCTCTGCTCGGGCAAGGTGTATCACGACCTGGCTCGGTACCGATCGGAGGCCGGAATCGATGACGTAGCCATCGTTCGCCTCGCCCAGCTTTACCCGCTCGAACAGAATCGCCTGACCGATCTTGCCAACCGTCATCCCGGGGCTGCTGTGGCCTGGTGCCAGGAGGAGCCAGAGAACATGGGCGCCTACCGGTTCCTCGCCAGCCATCTCGAAGCCACCTTCGGCCGCGAGATCACCTATGCCGGTCGGGAAGCCTCCGCCTCCCCCGCCAGCGGTTCGGCCCGTACCCACACCGAGCAGCAGGAAAACCTGGTGCGGCGAGCGATCGCGGGCTGACTTCTGTGAAGGTTTACGCGGGCCCGGGCCGCGAGGATCTTCACAGAACCCTGCGCCCCCGACTTCTGTGAAGGTTTGCGCGGGCCCGGGCCGCGAGGATCTTCACAGATGCCGCTGGGTTGCCGCACCCTTGAAGGATGGCAATTTTTCGGTAACAACCCGTCGGACCTGGCAACTTGCCCTGCAAAGGGAGAGTCTTCCGGCCGGGGAGTAAACCGGGGGATCAGCCGGAGAAATCCGGAGGAGACGGCATCCGAGGGATCTGGAGAACTCGGCAATGAGTTGGGCCGTAGCCGGAGAGATCCGGAGGAGACGGCATCCGAGGGATCTGGAGAACTCGGAAGAGAATGCCGTCCCCTCCGGGTTTCCATTATGGCGTCGTTGGCACGAATGCCAAGTGCGCCTTCGGGCTTATTCGCAACGTCCTAATCAGGCGGCGGGATGTAGCGGGCGCGGCGGAACTCACCGGCGCAGACCTCGATCTCCCAGGTCGAGCCCTTCTTGCAATCGAAGGCCGATTTCAGAGCCATCCCATGGCGTTCCATCCAATCAAGCAGAGCGGGGATGACATCGCCATGCGAGCACAACACGGCATTGGTGCCCGCAAGCTGGCGACACAAATCGCGGGCGCCTTTGAATCCTTCGCCTTCAGCCAACTCACTGCGCTCTTCGATCTCGATGCCGAGCTTTTCGGCGAGAGGCTCCACCGTCTGCCGGCATCGGACATAGGGGCTGGTCAGGATTCGATCGAGGGGAAGGTTTGCCAGATTGCCGGCCAAACCCAGTGCTTGCTTCTCCCCCCGACTGCTCAAGGGGCGGAGGCGATCATCCTTCTTCCAATCGGAGCGGTTGCCGGCGGCACCGTGGCGGACCAAAAACAGTGTCCCCGTCGATAGCACCGCCTGCGAATCGACCGCCGAAAGGATGTCCTTCTCCCTCGCGTAGGTGAGCTTGGCCATGGCCTCGTCGAGGCCCATCCACAGAACTGTGTCAACCTCTTCATTCGGCTGGAAGTCTGTCGATCGAGATGCTCGCATCGCAAACCAATGAACGAGCTTCTCTCCTCCCTCCACCGTGTACTGGCTCTGGCTGATCGTGCTGATGAGACGAGCTTCGACTCCCGTCTCTTCCTTCACCTCGCGCAAAGCAGTTTGCTCGGGCTCTTCTCCTGGATCCGATTTCCCCTTTGGCAATGTCCAATCGTCATAGCGCTGCCGGTGGATCACCAAAACTTCGGGTCCATCTGGAGTTGGGCGAAGGACCACACCTCCGGCGGCGATGACAATGTCAGGCTGGGGCATCGATGCCCTCAGAGTACGTGTCTGTCAAAGATCAGAAGTATTGAGGCTGTGGCGCTCGAGGGTGAACCCGTCCTTGCGAGAAGCAGTGACGCCGGTGAGGTCCACACTCAGAGCTCCGCAAAAGCGACACACGCGCCTGATGATGCCGCCGCCAGCCTCGCTCCCGGGTCCGTAGCGATGGCGTCCCTCGCGACAAGCGGCCAAAGCTCGCCGTCGTGATGTCGCGTGGCGGGGAACCCGTGGCATGGCAAGAGATTAAACGCGACCAGGGTGGGAAAACCAGACTTCTTTACGATTCGAGTGCCTGATCGATGGCGGTTGTGATTCGGTGCTCGTTGACTAGTGCATGTTTTTCGATGGCGAACTGCGGCCAGGGAGCGTCGAATCCGGTTACGCGCGCAATCGCACCGCGGAGCGAGTAGAGGCATTTCTCGGCCACAGTGGCAGCGACTTCAGAAGCGACCCCGGCCGAACCCTGCGCCTCCTGGACTACCAGCAACCTCCCGGTTTTCTCGACCGAGGTGATGACCGTCTCCCGATCCCAGGGGAAGAGGGTCCTCAGATCGATGACTTCGACCGGGCGCTGAGCCGCTGCCTTCAAGGCCTGAGGCACCATCCCGCCGTACGTAACGAGGGTTAGCTCAGAACCTTCCTGTCGGATTCGGGCCCGGCCAATGGGAATTTCGTACCACTGGGAGGGAACCGGTTCACGGCCCGCCCGATAGAGAACCTTGGGCTCGAGGAAGATCACCGGATCGGGGCTGACCAGGGCGGAGGCCAAAAGGCCCTTGGCGTCCCATGGAGTCGAAGGGCAAATCACGATCAGACCGGGGGCGTGCACGAAGTACGCCTCGGGGGAGTCGCAGTGGTGCTCGTGGGCAGCGATGCCAGCGCCGTTGGGGAACCTGACAACCACTGGCACCGAGACATTGCCCCGGGTACGAAAGCGGAAGCGGCCGAGATGGGAGACGATCTGGTCGAAGGCCGGGTAGACGAAGCCGTCGAACTGAATCTCAGCAATTGGACGTGCACCGGCCATGGCCATGCCTATCGCACATCCGACGATCCCCGACTCGTTGAGCGGGGTATCGATCACTCTCTCTTCCCCGAAGCGCTCCTGCAGGTTCTCCGTGATTCGGAAGACCCCTCCGGAGAGTCCGACATCTTCACCGAGGACGATCGCTTCCGGATTGGACTCCATCGCCTGCATCAATGCAGCATTGATGGCGTCGGCCATCGTCATCGACTCGGTAGGACCACCCGGTGCCGGATCGAGTCCGATCTCCCATAGCTCGTCCGTAGGGAAGCTGGTGGGGGTCTCGCCATTTGCTGCCTGGGTGGCGTGGAGTTGTTCGACCAAAAGCGCTGGGATTCTTTTGTACGCGTGACGGATTGCGTCGTCGCGGCCCGGGAGTGGTCGCGACTCGATATCGGTGATCGCCGCCTCGACCTGATCGGCCACCTCCATCGCCACCTTCTCTCCCACCTGAACGTCCCATTGGCCGCGCTCTTCGAGAAAGCTCCGGAGGCGTTCGATGGGATCGAGTTTTCGCCACGCCTGCTCCTCCTCGAAGGGTCGATAGCGGCGGGCATCGTCGGCGGTGGCGTGAGCGCCATAGCGATAGGTCATCGCTTCGATGAGTGTTGGTCCCTCCCCGGCGCGGGCCCGATCCACGGCCCGAAGGGTGACCTCGTACATCGCCAGCACGTCCATCCCGTCAACTCGCACCCCGGGAAATCCGTATGCCTCGGCCTTTTGGGCGATAGTGGCGGAAGCCGTCTGCTTCTCGTAGGGAACCGAGATGGCATAAAGGTTGTTGGCGCAGATGAACACAGTCGGGGTCTTCCAGACCCCAGCGAAGTTCATGCCCGAGTGGAAGTCGACCTCGGAGGTGGCGCCATCACCGAAGTAGGTAACGGTGACGTCGTCCTCGCCTCGGAGCTTAGACATATAGGAGTAACCAACGGCGTGCGGTAGCTGGCTGGCAATCGGGACGGTGGTGATTCCCATCCGATACTTGAGGATGTCCCAGTCTCGATTGGGGAGGCCCCGCCAGTAGGACATGACGACATCGATCGGCAAGCCCCGGGCGAGTTGGACCCCGTGCTCTCGATAGGAGGGAAAGACGAAGTCGTTCGAGGCGAGTGCAAGGGCGGATCCAACCTGAACCGCTTCCTGACCTTCGAGCATCGGATAAGTGCCGATGCGACCCTGTCGCTGCAATGCCAGCATCCGGCGATCGAACTCGCGGGAGAGGACCATGAGCCGGTACATCTCGGCCAGTAGCGACTCGGACAACGCGAGATCGGGGTCTGTTGGCTTGCCATCGGGCGCCAGCAGCTGAAAGGTCTGGTAGTCCGCCAAGCGAGTTGAGTTTGCCACGTTTTCTAGCTTTTTGAGCAGGGCTAGCCTCGAAAAGGTGCCATCGATTCGAGCGGGCGTTGACCGCCTTTCGCCCTACGTGGCTGGTCGCCCTATCGAGGAAGTCGCAAGGGAGGTAGGAATCGATCCCAGCTCGATCATCAAATTGGCCTCGAACGAAAGTCCGCTGCCTCCGTTTCCCGAGGTGATCGAAGTCATCGCCAGAAACGCCGGGTCCCTGAATCGGTATCCAGACAACGGCTGGAACGAAGTGGCGAGGGCGGTCGGAGATTGGCTCGACGTAGACGAGAAGAACCTGATGTTCGCCGGCGGCAGCTCCGAGCTCCTAAGGGTGTTCGCCTTGGCGGTGGGTGGAGTCGGGACGAGTGCGGTCTATCCCTGGCCTTCGTTCATCATTTATCGCCTGGCTTCGGTACTTGCCGCCAGTGAGGCGATCGAGGTGCCGTTGACCGCCGATCACAAGCTCGATCCCGAGGGTCTCGTCAAGGCAATCAGGGGCGATACGACGATCCTTTACCTTTGCAACCCCAACAATCCCACGGGTTCCTATCTCGGTTTCGACCACGTCAAAAAGGTGATCGACGGCGTGCCGGACTCGGTACTGGTTGTGGTTGACGAGGCCTATTTCGAGTACGGGACCGCTCCCGACTACCAGAGCGCCATCTCCGAGGCGCTCGCCCGACCCAACGTTGTTGTTACGAGGACGTTCTCGAAGGTATTCGGGCTTGCCGGCCTCCGCGTCGGATACGCCGTCGGTCAGGCAGGGACTCTGCTCGAGCTGCGGCGAGCACAGGCTCCTTTCGCCGTCGGAACCTTGGGCATGGTCGCCGCCACGGAAGCCGTGCGGCATCCAAGCCGGATCCGAGAACGAGTTCTCGCCAACGAATCCGAACGCGAGCGCCTTTCCGACCAGCTCGGCGCCCGCCAGATCGAATACGTCCCGTCGCAAGCCAACTTCGTCTATCTCCGACCCAGCCCGGGACGCAGCCTCGAAGGCGAATTGCTGCAGGCAGGGGTGATTGTGCGGGAATTCGCTGATGATTGGCTTCGAGTTACGGTCGGCACTGTCGACGAGAACGACCGCTTCCTGTTAGAACTCGATCGTCTTTTGCATACCGAAGCACGCTCCGACCTGAGAGGACCTTGATGCCAACTTTGGAAGAGTTCTGCACCATCACCGGCAATCTCGCACCGCGCATGGTTGGCAACACCCCGCAGGGCACTCGAATCGACTTCGGATTCGAAGGAACCGCCACCTCGTCTCATTGGGAAGGAGCGCGTCCGGTGAAGGGTGTTGATTACGCGACTGTTCGTGGCGATCAGAACATGGACCTCGATATCAGAGCAACTATCGGCGAGAAGCGGGAGACAGTGTCTTACCGCGGCACCGGAGTCTCGATTGTCATAAGCCCCACCGAAGCGCGACCGCAAGAGCTGCTCACTTTTGCTACCGGTAACGCCGACCTGGCTTGGCTCAACACCGCGGTTGGAGTCGGGCTCGGGGGAGGCAAGGACGGTAAAATCGAGATCAAGGTCTACATAGTTAGGGACTAATGGTCGACACAATCGGCTTGCTGGCAGGCACCGGGTGGGCGGCCGGGCTCAATCTCTATCTGGTCACTTTTTTGCTTGGCCTCGCTGGCCGCCTCGACTGGCTTGACGTTCCCTCGGTATTGCAACGAACCGACGTGATGATCGTGGCCGGTGTGCTGTACGGCATCGAGTTCCTCGCCGACAAGGTCCCCTTCATCGACAACGTCTGGGATGCGATCCACACGTTCGTCCGTCCTTTGGGAGCGGGAGCGCTGGGCTACGTGATCGCGGGCGACTCTCCGTCGGTTGGAGCTGCGGTGGGAGCCCTCCTCACCGGGGCGCTGGCGCTTTCGGCCCACTCCACGAAGGCCACTACTCGAGCGGCGGTAAACACCTCCCCTGAGCCGTTCTCGAATATCGCCCTGTCTCTGTTCGAAGACGGTTTGGTGGCCGGTCTTGTCGCCTTGGCAATAACCAATCCTGTGATCACGCTCGTGGTGGTGATTGTCTTTGCGATCCTCGGGATCTGGTTGGTGGTGACGTTCTTCGGGGCGATCAAACGGGTGCGGGCCCGGCGGGCTACACACGCTCCGCCTACTCCCGGCTAGCACCGTGGCGGGAGACGAATCTGCGCGGATTTTCTTGACCTATAAGCCCGCGCAGTACGTGTCGAGGCTTCGCCGGGCTGTCTCGACTACCACTTCCACTCCACCAACAACGACCCCGACCTCTTCATGATCTACGAGAACTGGCGGTGTCGCAAAGATCTCGACGACCATCTAGAGATGCCCTATGTCTCGGTGTGGGCTGAGCGCGGGCATGAACTGCTCGCGGCAGACGTGGAGATCAGGTTTTAAACCGTGCACAGCTCCTACAGGCCCCTAGTTCGAACAGAAGTTCCAAGTCCTCACCCCCGACGAGTTCGGAGATTTCACCGACGGGGTGTCTTGGAAGTCTGAACCTCAGCAACCGAGGGCGTAACCGACTGCCCAGCACACCTTGCCCATGGTGTCACCATCGACAGTGCCAACGTACGACGTGAGCGACGACTTTGCGACCGTGTGCAAACCGTCGCAGTTGATCACCGAGTGCCGTTCGAGTCCTGCGTCGTCGTGATCGAACTCGACCTCCGCGGCGAGACCGCGAATCGACGTGGTGACCTCGGCAACGGTGACGAGCTCTCGAACATCGATGACTTCGGGGCGAGTTAGAACGAGAACCGGTCGGGTCTTGCGGCCAACCTGTGCCAACCAGATCTCTGCTCGTGTCACTCGTCGCCCCACGCTTCGGCGTCGTGCCAAAACTGATCGGGTCGCTCGGGGACTCGCTCGTACGCGGCTCGATCGACCTCGGTTAGCGCCGCGCGAACCGCAGCCGCTACTCCGTCCCGGGCGGCAGCCGAGATGTTGACGTCGAGTTGACGTGCACGCCGGGCTAACGCCACATCGAGCGAAAACGATGCGCGTGTTGTAGCCATACTTTCATGCTAGCACCTCGTGCATAAAGGACCGTGGCAAAAGTCATGATCGCTGGCCACCGACTTCATGTCTTACGAGACTGGCGGAGCGCTACGTTCGTCGTGGTGGCCCGGCAGTGGACGGTCGTAGGTCACAACCGAGACAGCAGGAAAGAGGGGCAGCTTATGAGCATCTCGGACGCGAGCGTCTGAACAATAGGCCGGGACGAGCTGGTGGGGTCCTCTTTCCGCAGCCGGGTTGCCGCATCGAGCGCCATGTACTTCTCAACTTCCGGTCGCAACGCATGTCCGATATGAACTGCTGTGGCCACGATCGGGCTCTCACTGGAGGCGCGCCGAAAGCGGGCAAAAGGCATTTCCAGGTTTGTACCCACGCCAGCGAACGGTTAAACGGCGGGCCGCGCGGTGATTCAGGTCCCCAGGCGGCCTCAATATGCTCGCTCCATGATCCGCACCGCCCACCGACTACCTACTAGAAGTTGAACTTCCCAGTTCATGGGGCTATGAGTTGTCGCTTTCAATCGATGTGAATTTCACCGGCCTCTTCTCGAGGAAGGCCCGCATCCCTTCGAGGTGATCCGGAGTCACTCCCAGCTCACCTTGCACGATTCTCTCCTCATCGAGGGCGTCGAGGAAGCCAGATGAGGTCGTTCCGTAGAGAATCTTGCGGTTGGCCGCAAAGGCAACGGTCGGACCTTGGGCGAGTGCCTTCGCTTGCGTCATCGCCTCTGCCAGGACATCGTCGGGTGAGACTGCTCGGACCAGACCCAGCGTTTCGGCTTCCGACGCCGCCATGCGGCGGTTGGTCATAGTGAACTCGAGCGCCCGGGCCAACCCGAGATGGTGGACGAGCAACCAGGTCGATCCCGTGTCGGGGATGAGGCCGAGGCCGATGAAGGCTGACAAGAAGTAGGTCTCCGACGACATGATTCGGAGATCGCATCCCAAGGCGAGAGCCATTCCCGCTCCGGCCGCGACGCCATTGATTGCGGACACCGTCGGCACCTTCGCTGCATAAAGCGCGGTCGCCATCGGGTTGAACCGCTCTGCCAACACCCGGCTGAGATCAGGGCCACCGGTCTCGTATTCGCTCATCAGATCTGAAAGGTCGGCGCCGGCACAGAAGGCCTTGCCTGAACCAGTCAGAACGACGGCTCGGGCTTCATCGCCGGCTCGGTCGAGGGCGGTGACGAGGCCGGAGGCGAGTTCGGCCGAAACCGAGTTGAAGCGTTCGGGTCGGGAGAGGGTGATCACCGCCACGTCCCCATCGACCTGATAATGAACGGCCATCGCCGCAGGGTAACTCTGGTCGTCTTGGCCGGTCGAAGCCCGGAGGCCCTGCGAACCCAGTGCCCAAAACGCTATACCGGGAGCATGCAGGTAGTGGTCACGGGCGATCCGTTGACAGTCGAGGAAGTCGTCGCCGTGGCGCGGCGCCGAGCGTCCGCCGTGCTCGGTCGAAAGGTTGCAGCTCGCATGGCGCCGGCTCGACGCGTGGTCGAGGCGGCGCTCGCTTCCGACGCGGTCGTCTACGGAGTCACCACCGGGTTTGGCGCTCTCGCCTCGACCAGGGTGGGGAGGGAGGAGGCGGCCGATCTCCAGGTCAATCTGCTCCGCAGTCACGCCGCCGGAGTGGGAGAGCCCCTTCCGGACGGGCTCGTGCGGGCGATGCTCCTCCTTCGAGCGCGGACCCTGAGCCAAGGCCACTCGGGGATCCGGCCCGTGGTGGTGGAGCGACTGCTCGACTTGCTCGCCGCCGACCTCCTTCCGGTCGTGCCCGGCCTGGGCTCGGTGGGAGCGTCTGGCGACCTGGCTCCCTTCGCCCATCTCGCCTTGCCTCTGATCGGCGAAGGCAGGGTGCGATCAGGCGGTCGCGTAGTCGAAGCGAGCGAAGGTCTGAGGGCGGCGGGCCTGGAGCCGGTCAGGCTCGAGGCCAAGGAAGGTCTTTCTCTTCTCAACGGGACCGAGGGAATGCTGGCCATGACCTGTCTCGGGATCGACCGGGCGGCGCGACTCTCGAGGGCGGCAGACGCCAGCTGCGCCATGTCGGTCGAAGCGCTGCTCGGTTCGTCCCGACCGTTCCGAGCCGACATCCACAAATTGCGACCGCACCCCGGCCAACTCCAGTCGGCTCGACGCATTGCCCACTTACTCGAAGGCTCGGAGTTGGGCGCAAGCCATGCCGACGACTTCGCCCACGCCGTGCAGGACGCATACTCCCTCCGTTGCGCCCCCCAAGTGCATGGCGCGGTCAACGACACCATTGAGCACGGCCGCCGGGTGGCCTCGGTCGAGCTGGGAGCCGTGGTCGACAATCCGATCGTCTTTCCCGAGACGAGCGAGGTGGTCTCGGGAGGCAATTTCCATGGCGCGCCTCTGGGCTTCGTCCTTGACTTCGTCGGCATCGCAGTGACCGAGCTGGGATCGATCTCCGAGCGCCGGATAGATCGCATGTTGGATCCACAACACTCCTCGGGGCTGCCAGCGTTTCTGTCGCCGTCGGCGGGTCTTCATTCCGGCTACATGCTGGCTCAGTACACCGCGGCTGCCCTGGTGGCCGAGTGTCGGGTTCTCTCCCATCCCGCTTCGATCGATTCGATTCCGACCTCAGGATCGCAAGAGGACCATGTGTCGATGGGGTGGGGAGCAGGACGGAAGCTGGGTGAGATCCTTGACAACATCGCCCGAGTCATAGCCGCCGAGCTCGTTGTCGCTGCCCAAGGAATCGAGTTCCGCAAGCCGCTTCGTCCTGCTCCGGGAGTGGAAGCAATTTGGCAGGGCGTCCGCGAGATCGTGCCGGTCCTCACGGCCGATCGACCCATCGGAGAAGAGGTCGAGGCCATCGCCTCCTTCCTCGAGGCAGGGCGCGTAGATGAAATCTGCGGCTGGAAAGACCTGTAGGGGCGGCTGCGATTCTCCGATATGAGTTTCGGAGGAATCTCACTTCATGCGATTTAGCGGCACACTCCAGACCCAAGGCGATCCAGAAGGCTGGCTCAAAGCCAGCCTGAATCTGGTGGGCGGCCGGGTCGAGATCGTGGCTGGCGATGAGACCTTGGGCTCCTGGTCTGTGGCTCAAGTAAAAGCAGAGAGGATCGAGGGAAATCGCTTCGATCTGTTCCTGGGAGACGATCGGGCCGTCTTTGTGGCCGATGATGCGCTGGCGTTCTCATATGAGGCTCTTCCCAAGCTGGCCAAGAATCCCATCGTCGAGGTCGCTCAGGGCTTCCGCCTGAAGCTCAAGGGCAGCTCGCGCAAGGCGGCCAAGACTTCTGATCCTGCTCCCGTGGAGCCACCCCCGGTCTCCGCTCCTTCGCTCGCCGACAACATCGTCTGGCAGGATCCTCCGCCCGAAGCGCCCGCCAATGTCAAGCGCCTCCGCGAGCTGATCGAGGCTGCCCGAGCCAATCGGACCGAAGAGGACTCCGAGGAGCTGGTCGAGGCACCCGAGGCAGCGAGTGAGCCTGAGGTCGCGGTTCTTGCCATCGATCCGCCGATGATGCTGGTCGATCCAGCCGACGATCCCGAGCCCGAACCATTGTGGGCGGGGAACGAACTGGGCCGCTGGATCAAGCCCCCGGTCGAGGACCCCACCGATATCTTCACCCCACGACCCGAAGCAACGCCGGTCCTGATCGAGGTGGAGAGCATTCAGCGTGATGATCTGGTCAACGAGCTCGAACAGCTCTTGAAATTGGCTTCGACAGGCAATCTGAGTGAAGCTCAAGTGGAGGCCGCGGCCGGTCTGGTGCGCTCCCTCCGCACACTCCTCGACAAGTGATCATTCTTGCGTAAATCTCGCTACGTATACGTAGCGAGATTTACGCAAGAATGAAGCGGTGATTCCGCCGACCTTCCACGGAGCCCAGCTCCATACCAAAGGGTGGTTGCAGGAAGCGGTGTTGCGCTGCCTGCAGAACAACCTCGATCCCGAAGTAGCCGAGGATCCCGAGAACCTGATCGTCTACGGAGGGCGGGGGAAGGCGGCCCGCAACCCCGAGGCACTCGCCGCCATCGTTGATTCGCTGCTCGCTCTCGAGTCCGATGAAACTCTCCTCGTCCAATCGGGAAAGCCGGTCGGAATCCTCACCACTCATCCCCTGGCCCCACGGGTCCTGATCGCCAACTCGCTACTCGTGCCCGAGTGGGCTACCTGGGAGAAGTTCTGGGAGCTGGAAGCGGCTGGTCTGATGATGTATGGGCAGATGACCGCTGGTTCCTGGATCTACATCGGAACTCAGGGGATCCTGCAAGGCACCTACCAGACGTTTGTGGCTTTGGCCGACCAGCGCTTCGGTGGGTCGCTTCGGGGGACCATCACCCTTACTGCCGGTCTCGGAGGAATGGGGGGAGCCCAACCGCTGGCGGTGACGATGAACGGGGGAGTGGCGTTGGTGATCGAGGTCGATCCCTCCCGCATTCAGCGCCGGCTTGAGATCGGATATCTCGATCAGGTGGCAGCCAATCTCGACGAGGCATTGCTACTCGCCGCGGCGGCGCGCAAGGACAAGCGGGCGCTCTCGGTCGGTTTGCTCGGAAACGCCGCCGACACTTTTGCGGAGATACGCAGAAGAGACTTTGCCGTCGACATCGTGACCGACCAGACCTCGGCTCACGATCCTCTCAATGGTTATGTGCCGAACCACTTCACGTTGGAGTCGGCCGCAGAGCTCCGAGAAGCGGACCCTTCGCGTTACATCGCCGAGAGCCGCCGTGCCATGGCTGAGCACTGCCGAACGATGGTCGATTTTCAGAAGGCAGGGGCAGAGGTCTTCGATTATGGCAACAACCTTCGTGGCGAGGCACTGGTGGGCGGTTTCGCAGACGCCTTCTCCTACCCCGGTTTCGTGCCTGCCTACATCAGGCCACTCTTTTGCGAGGGGCTCGGACCATTTCGTTGGGTGGCACTCTCTGGTGACCCGGCCGACATTGCGGCCACCGATAGGGCCGTCGCCGAGCTCTTCCCCGACAACGACCCCCTGCAGCGCTGGCTGCGTTTGGCGGACCGCATCCCGTTTCAGGGGCTACCCGCCCGCATCTGCTGGCTGGGCTACGGCGAGCGTGACAAAGCCGGTCTCAAATTCAACGAACTTGTCGCGGAAGGAAATGTCAGGGCACCGATCGTGATCGGACGCGATCACCTCGATTCCGGGTCTGTCGCCTCGCCCTATCGCGAGACCGAGTCCATGGCCGACGGGTCCGATGCTGTGGCGGACTGGCCGATTTTGAACGCCCTCGTCAATGCTTCCTCAGGTGCCGCCTGGGTGGCCGTGCACCACGGAGGCGGGGTGGGGATCGGCAAGTCGATTCATGCCGGCGCCCAGGTGGTGGCGGACGGCACTCCCGATGGTGCTTTTCGACTCGAGCGGGTACTGACCAACGACCCGGCGATGGGAGTTCTTAGGCACGCCGATGCCGGGTACGAAAAGGCTCGTCAGGTGGCGGCCGAACGAGGCGTCCGAATTCCCGTTTCTCACCCCAGCGAGCCTTCCTCCCTCCCCGGCTAACGCCGGTACTCCCCCTGCGGGGGGAGGAACTAGGCGACCGGTTGACCGACCGGCTCGGTGAGATCTTCGCCCGAGAGGCTGAAGACGAAGCAGACCACTTCGCGGTCGCCGGCATTCCACGACCCCTCGGTCGGATACAGATACCCGAACTCGAGCGGAGAGTCCTGGTAGGCGATGCCGGTGTATCTCTCGAAGTGGCGATAACAAAAGGGCTCGGCCCAATCGGCCATCCGGCTGTCGCCGGGATAGAAAGCCTGATCGGGATGATCGGTAACCCGATAGGCCTCGGCGTAGTGGGGCTCGCTACAGCTGATGAACTCGAATCCATCCTCAAGCTCGTTGAAGCAGTCACCGGTGACGAACTCGATGTTGTTCGCCGGCACCTCCTCGAGAGTCTCGACCAGAACGGGGAACATCACTCCAAATCCCGCCGCCCCCACCAGAGTGAGCGCGCCGGTGGCCGCGCTCCAGGCGAGCTGGGCCCGTCCTGAGAGTGGATTCGGCCCGGGCAACCATCCGGCCAGCGCTCGTCGTGCCCAGAGCCCGGTGTTGACCATCCCGATGATTCGCATTGCCAAGAGGGCGGCTACGACCCCGACGATTGACGACAAAAGGGAGAAAACCTCTGCCGTCGCCAACGTGAGGTTGGGGTTAATGAGGCTTGCCCCCCCGAGGAGGTTCGAAAGAATGAACGCTCCCCACCAGGTTCGGCGGACGGCCGGCCGGTCATGCCCAGCCCTGGCAAGTTCAGCGATCCCACGGTAGGGAATCACGAGTCCGAGCACCGGCACCAGATAGAACCAGATCACAGACGGCGCATGGCGGGTCTTGGTCAGGGCCGAGAGATTGGCATGCGCCTGGTGCTGCCAGATCATCCAAGCAACCACCACAATCAAGAACACGCCGGAATAGGCCAGGCTGAGTCCGGCCTCCCACCCATCGGTGAACGACACTTCGCTCTGCAGGAACTCGGTCTGGCGAGCGTCCAGACGGGCCAGAGAGACGATCGCAGTCAACGCCGCAACGACTTCCACCGCCGCAATGCCTGCCAAGGCGGCGGTCGCGAATTGGCCCGCACCGAGCGGTGAACCGGGCGGGAGCCGGGGCGGCGGCGCAGGCGACTCGGGCTGAGCCTTCTCGGCGTTGTCCACGCTCATGAAGAGAAGTTAACCATCGGTACCCTCCGCCCATGGCCCGTGCCTTGCGCTGCTCGTTCTGTGGTCGGAGTCAGGACCAGGCGGGACAGCTCGTGGCAGGACCCGATCGAGTTGCGATCTGTCAGGCTTGTATCGAGCTGGCACGAGAGGTCGCGCTGCCTTCGGCCCGTCCGGCGTCAGGAGATCTCCTTCTCACAGACATCTCCGAGCTGGTGACCAACGATCCCCGCGCCGGCAGCCGGCTGGGGGTCATTGAAGAGGCGGCGCTGGTCATCCGCGACGGTCACGTGGCATGGGTAGGGACGGGCGACGACCTTCCGATTCGTTATCGCGATATGCCGGAACTGGATTGCGCTGGGCGAGCGGTGATCCCGGGGTTCGTAGATCCACACACTCATCTCGTGTTTGGCGGCGAACGCAGCGACGAGTTCGCCATGAGACTGCAGGGTGCGACCTACCTCGAAGTGCAGGCCGCCGGGGGCGGGATCGCCTCGACGGTGGCCGCGACCAGGGCCGAATCGCCGACTGATCTGCTGGCGGCCGCCATCGACCGCGCAGGGCAAATGCTCGAGCACGGCACAACCACAGTCGAGATCAAGAGCGGGTACGGACTCGACCTACCCACCGAAGTGGCGTCGCTGGAGGTGGCCCGGCAGGTAGGAGAAGCGCTGCCGGTCGACGTGGTGACAACGTTCCTCGGAGCGCACGTGGTGCCGCTCGAATTCGCCGACGACCGTTCCGGCTATCTGGAGCTGCTCGAAGCAATCATGCCGGCGGTTTCGGCCAGCGCGACTTATTGCGATGTCTTCTGCGACGAAGGCGCCTTCACGGTTTCGGAGGCGCGCCGGGTCTTGGAGGCGGGAAGACGCCAAGGTCTTCGCCCTCGTCTCCACGCCAACCAACTCGGGAACACCGGAGGAGTCGAGCTGGCGATCGAGCTGGAAGCCGTTTCCGCCGATCACCTCGAGCACATCGACGAACAGCAAGCGCAGGCCTTGGCTGATTCGGAGGTGGTGGCGGTTCTTTGTCCGACCGCCTCCTGGTCGATTCGGGCCCCGCAGGCGCCTGGGAAACTTCTGTGGGATGTCGGGGCAACGGTGGCGCTGGCGACCGACTGCAATCCCGGGACGTCGTTCGTCGTTTCGATGCAGCTTGTCATCGCCGTTGCCTGCCTCGACATGGGGCTCACTCTCGACCAGGCGCTGTGGTCTGCGACCAGAGGAGGCGCCCTCGCTGTGGAAGAGCCGAACAAGGGCCGCCTCCGTCCCGGTGACTGGGGTGATCTGCTCGTCTTGGAGTCAGACTCGTATCGGCACCTCGCCTACCGACCCGACCGAAACCTCGTCAAAAGCGTTGTGAAACAAGGGGATGTTGTGGTCGGCAGCCTCGCCAGCGAATCTGATTTTGCCTAAGGTGGAACCCCGAGACGCACCCGGCGTCGCTGTCGCAAACCCCAAGGAGGGCATGTGAACAAGACGGAAATGGCACAGAGGCTTGCCAAGAAGACGGACATGACTCAGGCCGCCGCCGCCGAGATCATCGATGTCATCTTCGATACGGATCCTGGCAAGGGCATCATCGCCGTCGAACTCGACGCGGGTGACAAGGTCACCATCTCGGGTTTTGGAACCTTTTCGACCAAGAGCCGCTCCGCCCGCAAGGGCCGCAACCCCGCCACCGGAGCAGAGATCTCAATTCCGGCTCGCAAGTACGCCCACTTCGCGCCGGCCAAGGGTCTAAAAGACCGCGTTTCCGAGTAACTCCCGTTTTGACGCATCAAACGCGGCCTATA
>JBOGEX010000050.1:0-3609 GCA_050741915.1 Acidimicrobiia bacterium
CGGAGGGGCGTAACCATGTCCAGACGATCGTCGGTAAGCCGTGTGCCGGAAAACGGCACGCACGGATTGAAAGGGGAATGGGGAAACAGACCCGCATTGCGGGCACTGCGCCCCTGACTACCAATGCGGAGATCCCTTCTCTTCCTGGCGCTTCTGGTCGCGTGTGGAGGGGCTGGGGGCGATGTCGCGGCCACAGTCAACGGAGTCGATATCGCGGTAACCGAAGTGCAAGCGATGCGGGTCGACGAGGGTGCAACCACGATCAACAAGATCCTCTTCGCCACCGACCTCACCGACGCCATCATCGACGCTGCCATCGTCAGCGCGGTGAACAATGAGTTTGGGATCGACCCGACGGAGGCTGAGATCGCAACCAAGGTGACGGTCCTCACCGAGCAGATCGAGTCGAGTCAAGGTGTGCCGGTTGACGAGTTCTTCACGTCTCAAGGTCTTCCGGTGGCGCGCCTGCAGGTGATCGCCCGACAGCAGGTCATACGCGACAAGCTCGGCGAGCAGTTCGCTCCCGACATCGATCCCGTTACCGATCAGGATGCCGAGGTTTTGATGGGAGCGGACCGACTAGGTCGCACCAACGCCTGCGTGAGTCACATCCTCGTCGCCACCGAAGCAGAAGCCGAGGCCGCCCTTAGTCGTATAGAAGGAGGCGAGGCCTTCGCGGAAGTAGCGGCTGATGTCGGAACCGACGGCACCGCCCAGAACGGTGGTGACCTCGGCTGCAACGCCCTCGGTCTATATGTCCCCGAGTTTGGGAATGCGGCCTATGAGTCACCGTTGGGCGAGGTGACTGGTCCGCACCAAACCGAGTTCGGATACCACTTGATCTTGGTGGAGTCGCGCGAGGAGCCCTCGCTTGAGGACGTCAAGGCAGACATTGGCGATGCGCGCATCGGCGAGCTCGTAGCGGCCTGGATTGTCGAGCAGGTCAACGCAGCCGAAGTCGAGGTCGATCCTCAGTACGGACTCTGGGTGCTCGAACCGACGCCGATGGTGCAGGCCCCCACCAGCTAGTCGATGCCGATCCTCGTGATCGGCCTGGGTCCGGGAGGGCTGGGGCGACTTTCCGATTCGACCAGGGGACTGTTGCTGGATCCCTCCTACGCAGTCGTTCTCCGAACCATGGCGCACCCCGCCGCAGCAGAGCTGTCGGCCCTTCGAACCGTGGTCCCTTGCGACGACCTCTATGAGGCAGCCACCACCTTCGAGGATGTCTATCGGGCCATTGTCGATCGTGTCCTCGCCTACGCTCACCGGGGACCGGTCATCTATGCCGTCCCAGGAAGCGTGCTGTTTGGCGAGTTCGCCGTTTTTGAATTGCGAAGGCGAACCGCTTGCGAGATCGTGCCCTCCGAGTCCTTCCTCGACGCGACTTTGGCCGCTGTTGGATACGACCCGCTCGATCGTGGCCTGCGTCTTCTGAACGGGCATTCGCTTCCGGACCCACTCCTGATCGATGGTCCGACGATCATCGCCCACCTCGATCAGCCGCTGATCCTGGTCGACGTCGTCGCCGCCCTCAGTCGCGTAGTCGACGACAGCACGCAGATCACTCTGGTGGTCGATGCCGGCGGCGATGGAGAGCGGCTGGTTACCACCTCGATCGACTCGGCGGATCCAGAACTGGCGGGATTGCGGACGTCATTGTTTCTCGATCCTGTTTCCGGCGGGCTGGCCGGTGCGATCTCGGTCATGACCCGACTTCGGAAGGAATGTCCGTGGGACCGCACTCAGACCCATGAGAGCCTGGTCAAGAACCTCATCGAAGAAACGCATGAGCTGGTCGATGCCATTGCCTCGGGTTCGGAGCCGGCGCTTCTCGACGAACTCGGTGATCTACTACTGCAGGTGCTGTTCCACAGCGAGATCGCCGACGGGTTCGGAATCGAGGATGTCGCCGAAACCCTCCGCCAGAAGCTCGTTCGGCGCCACCCACATGTGTTCGGGCCGGTGGTGGCGGGCTCTCCAGAAGAAGTGAAGGCCAACTGGGAACGGATCAAGGAAGACGAGCGCGGCCAGGTTCCAGCCTCCGCCCTCGATGGAGTTCCGGCCGGGATGCCAGCGCTAGAGCGGGCGGCCAAGCTTGGTCGGAAGGCGGCGGCCGTCGGATTCGATTGGTCGGAGGTCGAGGCGGTGTTCGACAAGATCAACGAGGAGCTGGGTGAGTTGCGCTCGGCTTTCTCGACGGTCGAGCCGGACGCAATCGAAGCCGAGCTGGGTGACGTTCTGTTTGCCATCGTCAATCTCGGTCGTCACCTCGGGTTGGACCCCGAGCTTGCGCTCACCCGCACGAATCGTGAGTTTGTCCGGCGATTCCAGCAGATGGAGGAAGCCGGGTCGTTGCAAGGCCTTGATCCCGAAGAGTTAAACGCTCGCTGGGAGGCGGCAAAGAGGTCCGGATAAGGCAGGCCGGTAAGGTTTGCTAGGAATGGTTAACGACAGCCTGATCTCTGTCATCCGCTGCCGCGAGATTCTCGATTCGCGCGGCAATCCCACCGTCGAAGCCGAAGTCCATCTCGCCAGCGGCAGCTTCGGCCGGGCGGCGGTTCCATCTGGTGCCTCCACCGGCGCCGGAGAGGCTGTGGAGCTGCGCGACGGGGGCACCCGTTACCTCGGCAAAGGGGTGCAGGGCGCACTCGAGCACATCCGTCGGGATATCGCGCCCCAGCTCATCGGTCTCGAGCCAACCCGTCAGGAGACGATCGACCAGGTGATGCTCGATCTCGACGGTTCCGCCGACAAGTCACGTCTCGGTGCCAACGCCATACTGGCAGTCTCCCTGGCCGTAGCCCGGGCGGCCGCCGGTCACAGCGGTCTTTCGCTTTATCGCTATCTGGGCGGGCCGGCAGCCCGCATGCTTCCGGTCCCGTGCTTGAACGTTCTCAATGGCGGCGCTCACGCCGCCAACTCGGTCGACATCCAGGAATTCATGTTCGTTCCGGGCGGGTTCGCCACCTACAGCGATGCCCTGCGGGCAGGCGTCGAGTGCTATCACTCGTTGCGCAAGGTGCTGGCGGGTCGGGGACTGGCAACGAACGTCGGCGACGAGGGCGGTTTCGCTCCCAACCTGGCCACCAATCGCTCGGCGCTTGAACTGCTGGCCGAGGGAGTCGAGGCGGCAGGCTACAAGCTGGGGGAGGAGGTGGGTCTCGCCCTCGATGTCGCCGCCACCGAGCTGTACAACGGCGGTCGTTATTTCCTCGATGGTTCCGAGCTCGAGCCCAAGGCGATGGTCGACTATCTCGAGGGGCTGGTGGAGCGCTTTCCGTTGGTATCGATCGAGGACGGAATGGCCGAAGACGACTGGGATGGCTGGCAGCTTCTGACGGAACGTCTCGGGTCCCGGATCCAGCTCGTGGGCGACGACCTCTTCGTCACCAACGAGGAGCAGTTGCGGAAAGGCATCGCATCGGGGGTCGCCAATGCCATCCTGATCAAGGTGAACCAGATCGGAACCCTTTCCGAGACTATGCACACGATGGAGATTGCCCTTCGGGCCGGTTATGGACGCATGGTCAGCCACCGTTCTGGAGAAACCGAGGACTCCTTCATCTCCCACCTGGCGGTCGCCACCAACACCGGGCAAATCAAGTC
>JBOGEX010000051.1:0-3767 GCA_050741915.1 Acidimicrobiia bacterium
GTTGCCGCCCGAATACAGGCCGCCCGGCTCACCTTGGTAGACGCCACTTTTGAGGTCGATAAGGGGTATCAGACCGGTCGAGGTGTTATCGCAAGCCGATTGGCCAGACGCTGCAGACGGAGCCAGGGCAACCAAAAGAAGGGCCGCTGTGCTCATGAGTCGGGGGTAGAAGCGAGAAGTCGGCACAGCTAGCCTCTTGGCCGCGGCGCCGGGAGTGGGCAGCGGCTTTGTCTCGGCATCGCGCACCGAAGAGAACCAAGGGTGGAGGGACAGCGCATGTCGGAAACGAAATCGATTCTACGAGAGCAGATCGCCAAAGAATTCCTTCAAGGCCGTCCCAATGATGCCGTGGCCGACGACACCAACCTTCTCGATGCCGAGATAATCGACTCTTTGGGAATTTTCCTTTTGCTCGGCTTTATCCAAGAAAACCTGGACGTCACTATCGACCCCGAGGACGTGACGCTGGAGAACTTCCAATCGATCGACGCCATTGCCCAGCTGATCGACGGCAAGAAAGCCAGCTAGTGAGCGATTCCGAGACCCGGATGGGCGGCCGGGACAATCTGCGAATCGTTCTCAAGGGCGGCGCGCACCTGAGCGACGTCTTGCTCTCGAAGGCTCAAGGGGGCACCAAGCTGGAGCGCGGAATCGGCGAGCTGGTCGCGGAGCGGCCACAGGGACCGGCCTTGGAAATCGAGCAGCTCCCCGGCGGTCCCGCGTATGAGATCCGAGCTGAGGCCGAGGATTCCCTCGATGCCGTTGCTGGGCAAGGCAGCCCGGACCTGGTGGTGTTTGACCTCGAGGCCGATATCTTCGGATCCCCTGATCATCCGGTCACCGGTCGCCTCGATCTCGAGGCGTACATTGCCGATTTGAAGGCCGTAGTTGATTTGCTCAAGGTAGGCAGGGGATCGCACATCTTCTTTGTAAATGCGTCGACGGTCGACCCGACGGGCCCGGTGCGCAACTATCACCGGCTGACGGCAGATCCCATTGCGATTCGAATCCACAAGCTCGACCTGGCCCTGATCGAGCTCTCTTATCAGACCGGTATCTCGATCATCGACGTTGACCGAGTCCTAGCCGAGATGGGCGCCGGCCGGCATGTACGGCGTGCGCTCGACTACTCCCCGGAAGCGTGTGCGGCCATTGCCGATGAGTTCGTGCGCGTGCTCGACGACTATGGCTTCTTTGAGGAGCGACCTCTGCTGATGCAGGTGGGGACGCAGGATTGATCGGCGAGGAATGATCCTTCGACTTGAGCTGCCGTTCCTCGATACCACCTTTCCGAAGGGGGTCCTCACCGCCTGGCGGGTGACGGAGAAGCAGGCCGTGGCCTACGGAAAAGTCTTTTGCGAGGTGACGTGCTTCGATCGATACAAGCTAAGGGGCACCAGCCTCGCCGCCCACAAGCTGATGCGAACCGCCTCTCGCGGCGGAGAAGAGGTGGAGTACCGCTGGCGAAAGGGAAAGGTCGAAGTCGTGTATGAAGTCGTGGCTTCGGAGCCGGCTGAGCTAGTGGCAATTCAGGCCCAGGTGGGGACCGAGGTGGCGACCGGCGATCTGCTGGGGCTGGTGGCCATAGGTGCCGATCCATACGTCCTTCCGTCTTCACCTCCTCCTCAGGGATCTCCGAAGTTGAGAGTTGTTGCGCGCACGCTGGAAACGGCCGAAAGGAACGGATGATGACGGTAGATCAGGTGCTCAAACGGGGAGCGCGACTCTGGCGAAAAGTGGCGGGGAAGCAGAGTGGCCTCGAGCGCGCGATCAAGCGCCGTCAGAAAGAAGCGATGCAGGTTGACCGCGGACCGAACTGGGTCCAGTACAGCAGCCAGTTCTTCTCGGTGGTCAAGTCGAAATCCGATCCCGAGCCGCGGAGAGGCATCTTCATGTATGGCGGCTGTGACCTGCCGACGTTGTTTCTCACAGTTCCAATGTGGAGAGAGGGAATCAGGGGCACGGTGGCGATCTCCAAACCCGATCGCCAGCTCGGCTCGGCTCACAGCCGCCAGCTACTCCAGTCGCTGGAAGGCATCCCAGATGATGTTATCGAGGAGACCTGCCGCCGGTTGCGGATCCCCCGCTCCTTTTTCCGACCGGTGCTTTTTGAACCGACCTTCTCAATCCGAGGTCATGACGAGCTGGGCACCTTCCCCAAGTCGGTGATCGTGATCTCGGTAGGATCCGACCTGGTCCGAGTCCTTCATCGCCACCGCGAGCATGGTTTTCTGGTCGATATCGGTGGCTGGTGGCGAAACCAATCGTTGGAGAAGGCGATGACCGATCTCGACGCCGCGCGGTGGTTCGCGGAGCGATTTGAGACGGTCGGCAAGATCGAGCCGGAAGAGTATCAGGACAATCTGCGCAAGATCATTCGGATCCTCAATGAGCGACTGAACGCCCAAGTAATCGTCTTCAACACCCTCGAGGTCGACCCTTCCAACCCCACCCACAATTACCAGCTTGTCGGTCCCGGTCATGCCGCTCGCCGCCGGCGCTTCAACCTGGCGCTGGCTCAACTTTCGGCCGAGATGGGGTTTGCGATCATGGATGTCGATCGGGTCCTCAAGCAGCAAGGAGTGAGCGAGCTGGTCGACTTCGCCCACTTTCCGGTGCAGCACAAGTTGCCCGTAGCCCAAGAGGGTTACCCAATTCTCAGGAGCCTCGGGGTCGTGTAAGTCGGAGCCCGCTAGCCGCGCTTGCGCAGGCGCCCGGCCAGATTGCGAGCCCTTTTCAGTAGCCAGCCGTAGCTGGCGGACACGGCCGCTCGACGGGTGCCGAGCCCTGGGTGACCGGCAGCGCGGGTATAACCGAACGCATCGAGGCTGGCCCCGGCGAGCGCTTCGAACAACGCCACCTCTTTCGCTGGCATCTGCTGGCGCCAATCTCGAAGTCCCTTCGTCATCGGCTTGACGAGGTTCTGGTGGTGAGCTCGGGCTCGTTTGGTCTCGGGGATCCAATCCTCGCTGTGCTCAAAGTAGCGAAGCATCCTCTCATCGAAGGTGAGATGAAAGAACGAACAGAGCGAGCTGACGATTCGCTCCGCGTCGCCGATCAGGTCTTCGTAACGGACTTCGCGGTACCGTTCGGGTCCGAGCTGGAACCCGGCCCGGCGGCCCCGATCGACACACTTCTTCCAATAGATGGCTGCTTCGCCGACACTTTCCGGGCCGAAACGCTGCTCGACCAGGCTGGCGGCAACGTCACGGCCATCCCGAATCACGTGCAAAAAGCGGGCTTCGGGAAAGAGCCGGGCCAGCAAAGGAAGATGCTGGACGTAGTTCGGGGTCTTGTCCCCGTAGCGGGGCTTGCCGTGGTGGGCGGCGAACAGGCCGAAGATTCGGCGAACTGCCTCGGCATACGACGACGTGGGGTCGATCGCCGCCCGCACCTCGTCCCGGGAAAAGCCCATACGCCGGAAGTTGGGATCGGCGAAGAGGTCGGCCAGCAGGCGCTCCCGATTCATCGACGCTCCTTGCCCATATCTCCTGCGGGCAAGATGGGGGATGAAATGAGACTCGTGACACACCGCCAGGTCAGGGTGAGAGGAGAAGATTGCCCGCACCAGAGTGGTGCCCGAGCGACCGCTGCCAACGATGAAGGGAAAAACCGGTTGATGTTGCGAAGGGTCAGTAGCCACTGAGGACGCCCAACTTCCGCCCGTATTCGAGGGCTCGTCCATAAAGCCACAGGCTCAGCGGGAGAAGGATCGCGCAGAACGCCACCAGCATGAGCACCGCCTGTGAGGCCGAGGGACCCGAGAG
>JBOGEX010000052.1:0-20264 GCA_050741915.1 Acidimicrobiia bacterium
GTCGAGGCTCGATCCGAAATCGCGAAAGGCTGCCGCGGCAGTGCCGGAGGTGACGACCCGATTCAGATCAGCCAGCAAGGACGAATGCACTTCGGGGCTGAGGTCGACATGCTGACTGAGTCTGTCATCACTCTGAAAGGCGACCGAGCCATCGCGGTTCACGGCTCGGGAGACAACGTGGGGCTGTAACGACTGACCCCCGTTAATGAGCATCGCATACGCCTGAGCAACCTGAAGTGGAGTCGAGGTGAGCTCGCCCTGTCCGATGGCAAAGTTCATCAGATCGCCGCCCAAGAAAGGCCCTTCGGCCAAGTCGAGACGGCTCCGTTCCAATCGGGCGGGAGCGTCAGGATTCTCGAGTTGGTACTCCTTCCACTCCTCGAAGAGGGCGCGGTCGGGGACGATGCCGCCCGCCTCGCCGGTCAGGTCGACGCCGGTCCTCTTTCCAAACCCGAGCGAACGGGCCCACGTCTGAATGATGCTCTCCTGATCGGTCAGCTTGTATTCCCCCCACGTTCCGAGGGCGATCGACCAGAAGTAGATGTTGCAAGACTGCTCGAAGGCGTGATGGAGGTCGAGCCATCCCTTGTCGCCGGTGTACCAGTCGCGAAAGATCTGCTGGCTTCCCTCCTCGAAGCCAGGCAAACGCAAGGTTCCGTTGCAATGCACAAGACCGTCAGCCGCGTCCACCCCGGGAAGATCGGACGGGAGGGGGAGATCCTCTTCTTCGAACGCAACGTAGGTGATGGCCTTGAACGTCGAGGCCGGCGGATATAGCCCGGCGATAACCAGATTGTTGAACGCCTTCGAGTCGTTGAGAGCGGAGAAGGTGGCGGCGTCAACTCCCCCGACAAAAAGCGACGGATCGAAGTCCGGAATCGAGGCCAAAGAGAGAATCTCGCCGTTGGTGACGTCGAGCACAACCGCCGCCGCCCGGAACGCATCGTGGTTGACCTCGAGTCCGCTAGTTCGATCCTCGTCCTTGACCTCGTTGGCCAAGAAGAGACCGCTTTCCAGGGCCAATTCCACCACTTCCTGCAACCGCAGATCGATCGTGAGATAGAGCGACGCTCCCTGGATCGGGTCAACCGGTTCTGATTCCTCCAACACCTCGGACTGGCGATTGAGACGCAATTCGCCGTATCCCGCCGTCCCCTGGAGAAGCTCGTCGTACACCCTCTCCACCCCCAGTTTTCCGATGCGGGCGTTGAGATCGAGCTCGGGCCGTTCCTCGAGATCGGCTACATCCGGCAAGCCGAGATGTCCAACGACATGGGCGGCCGTGGGCCCGGCCAGGTAGACCCTTTGCGGCACCTTCTCGATGCTGACCCCCGGCAGCCCGCTGAGTTGCTCGTTAATCCGATAGGCAGTGTCGGTGGAAACCTCGGTGACGGGGAAGCGCCCATTGAGTCCAGCGGCCTCGTAGCTCGCTTCGATGTCGGCCGCCGGCAGGCCGAGGAGACCTGAGAGCTTCTGGATGAGGGCTTCCTTTTGGTCGGGATCGATGAAGCGGCGGTCGACCACTAGCCGCGGGACAAAACGGCTCGTGACCACCATCACCCCATTTCGGTCGAATATGTCGCCACGCGCCGGTTCGCTTCGGATCTGCACCCACGTCTGCTCTTCAACGATCTCCGCGCTTTGGGCTCCTTCGGCGACTTGCACGAACCAGAGGCGAATTCCAACGACGCCGAACATGGCGAAGAAGACGGTGGCGAGAACGGTTAACCGTGCTCCGAATTTCACGCCGTTACTCCTCGTCCCGGTTGCAGCAACCTAGTCAGAGGGACGGCCAACAGAGAGCCGATGAGAAAGTTGGAAAGCGGCACCTGGACCAGACGAGGCACGATCTGAGAGCCCAGTTCGCCTGATTGCCCGAAGGTGATCCCGACCACCAGTAAAAGAACGACGGAGGCGGCAGTCAAAAGCCCCATCCAGATCCCGGCCGCCAAGAAGCCGGACTCGGCCCGGGTCCGGGTTCGGATGGCAAGGTAGGCGATCACGGTGTACACAAGGGCCCGTAAGCCAAGGACGGAGCTGGCGATCGACAAGTCGACCATCGCTCCTGCCAGGAATCCCACGAGCAGTGCCGCGGTCGGATGGAGCGTGAGGGCTGAGGCGCAAACGACGAGCACCACCAGGTCGGGGGTGAGCCAGTTGAAGCGACGAAAGAGCGTGGCCTGGACGACCAGTCCCATCAGGGCCATGCCCAGGGCGAGGACAACTGACCGGCTGCCTCTCATCCGCCGGCACTCGTCGGGGTCGTGCTGGTGGCAGAAGGAGCAGTGGTGGTGGTGCCTATTTCGACCTCGCCCGGCTCCGGCGGCCAGGTGATCACCACCACTACTCGCAGCGAATCGGGGTCGGCGAATAAGCGCACCGCGGCCGAGATCGAGGTTCCTTCCAGCCCGGCGTCGTCTACTACCTCGCCCACAGGCAGCCCCTGCGGAAAGGTGAGTGAAACGGAACTCGTGACGACCAGGTCGCCGGCCTGCAAAGGTTCAACCGCGTCGAATACCTCGAGGTCGAGAAAGTCGGATCCGAAGCGACTGGCGAGGCTTCCCACCTGGCCATCGACCAAGACCGTCACCGCTTCTCGATCCTGGGTGATCGGAACCACTGTCGCATGAGACGGCGACACCTCCACCACCTTTCCCACAACGTACCCAAAGGGATCGGCGACCGGATGTCCGAGGGCGACGCCTTCGTCGGAACCTTTGTCGATGATGAAGCTGGCTCCGAAGGGATCGGGGCGACCGATGACGTTCGCAGCCACCTGAGCGGTCTCGGCATCGAGGATCTCGAGATTGTTCAGCTCTTCGAGAACCCGCAGCCGCGCCATCAGATCCTGCGATCCCGCCAGCTCCGCCTGGAGCCGAGCCACCTCCTGACGCAAAGCCATGTTTTCGGCTCGAAGCGTTGCCAATCCGGCCAGAGTGTCCGAAAGATCGGCCACTGGGTCGATGACCGCAGCCGCCACGTTCTGCAACGGGGCCACCACGCCCAGGGCACCGCTCCGAATTCCCCGGCTGAGGCCACCGCCGGCGAGGCGGACATCGAAGGTCATCATCAGAAACGCGAGGACCACGAGGGTTATGAACATCGGGAGCGTCCGATCCCGGCGCGATTCCCGATCCACCATCATGTCGGTGATTCTTCAGCGGACGCCGGACGGGCCGGCTGGCTCATGGCCGAGCGGAGGAGGAAAGCAGCGTTTCGAACTCTTCCAGGCACTTTCCCGAGCCTTGCGCCACCGACTGCAGCGGCCTGCGGGCAGTGACGATCGGCATTCCGGTCTCATGAGCTAGGCGCTCATCGAGTCCCACCAACAATGCTCCTCCCCCGGTGAGGACGATTCCCCTCTCCATGATGTCGGCGGCCAACTCCGGCGGCGTCTTGTCGAGAGTGAATTTGACCGCGTCGATGAGGGCTTGAGCTGGTTCGTCGATCGCTTCCCGAATCTCAGGACTCGACAGAAGAATTGTCTTGGGAAGGCCGGTGACGAGGTCGCGACCGCGCACCTCGGCAGAGGGTTCGTCCGCGTACGGCCAAGCCGAGCCGATCGCCATCTTTACCTGCTCAGCGGTGCGCTCCCCGAGCAGCACGTTGTACTCCTTCTTCACCCACTCGATGATCGCCTCGTCGAGCTCATCCCCACCGGTGCGAATCGAACGACTAACGACAATGCCGCCCAGCGAGATGACCGCCACCTCGGTGGTGCCTCCCCCCATATCGACCACCATCGAGCCTGACGGCTCTCCGATAGGGAGGCCGCACCCGATGGCCGCGGCCATCGGCTCCTCGATGGTGTAGGCCCGGCGAGCACCCGCGTGATAAGCAGCTTCCTCGACCGCCCGACGCTCGACCGGAGTGATTCCCGATGGCACGGCGACGACGATGCGAGGACGAGCCCAGCGCCGCCGATGCACCTTTTGGATGAAGTAACGGAGCATCTTCTCGGTGATGTCGAAGTCGGCGATGACTCCGTCGCGAAGGGGTCGTATCGCCCTGATGTAGGCCGGCGTACGACCGATCATGCGCTTGGCCTCCATCCCCACGGCCAACGCCCGACCGTTCTGGACGTTGATCGCCACCACCGATGGCTCGTTCAGCACAATGCCCTGTCCGCGAACAAACACCAGGGTGTTGGCGGTACCCAGGTCGATGGCCATGTCTTGGCCTGCGAATGAGAACAGATTTTCGGCCATAGCAGAAACGGGAAGCCGGAAAAAGGACCGGCGGAGTGTAGGTCCGGCAGCAGTGGCTGTCAGATCAGCCGAAGAACAGCGAAAGCTCCCGCTCGGCCGACTCCGGGCTATCAGAGCCATGGACGATGTTTTGCGTCACCGCCAAACCAAAGTCCCCCCGGATCGTGCCTGGGCCTGCCTCCATCGGATCGGTCGCGCCCATCAAAGAGCGAGCGGCATCGACTGCGCCGTCGCCGCTCCACTCCATCGCCACGACGGGACCAGAGGTGATGAAACCTAGGAGGTCGCCGAAGAACGCCTTGTCGACATGCTCGGAGTAATGACGGCGAGCCAATCCTTCGTCAATTGTGAGCATTCGGAGCTTGGTGAGAGTTAGTCCCTTGCCTTCGAATCGCCCAATGACATCCCCAATCAGGCCCCGAGAGACGCCGTCGGGCTTGATCATGATGAAGGTGCGTTCCATTGCCCTCGACGGTAACCGAATCAGCGCTCGTTCCTCTGAGGCTGGCCTGCTCCCTGGACGATGCTGCGGATGATGCCAACCAGATAGAGCGATCCCGCCACCACCACCCCACCCTCCGATCCCGCCAACCGGCGCGCAGCTGCCAGTGCCTCCTCCGGTTCGAGATAGGCCTGAGCCTCGATCGCGAGAACCTCACCGACGATGACCGCCAGATCCTCGGGCGGAAAGGAACGATCGGCTCCAGAGGACGTGACGATCGCAGCGTGGGTCCGTCCAGTCAGTTCTCGGAGCATGGCGGAAATGTCCTTCTCTTTCATCGCGGCAAAAAGAAGCACCCAACGACGAGGCTCGAAACTCTCGTCAAGGGCTCGGGCGAGTGAGGCGAAGCCCTGCGGATTGTGGGCGCCGTCGATCACGACGAGGGGATTCGACGCTATTGGCTCTAGCCGGCCCGGGGACGTGACTGATTCCAAACCATGACGAAGCGCATCGGCGTCGAGCGCCCGGCCCAGAAGCGCTTCACAAGCCGCGATCGCGACCGTCATATTGACAACTTGATGGCGGCCGAGAAGCGGAAGGAAGAGATCGTCGTAATCACCTTCGACTCCCGACACCTCACTAAGCCAGCCACCGACCGCCGGGCTTGACCCCTCCAACACATAGTCTTTTTGGTAGGCGAGATGCCGTGCCTTCTGGTTGTCGGCGACTAGCGCGGCGATTTCCCAAGCCTCTGCAGGCAACGGGCCGGTAACAAGAGTTGCCCCCTCCTTGGTGATAGCGAGCTTCTCGGCGGCGATAGCAGCTAGTGAGTCACCCAGGAACTCGGTATGGTCAAAATCGATGCCAGTGATAACGGCTACGTCACCTCGAGCGGCGTTAGTCGCATCCAGCCGACCGCCGAGGCCGACCTCGACCACTCCGACGTCGACGGCCATCTCTGAGAACCAGGCGAAGGCCATTGCAGCGGTGAGCTCGAAATAGGTCAATCGATCTTCGCCTCTGCCCTCGAAGATCTCAGCGAAAGCCGCGACATCGCTTATCGCTTGAGCGAACTCTTCTTCGCTGGCTTGGCGTCCGTTGACTCCGATGCGCTCTTCTGGTCGCTGCAAATGCGGCGAGATGAAAGTGCCGGCATTAAGTCCGTGAGCGGCCAGGATCGCGGTAACTATACGGCTGGTCGAGGTCTTGCCGTTGGTGCCGGCGATGTGAACTATCGGGTAGCCCTGCTCGGGGTGTCCCATCATCTCGAGGAGAGCCCCGATCCTTTCTAACCCTGGCTTCATCCCCTGAGCGATGTGCGCGTCGAGATAAGCCAGAGCGGCGTGATAATCCATCGGCTGATCGGAGAATACGACCTCTAGATCACCAGAACGGGGGCCCCGTTAGCCGGGACCCCCCGTTTGGCAAGCGATTTCAGAGAGCTGCTAGTTCCAGCTGCGGAGCGCGTCCTTCTCTTCAACTCGTCGAGATATCGCCAAGAGCATGAGTCCCGTCGCTCCCAGGGCAGCGGCGATCACTCCGAGTCCTGTAGTCGATACCCCGGTGAAAGGCAGGGTTGCCTGAGTTACCTGAGCGGCGGCGGGAGCAGAGACCTGAATCCCGGCAACTTCAGCCTCAACCGTGGTGCTCGGCGCCAGGGTTGTGGTGGAAGCCATCGTGGTCGTGGTTTGCTCACCCGTGGTCGTGGTTTGTTCGACCGTGGTGGTGGTCTCCTGAACTGTGGTGGTCGGAGCCAAGGTCGTGGTCGGAGCCAAGGTCGTGGTCGGAGCCAAGGTCGTGGTCGGTGCCAAGGTCGTGGTCGGAGCCAAGGTCGTGGTCGGAGCCAAGGTCGTGGTCGGAGCCAAGGTGGTGGTCGGAGCCAAGGTGGTGGTCGGAGCCAAGGTCGTGGTCGGAGCCAAGGTCGTGGTCGGAGCCAACGTCGTGGTCGGAGCGGTCGTTGTCGTTGCCGGCGGCTCCTCGGGCACGCAGAAGGTGATATGGCTCAGGCCGAAGAACTGGCCGTTCCGTGGATTCACGGGCGCGTGCAACCCTGTATCAGAAGTCGCCCCGGAAGGCGTGTAGTTGTAGAGGTTGCCGTCGGGCCCGCCTTTAACAAAAACCGCACTAATAAGAAGACCTTCGTCGGTCGACCAATCAAAGGTGTTGCCATTGACGCTGATGAAGATGTCGTCGTCGGCGTCGCCATCTACGTCGTGATTTCCGCTCTGAATCGGATTGCTTTGGTCTCGGAATATCTCGTCGAGGCCCGTCGCGGCCTCGCAGTTCTGATTTCCCGAAACGAAAACCGGCTCAACGTGCGTCGCCAACGCAGGAATTCCCGCTGTGACGACGAGAGAAACGCAGAGCAGGAACACGCCTGTCGCCCCCGCCGCTCTCCTCATTTCCAGCCCGCGCATGAATGCCTCCCGTATCGCTTTGCGAAACAGGCCGGTCGCACCACTGGCTCCACTCACCCCAGGTGCCCGCCTACGGGATGAGAATCAAAGCCTCCCAATCGCCCCAGCCACTACTTGTGGCCGTAGACCACTCAAGGTAGCTGGAGGCCTACCTACGTCTAGAGCCCAGAAATTCTCGGGACGATGTAACTAGTGATTCCGCGGGATGACCTCGCGGCCTACCTGCTGTCGCTCAATCCCAAGAGCGGCTCGACACCTTTTCAGCCGGACCACGGGAGGCGGCTAAAAGCATGAGGCCCAAGGCCGCCAGCGCGGCTGCTCCAAAGGCCATCGATGTGGCCGGCAAGCCCGTGAAGGGCAGCGTCACTTGTGTGACCTGAGCGACAACCGGAGCTGTCACCTGGATCCCCAGCACCGTGACAGTGGTGCTCGACGATGACGGCCCCGACCCGCTTGCTCCGCCGGTCGTTGTCGTGGTTGTCGAGGGAGAGGTGGTTGGGCTCGTTCCCTGCGTGGTGGTAGAGCCCACCGTTGTCGTTGTCGGTGCTTGGGTTGTGGTTGGGCCAGCGGTGGTGCTGGAGCCGATCGTGGTCGTGGGAGCGACTGTCGTGGACGAGCCCAACGTCGTCGTGGTCGACGTCGAAGTCGAGGTCGAGGTCGAAGTCGGCTGGCTGGTCGAGGTCGAGGTCGAAGTCGAGGTCGAGGTCGAGGTCGGCTCGACAAAGACCACGTTCCTAATCGACCAATGCGAGAGTCCGCACTGATTGTCCGGTTGCCCGCAATTCGCTGGCGGGAAGTAGGGACCCGAGAGCCCAGGAGTGCTGATCGAATAAACGTTGTAGCCGTCGCCGCCCTTTACGCAGAGGTCAAGGCTGTAACCCGCGTTCAGATTGACGGTAAGAGATCCGTTGCCATTGTTGGCAATCGAACCCCAGTCTCCGGAGGTCGGATTTGTCAGCGGCCAGCCATTCTCTGAATTGCAATTGCCTGGAAAGAAAGAAACGGCTTCCGCAGGGGTTGCCATTACCACGAACACTGACGCAAGAAGCAGTGATACCCCCGCTATTCCGATGCTGCGCCTGTGCGCCAGCGTTCTCATGTACGTTGCCTCCCGATTGCCCCGCCACCTCAATGGCGCCTGTTAATCCAATGTAACCGGATCGCGGTACTTGAAACCGAGACCGTTAAGGGGAAATTACAAGCGTGTCGGCAGGGCCGCCACCCGAGCCGTCGGGTCTTTCGACCCAAATGTCTAAGCGGAGCGCTCCCGCAAAACGTCGGGAAGTGGAATCAGGGTGGGGTTGGTCTTGTTCCGGACCGCCTCGGCGTCCACCACCACCCGCCCGACGTCAGATCTGGAGGGCATGTCATACATGGTGTTGAGGAGTATTTCCTCGAGGATTGCTCGCAGACCTCGGGCGCCAGTCCCCCGCTTGATGGCCAGCTCGGAGATCTCGGCCAGGGCCTCCTCCTGGAAGACCAGCTCCACCCCGTCCATCTCCAGCATTCGGGCGTACTGCTTGGTCAGGGCGTTCTTGGGTTCGGTGAGGATGCGACCGAGCTGCTCCCGGTCGAGATCCTCGACGGTGGCTACCACCGGCAGCCGGCCGATGAACTCCGGGATGAGGCCGTACTTGATGAGATCCTCCGGCATGACCTGAGACAAGAGCTCGGCAGCCCGAATGTCATGCCGGGACCGCACCTCGGCCCCGAATCCGACCTGCTTCTTGCCGATTCGAGCCGACACGATGTCATCGAGTCCGGCGAAAGCACCTCCGCAAATGAACAGCACGTTGGAGGTGTCGATCTGTATGAACTCCTGGTGAGGATGCTTGCGACCTCCCTGGGGAGGAACCGATGCCACGGTTCCCTCCAGAATTTTCAGTAACGCCTGCTGTACCCCCTCCCCTGACACATCCCGAGTGATGGATGGGTTCTCGGCCTTGCGGGCGATCTTGTCGATCTCATCGATATAGATGATCCCCTGCTCGGCACGCTTGACGTCGAAATCGGCGGCTTGAATCAGCTTGAGGAGGATGTTCTCGACATCCTCACCGACATAACCAGCCTCTGTCAGGGCGGTGGCATCGGCGATAGCGAACGGCACGTTCAATTGCCGGGCGAGAGTCTGCGCCAGCAACGTCTTTCCGCAACCCGTGGGACCGATCAGGATGATGTTTGACTTCTGCAACTCGACGTCGTCGCGTCGATGCTCGCCGGAGCGAATACGCTTGTAGTGGTTGTAGACCGCGACGGCCAGCTTCCGCTTGGCGTGGTCCTGGCCGACGACGTAGTCATCGAGATACGTGGAGATCTCGATCGGCTTTGGGAGCTCGGTGAAGCTGACTTCGGGAGTGGAGGAAAACTCCTCCTCGATGATCTCGTTGCAGAGGTCTATGCACTCGTCGCAGATGTAGACGCCGGGGCCGGCGATCAGCTTTTTGACCTGCTTTTGAGACTTGGCACAGAAGCTGCATTTGAGCAGGTCCACCCCGTCGCCGAACTTCGCCATCAAACCCTCCTCAGTGGCAGGTCCTCCTAGTTGGAGGCTACCGCAGACAGCTCGCGACGCGTGAGAATTGAATCGACCACTCCATAGGTGACGGCGTCTTCGGCCACCATCCAGTAGTCCCGCTCGGTGTCCTGAGACACCTTTTCATAGGTTTGCCCGGTGTGGTCGGCCAAAATCCGGTTGAGCTGTTCCCGCATTTGCACGATCAATCGGGCCTGGATCTCAATGTCGCTGGCCTGTCCCTGGGTTCCACCATGAGGCTGGTGAAGCATCACTCGGGCATGGGGCAAAGCGAAGCGCTTCCCGGGTGTCCCGCCGGCGAGGATCACGGCGGCAGCGGAGGCAGCCATCCCCATGCAGACGGTATTCACATCGGGTTTGATGTACTGCATCGTGTCGTAGATGGCAAAGAGTGAGGTGATCGATCCACCGGGCGAATTGATATAGAGGAATACGTCTTTGTCGGGATCGTCGCTTTCGAGATGAAGGAGCTGGGCCATGATCAGATTGGCGATGGTGTCGTCGATAGGCGTACCGAGGAAGATGATCCGGTCCTTCAGCAGCCGGCTGTAGATATCGAAGTACCGTTCGCCACGGCTCGTTTGCTCAAAAACGGTTGGGATCACATAATTCTTCACTTCAGGCCTCCTCTGCGACGATCTCGGCCTCAACCACTTCCTCTTCCAACGGAAGAGCTTCCACTTCCGCTATTTCAGCCATCTCGGTGCCGAGTTCGACCGGATTGCCTTCTGCGTCGACAGTCTTGGCCCCGCCGAGAACCGCTGCAAGGGCCTTGTTACGAAGGATATCACCAGCCATTGACAAGGCCCGCGCACCCTCGGTCATCGCCTTGATCACCCCCTCAGGGTCGTCGCTCATCGTCGCCAGAGCATTGATCTCTGCGGTTAACTCCTCGGGGGTTACCTCTATCCCCTCGGCCTTGGCCACCGCTTCCAAGGCCAAACGGGTTTTGAGGCTTTTCTCGGCTTGCGATCGCAGGTCGGCTTCGAGGTCGGGACCGTCGATCCCGGTTGCCTCCATGTAATCCTGGAGAGTGATGTCGTTGCTCTCGAGCCGATGACTGAAGCGGTGGAGAAGGTCGGCCATCTCCGCCCGAAGCAGCGGTTCGGGTATTTCGACCTGGGTTTCGTCGGCGAGAAGGTCGAGGGCGGTCGCTCTCAGTTCGCGAGCCGCGGCCAAACGCTTGGTACGTGCCAGGCGAAGGCGCAACTCGGCTTCCAGCTCGTCAACGCTCTCGAACTCGGTGACCTCTTGGACCCATTCGTCATCGACATTGGGCAATACTTTGGATTTCACCTCATTGACCTTGATCGTGAACCAGGCCTCGATGCCGGCCCGCTCTCCGAAGCCCTCGGGCAGCTTGCTCATGAAGGTGACGACATCACCTGCCGACTTGCCCAAGAGCTCTTCGTCACTTCCTTCCACGAGCAGTCCCGAGCCCACCTCGTACAACAACTCCTCGGCGTTGGTTTCTGCAAGCGCGGTCTCGCCCTCAGTGGCGGTTATGTCGACCGAAACGAAGTCCCCGTGCCCAGCAGGGCGGTCGACTGTCTCGAGGGCCGCAAACTGATTCCTCATTCTCTCGATGCTTTCGTGGACGTCGTCTTCGGTTAGCTCGGGACTCGAGACCACGATCTCACGGCCCCGGAAGTCCGGAACAGTTTCGAGGGCCGGCCAGAGAGTCACTCGAACCTCTGCTTCGACCCCCCCGTCAACTTCGTTCATGCTCTCGAGGTGGGGGTTCACGACGGGTGAAAGATCCTCGTTCTCCAGGATTGACTGGAGACGCTGTGGAATCAGATCGTCGATTGCCTCAGAGCGGAGCCGAGCCGAACCCACGGCCGCTTCGACCACTGGCCGGGGCGCCTTGCCGGGTCTAAATCCGGCCAGTTTCAAGTCCTTCGAAAGGCGCCGAGCGGCGGCGGATTTGGCGGCGTCGATGTCGGCGTCGCTCAAGTTCACGACTACGAGTCGTTCGAAGGGACCGACCTCCCGCACCGTCATTTGCATCCTCTCGCTTGTCGTCGGATATTCTCCCGACAATCGGGAGGGTGGGGTGACCGAGGGGACTCGAACCCCCGACCTCCAGGGCCACAACCTGGCGCTCTAACCACCTGAGCTACGGCCACCATGCCTGAATTCCTGCCGACCTCGCCGGGTGCCCCCGGGAGGATTCGAACCCCCGACCAAGAGCTTAGAAGGCTCCTGCTCTGTCCTCTGAGCTACGGGGGCGCCGTGGTCGCATCAATTCTAAAGCCGAGGCGAGTGACCGATGGCGACGGGCCTCACTAACACGAACCCTGGGTTGTAGAGGTTGTTCTACAACCTCTACAGCCCACAGAACGACAAAGCTCGAGCGGGTGAAGGGAATCGAACCCTCACCACCAGCTTGGAAGGCTGGAGCTCTACCATTGAGCTACACCCGCGCAGGCCGCAAGTTTACCGGCGGCTGTCAGTCGAGAGACTCGGCGATCCGAAGCGACTCCTCCAGTCCCAGGGCGGATTCGATTCGATAGGTGACGCCGTTCGACATCCACACGAGGACGTTCCCAGTCAGTCGGATCTCGTCATTAGCGATCAGTCCGTCGGGGTTCTCAAAAAAGACGGTGTGGGGCGCCCCCGACAGGAAATAACCCATCGCCCCGCTGACCCGAACAGGTTCAATCTGGGTCGCCTCTGATGCCTCCTTGATGAGCAATTGCTCGTCGACCCTTGCCGCAAACTGGATCAGGAGGAGACCGATCCCGGTGTCGAAAACCTCCGGCAGATCTTTGGACTCGCTCCAGATCATCGCCACCTGCTGCCCGCCGCCCCATCTCAAGAGCTGAACCGAGTCCGGAGCCTCAAGAGCCTGGGGCCGGCGGAGATCGAACCCGACTGCTTCCTCGGCTTCGACGAATGACGTCTCGATGCCACCGACCAATGTGGTTGGGGGCCTGAGAGGCGCCGAAGGTTCGGACATCTCAATTCGAATTCCACTGACCCGAAGCAGCCAGGCGAAGGCTGCTTGACCGGGTGTCGTGAACGAGAAAAGGAGGATGGCGAGCCCAGCGGCGGCCAGGACCAACCATCGTCGAGTGCCAGTTGGCGCGGCCGTAGTCCGACTCGCCACCTTGGCGGCAAGGTCCGGACCACGAGGCCAATCGATCGCGGTGGCCAGCGACCGAAGCGCCGTCTGAATGCGCTCGTCAGTCCAGTTCATTGCTCGAACCCTGCCAGGCTCACTCGGAGGCGATCCATCGCCCGACTGGTCCTCGACTTCACAGTTCCGGACGGAATCCGAAGCAGGTTGGCTGTCGCCGCCTCGGAAAGCCCGAGTAAGAATCGACACTCGACGACCACGCGCAGCTTCTGGGGGAGGTCTTCGACCGCGGTGAGTACGACATCTCGTTTCTCAGCTTCGACGACCATCGCTTCGGGAGATGGGGCCGCATCTCCCGAAGCGCTGGCGACCTTGAGCGTGAGCCGATCACGGCGGTCGGTGCTCCGTAGACGATTGAGAGCTTCATTGCGCACTATCCGCAGGATCCAGGGACGGAAGTCTGCCCCCGATCGAAATCGATTGAGAGCACGAAAAGCTTTCACGAAGGCGTCCTGGACGACATCATCGACCTCGTTGTGGCGGCGAAGAACGAGGTAGGCAACACGACGGGCGATGTCTTGATGGGCGCGGACCAGTTCCCCATACGCCCCCGGGTCTCCCTTCTTTGCCGACTCGATCAACAGGCTTTCAGCCAGTGGACGGCCCTCCACTTGCTCGCTCACTCGTCCATTACACCGCTCGGAACTGAATCGTTCCGCCTGGGAACCACTTTGGCTCTCGCGGTGTAAGCACAATGTTGAGCCGAAGAAGGGAGCAAACAATGGCTCGAGCTCGATTGTTAGTACTGATGACGGTGGCTCTGTTGGCCATCCCCGTGTCCGCCCTCGCTGGAGGGTGGGCTCTCACCTCCTTCGATGAGCTGCCCTCCGAGTTCGAGGCGGGCGCCAGCTACGACTTGACCTACACGGTCCTGCAACACGGCGTGAACCCCGTGGACGTTGGACAAAGCGAGGTTCGCGTCATCGGGGCCGACAGAGAGGTCACGACGTTTGCCGCCGCCCGGCTCTCGGAAAGAGGGCGGTACCAGGTGACGGTCACCTTCCCCGAATCTGGCCTCTGGACCTGGGAGGTATCTCAGGGCGACTTTGGAACCCATCCGATGGGACCGATTTCCGTCAGTCCTGGCGCGGCCGCCGCGTTGATGAGTTCGCCTTTGGCCTGGCTGCTTCCTCTCGCTCTGGCGATCACGATCGGTTTGATCGCGGTGCAGATCGTGACTCTGACCCGCCAGCGCCGTCGGCCTCAGCCAATCAGTGCGGAGTGAGCTGATCCGACTTTGGTTGACGGTGGCCCTCGCCATAGTTTTGGCGATCGCCACCGTCTCCTTATCACTCGACTCCCCCAGCCGCGGCCGAAGGTGCACAGTCTCGAGGAGAGTTGCTTTTTCTCTCCAAGGGTTGCACCGGCTGTCACAGCATCCAGGGTCTGGCGACCACCGGACAGATCGGACCCGATCTGAGGTCTGTCGGCGAAACGGCTGGTGAACGAGTGGAGGGCTTATCGGCCGAGGAATACATTGCTCAGTCGCTCTCGACGCCGGCGGCCTTCTATGTGCCTGGATTTGGTCCCACGATCGCTGAGATGCCCGATCTCAATCTCACCGATACCGAGATCGACGCTTTGGTCGACTTCCTGTTGGAGGAGCGTTGAAGGCGGCCAGTAAACTGAGCCGCCCGGGATGTGGCGCAGCTTGGTAGCGCGCGGCGTTTGGGACGCTGAGGTCGCCGGTTCGAATCCGGCCATCCCGACCCCTAAGAGACTGACTTCTCGAAGTAGACGACACCATCGGTGTCAGTTGCCACCCGTCGGTAACCGGCCTCCATGTAGTAGCGGCAGAGGCGATCGTTCGAGCTGAGACAGTCGAGCCGGACGCGCTGGAGCCCTAGTCCGGCGGCGTATTTCTCCGCCCACCGAAGAACGATGGCTCCCACATTCTGGCTACGAAACCGGGGGTGAATCATCAGATCCCGCACATATCCAGCCCGATCCTCCGTCGGCCACCAGCCCCCGGGGTCCCGTCGCCAGACCGCGATGGATCCAATGACTTGACCCTTGATCTCAGCGATAAAGAGAACGCCTCGGTCGGACCAGTCCGCTAGCTGTGCTCTGGTCAAGACGTTGGGATTCCAATGGAAGCCGCGGCCCAAGAGGTCGACGGCCACCTGGTCTCTGATCTCGAGAACCGAATCGAAATCCGCCGGTCCGGCCGGACGAACGTGAGGAATTCCTGTCACACCCAACCGATATGTTCGTCCCATGGTTGCTCCCACTGAAGTCCTCGCAGCGGCCGCCGATTTGGGACCGCCTGACCCGCTGGGAGAGAGCCGAACGCGGCCGCGGCCTCCGCTGCCAGGGCTGGACCTACGGAGAGATTATGGGTGTACTCCGCGTCGCAAAGGAACCCTCGCCGGCTGGTGCAAGGAAATCCGGCTGACCGAAGAGCAGATCGAAGCCATCAAGGCACGCGTCCCAAGCCAGAAGGAATTCCCAAGGACACCAACCGCAAGCGCTGCCTCGAAATTGAAGCCATCCGAGATCAAGCTCGGATTACGTTTGCGCAGCTACGTCTCGATCCTATATGGGTCGCTGGCACGACGATGTATTGGGCGGAGGGCGCAAAGACCTATCCGCAACTGAGCATGGTCAACACCGACGCACGGGCGTTGCGACTTTTCATTGCTTGGGTGCGGCGATATATCGAACCCGAGGCCGAGTTCGTCCTTGCGTTGCACCTCCACGATGGAAATGTTGAAGCGGATGCACAGATCTGGTGGAGACAACAGCTAGAGCTTCCCAACACTGCGTTTACCAAGACTTTCTTCAAGCCGGCCGGAACAGGTCACCGAAAGAACCGGTGGCTCCACGGCGTCTGCCGAGTCAGCGTAAAAAGAAGTTCGAACGCCTTCCACCGAACCATGGCATGGATCGAGTGCCTCGCGGAAACCTTCAATTGCGCCGATACAATTGGCGCGGGTCGCTAGCTCAACGGCAGAGCAGGGCGCTCTTAACGCCAAGGTTGCGAGTTCAAATCTCGCGCGACCCACGATTCAAGGTTCGAGATCTGCGGGCGTAGCCGAATTGGCACAGGCGCCAGACTTAGGATCTGGTGGGTTCGCCCAATGTGGGTTCGAGTCCCACCGCCCGCACCATCGCAGAAACCTCGATCAGCATTGAGCTTTTTGGTGGCCGGCCACCCTGTGTTGGTGAAAGCACGTTCGGTCGTTGCTCACTCTGACCACATTCTGACCACATTCGTCTCCGGTTTCAGCTCCCGGTGTCGAGCACGTCGGCTCCTGCCTCGATCATTCGACGAGCCCACGCCACTGCCTTGCGGGCGTCGGCCCGTGCCAGAAATCCGCTCTGGTAGCTGGTCTTGTCTTTGATCGCCAGAAGCCGATCAAGATCCTTAGCCATGCGTCCTCCGACCTGCGCCACCTGCCGGAGCAGGTCTGAGGCACCACGATGGTCTTCGCCTCGATGTCGCCGTCCTAAGACCTCACAACAGACGGCGTCCGCGATCGCAATCCCGGCCAGAACGGCGAGGGCTCCCGACACATTGGCGTATCCCTCACGCGTCGTGTCTTCGAGGACGAGCTCGGCCGTGTCGAGGAAGCTCTGCGCGTGAAGGTAACGATCCCATGCCTCCCCAGCTCCACACGACCTCGTTCGGCCTCGAGGCTGGGTCAACGGCTCACCTTTATCGATTCTCTCCCATAAACCAGCAGAGCGTCAGAACGAAGAGACTTCCAGAGGGCGGTAGCACGCTTGCCTGTAGCCATGGCTTTGAGTTCACTGGCCGACATCGTCAGGACAGTGGCCGTGTTGCCTGTCCACTGTTGAATGGACCGCTCCAGCGAACCAACTTGCTCGGCCCAACGGTCATCGTCTTCGTACGACTCGTCATCGAAAACAACCAGCACATCGATGTCACTGTCGACCCCACCGTCTTGTCGAACGTAGGAGCCGAAGAGCGACACCTGCACGGGCGGCACTGGCCATCCTTCAATTGTCTCGCCGACTAGCTGCGAAAAGCGATGTCGCATGCCGAAGAGGGCCTCGAGGGCTGGATAGGCAAGGTGATCTCGATTGAGGAGGTAGAACGTTCCTGAGGTTCGCTCGTCGACATGAAGCAGACCGGACTCGGCCATTCGCCTCAGGGCCAATCTGATTCCTTCATACGAGCCGGTTTCGGCCAAACGCTGCACTTCGCGAACGGTCAACGGTCGCTCAGACCGATAAAGCACCGCGAGCACCCCACTATCAACCCTTCCGAGCAGCGTCGTCGTCGGCCGTGACAAATCCATTGTCTGACGAGCATACCAGAATATCGGTCAATTGACCGTTTCACCGGTCAAGTTCGCAGACGACCTCACCGGCCAGCCGCCTGCACCAGACGTGCCGCGAGTTCGGCGGCGTCTTCCTGCATCGCTGGGATGACGTGGCTATACGTGTCGAGCGTCACAGTGATCGACGAATGGCCGAGCCGCTCTTGGACGACCTTGGGATGAACGCCTGCTTGCAAGAGCAACGTGGCGTGCGTGTGGCGGAGATCGTGAGCTCGAATCGCTGGCAAACCCGCCTTCTTCCTGTGCGCCTCGAACCACCTCGAGAACCGCTCCGGGTGGATCCACGACCCATCTTCTCGAGTAGCAACCAGGCCAGTCTCCTCGTAACCCTCGCCGCAAAGCATCCGCTCCTCTAACTGCGTCATCCGCCATCGGCGAAGAAGGCGCGTTGTCTCCATATCAAGCGAGATCGATCGGCGCGCTGCGGCTGATTTCGTGGTCGGTCTTAACACGGGACGGTTCTCGACAAGCACCAACGCTTGCCGTACCGATAACCGCGCACTGTCAAGTTCCACATCCTCCCATCGCAGACCTAGTAGCTCCGAGCGACGCATCCCGGTCGACGACGCCAGCATCCAGATCGGGTACAGACGATCATCCCCAACAAGTTCTAGGAACGTTCGTAACTGCTCCGCGGTCCAGGTCCGTAGCTTCGAGACTTTGGCTTTGGAGCGAGGCTTCCTCACTCCAAGCGCAGGACTGCGGTTGATGAGTCGTTGCGCTTCGGCATCGCGGAGTGCCTTACCGAGGATCGTCCCGACGTAATTGACCGTGCGCACCGACAGACCACCTGAACCGTCCCTGCGCCCTTGCGTCAAGAGCTCGGAATAGAACTCTTTCACGAGAGCCGGCGTCAAGTCGTCGAGCGGAACTGATCCCAGCCGAGCAACGATGTGCGCGTCGACGTTGGTTTTGTACGAGGCAATAGTGGTTGGAGCCAGACCTTCCGTGACCAAACCCGCGAGCCATGTCTTCATGTAGGCGCCGAGAGTCATGTTTGAACGCTCGACGTAGGCATTCCTAGAAACCGAAACCTGCACGTCATCCAGGGCTTGTTGGGCCTCGGCCTTTGTTTTGAAGCCCGAGCGAGTGAGCTGTCTCCGGGATGCCCCTGCGGGGTTGACGTCGACGGTGAACGACCAGGTCGAACGGCGGTGGCCTTTGGGGCAGATCTTGTCGGGGATGGTGGCGCCGCAACTGGTGCATCGTTTGCGGATGAGTGCCCGTCGGCTCATGTCCTTTTCCTCCTTGTCTTCTTGTGGTGGCCGGTGTCGGCTTGTTCGGTCTGGTTGTCATGTGTACCGGTTGACGCCGACATGTTCTGGTCGGGGTTGTCGAGTTGTCCGAGCATGGAGGCGACTTGTTCAAGTACCTGTCGGGCTTGACCGAGGTCGCCAAAGGCGTCACGCAACTGGCGCCGGAGCCGGAGGGCCGTGTCGGCATCGAGCCGATCTGCAACCGATCCCGCTTCGGGCTCTGGTAGGCCGGCGAGGAGGCCTTGCTCGAGGGTGTGGCGGTTGTCGGTGCGGCCGAAGACGATGTCCAATAGCGTGTCGACTGGGAGGCCTTGGTCTGAAGCGTCGGGAGTGGCGAGGCGGGACTGTTCGTTAGCGGGTGGGGGTGTGAACCAGAACGCCAGCGGCACATCAAAGGCCCGGGAGAGGGCGATCAGTTCGTCGGCGTTGAATTCCTTGACCCGTTTCCCATCGATCGACCGTTCCGCCGCTGACAGGCTCGCCACCGACCACCTGACACCGAGGAAGGGGGTGAGCAGTTCGACGGTCTGGTCCTGCGTCAAACCTCGCTGTTTGCGGATCCGAGCCACGTTGTAGGCGACAAGTTGGTTAGGGGTGAACAGGGTCGACATATGCAGATTCTCTTCCATCAACGTAGATCAACGTAGAACGTCACTACCCTGTTTTCATGTTGAAGGATGGAAGCATAGCGGCTACCGTTACAGCAATTAACGATGTGAGAGGGTGAAATGAGTAGAGACACATCGACTTTGCCGGACTTCTTTACCGTCGAAGAAGCCGCCCGGGTCTTGCGGATCGGCCGGGGAGCTGCCTACACCCTCGCCCGGCAATGGCGCCAAACCGGCGGACAGGAAGGTCTCCCCGTTATAGCCCTGGGAAAAACCCTGCGAGTGCCTCGAGCTGCGCTTGAGAAGCTCTGCGGCGGACCTTTAGCCCTTCCCCACCGGCACCCCGAACCCGAAGCCGCCCCCATTGCCAGTCAATCTCGAGCTCGTCGTCCCCGCCTCCAACAAGACGGCCTGCCCCTCAAGTCCTGACCGTCAGGCCCCGTGGCACCGTTTGTACTTCAAACCTGACCCACACGGACACAGATCGTTCCGACCGACCCTCGGCACCATCCCCGCCGGCGCCAGTTTCAATGGAAGTGGCTTCGCCCTCGGCTCCAACCCGACGCGCTTCTCGCCAGCTGGGATCCGCATCTCACGCTGCTCGAGGTCCTGCTCTCGTTCGTCGAGCGATGCTTCCCGCTCGTTCAGACGCCGAGCCCGATCCCCCAGCAACTCGGCGCCACGCTCCATGCCTTCATCAACCACTGACGCCAGTTCCTGATGGAGCAGGACTGCCAGGGCCCGACCCATCGGGATACCGACAGCTTCGCAGTAGCGACGCCAGGTCGACCACACCGCCTCTGACACCGGCACCTTGACGAGCTGCACCCCTTCGGCATGGTCCATCTGGGAGAGGATCTGCTTGTCGATCTTGGCAAGAGTCTGTCGGTTCAACGTCATCGCGAACTACCGGCGTTTATTGACACATAGTTGCATCAAACTGATGCGGAGTATACGGGTTTACCGCAACCGGTTAGGTTGCAACTGTGTGGTCATGCGACGCCGTCCGACGCGGAGACGGTGACTCGAACCGCCCAAGGGGAAAACAGATAGCGCATAGTGCCGGTTACGGGAACGGTCAGGTCGGAGCTCATGCCTTGTGAAGGTTGGTGATATGAGCGGGATGGACGCGGCACGCCAGTGAAGGGAACGCCACGTTGACCGGACATGACAATCCCAGGCAGGGGTGGGCGCCCTACCCGGCCGGGCCTATCGTCGCCTTCTGCTGGTAGCGTTGTCGTTAGTGCGCGGCAGGGCGTCTCTCGTCGGCGGCAAGGACTGAGTCCACCTGCACGATGACTAGTACGACAACCGATCTCCGACCCGCTCGCTTCAGCCGATACGGGCATTC
>JBOGEX010000053.1:0-54792 GCA_050741915.1 Acidimicrobiia bacterium
TCAAAGAGTGCTAGTCGACACTAAAGGGAAATTCGCGATCTGCCAACACCATTAGATCAGGCGGGATCGACGGCGATTGCGAGACGACGCCCGCTTTCTCGGCTCCGGAAGTTCTCCAGGATGAAAAGAAGCCAGGTCATCGAGGCGCTCGTCGTTGGAGAACATCCTCACGATCGGCATACGCAATCCCGCTTCCTTCATGATCCAGCCGGCAGTCTCGAGTTGTTCGTTGCTGACCAGCGTTACCACCAACCCGGCTTCGCCGGCCCGAGCCGTCCGGCCTGACCGATGGACGTAAGTCGTCGAGTCTTCCGGGAGGTCGTAGTGAATCACGACGTCGACGCCTTCGATGTCAAGACCGCGAGCCGCAACATTGGTCGCCACCAGAACCGGCAACCGGCCGTTGCGAAACTGCCGAAGCGCTTTTTCGCGCTGGGCCTGATCGAGGTCGCCGTGAATCGCCTTGGCATTGACTGACAAGCGCCTGAGGTCGCCGGCCACTCGGTCGCACCCTCTCTTGGTCCGCACAAACACAAGAGCGCGAGAGACTGACCGGGCGATGCGAGCGGTAGTTAGTGCCTTATCGGTTGACTGCACTTCGAGGAAGCGGTGGACGGAGGTTTCGACCGTCACTCTGCGCGACGTGACCTCATGGAACACCGGATCCTTCATGTAGTTCCGGACCAGAACCTGAACCCGATGATCGAGCGTGGCCGAGAAGAGCATCGTTTGGTGCACGCTCGAAACCTGACGCATGATCGACTGCACCTGGGGAAGAAAACCGAGATCGGCCATCTCGTCGGCCTCGTCGATCACGAGCATCTCCAGGTGGTCCAGGTGCACCGTTCCGCGCTCGAGCAGGTCGATAAGCCGAGCTGGCGTGGCGACGATCACTTCTACGCCGCTCGCCAACGCGTTCACCTGGTCTCTGACTGACGTGCCTCCGTAGACCGCCAACACTCGTTTTCCTTTGACTCGACCGAGAGGTTCCAGCGTCGACGCCACCTGCGCGGCCAGCTCGCGAGTGGGTACAACCACCAGTCCCCGTGGGCGGCGTGGCGCGGAGGTTTCGATCATCTCGAGCATCGGCAGCCCGAAGGCAAGGGTCTTGCCCGACCCGGTTTTGGCCTTGCCGCAGATATCAAGGCCGTCGAGAGCATCTGGGATGGTCAGAGCCTGGATTGGGAAGGCGGATGTTATCCCCTCTGATTCAAGCGCCTCTACCAACTCGGGAGAGATACCCAGGCCCAGAAACGAGATTTCTCCCCCCGCAGGGGGGAGAGCCGGCGCAGCCGGGAGGGGGGAAGTATTTTCGACCGCGGAAACCACAGAACCTCCAAGTCTGGCCTCATCGGACTGAACAGTTGCTGACGATCAACTGTTGACTGACGTCCCTTTCGGGACGATACTTCGGGCGGATGGCCCGTTACGACATCATCATTATCCCATAGGCACGCGCCAGATCAGGCGTGTGCCTTCGACCCTTCGCCCAGCGAAGGGTTTTTTGTTGCTTTCCCCGAAATGAGGCAGATATGCCCGAACAAAATCTCGAGATCTACGACACCACCTTGCGCGACGGCTCGCAGCAGGAGGGAATCTCGCTTACCGTCGGAGACAAGCTGCGGATCGCCCGGCTGCTTGACGACCTTGGCGTGGACTTCGTGGAAGGGGGTTGGCCCGGCGCTCTGCCCAAAGACGATGCCTTTTTCGCCCGAGCGCAGAAGGAACTCGATCTTCGCAACGCCACCTTGGTTGCCTTCGGCTCGACGCGCCGCCCGCAAACGGCGGCGAGCCATGACCAGCAACTGCAAGCCCTCATCGCAGCTGGCACTTCCACGATCTGCATCGTCGGAAAGGCATGGGACTATCACGTCCGCGAGGCCCTTCGGACCGATCTCGACGAGGGAATCCGCATGGTCGCCGATTCCGTCACTTATCTGCGCGACCACGAGCGACGGGTCTTCTTCGACGCCGAGCATTTTTTCGACGGCTACCACGCCAACGCCGGGTACGCCCTTTCGGTTCTGAAAGCTGCCTTCGAGGCGGGAGCCGAACGGCTGGTCCTCTGTGACACCAATGGCGGGACTCTCCCCCACCAGATCAGCGAAACCATCGGCAAAGTGGCGGCCGAACTCCCCGAAGCCGAGATCGGAGTTCACTTTCACAACGACGCCGGCTGTGCAGTCGCATCCTCGCTGGCTGCGGTTCAAGCCGGAGCCCGGCAAATTCAGGGTTGCATCAACGGTTATGGCGAAAGAACAGGAAACGCGGACCTTTGCTCGGTCATCCCCGACCTGGTGTTGAAGATGGGGATCCCGGTGCTGTCGCGAGATCGCCTCGCCGAACTGGCCCCGACTTCTCACCACATAGCGGAGATCGTCAATATCTCCCTCGACCCCCATCGGCCATATGTCGGCTCATCGGCCTTTACTCACAAAGCCGGTCTTCATACGTCGGCTCTCGCTCGGCGCCCCGACGCTTACGAGCACACACCCCCGAGTGGAGTCGGAAACTTCACCCGCATGGTGGTTTCCGAGCAGGCCGGGCGGGTGGCGGTAATGAGCAAGGCCTCCGAGCTCGGGCTGCAGTTGACCGAGGAGGATGCCCGTTTGGTTTTGGGACGGGTAAAGGAACTGGAGCATCGCGGATACCAGTACGAGGCTGCCGACGGCTCGTTCGAACTCCTCGTCAGGAGGACGCTCGGTTGGGAGCACGACTTCTTCGTGCTCGAATCGTTCCGGACCTTTGTGGAGCGTTCGGCGGAGGGAAATGTCGTAGCGGAGGCGACCGTCAAATTGGCGGTCGGCGACCAGCGTCTCGTGACGACGGGAGAAGGCAACGGGCCGGTCAACGCCCTCGACCAGGCGCTGCGAACCGCACTCCGCGGTCATTACCCGGGCATCGACCTGTTGCGTCTGACCGACTACCGGGTACGGGTACTCGATTCTTCGGATGGGACCGGGGCGACGGTCCGGGTTCTGCTCGAGACCTCGGACGGAGACTGGTCGTGGACCACTCTGGGGGTACACGAGAACGTGATCGAGGCCTCGTGGGAAGCGCTAGTCGACGGGATCATAATCGGGCTGCTGCGCCATTCCCAGGTAGCGAACTAGCCACTCCGGGCTAGAGTCGAGAGGAGGTCTGGGAGGCCTCTTATTAACGATGCTTCGATTCTCGGCACATTGGTACTGGGCTTGATAGGGGGCGGACTCCTGGGCTACCTCGTGGGTGGACTCCGTCGAGAGCTCTTCGATCGCAATCTCCGCCACGCCAACACGAGGCTTCGCTCCCTCGAACTCGACCGCGACCTTCTCGCCGAGACCCTCGACATAACCCGCCGCGAGCTCGACGAGCTCCGCTCGCAAGCCGCCGCCCAGGGTCCAACGGGACCGGCCAAGACACCGACGGTTTCCGGAGCATCGCCGGCCATCGCGGCTCGTATGCAGACACTCGAGATCACCAAGCGTCAGCTCGACGAGCTGCTTACGCAGTCGTCACAACGAGATGTCGACTTGGTCATTGACGACACGGACGACGCCAGGGTCGCAAAGACCGCCCCCAAAGTCCAGGTTCGCCCGCGATCACGGGAGAGCGTCAAGGCCAACGAGCCAGCGAAGAATTCTCGCCGTCGCACCCCAAAGAACCTCCCCGCCGAGGTCGAAGAACCAGACCCGTCGGCCCTGCCAGACCTCGAATACCCAAAGGTCCGGTTCGGCTAGATCCCGGAGGGCGGGAGTAAAGATGCTCGCCACCTCGCGCGGGCTTGGGATCAACTCGATCTTCCGATCGAAGGAACCGACAACAGGTATGACCATGAGGCTGAATTCGACGGTGTGAATCGCCGGGAGATAGCCCCAGATCTCCACCCTGTCCTGGGGTATGCCCACCTCTTCCTCTGCCTCGCGCAACGCGGTATGGACCGGGTCGCGGTCGCCGGGGCCGGGCCGACCTCCGGGAAGAGCGATGTGACCGGCATGGGTGGGCATCGTGTCCGGTCGTTTGATCAGCACCACGCGCAGTTCGCCGGTTTCGTCCTCAAAGAGCGGCACGAGGACCGATGCGGTTGGTTTGCCGTCGTCGGCGGGGAGGTCGGTGAGGATGCGAAGGCGATCCGACACCTAGCCACGTTATAGGCTCGGCCCGATGCCCAGCGACCGGATCCAGACTGAGCGACTGATCCTGCGTCGTTTCTCGCGTCGCGACATCTCGGCGTTAACCGAGGCTGTGCAGGCTTCCCTTCCCGCGCTCAACGAATGGCTGCCGTGGGCCCACCCCGGCTACCGGAAAGAAGATGCCGCGATGTACATTCGCGACAGCATCGAAGCTTGGAAGGATGGGAAGGCATACGACTGGGCCCTTCGTCGGAAAGGTGACCCGCGCCGGCACCTCGGCAACCTCTCAACCTGGGGGGTCTCCCGTCTCACCCGTACCGGCGAGATCGGCTACTGGATCCGGACCGACCAAACCGGACAGGGGCTGGCGGGCGAGGCCACCCTGGCCATCATGCGGGTTGGCTTCCAGGAGCTCGGGTATCACAAGATCGTCTTGCGGATCGCGGTGGGTAACGACGGCTCGGAGAAAGTGGCGAAGAAGCTCGGTTTCTCGAAAGAGGGGGTGCTGCGGGAGGAGCTGCTGATCCGGGGGCGGTGGATCGATCACAACCTCTACTCGATGCTGGAGCAGGAGTTCGAGGGCTAACTCGGTCGTTCTCTGGGCTGTGGACGTTGTAGGACAACGCCTAGAACCCAGGGTTCGCTTTTAGCCGGCGGCGAGGACTCGGGAGGCGTCGCCGAAGACGGAAGCCAGCGTTGGGTAGATTCCGATAAGGACCGTCAGGACACCGGCGATGAGAAGAGCGAGGCGGAGGGAGCCGGCGGGGGTGTCGGCGCGGTCGCCGAGGGACGTGGCGGGTGCCCCGTCGAGCCAGATCGCCTTCACCACCCGTGCGTAGTAGTAGAAAGCGATGACGCTGTTGACCGCGGCGATGACCGCCAGGATCACAGTCGAGGTTCCCCCAGCAATCATCACCGAGCGGAACATCACGAACTTGGCAAACCAACCGGCCAGCGGCGGGATCCCTGCCAGAGAGAAGAAGAAGAGGGTGGCCAGCACCCCCAGCCGGGCGTCGTAGGAGCCCAGGCCAGCCCAACCGTCGATGTCGCCGGTTCCAGTCTTGCGGGCCCCGGCGATCACCACCGCAAAGGCCCCCAGGTTCATGATCGAGTAGATGACCAGGTAGACCACCGTGGCCGAGAATGCCTCGGAGAGGTCGGCCCCGCTCACTGCCGCGGCGGCAAAGGGAACGAGCATGAAACCGGCCTGGGCGATCGAGGAGTAGGCCAACAACCGGACGATGTTCTGCTGACGAAGCGCAGCCAGGTTGCCGATCGTCATCGAGGCGGCCGCCATGATCCAGAGGGCGGGGGCCCAGAATTCTGCGGCGCCGGGCAGGGCGAGGTACATGAGAATCAACATGCCGACGAAGCCCGCCGCCTTGGAGTTGACCGAGAGGTAGGCCGTCACCGGTGTCGGTGAACCTTCGTAGGTGTCGGGAGCCCAGAAATGGAATGGCACCGCCGAAACCTTGAACCCAAAGCCGACGATGATCAGCAGCACTGCCATCCCCAGCGCCGCCGACGCTTCTCCTGTGGCGACGCCGGCGATGCCCTCTCTGATTCCAGCGAAAGACACTTCGCCTGTCAGCCCGAATACGAGCGACATCCCGAAGAGCATTAGCGCCGTGGAGAGGACGCCCAGGATGTAGTACTTGAGCGAGGCCTCGTTCGACTTCATGTCGCCTTTGCGCCACCCGGCCAGCATGAAGAGGGGGGCGGTCGTCAACTCGAGGCCGATGAACAGGACGATCAGGTCCCGAGAGGAGGCCATCACCAACGAACCGAGAATCGAGCAGAGGATGAGGAAGTAGTACTCGCCCTGGTAGTAGCGATCGCCCTCGATGTAAGCGACGGACATCAAGAGCACGAGATAGCCGGCAACGATGAAAAGACCCTTCAGAACGAGGGCGAAGACGTCCACTGTGTACGAGCCATCGAACATCTCACGGGTGCCGCCGTCAACAGCCATCACCAGCAGGGGCAGGGCTGCCAGCGACACCCCGAGCACCGAGGCGATGGCGGTCAGGAATTTGGCCGGCCGCGGTAGCAAGAGATCGAGCACCAGCACCACCACGATCGTCGCCACCAGGATCAATTCCGGAGCGAGCGCCAGATAGTCGATCTCAAAGCCCATAGGCTTTACCCGCCGCCGAGCGAGGCAGTCACACTCGGCCCGAAGGCCGTTTCCACCAAGCTCACAACCGAGTCGGTGGTGGCGCCCAACACTAGGCGGGGATACACCCCCACCAGGACAATGAGGATGATGAGGGGAACCCAGGCGGCAAGCTCGAAGCGGTCGACATCTCCGAATTCGTGGTGCTCCCATTCGGCCGAGGGCTCACCCAGGTTGACCTTCTGCAGCATCCACAGCATGTAGCCGGCGGTGAGGACGGTGCCGACCGCACCCAGGACCATCGCCGTTCGGAAGACGGTGAGAGACAGACCTTGAGCCGGGTTATAGGCGCCGAGGAGTGACATGAACTCGCCCCAGAACCCAGCCAAACCCGGCAGGCCCAGCGAGGCGAAAGCAGTAAAAGCCAGGATCCCGCCGAGGATCGGCATCAGCTTCATGTTGCCGCCGAGACGGGCCATCTCCCGCGTGTGGTAGCGATGGCTCATCGACCCCGCCAGGAAGAAGAGCAGACCGGTGATGAGACCGTGGGCCACCATCCCGATGATGGAGGCATTGATTCCGATGTCGGTGAGGCTGGCGATTCCGAGCATGACGAATCCCATGTGCCCTACCGAAGAGAAGGCGATCAGGCGTTTGAGGTCGGTCTGCGCCAGACAGGCCAGGGAGCCGTAGATGATCCCAATGACGGCCAGGATGGCGATAGCCGGCGCCCACTCCCGGGCCGCCTCGGGAAGGATCGGCAGGGAGATCCGGATGAATCCGTAGGAGCCGAGCTTCAGCATGATGGCCGCCAGCAGCACCGAGCCGACCGTGGGGGCCGCGGTATGGGCGTCAGGGAGCCAGGTGTGGAGTGGCCACATCGGCACCTTGACGGCAAAGCCCAAGAACATGGCCCCAAAGACCAGCCAGCCGAACCGGCCGGCAAAAACCTCGGGAGTGTTGGCGGCGATGGAGACCAGCTCCGGGATGTCGAAGGTCCGCTCGCCTGCCACGTCCGAACGGAAGTAGAGGGCGAGGAAGCCGAGCAGCATGAAGGCCGAACCGAACAGCGTAAAGAGGAAGAACTTGATGGCCGCGTAGAGGCGAGTCTCGGTCTCGCGGGCGAAGCCAGGGATCTTGCGGACGGTCTTGTCGCCCCAGATCCCGATCATGAAGTACATGGGGAGAAGCACGATCTCGAAGAAGATGAAAAAGAGGACGAGGTCCAACGCAGCAAACGTTCCATTGAGCCCGGTGGCAAGGATCAACATGAGAACGAGGAAGCCTTTGGGATTGCGGGGCTCCTCCCAGTGGTTCCACGAATAGATCACCGAGAGCACCATCACGAGGGTCGAGAGGATCAAAAGGGGAAGACTGATCCCGTCTATCCCGACGTGGTAGTTGGCGTTGATGGCGCTGATCCAGGAGACGTTGGTCTCGAACTGATAGCCGGGGGAGCCGTAGTCGAAGGTGAACAGAAGGGCGAGCGAGATCAGGAATGTGACTACCGTCACCGCCAGCCCGAGACGTTTGATCATCTCCTCTTGCGCTCGAGGGATGGCGGACATGAGCAGCGCTCCGACGATGGGCAGCATCACTACCACCGTCAGGCCCCAGTCGTTCAGCAGCTCCATGGCGTTATCCCTCTCCTATCTAAAGACCACGATCGAAAGAACCAAGATCAACGTACCCAGCACGAATCCAGTGGCGTACTGCTGCACCCGACCCGTCTGCATCTTCCGAAGCGACGTCCCGGCGGAGTCCGCCGCCGCCGACAGTCCCCCGATCAAACCGTCGATCCCCCGCTGATCGAGGGAGCCATAAACGAATCGGGATAGGACCACCGAGAGACCGGCGACGCCGTTGACCACCGCGTCGATCAGGTAAGTGTTGGTCCAGTTGACCGCCCGAGCGATGGGTCCCTTGATCGGGGACACGATGCCGTGCCAGTAGAGGTCGTCGAGGAAGTACTTGTTTCGCAGCAGCGGATAAAGCAGTGGAATCTCAAGTCGATCCCTTTCGGGCTGGGTGTTGCGCTCGGGGTAAAAGACCAGGTAAGCCAGGGCGATCCCCAGCAGTCCGGCGAGCACACCGGGGATAAGGGCGGCGAGGTCGAATGAGGTCGGCGATGCAACGGGATGGAAGACCGCACGGTTCTCGACCCAATGATGAAAACCAGTGAAAACTCCCGGGATGTTGATCCAACCCGCCGCCACCGCCCCCACTGCTAGGGCGACGAGAGGAACGGTCATGACGCGGGGCGATTCGTGGGGGTGGCCGTGACCGAGGTAATGGCCATGGAAAGTCAGAAAGACCATGCGGAAGGTGTAGAAGGCGGTTACAAACGCAGCGACGATGCCGAGCCACATCACCAGGGTGTACCCCTCGTGATTGAAGGTGGCGAGGATCTCGTCCTTCGAGAAGAAACCGGCCAGCGGCGGGATTCCCGAGAGCGCCAGGGCCCCCACCAGGAAGGTTCGATAGGTGACGGGCATGTGCTTTCGCAGTCCTCCCATGTCACTCATGTTGTTCGAGTGAACGGCATGGAGCACCGAACCCGCTCCCAGGAAGAGCAGGGCTTTGAAGAAGGCGTGGGTCCAGAGGTGGAACAGTCCGGCCGTGTAACCGCCTGCCCCGAGCGCAGCGACCATGTAACCGAGCTGGCTGACGGTGGAGTAGGCGAGGACGCGTTTGATGTCGTCCTGCACCAAAGCCAGCAGCCCGGTGATGAAGAGGGTGGCGGCCCCAATCCCGAGGATCCACGTGCGGACTTCTGCCCCCATCCCTTCGTAGAACGGGAACATGCGAGCAATTAAGTAGACGCCAGCGGTGACCATCGTGGCGGCATGCATCAGGGCGGAGACTGGCGTCGGTCCGGCCATTGCGTCTGGCAGCCAGACGTGAAGCGGGAACTGAGCCGACTTCCCCATCGCTCCGAAGAAGATCAGTAGCCCGGCTACAACCGCAACGCCCCCGAGGGCTGCCAGCCCTGCATCGGCCGCCTCGAGGATCTCGGTGAAACGGAAAGTGCCGACGGTCAGTCCGAGGATCACGGTGCCGATCAGCAATCCGAGGTCGGCGACCCGGTTGACGTAGAACGCCTTCATCGCAGCCGAGGAGTTCTCCTTCTGTTCCCAGTAATGCCCGATCAACAGATAGGAAGCGAGCCCGACCCCCTCCCAACCGATAATGAGCTGCACCAGATTGGGGGCGGCCACCAACACCAGCATGGCCCCGGCGAAGAGGGAGAGATTGGCGAAGAAGCCGGGCACCCGAACGTCGCCGTGCATGTAGCCGACCGAGTAGATGAAGACCAAGAGGGAGATGGTCGTGACGACCACGAACATCATGGTGGAGAGTCCGTCGACCACCCAGCCGAACTCGAAGAGGAGGGGCCGGCCGTTGCGAACCCCGATCCTTGCGATCTCGAACTGGACCTCGCGGGCCACTCCCTGGGTGATGTTGAGCACGAAGAGAGCGACGGCGTAGACCCAGTCGATGGCCATCGCCCCGATGGCGAACTCGGCCCCGTGTCGTCGCATGCGGCTGCCGAAGAAGAGGCACAGCAGCATGGCGATGAAGGGAAGAACCAGGAGGATGCCGGCGTACTGGGCCAGCGCCCCTCCGTCGGATAGGTGGTGGGCCTCTTCGGCCACCGAGGCGACCAGGGCGCCTATGAACAAGAACGGGGTCCGTGCGTCACCGGCGGCGAGTATAAAGAGGCGCCTAGGCGGCAAGCCTTTGACCAGGAACGCCCACTAATCCGCTGTGGTTGATCCGAAGTTTGGCGCAGGACGACCGGTTCCTACGAAATTTGTCGCAGGGCGACCAGGGGTGGGTCGTGGTGCGCCAAATTTGCCTGGAGATGGTCGTGGGGCGACGAATTTGGTGGCAGTAAGCCTAACGATCGGCCTTCGTCGAGCGATCGGAGATGACGAGAGCAAACCGACCCGCTGCAATGGAAACACGCAGCTCGAGCGTTCCTCCAAGGGCCTCGACAAAAGCGCGGAGGGTTGACAAACGCACGTCCGGTCGGCGTTCGAGCTTGGAGAGGTCGGACTGGGAGATTCCCAATCGGGCCGCCAGGTAGGTTTGGGTGAAACGGGCCCGCCCGCGCAAGTCGGCCAGACTTGCTCCCTCCGCGGGACGGTGCCGGTCGAGAAAGGCGCGCCACAACGGAGAGGTGCCGTACATCGAGTACTCGTCTACCAGTCGGAGCACGCTCTTGGCAAGCCTTCCGCATGGATTGGCGAGAATGCTCCGGACCAGCGGAGCCCAATCGCCGAGGTCTCCCCGATCGAGGATGTCAACCACCGCCGCCAGGGGCAGGTTCTCGGGCTCGGTATCCTCGGCATAGAGGAGATGACGATGGATCACTCCGTTCCCGCCCGTTCCAGGACCGCCACTGCCAGCCGCCGGCAATGATCAACCACCGTCTGCCAATTGGACCACCGCACCGCCAGCCCCCGATAGGCAGCCAGATCAACCTCGGAGAGGTCGCCGGGCAACGGTTCGGCTAGCTGGCGGGCCACCTGGGTCGCTACCCGACGGCCGCCAGGGCCATGTTGGTCTTCGTAGAAATCGTCGATTGAGTACAAGACTTCGGCGGCCCTGTCATGGCCAAGCCGATCCGCCAGAGCGACGACGTCGAGATAGTCGCGAGTGGCGTTGCGGACGAGACAAAGCCAGGCTTTGATCCGGGTGATCTCCTCGAGGGTGGGCACTCGAATCTCGTGCTCTCCAACTTGGTGGCTTTCCACTTCCAGAGGAATGCGACGGATCAGATTTCTCACACCGGTTTCGACGCCGTCCAATCGGCCCAGGATCAACACCGGGCGGCGGATCCGAGCCGTCACCCATCCGGAGGAAGCTTCCAAGGCTTCGAGCACTTGATCGAATCGGCTCCGAAGGTCGGAGATGACATGGTCATCGTCGAAGGAGACTCGGTGCTCGGCATGAAGCGCTGCCGCCGATCCTCCGACCAAAACCGCGTCGGGGACCAGGTCTTGCAGCCTGGCGGCAGCGGCCAACACCGCCTCCCAGTTAGTGATCATAAGCTCTATGGATTATAATCACTAGTACTGTCACCCACGATGGCAAGTATAAAGAAGCGTCCTGGGAGGTAAACCTTTGACCAAAAACCGGCTCGAAACCATCACGGACGGGGTGCTGGCAATCGTCATCACCATCATCGTCCTGGAGCTGCACGTGCCCGATACCGCAGGGCTAGCAGGACTCCGGGAGAGCCTCCCCTTGATCGCCGCCTACGCCTTTACCTTTCTGCATATCGGAATCTATTGGAACAACCACCACAACCTCGTTCACTCCGTCAAGCAAATCGATGGTTCGGTGCTGTGGGCCAACCTGGTGCTGTTGTTCTGGTTGTCGCTTTTTCCGTTCGTGATCAGGTGGTTCGCGGAAGCCGGCCTCGCTTCGATGCCGGTGGCGGCGTTTGGGGCGGTGCTTTGGCTGGCCGCGATCTCGTACTTCTTCTTGGTGCGGGCGCTGATCCGAGTCGAGGGGTCGGACTCGACGGTGGCCCAAGCCGTGGGCAAGGACCGCAAAGGGTGGGCTTCGACGTTGATCTACACCGTCGCTATTCCCCTCGCCTTTGTGAACCCCGCCATCGCCGTGGCCCTCTATGCCGTAGTGGCCTTGATGTGGCTCATCCCCGACCGCCGCTTCGAGCGGGCATTAGACGCCAGCTAGCTTCCCTTTTCGCGACCCCGGGGGTCCGAAACACGGCACCTCCGGGTAGCGAAAACACCAAAGGTCGTCCTTTCCGGCCTAGAGATGCATGAGGTTGAAGTCGTCGACGTTGGCCGAGGAACGGTTGCGGAAGATCATCAGCACGATCGCCAGCCCGATCCCTACCTCGGCCGCGGCGACCGTGATAACGAAGATCGAGAACACCTGACCCACCGCCAGCTCGGTCCGCCAAAGCGACTCGAAGGCGATCAGGTTGATGATGACGGCGTTCAACATCAGTTCGACGGCCAAAAGCACCATCACCGCGTTGCGGCGAACCAGCAATCCGTAGACCCCGAGCGAAAAGAGCAGCGCGGCCAGAATGAGGAACTGGTTGACCAGCATCAGGCCTCCTGCGCCTCTTCCTCGGCCGGCGAGAGGTCCTTGCGGGCGAGGGTGATTCCCCCGATCAGGGCGGCGAGCAGCAGGAACGAAACCACTTCAAAAGGGACGACGAAACGACCCAGCAGAGCCTCACCAAGGAGGCCGGTATCGGTGGCCTCGCCCACGCCGGCGACCTCCATCCCCGAGAAGGCCTGGATCGAGCCCCACGAGAGCACGGCGAATAAGAGTGTGGAGACGATCACCGCCGGCGCCCGACGCTTGTGATCGAGAGCGACATCTCGACCCAAGGGAGCGCGGGTGATCATGATGCCGAAGAGGAAGAGAACGATCACCGCCCCGATGTAGACCAGCACCAGCGTCAGGGCCACAAACTCGGCCGAAAGAAGGAGAAAGAGCCCGGCGGAGGAGGCGAGAGCCCCCACCAAGAAGAGGGCGGCCCGGATCACGTTTTGGGACGTCACTACCCGCACCCCCGAATACATCGAAGCCAGGGCCAGCAGGGCGAAGACCCAGTTGACCGGTTGCGAGATCCACTCGCCGACATTCATCGATCGGAGCTCACGTCTCGGGCGGGGGCGGGACCGTCGTCATCCAGTCCTGCAACCGGTCCATGTCGTGCATCATCTTTCCCATCGCCTGCTCGGAGTACTCATAGTCGGGTGACCAGAAGAGAGCGTCGAAGGGGCAGACCTCGACACAGATCCCGCAGTACATGCAGAGGGCGTAGTCGATGTCAAAGCGGTCGAGAGTCGCCCGCACCTTGATTCGGCCTCCAGGCTTGTCGGGTTGCTTCTCCTCCTTGTGTCCTTCGATATAGATGCACCAATCGGGACATTGACGGGCACAGAGCATGCAAACGGTGCAGGCTTCCTGGTCCAAGGCGATGACTCCCCGAGCCCGCGGCACCAAGGTCTCCTTCACCACCGGGTAGTTGACCGTGTTGAGGTACTTCTTCGGCATGAAGATGGTCTTCACCATCGTCTTGAAGGTGACGGCCATGCCCTTGGCCATCCCCCGGCCGGGAATCGTCGGAAGCCGGCTCGTCATGCGATCACCTTGAGAACGCCGGTGGCCAAGATATTGGCGAGAGAGATCGGCACCAGCCACTTCCAGGCAATCGACTGGAGTTGGTCCTCGCGGAAACGGGGGAAGGTCCAACGAAACCAGATCATGAGGAAGACCAGCACTCCGACTTTGGCGAAGAGAATCAGAGGGCCAAAGATGTTGAGCTGGGTCTCAGAAAGCCCGGGTGCCCAATAACCACCCAGGAACAAGGTGGCGGCGATGGCGGAGAGTGAGAACATGTTGGCGAACTCGGCCAGGAAGAAGAAGAGAAAGCGAAATCCCGAGTACTCGGTGATGTAGCCCATCACCAACTCCGACTCGGCGATCGGCATGTCGAAGGGAATCCGGGCCAGTTCGGCCAGCGAGGCGATGATGAAGACGCCAAAGCCGACAAACTGGACCAGGACGAATGGCATTCCGAAAGACCATCCTCGTTCGGAGAACCAGGCCGCTTGCGCTTCGACGATCCCCGTCAAGGACATCGTTCCCGCCATGATCACCACGCCGACGACGGCCAGGATCAGGGGCAGCTCGTAGGCGATGAGTTGCCCCGCCGCCCGCAACCCGCCGATGAGCGAGTACTTGTTGGCCGACGACCAGCCCGCCATCAACACGCCGATGGTCGAGAGCGAGGAGATGGCGAGAACGTAGAAGACCCCGAGGTCAAGGTTGCGCGCCACCACGTCAGGTCCGAGCGGGATCGGCACGAGGATTGCCACCGCCGAGACCAGCACCAGGACCGGGGCCCACTTGTAGACCGAGCGATCGGCCTCGGCCGGGACCAGGTCCTCTTTCTGGAAGAACTTGACCCCGTCGGCGATGAGCTGTGCCCAGCCCCAACGCCCGCCGGCGAAATAGGGCCCGACCCGGGACTGCATCTTGGCCGAGAGCTTCATCTCGGCGAACCCCACCACCATCCCCACCAGCGGGATGATCAGCGCCGCCACCAGGAGCTTGATGACTAGTTGCACCCAGAAGTTGGAGAGAAGCTCCATCATCGGTCGACATCTCCGAGAACGAAATCGAGCGAGCCCATCACGGCGATGATGTCGGGGATGATCGCCCCCTCCAGGATCCAGGGCAGGATGGAGAGGTTGGAGAATGAGGCGGAGCGGATCTTCAGGCGGTAAGGGCCGAGGCCGCCGTCGGAGACGAGGTAGTAACCCATCTCCCCTTTGGGATTCTCGGCCCGGACGTAAACCTCGCCCTTGGGGACCTTGATGATCTTGGGCACTTTGGCCAGGAGGGGGCCGCTGGGCAGGCCATCGATCGCTTGCTGGACGATCCGGGCCGACTGCCGGATCTCCTGGAGGCGCATGTACCAGCGGTCCCAGCAGTCACCGTTCTCGCCGGTGGGGATCGAAAACTCGAACTTGTCGTAGGGCAGGTAGTCCGACACTTTGCGCAGGTCGAAGCTCACCCCCGAAGCCCGCAGGTTGGGACCGGAAAGCCCATAGGCGGCGGCAACCTCGGCGGGGATCACGCCCACTCCTTTAGTACGAGCGAGGATGATCTCGTTGCCCGCCACGAGGTCGTCGATCTCCTCGCAGGTCTCGATCACCTTGTCCATCGCCGCCTTGGTCTCGGGAAGAAAGGTCTTGGGCAGGTCCTGGATGATCTTGCGCGTGTCGGAACCGGCACCGGCGGCAGGCTTGACCCCGCCGATCCGATTGAAGTTGGGGTGAAACCGACCGCCGGTGACCGACTCGAGCAGATCGAGCACCCGCTCCCGATCTCGCAAGGCGAAGAAGAGTGGAGTGGCGGCGCCGAGTTCCAAGGGATAGGAGGCCATAAAGATGAGGTGGCTTGAGATGCGGGCCATCTCGGTGAGTATCAGCCGGATGTACTGAGCCCTCTCCGGCACCTCCAGATTCATCAATTTCTCGGCGGCGACAATGAACGGCACCTCGTTGGCGTAGCCCGACACCCAATCGATGCGGTTGATCAGGGTGGTGATCTGGGCGTAGCTGCGAACCTCCGACAGCTTCTCGTAGCCCCGGTGCATGTAACCGATCACCGGCTGCACATTGTGCGTGCGCTCGCCATCGACCTGGGCGACGAGCCGCAAGACCCCGTGGGTCGAAGGGTGCTGGGGGCCGATGTTGAGTGTCATCTCGGGGGTCTCGAGTTCGATCGACACCGCCGCTTCCGAGAGATGACGAACCAGATCTTGTTCGAGAACCATCAGGCCTCCGGGTTCTCCGTGCTGGGTTCGTCGGCGCTCGCCTCAGCGTCGCCACCCTGTCCTGGCATTCCTTCGACGTCGACCTTCCCCGGCCAGGGTTTGACCTCGCGGGAGAGGAGCGGGAACGACTTGCGTAGTGGATGTCCCAGAAATCCTTCTGGCAGATAGAGCTTCTGCAACTGGGGATGACCGGGAAAGTCGATCCCGAACATTTCGGCGGCTTCCCGCTCGTGCCAATTGGCCCCGACGTAGACATTTACCAGGCTCGGAATCGAAGGTTGATCCTTGCCGATATCGGTGGAGAAGATCACAAGGTTGCCCTCGTTTAGGTCTCCCACGGCCGCCATCACCTCGTATCGTTCCTCGACCTCACTCGACAGCTTCTCACCCTGGGCGACGTCATTCGACCAATCGATCGCCGAGAGCCACGAGAAGAACCCCAGCCCGAACTCGTCGCGGGCCGCGGTCAAAGAGGTGACCCAACTGGCGGGATCGACCCGGATCTTGGCGGTCTCGAAATTGATCTCGGCTCGTCCTCCGACGGAGTGGGCGATCGAGTTGGCGAGCTGTTCGAGAGCGGACAGCTCCTCGGCTTCCGGCCTCGCCACCTCCTCGGTCTCCGTCTCGGTCCGGTTGGCCTCAGACGGGTTGACGGTCACGCTGATTCCACTTGGCCTTGATGTCCTCGCCCCGGATCTTCTTCTGCAACAAGACGATGCCATCCATCAATGCCTCCGGCCGGGGCGGACAGCCGGGAACGTAGACGTCAACGGGGATCACCTGATCGACGCCCTTGGTCACCGAATAGGAGTCCCAATAAGGGCCGCCGCAGTTGGAGCACGACCCCATCGAGATGACGTACTTGGGTTCGGGCATCTGGTCATAGAGACGCCTTATCGCCGGGGCCATCTTGTCGGTGACCGTCCCCGCCACCACCATCAGGTCGGCCTGGCGGGGGGAGGCGGGAAGGGGAATGATGCCAAATCGCATGAAGTCATAACGCGGGCCGGAAGCGGCCATCAGCTCGATCGCACAGCAGGCGAGTCCGAATTGGAAGAGCCATAACGAGTACGAGCGGGACCAGTTCAATAGCCATGTAACCGGCTTCGGGGTCCCGAACTTTTGGGCTACTCCCACTTGAGCACTCCCTTACGGATGGCGTAAACCAGGCCGAGGACCAGGATCACGATGAAGGCCCCGATCTCGACCAGGCCGAACCACCCAAAGCGACCCGCCTCCAGCGCCCACGGGAAGATGAAAACCGCCTCGACGTCGAAGATGACGAACAACAAGCCAAAGATGTAGTAGCGAACGTAGGTCTGGCTCCACCCTGTACCCACCGGGTCGACCCCACACTCGTAGGTCGAGGCTTTGGCGACGCTGGGCTTGTTGGGTCGCAGGATCGAGGCGACCCCGAGCATGATCATCACCAGGAGAGCGCCAAGTCCGGCGAAGAAGCCGACAGTGAGATAGTCCTGGAAATAGGAGGTCATAGGCCTTTCGGCGAGTATAGGGAGGTGGATTTTTCGCCCAGATCCGGCCTCGTTGAGTTGGTCGTCGAGATCGAGCGACTCTTCGCTATCGAACAAAAGAGCGTGGTCTTGGTGCTTTTCGACGGGCTCGGAACCCAGTTCCTCGACGAACGGGCACCGCTACTGGCCTCCTACCAGATCGCAACTTTACGGGCTCCGTTTCCCTCCACCACCACCGTCAGCATGGCCACGGTCGCCACCGGTCTCGAGCCTTCGGCGCACGGGATCATCGGGCATCTGCTCTATTGGCCCGAGGTCGGGCGAGTGGTAAACATGCTCAAGTTCGTCGATCTGACCGGAGCGGCGGTGACTCTCGAATACGGATCGTTGCTACCCGCTCCCAACCTCTGGGAGCGGTTGCAAGGGGCTGGATGCAACCCGGTCACGGTGCAGCCGGCCGAGTTCGCTTCCACTCCTCTTTCGCAAACCCTCTATCGCGGGTGTCGTTTTCTTGGCGCTCGGAGCATCGACGAGTTTGTCGACCGAACGTTGGAGGCGGCGTCGATCCCGGGCACGCTCGTCTTCACCTACCTACCGCCGGTCGACTTCGCCGCCCATGTCTTCGGCATCGACTCCGTTGAAGTCGGTAGCGCTCTCGCCTGGGTCTCGTCGGTTTGGGAGGGGATTGCTCGCCGGCTTCCGGCCGGGGTAACACTGATGGGTACCGCCGACCACGGGGTGATGGGGATCCCCGAGGAGGGAAAGCAGATCATCCGTGACGACCGCTTCCGGCCGCTCGAGTTCTGGGGCGACCCCCGGGCGGTGATGGTGCGGGGGTCGATGCGGTTGACTCGTGAGCTGGCCGATCTGACCGGGGCCAAGCTGATCGAACCCGATGAGTTCCGGCCCTGGCTCGGTGACGCCGAAGGTCACCGTCAGCTGTCCGCCCGCCTGCCCAATGCCGTACTCCTGGCCCCGCCCGGCTCGGTGATCCTTCCCCCGGGTTTTGACAAACGCCTTCGTGGTTATCACGGCGGCCTGGAGCCGGTAGAAGTCGAGATCCCCCTTCTGATGAGGACCTAACGCTCGACCTCAGTCGGGCCGACGCGGACGGAAAGGACCTCCATGGCCGACTCTTTGCCTTTGAGCTCGAGCCTTCGACGGGCCAGGCCGGGATCGAGGCCGGAGGTCGTCCCAGCAGTGGCGGAGACGAGTAACTCGCCGGCCTGAGCTTGGGCGGCCAAACGGGCGGCGATGTTGGCGGTGTCGCCCACTGCCGTGAATTCGATGTGGCGACCCTCGCCAACAACGCCGAACCATGCCTTGCCGGCGTGGACGCCGACTCCAACCGGGACCCAGGGCCCAGCCGAGTCCGTGTGCCCGGTAGCGCGAAGCAAATCCTCGGCGGCTGCCACTGCTTTGTCCACAAACCGCTCACCCGAGAGCAGCGGGAAGAAGAGTGCCACCACTTCATCGCCCACGAATTTTTCTATGTAGCCGTCGTGCTTGAAGATGACCTGCGTGGCAGTCGCAAAGAATCGGTCGAGGAGGGCGTGGAACTCGGCAGGCGACATGCGTTCCGCCAGCGAGGTCGAGCCGCGTATATCTGCGAAGAGCATGGCCCCGTCCACGGTCGCCCCGCCGTGGTGTTTGGCCATGAAATCCGAGCACGAATTACACCAATTCGGATTTCCCACCGAGGGCCGTTTGCCGATCATCCGCATAAATGGACCGCCCAGTCCCTCGAAAGGTGCGGCGCACATCCGGCAACGCGGGTCGCTCGGTATGTGCTTGAAGACCCGGCGACCGACCCCCTTCCACGAATCGCCACCTTCTTCCAGGAAGTGTCGCCAGTAGGCCTCATCCCGGAGCGGGACCGAGGGTCCCGCCCCTGCACCCTTTTGTGATTCGGGCGTCCCCGGGTCCGGTTCCATGTCTCGAGGGCATGATACGAAGGCCCGACTTCGAACGACGGCGGTTCGAGCTCAGATGCCCACCGAGCGAGCAGACAAGAAGAAAGTAAGGTCGGTCCGTGGCCCGCATCGACACCAAAACCGGCGACGACGGGACCACCGGCCTCTTTTACGGCGGCCGGGTCTCCAAAGCCGACCCTCAGCCCCGCGCCTACGGCGCGGTCGATGAAGCTCAGGCAGCTCTTGGATTGGTGCGGGCCCTTGGGGACCTTTCTGACGATGAGGCGACGCTGGTCATCGAAGTTGAGAGCGAGCTCTATGTAGCGATGGCCGAGCTCGCCACCGCCGCCGCCAACCGACATAAGTTGGTTGATGGCCAGACGAGGGTGACGGCCGGGATGGTGACCCGCCTCGAAGACCTCATCGGCATCTACTCCGCGCGCTTCGAGATGCCGACCGAGTTCGTGATCCCGGGCGGCAACCGGGCTTCGGCGCTTCTTGACTTCGCCCGCACGGTGGTCCGCCGGGCGGAGCGTGAGGTCGTCGCCGTCCCGGACTACGACGGCGAGGCAGTGCGCTATCTCAACCGCCTCTCGGATCTCCTCTGGGTGCTGGCCCGCGCTCTGGAGGGCGAATCTCTCCAGGCACGTCAGTACCGACAGTCACGGGATTAACCATGGAGACGGCCATCGCTACGGTGGCGGCGGCGGTCGCCACCGGCTTTGCCCTCGACCTGGCGCGGGACTTTTCCCGCAAGAGTCGCCCCCACACTGCTGCCTACGCCGCCGGAATCGGGATGTTTGCCCTCGCCACCTGGGCCCTGGCGTCCGGGCTGGCATTCGGGTGGGAGGGGTGGTCGTACCGAACCTTCTTCCTGCTGGGGGCCATCCTCAACATTCCGATCCTGGCCGTGGGGTCGTTTTTCTTGGTCGTCGGTCGTAAAGCTGGAAACCTCGCCTTGCTGATCTCGGGCGCCATCGCCGCCATCTCCACCACTCTCACTACCACCGTCCCCTTCGCCCGTCCCCTCCCCGAGGGCGGAATCCCTCATGACATCTTTCCTCCGATCTCAGAAGGCTTCGGCCCCCGCTTGCTGGCGGCCATTGCCGGTGGCATGGCCGCCAGCGCGTTGATCGTCTTGGGGTTGGTAAGCCTTGTGCGCTTCTGGAAGAAGAACCGCCGCTTGGTCTGGGGCAACGCCTTGATCATCGCCGGGACCCTGGCTGCCACCTGGGGCGGCAGTGGTCTCGCTATCGGAGAAGGCGCCGCTTTCGCCATCTCCCTCCTCCTCTCCGCCTCTCTCATCTGGGCCGGCTACCGGACCGCCTCCGGAGCCCGCGCCTAATGCGAACCCAGGGTTAGAACCCCGCGAAACCGGTGTGTAGGGCCCACAGAACGCCCTAAGTCAGCGGTTGATCGCCATCACCATCACTCCGGCCGCAATCGCTGCAACGGCCAGGACCCGCACCCTGCCCACCCGTTCACCGAGAAACCACCAGCCGCCGAGCGCGGCAAAGACCACGGCCGTCTCCCGGGCGGCGGCGACCAGACTGAGAGGGGCAAGGCGCGAAGCGTAGAGCAGAAGTCCGTATGACCCCACGCCCGCGGTCCCCGCAAACAGATGCCGGCTCCACTCCCGGGTCATTGTCTCTTGCACTTGACGCCAGCCCCGGGTCGCCAAGACCACGGGAATCAGGAGCATCGATGTGGCGCAGTAGAGCGTGCCGGTGTAGGCGATGACATCGTCGACCCTGGTCACGCCCCGCCCATCGATCGTGATATAGGTCGCAATCAATAGCCCTGTGAGCAGTGACCATCCGAGCCCTCGTCGCGAACGTGCGGCAAGTCCCATCCCCACCACTCCTCCACAGATCAAAGCAAGCGCCAACCATCCCCGGCCGGCGATCGGTTCGCTCAAACCGGCCAAAGCGCTGATCGCAATGAGGACCGGAGCGCTGCCGCGGGCAATCGGATAGACAAAGGACAGATCGGCATGGTTATAGGCGGTGGCGAGCGCGTAGAGATAGACGACCTGAACGACGGACGAGCCGATCAAGAACGAGGCAGCTCCGGTCGGCAGACCTCGAACAATGACGAAGGGAAGCGACACCAGCGCGGCCAGAACCACCTGGGACGTGGCAGCCACCAAACGATCCCCGCTCGACTTGACGACCAGGTTCCAGGCGGCGTGGAGCAGCGCCGCAATCAGAACGGCGACGACCGCGCTTATTGGCACCGTTCAGTTCCCCGGAGATCCATAGAGCTTCTGCCCCCGCCGGAGATCGGCCGGAGTGTCGACCGAGAACCAGGACCGGCCGTCCTCATTCCACGCCGCCCACTCGGCGGGTGCCACTGCGGTGAAAGGAACATGGTCGAGCAGGGTCTGCAGCGAGCCTCCTCGTGCGGTTTCGGTGGCCGCAATCGACGCCAGCGACGGGGCGTAGAGAGCACAGGTCACCTGACGGACGCCATCGGCGAGGGGGACAGCCGTGCCGCCGATCTGACCGAGCGCCCCCAAAGTCGACGCCTGCGCCCACGGCTGGTCGACGGCCAGCAGCAGCACTTCCTCGCCCTCGACAAGGGACGCCGCCAGGCCGGCCAGAGGTCCCGCCACGCCGGGAAGGTCTTCGATTCCCCGCCTTCCACCCCATCCCTGGACGCGTCCGGCCACCAAGACCCGCGGACAGACGGCCTCCAGGGCATCGATTACCCACGCGATCAGGGGTCGACCTTCCAACGGCACGAGGGCTTTGTCCCGACCCATCCGGGTTCCGGCACCGCCCGCTACGACCACCCCAAGCATCGGGCCATTCAAGACGCGTCGTTCTCTGGGCTGTAGACGCTGTTGGACAACTTCTACAACCTAGGGTTCGCTCTAGCCTTGATTGTGATGACTCTCGACCGGCTCGGACGGCCGCTGCACGATCTACGCATATCGGTCACCGACCGGTGCAATTTTCGCTGTACGTATTGCATGCCCAAAGAGATCTTTGGGCGCGACTTCGAGTTCATGCCGCGGGAGGACCTGCTCTCCTTCGAAGAGATCGAACGGGTGGCGGTGTCCTTTGTCCGCGCCGGAGTCCGCAAGCTGCGCCTAACGGGTGGCGAACCTCTGCTTCGCAAGGGAATCGAAGACCTGATCGGAATGCTGGCTCGGATCGAAGGAGTGGAGGACCTCACCCTCACCACCAACGGCTCCTTGCTGGTCCGCAAAGCGGCCGCCCTCAAAGCGGCGGGCCTCGACCGAGTCACGGTTTCGCTCGACTCGATGGACGACACCGTTTTCATGGCCATGAACGACGTTGGCTTTCCTGTGCAGAACGTGCTCGACGGCATCGCTGTCGCCGCCGCGGCGGGGCTCACGCCGCTCAAGGTGAACATGGTCGTCAAGAGGGGTGTGAACGACGCCTCGGTCGTGGGGATGGCCCGCCATTTCCGCGGTACCAGCCACATCGTTCGATTCATCGAGTACATGGACGTGGGGACCACCAATGGGTGGCGTCTCGACGATGTGGTGAGCGGCAAGGAGATAGTCGACACCATCAATCAGGTCTTCCCCCTCGAACCGATTGGTGCCAACTACCTCGGCGAGGTCGCGCAGCGTTACCGCTATGTCGACGGCCAGGGCGAGATCGGTGTGATCACCTCGGTAACCCAACCATTCTGCGGTGACTGTTCGCGCGCTCGAATCTCTGCCGAGGGCAAGCTCTATACCTGCCTTTTTGCCACCAGTGGGACCGATTTCCGTCAGTTGCTCCGCAGCGGCGCCGGCGACGCCGATCTCGACGGGGCCATTGCGAGCGTCTGGTCGAAGCGCACCGACCGCTACTCGGAGATCCGCACCAGCCAGACAGTAGAGATCGGCCGCAAGGTCGAGATGAGCTACATCGGCGGCTGACGCAACTGAATGCAATTTTATGCGGTTTCCGCAGCGCCAAGCCTTAGGTTTCGTTTAACGCCACGGTGAGCCGCTCGACTAGCAGGTCGATTTCGTCATCGTTGATGATCAGGGGCGGGCCGAGGAGGATCGCCGGGATCGCCGCCGGATAGACGAGCAGACCCTGGGCGCGTGCCGAGGTCACTACCGCCCGGGGGTCGGCGTCGACCTCGATCCCGATCAAGAGGCCCTTGCCGCGAATATCCATTACGCGGTCGCCGAGCGAATCCTCGAGCCGGCTTCGGAGCAGAGCGCCCTGGCGAGCGGCCGCCTCCACCAAACCTTCGCGCTCGATGATGTCGAGGACGGCCCTTCCCACCGCCGCCCCGCCCGGGTGATGGGAATAGGTAAAGCCGTGAACGAAATCGTTCCCGATCGTCTCGAAGACTCGTCCGGAGGCGATGGCCAATCCCAGCGGCCAGTAGCCCGAGGAAGCCCCCTTCCCGCAGATCATCAGATCCGGCTCGACATTCCAATGCTGAATCCCGAACCAACGGCCGGTGCGCCCGAACCCGGTCATGACCTCGTCGACGGCGAGTAGGACATCGTGGCGGCGACACAGTTCGGCGACCGACGGCCAATAGTCGTCGGGCGGGACCACCGCCGCCAACGAGGCGCCGCTGATCGGCTCAGCCACGAAGGCGGCCACGTCCTCCTTCTCCAACTCCTCTTCCAGTCGCCCGAGGTCAAGTGGAACGTGTCGGAACCTCCCGAGCCAGCTCTCGTAGGGCGCCCGCAGATGCGGCCGGCCTGAGAGGTCGAGGGCCCCGAGGGTGTTCCCGTGGTAGCTGCCCTCTCGCCCCACGACGACGGTTCGCTCGGGCCGGCTTTGTGCGCTTTGATAGGCCCGCGCCATCTTCAGCACGGTTTCGGTGGCCTCTGAGCCTCCCGAGACCGGGTAGACCCGGGCGTCCCTCATTGGAACCAAAGCGGCGACCGAACGGCAGTACTCCTCCGTGATCTCGGAGGTGAAAGCGCTGGCGTGGACGTAGTCGAGTTGTTGAAGCTGAGCGGTCAGCGCCGCGATCACCTCGGTTCTCCCGTGGCCAATGCCAGTCACGACCGCGCCTCCGGACGCGTCAAGGTAACGACGGTCGTCAGCATCGGTGATCCAACACCCGGAAGCGGCCCTCGCCACCAAGAGTTCAGGCGCCCGCGGGAAAACAGAGCTCACTGGCGGGGCGCCAACCACGAGCCGAGGCCCAGCGGAACCGCGGCTGCCAGGACCAGCCAGCGCACCACCGGTACGAGGAAAAGCACGCCGAGAGCGGCCATTCCCAGGACGAACCCACCCGGAAGACTGGCTTTCATCCGCAGCCGGCGTCCGAGGGCTGCGGCGACCGGGACGACACCCGCCAGGGCTCCCATCAGAACCAGTCCTGCCAGCCCAATGGCAAAGGGAAGGAACACGATCGCCAAAGGAAAACCGGCGGAGGTCGGAGTCAGCGATAACAGCAACCAGAGGACTCCGAGAACCAGGAGAGGGGAGATGGCGGCGCCGAACCCGGCCAGCCAGGTCGCCACCAATTTCCTCACCGCCCGGGTCGCCCGCTCCAAGCGCTCTGGCCAAAAGCGGCTGGCAACAAGCCCACCGGCGAGCAGGAACAACCAGAGCACGCTCAGGGACAGAAACTGGAGAGCCCTTACCCGGATGTTGACGGGTAGTGGAGTCCGATGGATCAACTCGCCGGGATCGGCCGCCTCGACCGCCGCTTCGCGTCTCGAGCGATACGCAATCTCCCCCACCACATCCGTCGTCGGTCCAATCAGAAGGTTTCCCACCGTTATCTCGACCGAGCCCTCGACCTCGGCCCCAAGCGTCAGGTCCGCGTACCGGCCACGGATGTCGCGACCCACTGATCCCTCGAGGGTTCCATTGCGAGCGAAGGTGATCAGATCGCGCCCGATCGAGCCCGGAGCCTCCAGGAGTACCGTCCAGGCGGCGGCGAAGACGTCGTCGGCCACCGAGCCGGTGATCGTGAGAAAGCTTGCGGCCGCCCGGACGGAACCGCCGATCTCGCCTTTGATGGTCACCCGGGTCGAGATGGCCGTCACGTCCCCCGTCACGACTCCGTTGATGACCACCTCTTCGAAAGCGGCGGCGACTAGATCGCCTTCGATCCGGCCATCGACCTGGATCCGGTTCCCGGCCGCCATCAGGTCCTCCTCCACCACCTCCTCTTCCCTCACCAGGACCAGATCGGATTGGGTTAACTCAGCCGCGGCCGGCTGCGGAATCAATGCGAGGCCCAGGGCTAACGACAAGGCCCACGGCAGCCGACCCCAGATCAAAATCGACTCCAGATCAAAGCGGCAACGAGATAGCCGTCAGCCGGAGCAGGGGAATCGGGAAGAGACCCAGAACGAGCGTCGCCGCAATGGCGGCCACGAGGACCACCCGCAAGCTCCTTGATACCGGAAGTGTCTCGTTGGCTTCTGGCTCCTGCATGTACATCGCCACGATCACCCGCAGGTAGATGAAGAAGGAGACCACCGACGCCACCACGGCCACCACCACCAGCCAACCGAACCCGGCTCGGAAGGCATCCTGAAACACTCCGAACTTGGCAATGAACCCCGAAGTCAAAGGGATACCGGCCATGCCGAGAAGGAGAATCGTCAGCGCCTGGGCGAGAAGCGGCTGGCGCCGGGCGAGTCCGGCATAGGAGGACAGTGGCGACCCGGCGGATGCCGCCCCACTCACCGCCGCCACGACCGCGTAGGCGCCAACTAGCTGGATGGCGTAGACGGCCAGGTAGAACCAGATCGATCCCACCCCGCTCGTTCCGGCCACGATCCCGGTGAGGATGAAACCGGCGTGGGCGACCCCGGAGTAGGCGAGGAGCCGGCGGAAGTCCGACTGCACGACCGCGAGAAAAGAGCCGAGGAGCATCGAAAGCACCGCCAGGGCGGCCACCACAGTCCCCCAGGTGCCGACATAGCTCTCAAACCCGGTCACCAAGACGCGCCCCAGGGCGGCAAAGCCTCCCACCTTGGCGAGGGCAGCCATCAACCCCACCGTCCCCGCCGGCGCTCCCTGATAGACGTCGGGTGCCCAGGCGTGAAACGGGGCGGCGGTGACCTTGAAGGCCAGTCCCACAACGACCAGCCCGAGACCGATCAAGAGCACCGCCGGTCGGAGGATGATCTCTCGATCGAGGAGGTCACGCTGCTCGAGGAGGTCGAGGGAGCCGGTACCGGCGAAGACCAGGGCAACGCCATAGACGAAGATGGCCGAGGCGAAGGAGCCGAGCAGGAAATACTTGATGGCCGCCTCCTCGGACCTCGGCTCCTGGCGGGAGAAGCCGGCCAGGACGTAGAGGCTGATCGAACCGATCTCCAGCCCCAAGAACATCATCACCAGGTGCGGAGTCGAGGCCAGGATGATGAATCCGGCGACAGAAAGCAGGAGCAGGGCCAGCGCTTCCGCCGCTCTCCGCCCCAGGCCCTCGAAGAACTTGGCGCCGGCACCTACTCCCAAGGCGGCGACGGTGAGAAGGAGCAAGCTGGCGAAAATCGCATAGCGATCGATCACCACCATCCCTCCGAAGGGCAGCACACTCCCGGTTGTCTCGCCGGCCTCGAACCGCCTTAGCCACCATCCTTGTAGGCCTGTCCCCAAGGCGGCCAAGAGAAGAAGGCCAACCGCAAGGAGATTGAGCCGGCTCGGATGAGGTTTCCACTGGACATCGACGAGCAAGACCAGCACCGCCCCTAGTCCCAGCACCAGCAAAGGAAGAATCGCGAGCCAGTTGATCTCGGGCGGAGGGATCACTCGCCCTCCCCGATCATCAGCACTTGATTCAATCGACCTGGAGCCGGGGAGACAAAATCAGTCGTGGCTTCGATTCGGTCGAGCACCGCCTCGGCTGAGGGTTGGACTCGATCGAGCAACACCTTCGGGTAGAGGCCGATCACCAGCATCAGGATGACCAACGGCGCCAGCAGCATCTTCTCGCGGAGATTGAGGTCGAGAAGCTTCTGGTTCTCCGGTTTGTCGGGGACACCGGTGAACGCCCGCTCGTAGGCCCACAAGAGGTAGATGGCGGCGAGCACCACGCCGGCGGCGGCGATGATGGTGTGAACAGGAAGGGTCGGAAACGAACCGATGAGAACCATGAACTCGCCGATGAATCCATTGAGGCCGGGAAGACCAATCGAGGCGAAGGCGGTAAAGAGAAACACCGCCGCGTAAGCGGGCATCACCTTCGCCAATCCGCCGAAGTCGGCGATCTGCTTGGTGTGACGGCGGTCGTAGATCATCCCGACGAGAAGGAAGAGCGCTCCGGTGGTGATGCCGTGGTTGATGTTCTGGACAGCTCCCCCGGCCACTCCTCCCGAGGTAAGGGCGAAGGTACCCAGAACGATAAAACCGAGGTGAGAGACCGAGGAATAGGCGACCAGCTTCTTCAGATCAGGTTGCACGATGGCCACCACCGCCCCGTAGACGATGCCAATCACCGCCAACGCCGCCATGATCGGGACGAAATCGACCGAGGCCTGCGGGAAGAGTCCGAGGTTGAAGCGAACCAGGCCATAGGTTCCGAGCTTGAGGAGCACTGCCGCCAGCAACACCGAGCCCGCAGTCGGTGCCTCTACGTGCGCATCGGGGAGCCAGGTGTGAAGGGGAAACATCGGCACCTTGATCGCAAAGGCGAGGGCGAAAGCGGCGAACAGCCAGCGGCTCGTCGATTGATCGATGCTGAGATTGAGAAGATCGGTGTAGGCGAAGGAGGGGGCGCCACCGTCCCGCTCAGACAACGCCGCCAAGGCGATGATCGCGGCCAGCATCAGCGCTGATCCGAAGGCGGTGAAGAGGAAGAACTTGACTGCCGCGTAGACCCGGCGCTCGCCCCCCCAGATGCCGATGATGAAGTACATCGGAATGAGGATCGCCTCGAAGAAAACGAAAAAGAGCAAGAGGTCAAGGGCGAGGAAGACGCCGATCAGCCCGGCCTCGAGCAGGAGCGTGTACATCACGAACTCCCTCAGGCGGTGAGTGATCGCCACCGAGGCCGCCAGCGAGATGGGAACCAGCAAGGCCGTGAGGACCACCAGGGGAAGCGAAATGCCGTCGACGCCCAGGTACCAGGAGAAGCCCCAGGGCGCATACAGCACCGAGCGCTCGACATGTTGGAACCCGGGCTCGCCAGCGGTGAACTCGGCAAAGAGAAAGGCGGACAAGGCCAGAGGGGCGATGGAGAGGGTGACGCCGATCGGCAGAAAAAGCTCGCTCCGCCGGCGCGGGATCAGGGCGACGATCAAGGCCGCCACCGCCGGAAGCACGATCAACGCAGTCAACATCCCGAGCTCACACCCCTCGCCAAACCAGCCAGGCGAGCACCGCCAGAGTCCCGGCGGTGAACACAACCCCGTAACTGCGAACCAGTCCGGGTTGAATTGCCCTGGCCCTGCCGGCCACCGCCCGCACCAACCGGCCTGCCCCATTCACGGCCCCATCGATGACCGGCAGATCGAATCGGAAGGCTGTTTCTTCGGCCAATCGCCGGCCCGGCTTGACCACCGTGGCGCCGTAGATGTCGTCGACCCGATAGCCGCTCCGCCACAAGACCCACAGCGGTCCAAAGGCGTCCTCGAACCGACGCCACAAATCCGCCGGACGGTTGTAGGCGAAAAACGCCGCCGCCGCTCCGGCGATGCCTGCCACCACCGAGAGGCCAGCCAGGATGGCGAACATCAGCCAACCTTCGGGCGGATGAGCGAGGTTCACTCCTTCGAATGAGGGCTCGAGGAAATGCTCGAGCCCGGTGCGAAACGGGGTGTTGAAGAAGCCCCCGACGACCGACAGCACCGCCAGCACAACCAGCGGCAGCGTCATCACCCGCGGCGACTCGTGCGGATGGACCTCGAAGTCCCATCGGGGCTCACCCATAAACACGAGGACGAATTGCCGGGTCATATAGAAAGCGGTCAGCAAGGCCGTCACCAAGCCGACGATCCAAAGTACGGAGAACCAGCCACCCCGGGCGAAGGCGACGCCGAGAATCTCGTCTTTCGACCAGAAACCAGCCAGAGGGGGGATCCCGGCGATGGCGATGGTGCCGATGGCCATCGTTGTCGCCGTGACCGGCATCTTCTTTCGGAGCCCGCCCATCTTGTCCATGTCCTGCTCATCGGCCATGGCATGGATCACCGAGCCTGCTCCGAGAAAGAGGAGGGCCTTGAAGAAGGCATGGGTCATGAGATGGAACATCCCCGCCACGTGCCCGGCCGCCCCCACTGCCAGGAACATATAACCGAGTTGGGAGATGGTCGAGTAGGCCAGCACCCGTTTGATGTCCTTTTGGGCTAAAGCGATCGTTGCCGCCCAGAGCGCCGTGGCCGCCCCGACAGATGCGACGACCGGTCCGGCGACAGGCGACAGTTCGAAGATCGAGGCCGAACGGGCGATGACATATACCCCCGCCGTCACCATCGTCGCGGCGTGGATCAGCGCCGAGACCGGGGTCGGCCCTTCCATCGCATCGGGAAGCCAGACGTAAAGAGGGATCTGAGCGGACTTGCCCGCGGCCCCCACCAGGATGAGAAGCCCGATGGCGGTAGCCATTCCGGAGCTGAGGACCTCCGGGGCCGGTTCGAAAATGTCCTCGAACGACAGGGTGTGAAAGGCCGAGAAGATCAACATCAGCGCGATCAGAAATCCGAGGTCGCCGATGCGATTGACGATGAAAGCCTTCTTGCCGGCAGCAGCGGCAATGGGTTTGGTAAACCAGAACGAAACCAGGAGGTAAGAACAGAGGCCGACGAGCTCCCAGCCCATGAAGAGCATGGCGAAGTTGCCCGCCAGCACCAGCGTCAGCATCGAGGCTACGAACAGATTCAGGTAAACGAAGAAACGACTGAAGCGGGGGTCGCCGTGCATATAACCCACCGCATAGAGATGGATTAGGGCTCCGACCCCACAGATGATCAGCGTCATCAGGACCGAGAGTGGATCCCAGTTGATCTCGAACGTGGCGCCGATCGCCGGCATCCAATCCCACATGGTGACCACGGTGGGAAGAGCATCGCCAGAGAAGAAGGGAAGTCCCGCCCCCAGTCCTAATGCGAAAGAGCCTGCCACGGCCAGAGTGGCGAGATAGCCCGCCCGCGGCTCTCCAACTCGCTTGCCGAAGAAGTGGAGGAAAGTGGCTGATGCCAGCGGGAGGGCGATGATCAGCCACAGAAGCGAGGTCAACCGTTCAACCCGCCATCTCGGCTAGCTCGTCCACCGAAGCCGACTGTCGCCGTCGGAAGATGGCAACGATGATCGCCAATCCCACGACGACTTCCGCCGCCGCCACCACCAGAACAAAGAACACAGCCATCTGGCCGTCGAGGCTGCCGAGCGCCCGTCCGGCGGCGACAAACGTGAGATTGACCGCGTTCAACATCAGCTCGATGCACATGAACATGACCAGAGCGTTGCGCCGGATGAGGATGCCAAGAGTGCCGACTGCGAACAGCAACGCTGCCAGCGTCATGTACCAGCCCGGGGTGACGACCAGGCTCACGAGCCCGGTTCCTCCTCGACCCGGCTGACGATAGGTCGGCGGGTCGAGGCGAGAGCGATGGCGCCGGCGGCGGCGATCGTGAGCAGCAAGGCCGTTGCTTCGAACGCCAACACCCAATCGGTGAACATAGGCTCCGCCAGCGCCTGCACAGTTCCGTTCGTGCGTTGCACATCGGCAGGGACGGTTACCAGTGGCAGCCAAGTGAATCGACCTCGCGCAACGAGTGCCACCCCCAGGCCGACTGCTATCAGACCCAATGCTATCGCCAGTCGCCGCTGGTGGGGAATCGTCTCCGTCGTGCTCTCCTCTTTGTCGACCCCGATCAACATGATCACGAAGAGGAAAAGGGTCATCACAGCCCCGGCGTAGACAATCACTTGCACCGCCGCCACAAAGTGGGCGAGCTGCATCACATAGAGGACCGCGATGGCGAAGAGGGTGGCCAACAGGCCCAGGGCCGAGTACACCGGGTTGCGAGCTCTGATCACCGTCACTCCGCCGGCCAGAGAGGCTGCAGCCATTAGGGCGAACACGATCAACTCAACCATGGGCCGATACCACCACGGTTAAGCGTCTCGCTCCTCTTGGGTTGGCTCCGGAGCCCACGACGCCGGCCCGGGCGTCCCCTGCCACCCCTGAACTCCCTCGTAGGCGGCGACGCCGCTCGGGGCCGTCGCCCGCAACCACCCGTCGGCAGTGTCGAGCTCGGAGTATCGAGCTAGGGGGTCATCGGGGAACATGTGCGGAACCGAACCGTCCGGTCGCATCAAGAGTTCCTGTCTGGTGTAGATGGCATCGGCCCGGTTGGCAGTCGACATCTCGAAAAGATGAGTCATCGTGATCGCCTCGGTGGGACAGGCCTCGACACAAAGCCCGCAAAAAATGCAGCGGAGCATGTTGATCTCGTACACGTAGCCATAGCGCTCGCCCGGGCTGACCGGTTTGTCGGTGGGGTTGTCCCGACCTCGCACGTAGATGCAACGGGCCGGGCAGGCACCGGCACAGAGCTCGCAGCCGATGCATTTCTCCATTCCGTCTGGATAACGATTGAGAACATGGCGGCCGTGAAAACGCTGCGGCTTCTTCCGAAACTCTTGGGGATACTTGGTGGTGACGAGGCCATCGCCGAAGACGGTGTCGACCATCACCCTTCCCGTCACTCGCAGTCCCTTGAGGAACGCTCCCAGTCCTGCCATCAGGCGCTCCAGGGAAGTCCGAATTGGCGGACGGAGATGGCCACTGTCGAGAGCACCAGCCAGACCAGTGCCGCCGGGATCAACCGCTTCCATCCGAGCTGCATTAGTTGGTCATAACGAAGCCGGGGCATAGTGGCTCTGATCCAGAAGAAGGCGAAAATGATGGCGTAGGTCTTGATCAAGAGCCAGACGGTGGGGAGCACCGCCGAGATCCAGGCGGGGATCTGGCCGTCAAAGGTGGGACCGTTCCATCCCCCGAAGAAGAGGGTGGCGCAGATGGCCGACATCGAAAAGATGTTGATGTACTCGGCCAGTTGATACATGGCAAAGCGCATCCCCGAATACTCGGTGTGAAAGCCTCCCACCAGCTCTTGCTCGGCCTCGACCAAATCGAAGGGAGCACGGTTGGTCTCGGCGATGATGGCCAGGAAGAAGATGATGAAGGCCACGAGTTGCGGGAAGAGGTTCCAGCGGGGAATGAACCCGAGGTAGGTACCGGCCTGGCTTTCCACGATGCCGGCCAGTGAGAGGGTTCCGCCGGCTCTGGTCGAAGAGAACATCACCACCGAGACGATTGAGAGACCGATGGCGGCCTCGTAGGAGATCGCCTGGGCTGTCGCCCGCACCCCACCGAGCAGCGGGTACTTGGAGCCGGACGACCAGCCGGCCAGCACAACCGCATACACGGCAAGTGACGACATGGCCAGGACGAATAGCACCCCGACATTGAGGTCGGCGCCTTGGAGGAGAACCTCGCGACCGGCGATCGTGAATGGCCGCCCGAAAGGAACCACCATGAAGAGGAGGAGGGCGGGGATAACGGCCAGGAAGGGGGCGAGGACGAACATCCCGTACTCGACCTTGCTCGGGGTGATTTGCTCCTTGAAGAAGAGTTTGAGCCCGTCGGCGACGGTCTGGAGGAGGCCAAAAGGGCCGGCCCGATCGGGACCGACCCGGTTCTGCATATCGGCGATTGTCTTTCGTTCGAGCCACACGTTGAAGATCGTGGTGACGAGGAGAAGAACGAAAACCGCCAGCACCCGCCCGACGACGATCAGGATGTCGAGGCCGTCCATTCGCTGCGGAGAATAGGGAGCGCTGTTTGACCCCAACAAACCAGGCCTAAGTTGGCGCCATGAAGGACGTGCGCCGGTCCCCGGAGGCCAAGGCTCTCCTCTCGTCAGTGGTTCTTGACCCGGTTTATCGCAAATGGCGTGGCACCCATTGGGTACTGGCCGACTTGGCCGACATCGGCTATCCCCCCAGAGCGAAGGAACTCAAGCCACTGATCGACCTGGTGGTGGACAGATGGTTGGGACCGCAGTTCTATCGAGAGGAAGGTCACGGGGCCGTGCCATTCGTCGCCGGTCGTTATCGGCGGTGTGGGTCCCAGCAAGGCAATGCCCTGCGCACCATGCTCAAGCTCGGCCTCGCCGATGACCGTGCCCACCAGTTGGCCGAGAGACTCATGCACTGGCAATGGCCAGACGGCGGTTGGAACTGCGACCGTCATCGGTCGGCGGACACTTCCTCGTTCATGGAAACTTTGCTGCCGATGCGGGGCCTCGGGGCCTATGCGGAATGGTCGGGTGAAAAAAGCGCGGCCGCGGCGGCGCGGCAGGCGGCCGAGGTGTTCTTATCGCGGAAACTTTTTCTCCGTCGGCGGGACGGAAAGCCCATGAGCTCCGATTTCATGCGGCTCCACTACCCCCTCTACTGGCACTACGACTTTCTCGGCGGCCTGGTCGGGATGAAAGAACTCGGATTAATCGGCGACCCTCGCTGCGAGCCGGCGATGGAGTTGCTCGAATCGAAACGCCTTCCGGATGGCGGTTGGCCGGCGGAGGCCAAGTGGTACAAGGTTTCGGAAGGCCCCGGCCCGGGGATCTCGGCGGTCGACTGGGGCGGTGTAAACCAGAGAGCCTCGAACCCCTGGGTGACCCGGGATGCCCTGTCGGTGATGGCTGCAACCGTTTAGAGATCGTCGGGGTTCATTTCAGAAAACGTGTGGCATTTCTCTCCTCGACAGGGCGTTTTCACTACATGACTGAACTCCAGGCCAACCCTCGCCGATTCCTCTCCACCACCGAGGGCACCTCGGTTCACGCCTTCACCGTTCGCGATTGGTTGATGTTTCTGGGTGTGGGCCTGATCTGGGGTTCGTCGTTCTTCTTCATCGCCGTCGGGCTGCAGAGCCTGGCGCCGGAAGTGATCACTCCGATGCGGCTGGCGGTCGGATTTCTCGTTCTCAGTCTCTTCCCTGCCGCGCGGCGCAAGGTGGACCGGTCCGATTGGCCCCGGATTGCCTTGCTCGGGGTGATCTGGATGGCAATCCCGCTATCGATGTTCCCCTTCGCCGAGGAGCGAGTCTCCTCGGCGCTGACCGGCATGCTCAACGGCGCCAACCCGATCTTCACCGCCGCCGTGGCATGGGCTCTGTTGAAGCGGCCCCCCGGAGCCAATCAACGCTGGGGGCTCGTGCTGGGTTTTCTCGGTACAGCGTTGATCGCCCTGCCTTCGCTCGGCGAGGGACGTTCCGAGGCCTTGGGGGTGGTGTTGATCCTCATCGCTTTGACTTGTTACGGATTTGCCCTCAACGTGGCGGTTCCCCTCCAGCAGAAGTACGGCTCTCTACCGATCTTCTGGCGAGCACAGATGGTGGGGATGGCCCTGACCGTTCCTATTGGCCTGACTGGTCTCGACAACTCCCGACTGGAGTTGGTGCCCGTTCTCGCCATTATCGCTTTGGGAGTCTTTGGCACGGCGATCGCTTACATTCTCATGGGAGGTCTCGCCGGCCGAGTCGGAGCTACCCGCGCCTCGATCTCCACCTACCTGATCCCGGTCGTGGCGATCCTCCTCGGGGTCATCGTCTTGTCCGAACGGGTGCATGCGCTGAGCCTGGCCGGTTCCGCACTGGTCCTGGTGGGCGCCTGGCTCGGCAGCCGCCGCGGCCACTAAAAAGCGAACCCAGGGTTGTAGACGTTGTCCAACAGCGTCTACAGCCCAGAGAACGACTTCCTCTCGGGGTCAAACCTTGGTAACGGTGACCACCGGATCCGAGCCCAGGGAGGGGGTGCCAGGTTGGTTGAAGGGAACGTAGACCACGCCGTGGTGGAGGCTCGGGTCGATGCGGACCTGAAGGCGGGCAGAGCCCTGTGCGGTCTTGACGTCGGCCTCCTCACCGTCGGCCAGGCCCAGACGGCGGGCATCGTCGAAGTTGAGGTGGACCGAGGCGCCAGGGGCGAGGTGCTCTAGCGACGGGGCATGTCGCATCAATACCCCGTCGTCGAACATGGTCCGGGCGTAGTGAAGGACGAGCTCGCCCGAGGGCGAGCGGCCCGGAGCGTCGGCGGGCAAATAGACCAGCGGTTGGGTTGCCTCGGGGAGCGGCACAACCACACCGTCCTTTTCGGAATCGAGCAGATCCCACGTGACCCCGACATAGGCCGGAGCTTCAGTGGCGATCTCTTTGCCGATCGCCTCGGCGGACACCAGGTTGATCGACCGCCCCATCCGGTCGGAGAGATCATCGAGGATCGACCAGTCGGCCCGGCTCTGACCCGGCCCGGGAACGACCCGGTTGACCTTTTGCACCCGTCCTTCGACATTGGTGACCGTCCCTGCTTTCTCCGCGAAGCCTTCGACGGGCAATACAACATCGGCCAATCGAGAAGAGTCGGTCAGGAACTGATCCAGAGCCACCACGAAACGCGCATTCTCCAGCGCTTGTCGCGCCAGATCGCCATTGGGAAAATCGCGCACTGGGTCGGCGCCTACCAGCAGCAGCCCGAGCAGGCCCCCCTCGGACAGGCCTTCGAGAATCTGTGCCGCCCCCTTGCCTTCTCTGTCGGGCTGCTGCCGCCCCGGTGCCAAGCTGGGCGACAATCCCATGTCAAGCGCTCCGTACACGTTGCTGCGTCGAGCCAATGGAAGAATCTTTCCGCCCAGGGTGCGGACGTGGGCGGCAACGGCTTCGGCCAGGCGTCCATCCTCGCCATAGCCAGATCGGCCGACCAACGCCACCAGCGGTCCTTCGCGCAGAGTGGCCGCCGCTTCGCCTTCGCCAGTTTGTAGGCGAGTGAGAAGGGCGGCCCCAGAGCCAGGCCGGTAGGTGAGCTTGTGGCTGGCGCGGTCGTCCAGCCCATTCCGCCGGGGATGTATGAGGATCAGCCGAGCGCCTTTTTCCTGGACCGCGTGCCTGACTCGCAGATACAGAGTGGGGTGCTCCTCCTTGAGATCGGGACCCCACACCAAGATCGTCTTCGCCGTATCCAGATCGGAGATCAGCGCCCGATCGGCCGTGGCGGCCAGGAATTGCGGATCGAGCCCGTCATCAAGCTGGCAATCGATGTCGTTGATGGCGAGAACCACTCGAGCGAACTTCGAAAGGGCATAGGCGTCCTCGTTCGTGCCCCGGGCCCCGCCCAAAACGGCCAACCCTTTCCCGGCATCACGAATCTCGGTCAGGCGAGCAGCCACCAGCTCGAGCGCCTCGCTCCAGGTCGCCTCTGCGAACGACCCGTCCTCCTGGCGGATCATCGGAGTAGTCAGGCGATCGGGAGAGCCGATGAACTCGAAACCGAAGCGACACTTGTCCGACAGCCAGCCCCAGTTAGTTGCCTCGGCGTCGGCCCCCAGGAAACGCAGTACCTCGTTCTGGCTGGTTTGCACGGTGATCCGATCACCGGCGGTGCAATGGGGGCAGGTCGACTCGACCGCCACCAGGTCCCAAGGGCGGGCGCGGAATCGGTAGGCCTTCGAGGTCAGCGCCCCCACCGGGCAGATTTGCACTGTGTTGCCGGAAAAGTAGGACGCGAATGGGTGATCGGGGAAGGTGTTGATCTGAGTGAAGTTGCCCCGGTCGAGGAACTCGATCAGAGGATCACCCGAGACCTCGTCGGTGAAGCGGGTACAGCGAGCGCAGAGGATGCAGCGCTCTCGATCGAGATAGACGAGGTCGGAGATCTTGATCGGCTTCTCGAAATGACGCTTCTCCTCGACAAAGCGCGACTCCCCCGGACCATAAGCCATGGTGTGGTCCTGAAGGGGGCATTCCCCGCCTCGATCACAAACCGGACAGTCGAGCGGGTGATTGATCAGAAGAAACTCGAGAACTCCCTCCTGGGCTTTCTTGGCCACATCGGATTTGGTGTCGATCACCATTCCATCCGCCACCGGGTTGGTGCAGGCGGTGATCAGCACCCGGCCCTTCGGAGTCTCCATCTCTACCAGGCACATGCGACACATCCCCACTGGTCGCATCCGCGAGTGCCAGCAGAACCGGGGGATATAGATGCCGTGGTCCTCGGCTGCCTTGATCAGCATCTGGCCCTTGGGAGCCTCGAACTCGTTGCCGTCGACAGTGACCTTGACGGTCTCCGAACTCACCGAGACCTTGATTCCCTCGCGGGTGAGATCGCTCATAAGGCGGGCACCTTGTGGATCCTCATTCGACAACTTGGCCCATCAGGCAGGAAGTGGGCAGCCGCCGTCGTGGATATGGGTCATGACTTCACCTTTGAAGTACTTGGTGATCGAGATGATGGGCGAGACGGCCGAGGGACCGAGCGGGCAAATCGTGGTCATCTTCGGCGGCCAGACGAGACCCACCGAGATGTTGTCCGAGACATCGAGCAGCAGGTCGAAGTCGACCTCTCGTCCCTCGCCGGCTTCGATCCGGCGGAGAATCATCTCCAACCAGCTTGTGCCCTCGCGACAGGGAGTGCATTGACCGCAGGACTCGTGGGCGAAGAATCTGACGATTCGTTCTGCTGCCCGCACCACGCAGGTGGCTTCGTCCATCACCACCACGGCTCCCGAGCCGAGCATCGAACCGGCCCTGGCGGTGTCGTCCTTGGTGATCGGCAGTTCGAGATGGTCGCCGGGGACAAACCACGGGGCGGAGGCACCTCCGGGGATCCACGTCTTCAACCTACGTTCGCGACGCATGCCCCCAGCGACATCGAAGATGAGCTGATTCCACGTGATCCCGTGAGGGAGCTCATAGTTGCCCGGTTTCTTGACATGTCCCGAGATCGAGAAGAGAAAGGTGCCGGTGTCGGCCTCGTGGGCGAGTCCTTTATAGCTGTCGACTCCGCTGTTGAGAATGTGGGCCAGGTTGGAGAGGGTCTCGACGTTGTTGACGATGGTGGGTTTGTTGTAGAGCCCCACTGCGGCGGGAAAGTACGGCGGTTTCAGCCGGGGTTCGCCCCGGAGTCCCTCAAGTGAGTTGATCAGTGCCGTCTCCTCGCCGCAGATGTAGGCACCGGCACCGAGATGGACGATGACCTCAAGGTCGTAGGCGGAGCCGAAGATCCCTTTGCCCAGGTATCCCTTGGCGTAGGCCTCTTCGATTGCCCGTTGCACCCGACGGGCTGGTTTGGGGTATTCGCCCCGAACGTAGACGAACGCCTGGTGCACCTCGTTGGCGATCGAAGTGATGATGATGCCTTCGACCAATTGATGCGGGTCGCGTTCGAGGAGCTGTCGATCTTTGAAGGTACCGGGTTCGGACTCGTCGGCATTGACCACCAGGTAGGCGGGTCGGGCCGTGGCCAGAAAACTCCACTTGAGACCGGCCGAGAACGCAGCGCCTCCTCTGCCCAAAAGCCCGGATCCCTTGATGGTCGCGACGAGTTCGTCGCGGGTCATTCCCACAGCCTTGCGCGCCGCCTGGTAGCCCGAGGTGGCTTCGTAACGGTCGATCGTGTGTGAGTCGCCGGGGAAGTCGATCATGCGCTTGGTGACGACCAATGGGTAAGTCACTTCTCACCTTCGGTTGCGCCGTTCACGGCCGCGGTGGTGCCTAAGGAGGTAAAGGCCGGGTAGGGACCGATCGCTCCCACCTCTTCTTTGATCGCCCACTCGAAGGAGGTGGTCCCCCCAAACAACTGTTGGAGCTCGTCGGAGTTGACCACTTCCGGGCGGGCCTTCCGCAGCCATTGCACGAGTTGGCGAGCCTTCTCGGGAACCACACCTTCGATCAACTCGTAGTTGACCTGAACTGCTGGGGCTCCGCCGCAGGCACCGAGACACTCGGCGTGCTCGACCGCGATCAATCCCTCGGCGTCGGTCTGACCATGAAGGGCCGAAGCCTCCTCCTCAATGGCGTGCATCACACGATCGGCACCGAGGAGCATGCAACTGATCGAGGTGCAGCAAGAGATGAGGTAGCGGCCCGCCGGTTGGCGCTTGTACATGGTGTAGAAGGAGGCGACCGCCGCCACTTGGGCGGGGGTGGTGCCCGTCCATTCCGCTACCTCGATCATTCCCCCCTCGGTCAGGTAGCCGTCTTGGGCCATCGCCAGAAACAGAAGCGGCATCACCGCCGAACGACGATGGGGGTATTGGGCGACGATGGCGCGGGCCCGTTCCTGGACTGCCTCGGGCCATTTGCTCATCGCCTTTGAGCATAGGAAGTACCTATCAGGCCTCCGAAATTCACCCAAATTTGGGTTCTACGCGGCGCCCAAGTGTCCTGGGCTAGGGACCGGCGCCCAAGGGCTCACCGTCTATAGATCTCTCGTCGATGGCCAAGTTCCACTACGAGTATGACGAGTCGCTCATCCTGGATTTCCACGATGATTCGGTAGTCGCCCACCCGATATCGCCAAAGGCGCTCCTCGGACCGTAGGGGGTTCCCGATCTGGCGGGGATGATCGAGCTGCGCCAATCGCACTTCGAGGAATGCGCGGATGCGTCGGGATGCCTCTGGATCCAGCCGGCGGATTTGATTCTGTGCTTGTTGAGATACCCGTATCCGGTACCTCAATCAGGCCACTCCACTTCCTCCAACGGAATCGACTCTTCGTCGGCAGCCCGGAAGTCTTTTAGGGCCTTCTCGCCCAAATAGGTATCTTCTAGGTCTTCCAAATGGTCGAGGATGGCTTCCTTGACGTAAAAAGTACGACTCCGCCCGGTGCGGCGGGCCAACTCGGAGAGGCGCTCTTCGATCTCCGGCTCGAGTCGGATGGAAAGCTGCTTGGTGCGCATCGATGCTATACAAGTATAGCATCCGTTCATAGCTCGATTTACCGCGGGCCTGGAGCCCGGCAAATGACACAGCAAGGGCTTTCGGGTCAACGGTGGAGCAGCCGATAGCCTCTAACTGATGTTCCTCGACCCCCAGAACTTGCTCGTCACCTTCGGCACGATCGGACTCTTTCTCATCGTCTTCGCCGAATCCGGGCTCTTCTTCGGGTTCTTTCTCCCCGGTGACTCGCTGCTCTTCACCGCCGGTCTCTTCGCCGCCCATGGGACCCTTAACCTCCCCGTGATCCTGATTGGCTGCTTCGTCGCGGCAGTGGCTGGCGACCAGGTGGGCTACGTCTTCGGTCAACGGGTGGGTCCGGCTCTATTTCGCCGGCCCGAGTCACGACTCTTCAAGCAGGAGTACGTGGCGCGGGCCCAGGCCTTCTTCGAAAAGTATGGGCCGAAGACGATCGTTCTGGCCCGCTTCGTGCCCATCGTTCGCACCTTCGCCCCGATCCTGGCGGGCGTGGGCAGTATGCGTTACCGCACGTTCGTGAGCTACAACCTGGTCGGCGGATTTCTTTGGGCAGTTGGAGTGACTCTGCTCGGTTATGTCCTGGGCGAGTTGATCCCCGACATCGACGCTTACCTATTGCCCATCATCGCCGTGATCATCGGGATCTCGTTCACACCCATTGTTCTCGAGTGGTGGAAGAGACGACGAGCGTCGGCTAGGGCTGACGCGTAAACCACCCCAGAGCCTGGCATTATAGCCGCAAGCTATAATGGGATCCATGACAAAGGCCACGAAAGTAATGGTGTCGATCCCCGATGACTTGCTCGAGCGGATCGATCGGGCAGCGGGCGAGCGACACACCAGTCGCAGCGCCTTTCTGCAGGAGGCGGCGCGGCGCGAGCTTGGCTGGCCCGACGCCGTGACAATCGAAGCTGCGCTCGAACGGGCACGGGCAGCGCTGGCCGGAGCCGGCAGCTTCGAATCCGCTGAGTTGATCCGTGCGGATCGCGATGCCCGCGATCGACGTCGTTAGCGACGCCAGTGTGGTCCTCAAGTGGTTCCACACCGAGGGCGAAGAGGAGGTGGCCGAGGCCCGCACCCTCGTCGCTGCCCACCAGGCGAGGACGGTGGCGTTGATGGTGCTCGACCTGACCGCCTACGAGGTCGGCAACGCTTTGATGCGGGGTCCAGCCAAGGCGACGGCCCAACAGATCGCGGTAGTGCTCGATGCCCTTGATGAGATTTGCCCCGCGGTCCGACCTGACTCTGACGAGTTGCGCCTGGCCGCTGAACTCGCCGAGCACCACCACCTCACCCTCTATGACGCCGCCTACGCCGCTGTGGCTGAGAGTCGTCAAGCGACGCTAGCGACACATGACCGGACGCTGCTCGATGCAGACCGAGGGAGCCGCCCCAGCGAGCTTCTCCGGCAACTCGCCTCGCAGCGATGAGGTGGGCGTTCTGGCGAAGGTTAGGGCTGACGCATAAACCACTCGACGAAACGCTGACAGCGACCGTCGGGGGCGAACCCAAGTTCCCACATGTTCCAATAGGTCCGCCCATCGCCATAAGTGGTAGTGCCGGTGGCGGTCGCCCAACTCCCCTCGACCAGATGGGGTTGGTAGGTCGCCGACCAACTCCCAGGCTCGTCTTGTTCGTCGAGCCAGCTATCGGCAATCGCGCTTCCGCCGACAATTGGCTCGTCGTAAGGGTGATACCGGTACTCGGCGTCGTCGGTGAACAACGCTTCGATCGACTCCCGGTCGTAGGTCCGCCAGGCCTCGACGTAACGATCCAGCCAAGCCTGCACGTCGGCGCGAGTCATCAGCGGTCGACGTCGCCCATCACCGGGTCGAGCGAAGCGATGGTCGCAATGGTGTCGGCCACCAAGGAGTCAGCCATCATGATCGGGAGCGCCTGCAGGTTGTAGAACGAGGGGGCCCGGACGTGAACTCGATAGGGGATGCCCTCGCCGTCGGACACGATATAACAACCAAGCTCGCCCCGCGGTCCCTCGACGGCGGCATAGGTCTCGCCCGGGGGAACCCGGAACCCCTCGGTAAAGATCTTGAAGTGATGGATCAAAGCCTCCATCGACTCATCGATTCGGGCCCGAGGCGGTGGGGTGACCTTGCGGTCATCTGAGCGAAAGTCACCTTTCGGCATTGCCTCGGCCACCTGCTCGACAATCCGGGCCGACTGCAGAATTTCTTCAATTCGGACCCGATAGCGGTCGTAGACATCGCCCTGCTCACCTACCGGGACGTCGAACTCATACTGCCCGATGCCCGAGTAGGGGAATACCTTGCGTAGGTCCCAGTCAACGCCGGTCGAACGGAGGGTCGGACCGGTGACGCTGTAGGCGAGGCATTCCTCAGTGGAGATAACCCCAACCCCCCTGGTGCGACCGGTCCAGATCGGATTCTCTTTGAGCATGTCGTCGTAGTCCACGATCCGGGCGCGGATGTTCTCGACGATTGCCTTGACATCGGCCCGCCAGCCGGGCGGAAGATCGGCCGCCACCCCTCCTGGGCGGATGTAGTTGTGGTTCATTCGCAGCCCGGTGACGGTCTCGAAGAAAGCCAGGACCTGTTCTCTATCGCGGAAGCCGTAGGTCATGATGGAAAGGGCCCCGATGTCCATGCCGTTGGTCGCCATCGCCACCAGATGCGACGAGATGCGGTTGAGCTCGGTCATCAAGACCCGGATGGCATCCGCGCGGGGCGGCACCTCAATTCCCAGAAGCGTTTCTGTCGCCAGCGAGAAACACAGCTCGTTGTGGAAGGAAGCCAGGTAATCCATCCGGGTGACGTTGGTCGGACCCTGCATGAAGGTCAGTTCCTCGGCCGTCTTCTCCATCCCGGTGTGGAGATAACCGATAACCGGTTTGGTCCGGCGAACGATCTCGCCTTCCAACTCGATCTGGAGTCGGAGCACTCCGTGGGTCGAAGGGTGCTGAGGTCCCATGTTGACGATCATGCGCTCGTCATCTGAGAACTCATCGTCGAAGACGTAGTCGTCGGAGACGACCGTGCCCACCTGTTCCTGGAGGCGGAACCCGGACTCCTCCTGGCGCATCTCCTGGGCGCCTTCGTCTGTAGAGGCGGTGTCTGGTTCTTCAGTGCCGGAGATCCAGAGGTCGATTTCTTGTCGGGTTGTTTGATCTGTCACTTAGCTCACCTTGTGAGAGCCCTTGAACTGCACGGGTACCGAGCCGACGGCGAAGTCCTTGCGCAACGGAAACCCCTCCCAATCGTCGGGCATCAGTATGCGGGTGAGATCGGGGTGATCGTCAAAGACGATGCCGAACATGTCGAAGACTTCTCGCTCGGCGTAATTGGCGCCCGGCCATACCGGCACTAACGAGGGCACCGAGGGCTCTTCTCCGGAGGCGCCGACAATGATTCGCAGCCGGAGCTTGTGCTCGAGTGAGAGCAGGTTGACGACAACGTCGAAGCGTGGCTCACGGTCAAGCCAGTCGACGGCCGTGACGTCGGAGAGGAGCTCAAAGCCCGCTTCACGAGCGGCCTCGGCAAAATCCCGCAGCCGCTCGGTCGGTACCCGCACCACATCTTGGCCCGCGCTCTGCGACCACTCCGCATCGGTGATGTTCTCGAACAACGCCTGGGGCGTCGTCATGCCTTCCCGGCCATGATGTTGTCGTGGAGGGTGAGAATCCCGTGCATGAGACTCTGCGGGCCTGGTGGACACCCGGGGACGTAGATATCGACCGGCACCACTTGATCGACTCCCTGGACCAGGGCATAGTTGTTGAACATGCCCCCGGTGGAGGCACAGGCCCCCATGGATATCACCCACTTCGGATCGGGCATCTGGTCGTACACCTGGCGCAGGACCGGCGCCATCTTCTGGCTGACCCGTCCGGCCACGATCATGAGATCGGCCTGGCGGGGAGAGGCGCGAAAGACTTCCATCCCAAAGCGAGCAAGGTCGTAATGAGCAGCCCCTGTGGCCATCATCTCGATCGCGCAACAGGCGAGGCCGAAGGTGGCCGGGAACATCGATCGGCTTTGTGCCCATCGTGCCGCCTTGTCGATGGTGGTGGTGAGAAGGTTGGTGGGAGCGGTGCGGCGAACGCTCATGCGGCTTGTTCTTCGTCCTCCGTTCGATAGCGAGCCCGTCTGTGGACGTTCCAATCGAGGGCTCCCCGCTTCCACACGTAAACCAGGGTTTCCAACACGAAGAAGGTGAAGATCCCCATGGCCGCTACCCCGTACCAACCGAGGTCGGGAAAGCGAGTCGCCCAGGCGAAGAGAAAGATGATCTCGACGTCGAAGATCACGAAGAGCATCGCCACTAGATAGAACTTGACTGGAAAGCGCTGAACCGGCTCGGTCTCGGACAGGATCCCGCATTCGTAGGGGGCCAGTTTCTCGGGGGTGGGGTTGCGCGGAGAGAAGAACCTCGAGACGAAGAGGGAAACTCCGACAAAGGCAACCGCCAGGGCGGCCATGATCGCAATCGGCAGATAATCGACCAGTTGCATTTCCTGGTCGGGAGGTTAGAACCGCGCCGGTGTCACTCAGCCGAATCGGTCGGCGGTCCCGCTTGTCGCTCGCATCAGCATATTCGGTGCAGGAAGACCACCCCAGCCCAAATTTGTCTCAGGGCGACCAGGGGTTGGTGGTGGTGCAACGAATTTACCCTTGGTAGTCCTTTGCACTGGCAATCTCGCTGTTCGAGGTGAACGAACCGGTGGTTGCCGCCGAGGGGCGAATAGGCAAGAGGAGGATTGCGGGGGCGATCGGAGAATCCGTACCTGCGCCCGTGCCGTCCGAGAGATCGCTACCGCAGGGCGCCCCGGGCAGCTTCGATTTGGGAGCTAGAAGACACCCGAAACCGCGCCTGCCTCAACCGTCATGGCTGCCAGATATGCGTCGGGAATGGCGTTTCCTCCTGGTCACCAGTTCGTCAAATACCGGCCACGCCCGTTCGCAGGGCCTCACGACAACCGCAGCCGGTGACACTCGCAAACGATTTACAAAACTGAGAGCGATTGTTGGTGAGGTTGGATCCCGGAAGATCCGTGGATGGGTAACGACTCGGACGAAGCCGGCAAGTACCTGTTCCGGCAAGCCGAGTGGCTCCGCACCAATGCGGACCTCATCAAGCCAAGCCCGGTACGCGGTGTGCTGGACCGCGTCAGCTCGGTGGGCATATACCAAGGCGTTGACGTCGCAGAGAAGCATCCAGGACTAGCTGTCCTCCATGACTTCCAGCAAGGCGGCATTGGAATCGAGGTCGACCCCCGGCATCAGTCCCTGCGAACCGTAAACGGGAAGCGGCTTGACTCGTTCCATGCGCACTTCGGAGCGGTGGAAGGATTCGCGAAGAGCGTCTTCGATAATCGAGGCGATTGTGCGCCCTGACCGAGCGGCCCGTTCCTTGAGCTGACGGAACAGGTGATCGTCGATACGAACCGTGGTCCTCATTGCGGGCATTTCAGCATCACGCCTTGGCATAAAGATGCCAACGACTGAACCTCATCAGGCGACCGGCAAAGGCCGCACGAGGGCGGCGAGCACGTTGTAGACCCGCTCGCCAGCCGATTTTTCGTCCTCGTCGAGCAGGTTTGACATCACCTTCAGCGTCCACTCCATCAAGGGCTTGCTGTGGAGGCCGGCGTGGGCGAGCGTGCGCATCACAGACGGATTAGCGATGAGCTTGACGAAGACCCGCGCCATCTTGTAGTAGAGCCCAAATTCTTCATCGAGTTCGCGGGCATAACCATTGAGCACTGACGGGTCTCGCTGCGCAATGGCTTCGGAAATGTGCCTGGCGGCGATGGCGCCGGTCTCATAGGCATAAGAAATGCCCTCCCCGTTCCAGGGATTGATCGCCCCGGCGGCGTCGCCAATCGTCAGCCAGTTGCGGCCGATCGAGGGTGAGCGCGAGAAGCTCATCGCCAACTTGCCCCCGACCGGCTCGGTTAACTTCGACTCCTCGCTCAGGTCCCAATAATCGGGGGCGATGCGGACGTAGTCGGCCATCATCATGGAGGTATTGACGCCTTTCCAGCGCTTGTTGGTTGACAGCAGTCCGACCCCGACATTCACCGTCCCGTCGCCGAGAGGGAAGACCCAGCCGTAGCCCGGCATGGTGTCGCCATTCTCGTCGCGCATGTCGAGCTGGCTTTCGAGAAAGGGATCCTGCGAGCGGGGCGAGGCGTAGTAACCACGGGCTGCCATGCCCATGGGATAGTCCTTGCGGCGCACCGTTCCTAGCTCGCGACCGAAGCGGTTCATCGACCCATCGGCGATGACGACGAAGTTCGGTTCGACTGTGCGAGTTTCTCCCTCGTGGACGAGATCGACCGCCTTGAGATCGCCGGCTGTCAGCTTGGGCAACGCCTCGGTCTTCTCCAGGACCACGGCCCCTTGTTTGCGGGCGAGGGCGGCCACCTGGGCATCTAGATCACGCCGGCGGATCACCCCACCCCAATTCGGATACTTGGAGTGATCGGGCCAGCTCATCTCCAGGTAATCCTCGCCGGCATATGAACGCAGGCCGGTGATCCGATGAAACTCTGGAACCGAGAAATCGAAGCCCATCTGCTCGAGCCAATAGATCGCCCGCGGAGTGAGCCCGTCGCCGCAGGTCTTGGCGCGGGGGTACTCCTTCTTCTCGACCAGCGTTACCTGATGACCGGAACGAGCCAGCCAGTAGGCGGCCGCCGAACCCGCCGGACCCCCGCCGACGACAAGCACCGAACTATCGGGCATCGGTCCCAAGGTTACCGTTGGGTGGGTGAAGGACATTCCACGGGCGACCGTCGGACGCCTGGCGCGCTACCTGCAGGGCCTTGACGAACTCGCTTCCTTCAAAGTCTCCTCAACGGACATCGCCAACGCGGTGGGAGTAAGCGCCGCTCAGGTGAGGCGAGACCTCTCCTACCTCGGGCACCAGGGAATTCGTGGGGTGGGCTATGAGACCGATCAATTGAAATCGGCGCTACGTCGCGAGCTGGGATTGGTGGAGAACGTTGGGGTGGCAATCGTCGGGGCAGGACACCTGGGTCAGGCCCTGGCGGGATACGGGGGGTTTGACGAGCGCGGCTTCACGATCTCGGGCCTTTACGACATCGACCCCCGCAAGGTTGGAAACGTCGTCCATGGTTACGCGATCAAGCATCTCGATCGGCTCGCTGATGACGCCCGCGCCCGCCGTTTCGCCATCGCCATCATCGCCACCCCGGCCGACGCCGCCCCCGAGGTTCTGCGTCGCTTGGCCGAGTCGGGGGTGCGTTCGGTCCTGAACTTCGCCCCGGCGGCATTGCGTCCGCCGTCCTCGGTGGAGGTGCGCAACGTCGACCTCTCCACCGAACTGCAGATCCTCAGCTTTTACCGAATCCGCCAGGCCAACGGCTCGAGCTGAGCCTTCTGGCGTTCTCCGCGCGTGGACCGGCAGTAAAACTGCCGGTCCACCTCATAAAAACGCCTGTTAAGCGCCTTCGGCGAGTTCCTCGTGTTGGCGGAGGGCGACGAGGAAGCCCACGAAGAGAGCGCCCGAGACCACCAAGTAGGTGATTGGGATGATGCGGATCTCGAAAGAGTTGAGGCCCTCGATGTCGGCGGGGCGGGGCCCGCGAGGGGCGTAGATCACGAAGAGCAGGGATGAGATGGTCAGCCATCCAAAGATCCCCGCTCCTGCCAGCAAGAGGCCCAAGCGCTTGCCGGTGTTGGTGTAGAGCAGCAGGTAGATAGTCCCGTAGAAGATGGCGAAGGCGGCCACGGTGAGGATGATCCCAGTCACGAACAAGTTGGCCGACAACAGCTCGCGAAAGAACTCTCTCATTGCTCCGACGCCTCCAATCCGGTGAGATTGCCCGAGCGGAGGTAGGTGGCGATTAGCCCGATGTCCTCCACGCTCAACACCCGGCCGAAGGCGGGCATGCGACCGCTGCCAATCCCGTTGACGCCATATGCCTCCGCCGCTGAGGAGCCCTCGGTGATGAACTCAACCAGCGCTTCCTCACTTAGGAACTGAACGTTGGGCCGGCCCTCCCAGAGGGCGGGACCGAGCGCCCCGGATCCTGCCTCCTGGGTAAACGGCAGTCCCGCCGACCACCCGGCGGTGTGACAGCGGGCGCAATAGGCGTTGAACAGATAGACGGCTCGAGCGGCGGCTTCGCCATTACCGTCAAACCCGGCTGCCGCCACTCCTTCGATGTCAATTCGAAACTTCTCGCCGTCGGCGGCGGTACGGAGCGCATCCAGGGAATTGCGAGCGTCGCCCAGGAGCTGTTCTTGGTTGTCCCTGGTCACCACTTGCTGAAGCGAGACGCTCTCATTAGCCGATACTGCCCTTTCTGCCACGATGAGATCCCTGTCACCGGACGTGGCGGGGTTGGCTGGGTCCAAATTCAAGACCGTAAGGCCGAGAGGGCGAACCGCGCCGAGGGCTTCGCTCAGAAGGCTCGTGATGGCAGCCTCAGCGCTGTCGCTGATCCCGTCCCCGTCGGCGTCCTCGCCTGGAGCCGCCATGGCAGTCTCCATCCGATCGACGGTGGTGGTCAGAATGGGGTTGGTAGCCACCTGGGCATTAATGGCAGACATGAGTTGCTCGAAGACGTCGAGGTCAGGGAGATCATTGGTTTGTGAGTTGGCCGGGTCAAAGCTCATGGCCTCCATGCCGGCGACGCCCCAGATCGAGGCGAACTCGGCGGTGAGCTGGTTGAGCTCGGTTTCGGATACATCGGAGAGTCCGTCGCCGTCGGTGTCGATTCCGGTTGCAGCCTGGTCTAACGTCTCTCGCATCGCTTCGGTCAGCGCGGCGGCGCGGTCGGCAATGGCGGGCGCTGCCTCAATCGTGGCAACGAGTTGCTCCTGGCGGATGATGGTGTCGGCCATTAGCGCCTCGGCGTTCTCCAGTCTCTGGTTCTCGCCGCTGATCCGAGAGCCCACTCGGGCCAGGGCATCCTGCTGGCCGATCTGGATCGACTGCAGGTAATTGACGATGTCCTGCACCTGGTTCTCGTTCATCGCCCCACCGCCGGCCAAACCCCAGGCCGGCATCGGTGTGTTGGGCCGTCCGAAGGTGACCCAGTAGTTGACCTCCTCCGGCTCGTAGCGATAGAAGATGTCGTCGAGGGATGGCACGTTCCACTGGGTTGTCACCCCGGTCCGCTTCTCGATGTACGAAGCAGTCCCCCCCGACCCACCGGGTCCGTGACAATCGAAGCATCCGAACTCGTCCACCAGGTGTTCGCCCCGGCTGATCGATTCCTCGCTGAATTGCTCGACGAAGCTCTCCTGCCGCTGGCCTTCACCAAGGAAATAGAGAGGCAGGCTGACGGCGAGGAATCCAGCGAAGAGCACCGCTCCTTGTTGCACCCGCTCTAGGCGCCGCGTCTCCAGTTCCTCATCTGTTCTACCTGACGCCTGATTGGGAGCGATCTCCTCTTTGCCCCGAGATCGCAGTGCCGAGACACCCAAGAAGGCAAGCCAAGCCACGCCGCCAACGACGGCGAGGGTGATGACGAGACTTGAGCTCATTCCTCGGCTGCCACCGCGGCGATGCAGGAGGGGCCCTGCGGATAGGGGACGGTCCTGATCGGGGCCCGGGGAGTCTGGATGATGCTCCCGGTGTGGATGATGAAGCGGTCATCGAGCACCTCCACCTGGAAGCGGTCGAGGTTGCGGGGAGCGGGTCCACCGAAGTACTCACCGATGAAGTCGTACTTGGACCCGTGGCAGGGGCACTCAAAACCTTGCGATGTCGCGCACCAGGGAACCCGACAGCCGAGGTGAACGCAACGCTGGTAGAGCGCCATCAATCCACCGGCCGCAACTCCCTTTCCTTCGAACTGCACCGAGAGGTTTGACTCGTTGGCCGGCACAACGTAGGCCCGCGCCTCGGGGATAAAGGCGGGGATGACGCCGCCGTCGGCGGTGCGGGTAGCGGTGAGGAGATCGGACGGAGCTCCGGCATCGATGCTGGCGCCAAACCCACCCTTGAGCTTGGGCCACATGAAGGCCAGCAACTCAATGCCGAGAATGGCAAGGAACGATCCGAAGGTCGCCCCTAAAGCGCGGTTGAAGAACTGGCGGCGACTGACCCCGGCTTCCTCGGGTGACACCTCCACGACCCGTTGCTCGTGAGTCACCGTCACCGCCGCGAGGACTGGCTCGTCCCCGTCCGCCACGATCTCGACCGGCTCACCGGCGGGCTCCACCAAGACCGGCGCTTCATTCACTGGTGGCGGCGACTTGTCGGCCCTTCGCGTCTCGCGCGAAACGGCCTCCCGCCACGAAGGGGCTCCGGTCGAGCGCCGCCAGGCGATGGCGAAGGCGCCGAGGGCAGCGAGGAGGGCGACTCCGGCGATGCCGACCAACAGCAAAGTCTGAGTCATTCGAAGTGCACCCAGTCCTTGATGTCGTCGAAGAACACCCCGTCACGCCACGGGTAGGCGAAGTTGAACCCGAGGCCGCGGAACAACACTCCGAAGATGGTGAGTGTCGCCGCGCCGGCCATGAAGATGGTGTAGAGCATGATGGCGAACTTGCGATCCGAGGGTTTGGTCGAGGGGTTGCGATCGACGTAGGGAATCGCGAAAAAGCCGATCAGACCGACGATGGTGGGAACGGTCACCCCGGCGATCTGCGGGTCGAAGTACGAGAGCAGCTCCTGCAGGCCGAGGAAGTACCAGGGAGCCTTTGACGGATTGGGGGTGGCGTTGAAGTTGGCCGGGTCGAGGAGTGGAGCTTGGAGGATGATCGAAAGAATCACCAGCACCCCGGTCACGGCGAGAAGAGCGGAGAATTCGGCCAGCATGAGATGGGGCCAGGTGTTGACCTTGTCGGTGGGTTCCGTTTTGACCTGTTGGATCGCCCGCGCCTTGACCACGGTGAGCAAGCGTTGGGTGCGAACCCCTTCAGGCGTGCCGGTGGCGGGAACCACGGGTCGGGTGGAGACCAAGCTCGCCCGTCTCCCGTTGCCCGAGCCGTTGCCGGAACCGTTACCGCTGGTATCGGGCGTTTCAGCTGGGGCCGGCACCGCTGGGGGCGCCTCTGGTAGCGAAGCAGCGGGGGCTCCGGCCGCCACCGAAACGAGCTCTTTCTCGGGCTCGTCGGCCTGGTCCGGCGCCGGCGCTTCCGCTTCTTCGTTGATGGTCCCTGGTTCGGACTCGATCGACTCCGGCACCACCTCGTTTGAAGCGATGGGCTCCTCCGTCGCCGAGTCGGCGGGAGCTGAAGCAGGTTCGGGTTCGGGCACCGGTGGCGGAGTTGGTGGCGCCTCGCCTTTCATCTCGGCCAAAACCTGCTCGACCGGTAATCCGAGCGCCTTGGCCTTCGCCTCGGCTGAGCGTCGCAGGAGACTTTCGGGTATTTCTGCCATGAGAGAACTCCTAGAGAGGACCTGAGATGCCGCCGTCCTTGCGCACTCGCCAGAAGTGGACGGCCAAGAAGATGACAAGGACGAAGGGGAAGAAGAGGACGTGGAGGACGTAAAAGCGAAGAAGCGTCGAAGCCGAAACCTCGATTCCCGCCAGCAGCAGAAACTTCACCTGATCTCCCATCACCGGCACGAAGCCGGCCATGTTGGTTCCCACGGTGACGGCCCAGAGCGCCAGCTGATCCCACGGCAGCAGGTAACCCGAAAAAGAGAGCAAGAGGGTGAGCAAGAGCAGTATCACTCCCACGACCCAGTTGAACTCGCGGGGGGGCTTGTAGGCGCCGTGATAGAAGACCCGGCTCATGTGCAGGAAAACCGTTAACACCATGAAGTGCGCCCCCCAGCGGTGCATGTTGCGGACCAACGACCCGAAAGCCACCGACGTCGAGAGAGCGGCGGTGTCGGAATAGGCGAGCTCACCGGTCGGCGTGTAATAGAACATCAGGAAGATGCCGGTGATGGTGAGGAGGATGAAGAGGAAAAACGAGAGGCCACCGAGGCACAAGGTGTAGGAGAGGCGGACCCCGTGCCTTTTCACCTTCACCGGGTGGAGGTGATAAAGCACGTTGTTCATAACCACGTAGGAACGGTTGCGAGGGCTGTCGCTGTATCCCTTCTTGAACGGTGAACCAGGACGGAGGATCGACTCGGTGAGCTGACTGCCCCGCAGCCTCTCGTTCATCTCCCTCGCTCGAGTCTTGAGCTTCTCCAGCACTCCCAATCCTCCTACCAGCGCATCCCGTAGGTGTACCCGTTCTTGAAGTCACGTTGGCCGGTGTCGACGTCCCAGGGAGTGCGATTCATCCCCAGCTTCTCCGCCTGCTCGGCCAGCGAACCCTCAAACTTACCGAGCGAGATGACGTTGGTCGGGCAGCGGTCGACACAGAGGGCGCAGCGAGTGCACTCGTCCTCGTCGACGATGAAGAACCCGAAGTTGGTGGCGTCCTCGGCCGGGTGATCGACGTTGACGGCTTCCTCGATGGCGTCGAGCGACAAATAGAAGATGCACTTCCACGGACAGATGTCAACGCAGCCCTCACACAGGATGCACTCTGATTGGTCGATATGAAGAAACTGCTTGGGCCGCAGCTTGTCCTTGAAGTAGGACTCTTCGACCAGGGCCAGCTGGTAGTCATCTCGAATCGGAGGAGTCTCATCGACAACGCCTTTGGGCATCAGTCGCCGCTCCTCACCAGGGGACGTCCGTAGGGCGAGAACTGGGGAACCTTCTCGGGTGCGGGGCGAGCTTTGCCGAAGTCCTGAATCTTGAAAGCGAACACGGCGGCGGCACCGAGCATGACGAGGTGATAACCCATCGAGATGATGTCCTTCAATGCCGCGAGGCTGATATCGACCTGGTTACCGAGGACGAGCCAAGCCGGAATGCTGATGAATATGCGCTGTGGCGACCAGTCGAGGTCGGTCTGGCTCAGGTTGAGCCATTCGGAAGGGACAATCCCAAAAATAAGCACCAATTCGAGCCAGGCGAGAAAGGCCAAGAAGCTCGCCAGTGCCCAGGTCATTTGCCTCCCGATGACGAATGCCAAGGCGGCGCCGAGGAGCAGCATCTGTGAGGCGGCAAAGGCGGCGACATAGCCGAGAGCTTTCCAGAACCAGCCGCGTGGCACCCAGTTGAAATAATCAACCACCACCGGCACCTCGACTCCGTCGAGGAGAGCGGTTTTGGCGAAGCTCGAATAGTGGATCCACCAGACGGCTACGACGAGGAGAAGTGCCCCCCCAATCATCAGAGCCCATCCGAGTCTTTTACGTTGACTCTGATCGAGTTCTGCTAGCCGATACATGTACCGATTTTTTACCACACCGCGGGTTTAGTAACGAACCAGCGAGGGGCGGGGACAGGGAGGTGCTGCTCTATGCTCCCGGCGGATCCAATAGGACGAGTGATGACGACTGTTGCCGGAGTGACAAGGACCTCAGAGGAGGTCGATAAGGCCGGAGACCGGTCGGGAATTTTCTTTGCGCCTGACACGGCCGCCTCCCGCTACCTCTTCGCCGCCACCGCCTTCCTCGGGTTGGGAGCGATCCTCTGGCTGGCGGCCTTGGCCTCGACGCGTTTTCCTGGCCTCCTACCGCTCACTTTTGGCCATCTGCGAGCGATGGCCTCGATCGTTCTCTTCCTCGGCTGGCTGGTGCTGGGTCTCTCGTCAGCCATCTTCTACCTCCTTCCGCGTTTGACCGGCGCACCCCTACAACTCGAGAAGCAGCTCAATCTGGCGCTCCCGGTGGCGGTGACGGTCGTGTTGGTCGGAGTCGCCGTGATCGGACTCGGATTCGGCGATGGAGGGGAGCCATTCGCCCTGCCGTGGTGGTGGGACCTGCCCGTGCTGGCGCTTACGGCCCTTCCCCTTGGTCCAGCACTCCTGACAATGCGCGCCCGAACCGAAGGGGTCGTCTATCCCTCGTTGTGGTTCGCGCTGGCTGGAGCACTCTGGCTTCCCGTCCTCTATCTGATCGGAAACATTCCCCTCGTGTCCTCACTCGCCCATGCTCTTTCCGACCTTGTTTTCACCGCCGGATTCCTGAACGTCTGGGCGGTAGGAGTGGCAACGGGAGCGGCCTATTACGTCGTTCCCAAAACGTCGGGTCAACCGCTGGCCAGTCGCCAACTCGCCAAGGTCGGTTATTGGTCGCTCCTGTTCGGTGCCATCTGGATGGGCCCAGCCCAATTGGCGGCCGGGCCGCTGCCGGAATGGCTGCAGGCGATCGCAGCCGTGCTGGGCCTGGCTTTGCCGCTTTCCGCCGTCGCCAACGCCACCAACCTCGCCCTCACCGTTAGGGCTCGCTGGCCCGCCAACGAACCGGTGGTATTGGCGGCTCTAGCCGGATCGAGCCTGGTGGCACTCGCCTCACTCCTGGCCGGACTGGCCAGCTTCCGCTCGGCTGCGGTCCTTGTCGGCTTCACGGTCTTTTGGGAAGGGATCTACGTCCTCTTCCTCGCCGGGATCGCGTTGCTCTTCGCCGCCTTCGCTTGGCAAGCCATTCCCAACCTGGTGGGAAGGACGCTCGCCTCGACCGAACGCGCTCTCAAGGTCGTCCGTCTCATCGCCATCTCGGGAGTCGCCACCGGCCTGCTTCTGGTTCTCGCTGGAGTCATCGGTGGTCTCTCATGGTCGGGGGCGGGCTTCACCGGGGTTTTCGACAACGTCGGAACCGGATGGCTCCAAAGCTCGGGCCTCCCGGGAATCTTTGTCGGGTTGTCGGTTCTGGCCGGGCTCTTTCTCACATGGAGCCTCCTCGGGTTAGCCGTCTCGATCTATCGCTCCCTCACGTCAGGACGGGCAACAGTTCAGGAAGTGCTGGTGATCAGGAACCCGTGACCGACTATTCGGCTGCCGCCGCTGCGCTCGAGGTCCCCGAACCTTTGGTCCGCAGGTCAGCTGAGGCTCGCGCCAAAGCGGACAATGTCAGTGTCGACGAGTTGGTGGCGGCCTGGGCCGGGGGTGGCCCGGCCCCAGCCGTTTCTGCCCCCGAAGGGGGGAGTACCGGCGCAGCCGGGGAGGGGGGAATCTCGGCGCCCTCCTCCGAGGCCGCGCCGGAACAAAGTGGTGAGCCGGCGCCAGCTCCGGCCGCTCCGGCCGCTCCGAGCACTCCGGCGCCCGCCCCGACTCCGGCGCCCGTGCGGAGCGGTGTGCCACCGGTGCTAGTCGGTGCCGCTCAGAGCACCACCACGGTCATCGGTGGAGCAGTCGGGCTTTTGCTGTTTTCGATCCTGATCGGTTTCCTCGTTCCCTCGCTCCCCCAGCAAAACAACGAAGTGAGG
>JBOGEX010000054.1:0-2306 GCA_050741915.1 Acidimicrobiia bacterium
ATCAACGTGACCTGGGTGTCCCGGTCGGTGCTGCGTTCGACCCAGCTATCACCGACGAGACCCTTCTCGAGGCTCAGTTCACCTTCTTCGATCACCTCCCGCTGATCGACCGCGGGGCGACGAACTATGAGCGGCAGCCGATTAGACGTAGCGTTTCTGAATGATGGAATCCACGCGACCTGACAGCACCGCCGGATATAGGGCCCGGTCCGATACGCAATTGGTGATCCGACGTGGCGAGCCGGAGGACGCGGTGGCCTGCCATCAGCTGCTCTGGGAGGCCGCTACCGATCTGGGAAATCGCAGGGGAACGCCGCTTCCGGGAACGGCTGAGGAATGGTGGCGATCGTCTGAGCCTCTTCATCGATATCTGGCAAGTCACGCCGCCGAATGGTGGGTGGCTGAGGAACCGCATTTGCGGGAGCTCATCGGCTACGCCCGATCAATCGCGCGGGACGGCCTTGTCGAACTTACCGAGTTCTTCGTTCGGCCTGGCCAGCAAGCTCGTGGCGTGGGCCGTGCTCTCCTCGAGCGCACCTTTCCGATCAGGGAGGGTGGTGACCTACGCACGATCATCGCCACGACCGATGGTCGAGCTCTCGCTCGCTACTACGCCGCTGGCACCGTCGTTCGCTTTCCAATGTTCACGCTGGCCGGCAAGCCCAAGGCCATCGAGCACCTGAGTCTTACCGCAACGCAGCTGGGAAAAGACGACGACGCGGTTACATCGGTCGCTGCGATCGAGCGCAGTGTCCTCGGCTTCCCCCGCGGCAGCGAGGAGTTCAAATGGTTACTCGACCAGCGAGAGGGCTACGTATACAACCACAATGGCACAGTCGTCGGGTTCGCATTCGTCGGCCCAGATGGTGTCGGGCCGATCGCTTCACTTGAGCCATCGCACCTTCCTGACATGCTGCTGCACATAGAGGATCGAGCAAGAACCATCGGTCTTGAGCGGCTGGAGTTTGAGGTGCCGGCCTTGAACGCGGTGGCCATCCGGCACCTTCTTGGCCGAGGGTTCCACATAGATCCTTGGATCAACCTCTTGATGTCAAGCCAGCCGTTTGGACAGTTCGACCGCTTCCTCGGCTATAGCCCGCCGATCTTCCTGTGATGGTGACCAGCCTCGAGCCCGCCTGTTGACCGATCTTTACCGCGACCGCCTTCACGAATGAGCCGATGACCGTGGAGATGAGACCTTTCGGCCGGCTGGGCCGTGTGAGCTCATTGACTTTGGGCGGAGAAGGCATCGGCAACGTCTGGGCCCGGTCGAGCGAAACGAGGCGGTGCAGCCGGTCCGCGCCGCAGTCGATGCGGGAATCTCCCTGATTGACGTGGCTCCGACTTACGGACCCGGGAGGCGGAGCTCGTGGTGGGCGAGGCCTTCGGCGGGACGATCCCGTCGATCATCCTGCAACCCGGCCCCGGCTGCATTGACTGATGGCCTTGATGAAGTGCATCGCATTCTCTGCGAGGTCGTGGCCGCTTCTTAGCGAGTGGCGTTTCGGTGTAGTTCGCGTCGCTCGCCGCCCAACGCTACCGCCGGCTCGGCGGCTCGGGCCCCGAGGCTTGGCACCGGTCCATCTCAACACCCGGGAAGATGAGTTCTCATTCGTGCTGGAAGGTCGATGGGGATTCCAGCTCGGGTCAAAGGTGGTCTACGCCGAAACGGCGACCTCGTCTATAGATAAACCGGCTCAAGCTCGAAACAAGGGTATGGAATCTGTCACTGGTGTCCGATACGATGGGCGAACAGATGTTCGATACCTGGGAACGCTCACCGGATGGGCTGGCCGAACCACCGCCGCAGGATTTGAGACCCGAAGATTTGGTTGAGGAGCTGGGATCGGTCCTGGCTCGCAGAGAATGTCTCGATGCTCGGGTCGCCGCCTTGATCCATCAGATCGGGGAGACCAAGGCCTACGAACGGGATGGATATTCGTCCTTGACCGCCTTGCTGACCCAAGCGGATGGCCCTCCACCCGGGAGAGGCACAGCGTCTGGTGATTCGGGCCGGGCAAGTGGCGTCGGCGCCTTTGGTCTCCTTTGCCTATGCCCGCGGCGCCATCTCGGGCGCTCAGGTCGACGTCCTCCTGGAGGCGAGGGGCTCGGCGCCAGCGCCGTTCGCCGCCGCCGAAAGAGAGCTGGTCGCTCTGGCCCTCGACACCCCGGTGGTCCGCCAGCTCCGGAGGAAACTCGACTACTGGCTCGAGAGCGTCGACCCCTTAGAACTCGCCCGCGGACGGGAAATGGTCCACGACCTCCGCTCGCTCACCTTGCGTCGGGACGGAGAGATGGTCCGCATC
>JBOGEX010000055.1:0-6350 GCA_050741915.1 Acidimicrobiia bacterium
GGCCACGGTCGATCATCTGGTCGTCACCGATCCAGATTTGGCCCACCTGGTCGCAGAGTTCGGCGCCCCGCCGTTCTGGCAGCGCCCGAGCGGATTTCCCAGCCTGGTGCTGTTCATCCTCGAACAACAGGTATCACTGGCTTCGGCTGCCGCGGCATATCGCCGACTGAATGCTCGGCTGGGACGGATGGCTCCCGAATCGATCCTGGCGACCTCTCCCGAACAACTCCGGGACGACGGGGTTTCCCGTCAGAAGGATCGTTATCTGCGGGAACTCGCCTCGGCAGTGAGGAGTGGTGAACTCGATTTGGAGGCGCTGGCCGAGAAAGACGACGAAGGGGTGAGATTGGAGCTGATGCGGATCCCCGGCATCGGACGATGGACCGCCGACGTCTATCTGTTGGCGTGTCTGGGAAGGCCTGATATATGGCCGGTGGCCGATCGCGCCCTCCAGGTGGCCACGGCTGAGGCGCTGTCACTCCCCGATGCCCCGAATCCGAGTGAGCTCGAGCTCATCGGGACACGATGGAGGCCGCATCGTTCGACTGCGGCCCGCCTGCTCTGGCATGGCTATCTGGGCAGACGCGGCCGGGTCGAAACCCCCAACAACATGTTCGGTTGACGGGGCTCTAGCCCAGCTCGACCCCGGAAATGGTCAGGGAACGATCACCAAGAGGGTTTTGCAGCTGAGCGACGATGATCTGCTCCATGGCGATGGCTGGGCAGATGGCCTCCGGATCTTCGGCTCCATGCGTGACCGCCAGATCGACGGAATCAGCTGTTTCCGTCACCTCCACGCTGTGCAGCACGTCGCAAGGTGCGACACCCGTCCAAACCCTGACCCGGACCTCGTTGCCCTCGGCTCCGAGGAGTTCGCCCTCGGTGATCGGGGTGGGATTCTGGGCACTGCCGGTGGGGACGGCGGCTTTACCCGTCTCTCCATCCTCGATTACGACCTCGACACAGTCGGTGACACCCGGAGCGCACATTGCCAGGCCACCGTTCTCATCGGAGGGGGCCGACTGGCCGCAGGAGATCGTCGCCAGCATCAGGGCGGCAATAAGGAAGTGTTTGGTTTTCATGCGACTTGGACGGCTGCAGTCACAATGTGGTTCCATCAGGTCGCGAGCTCGAAAGCAACCTGGCGAGCCGCTACGTCGGCCAGGACCAGACGGGCCGATATCTCTTTTCCCAGCGGGAGATTGTCTCCCCGGCAGCGTCCGGTGACGGGAGGCTCTGTGAGCTGGATGACGCCCCCGTCCCTGTCGACATCGACGACGACTGCCGAGAAGATCTCGCCGACGCTGTCGCGCAGCACCGCCGCCTCCAGTGTCGAGACAATCCCGGCTTCATACTGCTGCGCGCGGCGGGTGGATCTTTCCATCACCTCGGGCAAACCGGGGAGGGCCACCCGAACCCAATCGGGGATCTCGATTCCAGAGGAGACGGAGACACAGACCTCGCCGACATATCGGTCGACCAACCGTCGCAAAGGAGCAGTGGTGTGGGCGTATTCGGCACCTACCCCGGCATGTCGGGCATTGGTGGGCACCTCGTCGTCGAAGACCGCGTAGCCCGAGCCGCGCAAGAGACCGGCCGCCTCGTTGATCAGGGCGGCATGGGTCGCCAGCCTGGGATCGAGATCGCGAATCAGGGCCGCGAACGGTACCTCTCGGTCCCATTGCACCCCGAGGGCGCGGGCTGTATGCCGTAGCCGATGAATCCTCACCGGCCCGGCTCGGGGCAAAGTCCGCAGCACGCCGACTTCAGCCTTGAGCATGACGGTCGCCGCCGCCTGGCCGGCCATCAGCGAGATCTGGGCGTTCCAACCCTCGACCGGTAGCGGCGTACGGAGCTCGAGTTCGTAGCCGTCGTCGCCATGGTGGACGACCTGCTCGGGCAACTGCAGGTTGATTCCTCCCAGGCGCGTTTCGCGTTCCTGGCGAAGAAGGCCGACGGCTTTCAGCAACGAGAGCGACTCGTCGGCAGTGTCGTCATCGATCCGGCTCTGTACGTTCTCGTAGGAGAGCTTGGCTCGACTGCGCACGAGCGCCCGTCGCACCTCTAATCGAGTTCCCTCCCCGTCGGCTTCGAGGTACATGTTCCACACCAGCGCCGGTCGCACCTGATCAGGAAGCAAGCTGGCGGCACCCTCCGAAATGACCGGCGGATGCAATCGAGCGTTGCCATCGGGGGCATAGAGCGTTTGTCCCCTTCGATGTGCTTCCTGGTCGATCTCCTCACCGGGCTTGACGAAAGCAGCCACATCGGCAATCGCGTAATGGACGAGATACCCCTTCTGCCGACGTTCGATGAAAAACGCCTGGTCGAGATCCATCGATTGGGGAGGATCGATCGTTACGAAGGGAATCTCGGTTTGGTCGGACTCCGGCAGGCGAGGATTGGCGGCGGCCTGGTCCGCCGCGGCCAGGACGGCCTCCGGGAATCCGAGGTCGACATCCAGCGCCGCCCGCAGGTTGGCCAAAGACTCGGCGATCGCTTGATCGTCGAGATCGGTAAGGCGATACCAACGCTGGGACATGAGTCGATGGTACGAAGCCAACCAACTTGGTCGGTACCCTCGATCCCTACCGATGCCAACCGACCGCCGGGTGCAGTTCGACTTCGAGGTCGACTTCTCGAACGGAGGCGGCATCCAGGGGCAGGGATTTCGTCTCGACATCGAAGGTGCCGACATCTCAGAGGCCGCACTCTGCGACTACCTCGTGCGTGACCTCCGTCTGCTCATGGTCGCAGAGGTGAGGATCATCAACAAGACGATCCTGGTCGAAGCTCACAAACGCGGGGAAGATTCGAGGCCAGTGGGAGAGTCCCGTTCGCGCCTGGTCGACCTGAGCCACACCGTGGAGGACGGAATGGTCACCTATCGGGGTCTGCCACCTCCACAAATCTCCGACTTTCTCACTCGTGAGAGCTCGCGCGAACGCTATGCACCCGGGACTCAGTTCCATATCGGCCGCATCGACATGGTGGCCAATACCGGCACCTACGTCGACAGCCCGTTTCACCGCTTCGCCAACGGCGCCGACTTGAGCGAACTCCTCCTCGAGACCCTGGCCGATCTTCCGGCGCTAGTCGTGCGGGTGACGGAAGCGGCCGATCGAGCCATCGACCGCTCGTCCCTTCTGCCCTACGACGTGGCTGGGAAGGCGGTCTTGATCCACACTGGCTGGGCGGCCTGGTGGCGAACCGATCAGTACTTCGAGGGCCATCCCCACCTCACGGCGGTGGCGGCAACCTGGCTCGTTGAGAATGGCGCGGCGCTGGTGGGCATCGATTCATTCAACATCGACTCCATCAGCACCGGAGAGCGTCCGGTGCATACAACTTTGCTCGCCCAAGGGATTCCGATCGTCGAGCACTTGCGCGGACTCGAGCAACTCCCCTCTGAGGGCGCCCGCTTCACTGCGGTTCCGGTGAAGGTGCGGGGGATGGGCACCTTCCCTGTTCGTGCCTTTGCATCGCTGAGTAGTGGGCCAGGTCACGGTTGAACAGTGAGTGGTTGGCTGGTTGCTTTGGAAACGCGAAGCCACTCGGTCAATCCCGAACTTGGTCGCCCACGCCCGTCTTCTGCCAAATCCGGTAGCTGGCGAACGAGTACCGGGCGCCTTACCGAATTTGTCGGACACCGTTCGTCGGTAACCGAATTAGGTTACGTGAAGGGATGTGGCTCGGGGGATATGAAACTTAACTGGAGCTAAGACATAGCCGCTCGAGCCGGTGGACGTACCATCGGCGCCATGACCCTCAGAACACCTGTCACCGCTGGTCTCGACGCTCCCCTCAATGAGCTCTCGGACTCGCAGGACCGATGGGCGTCGACCCCGATTGCGGACCGAATTGAATACCTCGAATCGATCGGGCGTCGGATGGATTTTGCCGCAGAGCGCTGGGTCGAGTCGGCGGCTGTCGCCAAGCGTTTCTCCCTCGATTCCGCTGCCGCCGCCGAAGAGTGGCTGAGCGGTCCCTTCGCCATCATCGCCTATTGCCGTGCCCTCGCTGAGACTCTGCGACGAGTGGATGCCGGCAAGAACCCTTATCCGGCGGGGGCGGTCAAGATCGGAGCCGACGGGCGAGCGATAGTCGGGGTGCTGCCCTTCGATTGGTACGACCATCTATTGCTCAGCGGCTACACGCTCGATGTGTGGATGCAGCCGTCGGTGACCTCGGCCAACCTGGCCGAGAACACGGCCTCGGTTTACCGCCAGACTCCCGAGCCCGGAGTATGCGCCGTCCTTGGAGCCGGAAACGTCGGATCGATTCCACCCCTCGATGTCCTCTCCAAGCTCATGGCTGGCAATCAGGTGGTGATCCTGAAGATGAACCCGGTCAACGAGTACCTGAGGCCGCTCCTCACCGAGATCATGGCCGATCTGATTGAGGCAGGGTTTGTTCGGATCGTCACCGGCGGAACCGAGGTCGGCACCGATCTCATCGGACACGAGGCCGTGGCGTCGGTTCATCTCACCGGGAGCCGCGCCACCCACGACGCCATCGTCTCTCGGCTAGGAAAACCGGTGACCAGTGAGCTCGGCGGAGTGAGTCCCATGATCGTGGTGCCGGGACCGTGGAGCGAGGCCGACTTCAAGTATCAGGCCACGCAGATTGCGACGGCCAAGCTCATCAACGTCGGATACAACTGCATCGCTCCCCAGGTTCTGGTCCTACCGGCCAACTGGGAGGGATCGAGCCGATTGGTCGAGGCGATCGGCGAGGTGATCGATTCCCTCGAGCCCCGTCATCCCTACTACCCCGGAGGCGAAGAGCGTCGGGCGAACGTGGCGCGGCGCAAAGGGGCGGTGACGGTGGGCGGTTTTCCGACGACGATCCTGGCCGACCTCAGCCCAGGCGGGGGAGAGGACGCTTTTCGAACCGAATACTTCACCCCGGTGCTGGGTGTGGTCAAGATCGACTTCTCCGACCCGGCCTACTTCCTGCCAGCCGCGGTCGCCTTCGCCAACAACGAACTCGATGGCTCCCTCGGGGCCAACCTTGTCGCCCATCCGCAGACGATTCGCGAGTATCGGCTCCACTTCGACCAGGCGATCGCCAACCTGCGATACGGCGCCATCGCCGTCAACACCTGGACCGCTATCAACTTCCTCATCCCCCGCGGCTCGTGGGGTGCCTTCCCCGGAAACTCGGTGGGAGGAAGCGGGGTCGGTGTCGTGCACAACGCCCTTCTCTTCGATCGGCCGGAAAAGACGGTAGGTCGGGGACCGTTCTCGCCGATGCCGCGCGGGTGGAGGCAGGGCGAGTTTCATGCCTCCCCGCCGCCGCTTTGGTCCTTGACCGCTCGCCACGGAGCGGAGACCGCCCGGCTCCTCACAAGGTTTGTGGCCGACCCCAAACCTTCGCGGCTGCCTCCTCTGCTCCGGTCGGCGCTATCGGGCTGAGCTCCGGAGGGCGGGTTGAGCGTCCGGAGGCGCTGAACCCAGCCAGGGAGTAGAGTCGGCCGCGGTGGGACCGCAGCCTTGATAAGAAGGAGGTGAGGATGGAACATCCTCGCAACAGGTTCGGTTGGGTCGATCACAGTTCGACCGACCAGGACACGGCCAAGAAGTTCTACAGCGAGCTTTTCGGTTGGGAGGGAACCGACGAAGAGATCCCGACGGGCGGCTACTACACCAACTTCCGCAAGGACGGAAAGCAGGTCGCCGGGTTGGGCGGTGCGCAAGATCCGAACATGCCAAGTCTTTGGAACTCGTACCTCATCGTCGACAGCGCCGATGAGGCGGTGAAGGCGGCCAAGGAGGCAGGTGCACGGCTCTTCATGGAGCCGATGGACGTGATGGAGTTTGGGCGCATGGCCTTTCTGGCTGACCCTTCGGGGGCGGCGTTTGGGGTTTGGGAGCCCAAGTCCCACCACGGGGCCGAGGTTCAGGGTGAGCCCGGTTCGGTGATGTGGATGGAGCTTGCCTCCACCGACGTCGACAAGGCCCGGAAGTTCTATGAGGAGGCCTTCGGCTGGAAGTGGGACGAGATGGACATGGGCGATGGACAGACTTACTACGTCGAGGGTCCGGAGAAGCAGCAGAATTCGGGCGCCATGCAGATGAGCGAGAACGTCCCGGCTGGCACGCCGTCACATTGGGCCGTCTATTTTCAGGTCGGTGACATCGACGCTTCGGCCAAGAAGGCCACGGATCTCGGCGCCACCGACGTGTCCGGTCGGATCGATGCCCCGGGGGTCGGGTTGATGCATCTGCTGGCCGACCCCACCGGAGCCACGTTCTACATCATGGAGCCGGTCGAGGGAGAGATGGATCTCCCCGAACGCAAGAAGTAGAGGCAAACAAAAACCCAGGGTTGCAACCGTCGTCCAACGA
>JBOGEX010000056.1:0-46267 GCA_050741915.1 Acidimicrobiia bacterium
GGGTGCGACCGGAGATGTTCGAGCTGGTGGCGGCCCGGCCGGGAGCCGACCCCCAACAGACCATCTCGGTCAAGGTCGACCTGGTCGAACAGCTCGGCTCGGAGGCCTTCGTCCACTTCCAGAGGAATTCTCCCCCCGTCATAACCCCCGACATCAGAGAGCTGCTCCAGGATCAGGGAACCGACCCCGCCTCCTTGGGCGAGGAGACCAAGTTCACCGCCCGGGTCGACCCCGACTTCGCCCCCAAGCCGGGCGAGGAGACCAAGCTCGTGGTCGAGACCCAGAAGCTCCACTTCTTTGACAAAGAGACCGGCGACGCGATTAGATAGGTAGCACAAGATGGCCGACGGCAAAAAGAAACCCAAGATCGGTGTCGCCGGGGACCAGGGCGGAGTAGCCACGGCCACCGTCGAGGAACCAGCAGGCAAGGTCAAGGCCAAGGCCAGGTCGAAGGCGAAGGACAACGGAGGCAAGCTTTCGAACAAGGCCTACGAGGCCGAGCTTGCCCGACTCAACGTCGAGATGGTCAAGCTCCAGGAATGGATCCGTGACAAGGGCATGAAGATCGTGGTGCTCTTCGAAGGACGCGATGCCGCCGGCAAGGGCGGGACAATCAAGCGGATTACGGAGAGCTTGAGCCCACGGGTCTGCCGGGTCGAGGCCTTACCGGCTCCCACCGATCGGGAGAGGACCCAGTGGTATTTCCAGCGCTATATCGCCTATTTGCCCGCGGCCGGGGAGATGGTGCTCTTCGACCGCAGTTGGTACAACCGGGCCGGGGTCGAGCGAGTGATGGGGTTTTGCAGCGAGGAGGAGTATCAGGAGTTTCTTCGCTCGACCCCTGAGTTCGAGCGCATGCTGGTCCGCTCCGGAATCATGCTCATCAAGTACTGGTTCTCGGTCTCCGACGCGGAGCAGGAACGGCGGTTCCAATCTCGCATCGCCGATCCCACCCGACGCTGGAAGCTCTCGCCGATGGATCTCGAATCGCGCTCGCGCTGGATCGATTATTCACGGGCCAAGGACGAGATGTTCCGCCACACCGACATCAAGCAGGCGCCCTGGTATGTGGTCAACTCCGATAACAAGAAGAAGGCCCGGCTCAACGTGATGAGCCACCTGCTGAGCCTGGTTCCCTACCAGGACCTGACTCCGGCCCCGATCACGCTCCCCCCTCGCCAGTCCGACACCGGCTATGTCCGCCCCCCTCTTTCCGAGCAGAACTTCGTCCCCGAGCGCTACTAGCGACGGAGCTGGGCGAAGGGCCATGCATCTTCGCTATGTGACCAGCAACGGAGTCGAGACCGGCCAGCCGGATGATTTGGCTTCGTGGCGGCTCCGTCGTGACGGCTATCTGTGGCTCGATCTCCCAGCCTGTGACGACGCCGCTGCCGAGCTGTTGGCCGATTTCGGATTCGATCACTCGTCGATTCAGGCCTGTCGCCAGCGGAGCCATCTTCCGGCTTATCACCGCACCCGCGACTATTGGTTCGTCCTCACCCATCGGCCCCTGATCGGTCGCGCTGGTCATGTCCACTTGCTCCAGCTCGAGCAGTTCATTCGCGAGGACGCTCTCATCACCCTCCACGGCCCCCACAACCCCGACGTTGACCACGCCGAGCTGGGCCGGGAGACGCAGGATCTGCGCCGCCGGCTCGATTCGGGTGAACTCCTGCCCAAGTCCCCATCGGGGCTGTCGCACGTCCTGATGTCATCCCTGGCCCGCGAGATCAGCACGGTGCTGAGCGGGATCGCCAGCCGCATAGCGGTGCTCGAGCAGCAGGTCATGGTTGATGACCTGCGGCACCCCGAGGAGCTGTTGGAACGAATGTTCCTCCTGAGACACGAGCTGGTCACCATCAGCACCATGTCCGGGCAGGGCCACCAGGTGTTCGCGCGGATGGCCGGGCTCACGGACATGCCGGCGTTCGATGATCGCAATCTAATGTCGGATCTGTCGGATCGGTTCGAGCGGGTTCGCAACATCGGCAACGACGAACGTGACTTCCTCGCCGGTGTCATCGACTATTACCAGACCCGCACCGCCACCAAAATGACGGTGGCGATGGAGCGCCTGGCGGTGCTTGCCGCGGTCACGCTCCCGATAACGGCGCTGGCGTCGGTCTATGGCATGAACGTGATAGTCAATGAGGCGACTCACGTGCCCCAACTGCTGCTGGCCATCGCTGTCATGGTCCTGATCAGCAGCTTGCTCTTACGTTGGACCAAGCGTCAGGGCTGGTGGTAGGCAGGCGAACCGGGCTTAGGCTCGCTCCGATGATGCAAACGGAGTGGAACCAGACAGCCGACGGGATCCGCCATTCTGGCGACAGCCGAGTGAAGGCAAGACAAGGCCCGCGGCACTCTTGCCTCGCCTCCAATGCCCGGCTTTAGGGAGGAAGGCCCGACTCAATGTGATTCATCATCTCCGGCTCACAGTCGGTAGTGGGTCAGTTTGGCTTGGAAAACGTCAGGACTCCCCGCCAAAATCTAGATTCGGTCGCCCAGAAACCGAATTAGGCGGCGATCGTCGCCACCGCTCACTTCCTGACGGTCTGGCAGATCTGGGTTTCGACGGCGTAAAGAGTCAGGCATAGTCTCCTCTGAGGCGATGACTGATGATTTAAACCAGTGGTTCCCAACGCCTGACGGGACCCGGCTCGCTCTACGGATAGAGCCCGGCTCGCGCCTACCGCAAGTCCTTTTGGTGCACGGGCTCGCCTCCAATGCCAGGCTCTGGGACGGCGTTGCGAGCCACCTCAATTCCGACGGCTACTCCACGGTGCAAGTCGACCTGCGGGGCCACGGCCGGGCCGACAAACCCGCCTCGGGCTACGACTTTGCCACCATGTCGGCCGATCTCGCCGAGTTGATCAGCCAGACCATGCGGCCTCCAGTAATGGCGGTCGGTCAGTCGTTCGGGGGAAACCTCGTGCTCGATCTGGCGACGGGCTCGCCGGACCTGGTTTCGTCTGTCGTCTGCATCGACGGCGGCTTCATCGACCTCTCCTCTCAATTCGGAACCTGGGAGGCATGCCTGGCGGCGCTGACGCCTCCTCCGCTCACCCATCTCAGTCCGGCTTCGCTCGCTGAGGCGGCCGCGGAGCTTTACTCCGGCTGGCAGCCGGAAGCGATCGCGGCTCAATTGGCGAACCTCGAGGAAACAGAGGATGGCTCGATCCAGCGCCGTCTCCCGCTCAGACATCATCTGTCGATTCTGAGAGCGATGTACGACCAAAGGCCTCAGGCGCTGGCCGAGGGCTGCGCCCGCCCGGTGCTGATGATTGCGGCCGACGACGATATGCCTGAGAAGAAGGAACAGGTCGATGCTTTTGTGAAACGTTTGGGCCAGGGGCGCGGAGTCTGGCTGCGGGGCCACCACGACCTCCATGCCGAGCAGCCGGCCAACGTGGTCGAAGTAATCGAACGTGCACTGGCTGACGGCTTCCTCCGATGAGTGGCCTGGTGGTCGTCATCGGCTCGGGCGAATTGGGCGACTCCATGCGCTCCACCCATAGGAGGGTGCTGGAACACACCGGTGCGAGCTCGATCACCGTGCTCGACACGCCGTATGGGTTTCAGGAAAACGCCAACGCCCTCACCGAGCGGATGGTCAATCACTTCCAGAATGCATTCGGCGCCACAGTCGACGTTGCCAGCCTCCGCAAACCCAATGCCTCCGAGAACGAACGGGTGGAGTTCCTCGACACCATCGAGGATGCCCAGGTCGTCTTTGCCGGTCCGGGCTCACCCAGCTATGCCCTCCGGGTCTGGGCTGGGCTAGGCGTACGGGACGCGTTGAGGGCCGTCGTCGAGCGAGGGGGAGCGGTGGTAATGGCCAGCGCCGCGGCCATCACCATCGGAGCGAAATCCATCCCTGTCTACGAGATCTACAAGGTGGGTGATGACTTGCGCTGGCTCGACGGGCTCGACGTGCTGTCGACGATCGGTATGACCGCGGTCGTGGTCCCACATTGGAACAATCGCGAAGGAGGCTTTCACGACACCAGTCATTGTTTCATCGGCGCACGCAGGTTCCACCTTCTGGTCGACATGCTCCCTGCCAACACGTCCGTGATCGGAGTGGAGGAACACACGTCGGTGCTAATCGATCCGGTCAACAAATCAATGACAGTGTTGGGGAAAGGAGCCGCCTATCTCAACGGTGAAGCGATCGCCGAGGGCCAGAGGCTGGAGACGCCGGGTGTTCGTCCCGCCTTCCGCCAACTCGCCGACCTCGAGTTTGATCAGGCCGCGAAACCCGACGCCGATGACACCCTGATCGATCTATTGATGGAGCTGCGGACAGGAGCCCGGCACCGAAATGACTTTAAGGCATCGGACCAAATCCGCGACGCCCTGGAAGAGCTCGACATCGAAGTCCACGACCTCCCTGATGGAAGCACCTGGAACCGAAAGTAATAGAGATGCTCAAGACCTGGCTAACAAACCGTTTCGAACTGGACCTACCGCTCATCTCCGCACCAATGGGCGGCGCCGCCAACGGACGGTTCGCGGCCGAGGTATCGAGGCACGGTGCACTGGGGATGGTCGCCGCCGGCACCAGGGCGACAGTCGAGCAGATTGAACAGGAAACAGCCGCGCTTGCTGGTTTGAAGAGTCGTTGGGGTGTTGGTCTTCTCGGCTGGGTTGTCGAGCGCAGGCCCGAACTCCTGGTGGCGGTTGCGGAGCTGGCCCCACCGCTGGTTTCGATCAGCTATGGCGACTACGAGGAGCACGTTTCGCGGCTGCAGGCACGCGGTTCGGCGGTCACAACTCAGGTTGGCACCTTGGCCGAGGCACATGAAGCCGCGGCGACGGGGGTGGACTTCCTGGTCGTGCGGGGAGGCGAGGGCGGAGGCCATGGCCGCAACGAGGTGGCAACGCTGCCGCTACTGCAGGAGGTATTGGAACACGTTGACCTGCCAGTGGTGGCGGCAGGAGGGATCGGCACGGCTCGCGGCCTGGCTGCGGTGCTGGCGGCAGGAGCGGCCGGCGCCTGGGTGGGCACGGCCTTTCTCGGCTGTGATGAGACTGCGTGGCCGGATGAGTCGAAGAAAAGAGTTGTGTCGGCAGGTGATGGCGACACGATCTACACCAGGTCGTTTGATGTGGGAATGCGCCTTGACTGGCCGGTCGAGTTTGGGGGTCGGGCGCTCGCTAACGATTACAGCGACCACTGGCATGGCCGCGAGGCTGACCTGGCCGATCTGGAGTCGCCTCCCGAGGGCGACGACGCCCCCGTCTGGGCCGGTCAGGCGGTCTCCCTAGTGAAAGATCTGGTCACGGTGGCCGACGTCATCGCCGAATTCCGGAGCGCCGAAGAGCTGTTGCGAAGGTGGTGATCGTTCTGTGGGCCGCAGTCGTCGTTTTCGCCGGGTAACAACCCTGGGTTCGCTAAATGATTCGGCTTGGGTTCTCGAAGAGCGGCTCGTTGTCGAGGATTCGCTCGGGGCCAAGTCGCGAGAGGTCGAGGGTCGGCGGACGGCCGAGGATCAATTCGGCGAGATGACGGCCGACCGCATGACAATGTTGAAAACCATGACCCGAGAAGCCATTGGCCAGGTAGAGGCCCGATAGCTCGGGCCATTCGCCGATGATCCCGTTGCCATCGAGGGTGTTGACCTCATAGAGGCCCGTCCAGCCAGAAGCTAGATGCAATGCTTCGAACGCCGGCATCTGGCTGGCGAGCTCGGGCCAGATCACGTCACCGAACTTTTGCCGACTGAACGTGAAGTCGTAACCGACGGGGTCATCGGGTCGTGACCAAGCAACGACGAACCGACCTTCGCCTTCGGGGATGGCGTAAAGACCACCCGGCAGAAAGACGCTCGGGTACCCGCGATTATCGAGGCGAGTATCGATCACATACACGGTCCGCATTACTGGCTCGACTGGAAGTGGGACACCCACGCTGGCCGCCAACGGTGCACACCAGGCACCAGTGGCGTTGACAACGTAGCGAGCAGCAATGAAATCGTCCGTTGCCAGAGCCACCCCGGTGATCCGGTCGTGCTCCATCTTCAGAGCGCTGACTTCGGCGAGAAGGAACCGCACTCCTAGGGCCTGCGATTTGCGGACGTAGCCTTGGAGCACTGCGCTGGGATCGACGGAGCCGTCGCGGGCACCGTATGTGCCTCCCACTGATCCGTCCCCGGCGTACAACGGAAAACGGCTCTCGATCTCAGTCGCGTCGAGCCATTCCACGTCACAACCAAGGTCGAGCTGCCGCGCAAGACCCGCCCGCGCTTCGGAAGCCGAAAGGGCGTCGGAAAGAAACAGGTTGCCCTGATATCGCGGTGCCGGTTCCGGTCTCCAGTCCCCAACAGCCATCCGCTCCGGGAAGTCTTCGATCACGTCGAGAGCGAATCGGGACATCAAGATGTTCTCTTCCAGGTTGAATTGCACGCGGACGTTGCCGTCCGAAAGCACAGTCGAAGAATGTCGATAGGTCGGATCTCTCTCGACTACTACCACCTCGATACTCGGCTCGAAAGCCTTTAAGTAGTAGGCAGTGGCTGCCCCCATCGCCGCTCCGCCGGCGATGACCACGTCGGGATGTTCGATCAAGCAGCGGCTCGCTCGAGCGCCCTCGCCTCGCGACGGGTGGGCTGGGCGGCCCGCACTGAACGACGCATCAAGACCAACGCCAAGAGCGCCAGGGCCAGGGCCAACGCCACCGCCCCTTCGATGAGCTCCCAGCTCGGCACCCTCCCCCAGAAAGACACCTCTTGGAGGGCCCGAATCTCGTAGGTAGCGGGGAGGAGATAGGAAACCGGTCGAACGGTCGGAAGGAGGCGATCGATCGAAATGAAGAACCCGCTAAAGAAGATCGAGACGAGCAACGTGATCATCGCGTATTGAACGGCCTGGCTTTCGGTTTTGGCGAGAGCTGATAGCACGAAGCCTATTCCCTAAGCCGCCGGCACCACCAACAAGACCGAGAACCCGTACCAACGCCAGGAACCGGCCGGTCGGAAGTCGAATGCGACGACGGCGGCAGCGGTGAGGGCAGCTCCGACGAAGAGACCTATGACGATGTTGGCGAAGTACTTACCAACCAACGCTTCACCACCGGAGGCGACACCCGGAACAACTCAATGGCTCCCTGCGACCTCTCCTTCAGGAGCGACAGCGCCACGAAGGTCAGCGTCAAGTGTTGGACAAGAAGCGACACGACGCCCGGGATAGAGAAGTGCATGTCGACCACATCGAGGTTGCGAAGTTGGTGGCCCCGCCCCGGAAAGGGCTGACAAGGACAGCTGGCTCCATCGCCCGGAACTCCTCGAGGGCAGCTTCGAGTTCGTCGAGATCGGCCTGAAGCGCTGCCAACTCCTTGGCTCGTTCTTCGCTAGTTGAACCCTCCAGTGCCTCAACTCGAGCAAGGGCAGCATCAAGAGGACCGGGGGAGCTCCACGGCCTGTGGTTTGCTCGTCCACCCGATTGAGGACCGAGCTCGACGGTCCGAGTTCGGCCGCTATATCGTTGAGGACCACCTCCAGATCACTTCGCCCGCTTTCGACCACCTAGTTTTGGCTGCCTTCGCCGTTTCGCTCGGGCGGCAGCCGGCGATTCGCTGGCTGGAGAACAGAGGACTGCAACGCGGCGCCGCCTTGGCTGTGCTGATCCTCGCAGGGTTGCTGGCGATGACGGGCGCCCCCCTGGCAGTGGTGCCGGTGATCATCGATCAAGCGGCGCGAGCCTTCGAGCGCCTCCCTGAGATTTGGGAAGACCTCCAAGGACGGTCGGGGATAATCGGAGACCTCGCCAACCGCTTCGGGGCCGGCCTTCCGGTTGACTTTGATCCGGTAGCCGTCGTCGGGCTGGCAGCAGGTGTCACGTCCTTCATCGTCTTCACCGCGATCGGCCTCCCTTATGCCCTCGCCCTCGCCACCTGGGTGGCATTGATGGACCTGATCCCCGCGATCGGGGCGCTGATCGGGATGATCCCAGTGGTCGTGGTCGCCTCTCAGGTCGGAGTACGCGATGCCGTGCAGCCGTCCGCTCCCCTAACTTTTCTTTCCTGCGTAAATCTGGCCACATATATGTGGCCAGATTTACGCAAGAACGGAATCGGAGGCGGTGTCGCGGCGCAACGTGAACCAGCGCCGGCATCCGTACTCGTGGAACCAGCGCTCGGCGACTTCACCCTCGGAGTTGCTGCGGAAAAAGCCGCGATCCAAGTCGATCGCATCGGGATCGGTGAACTTCTCAGGGACCGTTGGGATCTCGGCGTAGCGGAACTCCTCGACCGAGCGGCGCCCGCATTGAGGACAAGTCAGAAACAACATCTACTGCGTCCCCGCGGATGAACGGTCAGAGAGCGTTCGATCACCTGCGAAGCGGTCGACGCTGAAGGGGGCAATCAGCTCCGGCACTTCTCCTGTGGCGATCAATGCCGCCATGGCCTCGCCACCGGCCGGAATGGCCTTGAAGCCCCACGTTCCCCAGCCGGTCGTCACCAATAGACCGTCGACGTCGGTTCGTCCCATCACCGGTGAATAGTCCGGAGACATGTCGCACACCCCGGCCCATTGGCGGAGGATCTTGAGATCGGCCAGAAACGGAAGTAGAGCCAGAGCGCGGCCCGCGCACGAGGAGAGGAACCCGTAGCTCGAGCGATACGAATAGGAGGGCTGCCGATCAATTTCCGCCCCGACCAGGATCTCCCCGCGGGCAGTCTGACTGGCATAGAACAACAACTCCGTCGAGGCGACGATGGTGTCGAGCCCTTGCTGGTAGTGGTTGGTGACGAAAGCCTGCAGCGGGTGGGTGCGAATCGGCAGGCGCAGCCCGGCCATGGCGGCGATCGGGCTCACCTGCCCACCGAGAGCAAGCAGCACGGTCCCGGCGCCAACCAATCCCCGGTCGGTTTCGACTCCGAGAATGCGACCGCCTTCAACTCTTAAACCGACGACCTGAGTTCGCTGATGGACGTCGACTCCCCGTTCCATCGCCCCTTCCGCCAGGGACCAGACCACGCGATCGTGACGAGCCGTGGCCCCGCGCGGGTGATAGGAAGCCCCGAGCACCGGATAGCGGCCGCCACCGGAGAGATCCACTTGTGGACATATGGACTTGACTTCCTCGGGACCGATGAAGACAGTCTCCGATCCATACGCCTGATTGAGGCGGGCGCGGGCCCGCTCCGCCCGCAAACCCATCTCCGTATGAGCAATCCACAAGAGGCCCTTCTCCTTGTGCATGATCCAGCGTCCGGTCTCGGCTTCGAGACCTTGATAAAGCTCGAGCGAATGCTGATAGAAACGCACCGCCTCGGGCACTCCGTAGTTGGCCCGGATCACAGTCGTGTTGCGACCCGAGTTGCCCGAGCCGATATACCCCCGCTCGAGGACGGCAACGTCGGTGATGCCGTGACGAGTCGCGAGATAGTAGGCGGTGGCGAGACCGTGCCCTCCCCCGCCGATGATGACCACGTCATAGGAAGAACGAAGCCCCTCCGGCCAGCGCAGACGAACTCTTGACTCCACGAACTCGTTCAATGGCCTAGACGCTCCTCGAACTCGTGCTCGAAGGGGGCGGCCACAATGACCAGACTGCGCGCACCATTGAGATAGATCTTGGCGGGGAGACCAGCGAGCATCCCCTGGGCAAAGGCCGGTCGCTCGGCTGGAGGACGCCAAGAGGCACCGGCGGCAATCAGCTCCAAAGCTCGCTCCTCAGAGAGTTCGAGAAAGACCCAGCCCGTATCGGGCTCGACGATCGCCTCCGGGTCGCCGATCTCGACACCCAAAACGCCCACCACCAGGGCATCGTCGGATGCCAAGCGGAGAACTATGCCGCTGAGCCGGTCGATCGCTGCCGGTTTCGCTACGACTCGCCAGGCCGACAACCTCTCAGCCACGGGCGCGCTCTCCCGAAGTGTCGTAGAAAGGATGAGCGGCATGTCGGGCGACCCGTCCCTCGACCTCGACTTCGTGCGGAACCTCGCTGTCGGTGAGTCGAATCCACCCGAGCATCACTGTCTTATCGAGCGTGGGACTAAAGCGAGACGAGGTCACCTGGCCCACCGGGCGCTCATCCACCATCAGGATCGACCCCTCCACCGGGGCCGGACCTTCCATCTCCCAGCCCACCAAGCGTTTGTTGAGCGGAATGCGGTTGGTCCGCAGCAACGCCTGCTTGCCGACGAAGTCCTCCTTGTCGAGCCGCGCCGCCCATTCGAGGCCGAGCCGCCGGGGCGTCGAGTCATACTCCGAATCCATCCCGACAATGAAGTGGCCCTTCTCGAGCCGCAACGTGAACAGGACATCGAGGCCGTGCGGATAGAGGTCGAGATCGGAGCCGGCCGCTTCCAGCGCCCGCCACAACTCGACCGACCGATCGACCGGATGATGGAGCTCGAAGGAAACCTCACCGGTGAAGGAAAGGCGGACTATCCGACAGGGCACGCCGGCTACGTCGGCCTCGACATGGGCCAGGTAACGAGGCGGGTCGCTCACTCCGAGACGGTTCATCAGCTCGGTGGCCCGCGGACCGGTGACGTTGATGGCTCCGAGCGACATGGTTCGGTCGAGGAGGCGGACATCCAGTCCGAAGGTCTCAGCCCAATCTCGCACCCACATCTCGGCGAAAGAGGCGCCGCCGGAGGTAAACGTCAGAAAGAAGCGGCTCTCGCTCAACCGGCAAATGAGGCCATCGTCGATGACGTAGCCCCGCTCATCGAGCAGCAATGCGTATCGGACCCGGCCCGGCTTGAGATCAGCAACCCGGCATGGATAGAGGCGCTCGAGGAATTCGGTGGCGTCCGGACCCGACAGCAGCATCTTGCCAAGAGTTCCGACATCGCCCAAGGAGACAGCGTGCCGGACGGCTCGATACTCGGCATCGACATCGGGATACCGCCAGGGCCGCCACCAGCCTCCAAAGCGATCCATAGATGCTCCGAGGCGAACATGTTCGTTGTGGAGAGACGTACGTCGGAAGGGAGAGAGGTCATAGCCGGCCGCTGCCTCGGACATGGTCAACTGTCGGGTTACTGGTCGGGCGGTGAAGGGCGAAGGCACCTCCGATTGCCGAGCGGCGAGGAACGAGCGGAGATGGGGAAGGCACACTCCGCCCTGGCAGGTGCCGGTTCCTGCCAGGGTCGCCCGCTTCAAGAGTTCCATCTCCCGAAAGCCCCGCTCCCAGACAGATTCGAGGTCAGAAACCTCTATCCCCGAGCACGGACAAACGACTCCGGCAGTTGGAATCGATGGCAATTGACCTGCAATGGCGGCACCGCCTGTCGTTTCCAGCTCGAGACCCGCACCCATGCGGGCGAGGGCGTCCCGGGGATGAAGGCCCAAATCGAGGATGACCGAGTCGCCCTCGAGCCTGGTCTCGTCGTCCATGACCACCGCTTCCACCCGCTCAGCCCCCTCGAAGCGAATCGGCTGGCGGTCGATGACGACCGTCCTACCGAGATCGATTCCGGCCAGCGACAAGGCCTCGGCAGCGCGTTTGGTGTAGATACCGATCAGATTTGACCCCGGGCAAATGGATTGTTCCTCGGCAGCGCCTGTCGCCACGATCACCCGCTGGCAATGGACATGGAGCATGCCTTCCAGAGTTCGGACCACCACCATTGGCCCTGCATAAACCCCAATCACCTCTTCCCCCCGCCCAGCATCGAATGTGATGACCTCGCCCGAGGCGCCGGCGGCGGCCTGTCGACCTGATTCTCCCTGACCGACGACTACCACATCGGCAAAAACCGTTCGCACCGCGACCGGCTCTGGATCAACCCGATTGGGAAGCTGTGGGTCGCCAGCTTGAGACTCGATCGATAAACCGGCCTCAGCCTTCATCTGACAACTCCGGATGTAGGCCACGCCGTCGACTTTGACGAGGCAATGAGGGCAATCGCCTCCGAGGCAGATGCAGCCGCCGCCTGTGGGATGGACACCAGCCCGCAGAAGGGCGATCGCGATCGAGTCACCGACAGAAAACGGGATGTCGCGGCCGTCGAAAGTGAAACTCAAAACTCCACCAGAGTCCGAAGTCCTTCGCCCCTTTGCAAACGCTCGAATGCCTCGTTGATTCCCCCCAGATCAGTGCGATGGGTGACCGCGCGCTTGAGATCGATCGCGCCAGCAACTAATTCTCCGGCCAGAGAGGCAATCTCCTGTGCCGGATTTCCCGATCCGTAGAAGGAACCCAGGAGGCTTTTCTCGGAGGCGAAGTCGATGGCGGCGACCCGCGCCTCCGCTCCGATGGGGGCAATTCCGACCACGACCACCGAGCCCCCGGGGGCGGTAAGCCTCCAGGCCAATTCGATCGTCTCCGGACGTCCCACCACTTCGAACACCCAATCGAAGGTGCCCTTGATGTCGTCCGGGGTGGCGAAGGCAGTTGCTCCCTGGGCGAGGGCCAGGTGTTTTTTGGCGATGACGGTATCAATGGCCATCACTTCGTCTGCGCCCGCCACCGCGGCGGCGGTGATTACTTGCAGGCCCACCCCACCAGATCCGATGACTGCCACCCGATCGCCCGGTTGCACTTTGGCCTTGTTCCGTACGGCTCCGAAACCGGTGACTACTGCGCACCCGAGTAGCGCTGCGTCGGCGAGTGAGACTCCTGGAGGCATCTTCACTACCGAGTGTTCGGGGACAACCGTTCGTTCGGCAAATGCGCCTACCGTGAGAAACTGCTGCAAAGGCGAGCGATCGCCGCGAAACATTCGGTAGCTGCCGTCGAGCATCGTGCCTCCGAATGCCGCTCGAGACCCGGCTTCACACAGGTTGTGGTGGCCACGCAGGCACATCCGGCATTCGCCACACGCAGGAAGAAAACAAAACGCCACCCGATCACCAGGCACAACGGCCTCGACCTCGGCGCCCATCGCCCTGATAATGCCGGCTCCTTCGTGACCCAGAACCGTTGGAAACCGATGACGTCCCAGGTGCCCCAAGGCAAGGTGCAAGTCGGAATGGCAAACGCCGGCCGCAGCTAGCTCGACCTCGACCTCCCGCGGTCCGGGGCCGAGCAACTCGACCTCCTCGACTGAAGACGGCTCCCCTGCTTGCGACCAGACCGCGGCTCTCAGGCGACTCTCCATTGCTCGAGGAGCTCGAAGTCCGGCACGATCCCTAGCCCCGGACCCGAGGGTGCGACCAGCTTGCCGTCGTCATCGAGGAAGAGCGGTTCCGGCAACATGAAATCGCGCCGTTCCGCCGTCCAAGCGGGAGGGTCGAAGGGATACTCGAGATACGGAGCCGTGGAGAAGGCGAGGGCAACATGGAGGTTGGCGACTAACCCGTAGCCAGTCGACCAAGTGTGGGGTGACCACTCGATGGAAGCTTCTTCCGCCCATCTTGCCACCTGACGGCAGCCACCAACCCCACCCGCCAGGACCACATCGGTCTGGATCACATCCACTACTTTCGTGAGTCGATGCGAGGCGTCGAGGCTGCGAACCATTTCTCCGGCCGCGATCCGCACTGACGATCCTGACCTGAGTTGGCCGTAATCCTCGAGCCGATCCGGATCGAGCGGCTCCTCCAACCAGTACACGCCGAGCTCGTCACAGATCGATAGGCATTCCTCGGCAGTGGCGAGGTCCCAGCGTTGGCTGGTGTCGCCTGGCATGCGCCAACCCTGATTGGCATCGACCATAAAGGCGAAGGTAGCTCCCAGCGCCGCTCGGGCCTGCTCCACGGCCTTCATGTCCTGCTGCCATTCCTCACCAAGGCGGATCTTGGCCGCGCTGACTCCGGCATCTTGAGTCGCTAGGAGGCGTTCGACACGCTCCGCGGCGCCGACTCGCTCCCCGGTCGATTGGTAGACCGGGTAACGATCCTGGGCACCGCCGAGAAACTGCCATAGCGGCTTGGCGGCCGCACGTGCGAGGGCGTCCCACACGGCCACTTCGACTGTCCAATTTCGGCCACCGTGAAAGTCTGTGGTTTGGCAGATAGCAAGGATTCGCTCCGGCTCGTCGGCCCGATGCCCGAGCAAGAGCGAACCGAGGAGCTCGAGGTCGGGAACGACGGCCCCGCCGCAATACCCGGAGATGCCATCGTCGGTGTGGACAGCGACGATCGTCTCGCCGAAGCTATGACGGGGATTGGGATCCCACGCCGCCCGGAATGGGGGATTGAGGGGGTACCGATATGAGCGCGCCTCCAATTTTGTGATTTTCAATCGAGGCGCCTCAAGGTCTCGGCGGAATCAGCTGACCAACAGCCCCAGAGCTGGTCAGACAGGTTCCGTCGGGTGTATCGGCTCATTCAATTGAGCGTGGCGCTGGATGGCGCGCAGCTCCTCGACCGGGATGTGGCAACGCTTGAACCAGCCGGGCTCGGCTTCCTCCAACGCCGGTTCGACCGTCTCGCAGATTTCACCGATCTTGCGCGGGCACCGGGTTTGAAACACACAACCCGGAGGTGGATTGGAGGCAGCCGGGATCTCGCCCTCGAGGCGGATCCTGGTGTCCTCCTCGAGGTCGGGTGAGGCTGAAAGGAGGGCCTCCGTGTAGGGGTGGTGGGGACCCGCGAACACCCGGGGAGCTGGACCCACCTCCATCAACCTACCGAGATAGAGCACCGCCACCCGATCGGCGATGTAACGGACAACGTTGAGGTCGTGGGAGATAAAAAGGTAGGAGACGTTCTCCTCGGCCTGGAGCTCGGCCAGCAGGTTGATGATGGCGGCCTGGACCGATACGTCGAGAGCAGAAGTTGGCTCGTCGCAGATCACCAGGGCCGGGGTCCCGGCAAAGGCGCGGGCGATGGCGACTCGCTGCTTGAGTCCGCCCGAAAGCTGCCTGGGCTTGGCCAGATAGTGCTGGCTGCCCATGCGGACCTCGCTGAGCAGGTTCTTGGTCCTGGCGTCGTTCTGTTTCTTGCCTCCCGAGCTCAGCAACCTCACGGCCCGGCCGATGATCCTCCGTACGGAATGTCGTCGATTGAGAGCGCTATCGGGATTCTGGAAGACCATCTGGATGGCACCGACCTGCTCCTGAGTGCGCTTCTCCACCTTGGCGGCGAGGCCCTTGCCACTGAGGGCAATGATCGCCCCGTCATCGGGAGCATGAATCCCCAGCAGCACTTTGGCCAGGGTCGACTTGCCAGATCCCGACTCCCCCACCAGGGCTACCGTTTCGCCGACCCGGATCTCGAGGTCGATGTTGCTCAGGGCGTATACGGGCACGCCGTCCTGGACAAAGGTCTTGGAGGCATGGTTCATCGCCACCAGGGTCTCGTTGCTCCGCTCTCGTTGCGGGGCGGCTTCGGGCACGTTTCTCGGAAGGTCTTGTGCCCGTTCGGGAAAATGGCACCGGCTGACCGCGTCACCCGGCACCGGAATCAGTGGAGGCTCTACCTCCCGGCAGATGTCCTCAACGTTGCCGCAACGATCGGCGTAAATGCACCCTTTGATATCGGCCCCGAGCGGGGGCAGGAAGCCGGGGATGGTGTCGAGGGTCGTTTCGTCGCGACGCCCGGTTTCGGGTGATGGCAAGCAGCGCAGCAGACCGACCGTGTAAGGGTGGCGGGGATCGGTGAACATGCCCTCGGTGGGGCCTACGGCCATCAATCGGCCGGCGTACAACACCCCGACCCGGTCGCACATCTTGCGGATGACGGCCAGGCTGTGACTGATGAAAAGGACCGACGTTCCGATTTCCTCGCGCAGGTCAGCAACGAGGTCAAGTACCTCGGCTTCGACCGTAGCGTCTAATCCCGTGGTCGGTTCGTCGAGAATGAGCAGGTCGGGGCGGGAGGCGATCGCCATGGCGATGACGACTCGTTGCAGCATGCCTCCAGAGAGCTGGTGGGGATAGCGCCGAACCACACGGGCAGGATCGGCGATCTGGACCTTGTCGAGCACCCCCAGCACCCGCTTTTCCCGTTCGGCCGTGGGTACCTCCATCAACTCGAAGACATCCTCTATCTGGCGACCGACTCTGATCGACGGATTGAGGGAAGTGCTCGGATTCTGATAGACCATCGAGATCCGATTGACCCGTAGGTCACGCAGCTCCCGGGGACTCAGGTCGGTGACATCCCGGCCGGCCAGCCGAATTGAGCCGGCGCTAACCCTGCCGTTGCGGGGGAGGTAGTGCATGATCGCCATCGCCACCGTCGATTTGCCGCATCCTGACTCGCCGACCAGACCGAACGACTCGCCCCTCTCGACCGTGAAATTGATGTCGCGTAAGGCAGTCTTCCAGTCGGGACCGATCCGGTAATCGAGCGCCAGATCTCGAACTTCGAGGGCTGAAGAAGTGGTCACAGTTTGCACGCTCATTCGAACGCCTGGCTGACCGCGTCGGCGACGAGGTTGACGGCCACCACCAGCGAAGCGATGGCCAGCGCGGGAAACAGGACCGGCCACCAGATCCTGCCGGTGAGATAGCCGTAATGCTGGGCAATCATCAGGCCCCAATCTGGAATCGAGGGCTCGATCCCGAACCCCAGAAATGAAAGCGCCAGAACGGTGAAGATCGCATAACCCAACCGGACCGTGAACTCAACGATGATGACGTTGGCCACGTTGGGCAAGATCTCGATGAAGAGGACGTACGGTGAATTGTCCCTTCTTAGTTGAGCGGCCGTCACATAGTCCAGTTGGCGTTCGGAAAGGACGGCTGCCCGTACCGTCTTGGCGATGATGGGGGTGAAGACGAGGCCGATGACGACGATCACGCCGAGGGTGTTGGGACCGAGAGCGGTGAGAGCAAGCATGCCGGTGATCACGAGGGGGATCGAGAGGAACGCGTCGAGAATTCGGCTGAGGATGTCGTCGAGGATGCCCCCGGCGTAGCCCACCAGGAGACCGAGGGCCGTCCCCAGCACCGTGCCGAGCACCGTGGCCGCCAACGCCACCGTGAGCACCTGGCGAGCGCCTGCCAGCACTCGGGAGAGGACATCACGTCCGAGCTCATCGGTACCCAGGGGATGGTCGCCCGAGGGCTCCTCGAGCCGGTTGAGAACATCCGCCGGGCTTCCCAGGGGATCAAAGGGAGTTACGAAGTCACCAAAGATGGCGAACACGATCCAAACCACGGCGATGATCGCCCCGACCCAGAACGTGGCCGACCGGCGCAGAACCTGCCACCGCTGTGACCGCGAAGCCTGCGGAATCGTCATCCGCTGCCTCCCAGTCGAATGCGCGGGTTGAGCCAGGAATAGGAAAGATCGGCGAGCAGCATCGAGGCCTGGAAGACGGCCCCGACGACTAGAACGGCTCCAGCCAGAAGCGGGAAGTCGGCGTTCTGGGCGGCGTTGAAGAGGAGCTGACCGATGCCCTGATACGAAAAGAGCACCTCCACGACAACGAGGCCGCCGATCAAGTAACCCACTTGCGAAGCCACCACCGCGATGGTCGGAAGGAGAGCATTGCGCAGTACCTCGCGTCTGATAACCACAGATCGAGGAAGTCCTTTGAGGATCGCGGTGCGGGTGTAGTCGGCCTCGAGTGCTTCGATTACGCCCGCGCGGGTGATTCGGGCGATGTAGCCAAACAGGACGAGCACCAGGCAGATTGCCGGCAAGATGAGGTGACGGAGATGGGTCAGGAAGCCCGAACCTCTTGGAGCCGTCGCCGTGCCGGGCAGCCAGCGGAGGAAGATCGCAAAGACGAGGATCAAGACGATCCCCGAGACGAACTCGGGTATGACCGTCGCCGAAAGCCCTCCGACGGTGATGATGCGGTCGGTCAGTTTTCCGCGCCGCAAGGCGGCCACGATCCCACCGAGGATGGAGAGCGGGACCACGATCAAGAAAGCCAGCGCCCCCAGCTTGGCCGAGTTTGTCAGGGCACGACCTACCAACTCAGTCACCGGACGAGCGAAAGTGATCGAATCACCGAGGTCGCCGGTAACCGCCCCCCCGATCCAATCCGTGTACTGGACGAGCGCAGGTCGGTCGGTGCCTAGGCGGGCATTCAGGGCATCGACCGACTCCTGGGTCGCGAACGGTCCCAGCACCCGACGCCCGACATCTCCGGGGAGGAGTTGAGTTCCCACGAAAACCAGCACACTCAACAACGCCAGAGTGATGAGCGCGAGGCCGATGCGGCGCACGATGAACTTAGCCATTAGGCGCCGATCGAACTCGCCCGCCAGCGTGTCGGGATCGGATGTTGGTCCTTCTAAGGTTTAGCTGAATGTTCCGTTGATCAGGTCGACGTGGCCCATCCCTGTCACAGCGAGGCCACTGAAGTTCGGCTGCGAAATCGAGATGTGATCAACGAAGTAGGGAACGATGAACGGCACCTCGTCGTTGAGCAGAGTTTGCACTTCGCCCGACAGTTGGCGCTGAATGTCCAGGTCCGGTGCGCTCGCGAACTGCGCATAGAGATCGTCGTATGTCTCATTCACCCAGTGCGAGGCATTCCATGTCCCATCGCTCAAGAGCGGGGCCGCCAGGTAGACATTGGGGACTCCGCGATGGCCGTAGTTGACGATCCCCATCGACCCATTGGCAGCCAGCCAATAGTCGCTGTAGTAGGTCCCGGAGTCGTATACCCCGACCTGGAGTTCGACGCCCACCTGCAAGGCCGACGCCTGGATGAGCTGGGCGAGGTCTTCGACTTCGACGAACTGGAGGGTGTCGAGCGCGGCCGAGAAGCCCTCACCGACTCCGGCGGCATCCAGCAACTGCTGCGCCGCGGCCAGGTCCTCTGCTCGTTGGGGAGGGGTGTCGGGGTTGAACATCGGGAACAACTCCCAAATCGGATGGTCGTTGCCTGCGACTCCGAAACCAGCAAGCAGTCCGTCGATCAGAACCTGACGGTTGAGCGTCAGAGCAATGGCCTGTCGAATCCGCTTGTCATTGAACGGAGGGTTGACTGTGTCGAAGTAGACCTGCCGGTGCTGGGCGGTTGGAATACTCGCCACGGTGACATCCGGACTCTCAAGCAGGGCTCGCCCGCCGGAAGACGAAATGTGAGGAATGGTGTCGATCCGACCTTCCTGGAAGGCGGTAACAGCCACGGCTTCGTCTTCGAACCAGAGCACTTCGAGCCGGTCGGGCTGAGAGGAGTTATCCCCCCAATAGTTCTGGTTTCTAACGAACGAAGCCGAGACGCCCTGCTCAAGGTTCTCGATCTGCCAGATGCCAGTTCCCGGAAATTCGGCTTCGTAGCTTCCTTCGGCGTAGCCGTCCCAGAAGGAGGAGGGGACGATGATTCCGTTGTAGTTGTCCGAGCTCACGAAGAACGGGAAGCTCCCGTTGGGGCGGGCCAAGGTGAACTCCACGGTGGCGTCGTCCAATGCAACGATGTTCTCCGGGGTGACTCCGAAGGTTTCGAAGGCAGAGGCGGCGTTGCCGGCGGCGATGTTGGTGAACGCAGCCACCACATCAGCCGCCACCATCGGCGTGCCATCGTGATAGGTCACTCCTTGGCGGAGATTGAACGTCCACACGTCGAGAGTGTCGTTCGGCTCCCAACTTTCGGCGAGCACCGGAATTAGGTTGAGCTCGGAGTCCGAGAAGGCCAGATATTGACCCGTCTGGCCAAGGATCGCCAACCGGCCTTCGTCGTTGGTCAGCACGGGATCGATGGCGCCGGCCGGGGCAATGAAGGCAGCCCGCACCGTGCCCGCGCCCGCCGCCCCCGTCGTGCCCGTGGCCCCAGTGGTCCCGGTTGCACCTCCGGTCGTGGCGGTGCCGCCTCCCAACGTGGTAGTTGCGGCCTCTTCGGTTCCGCATGCGGTGGCAACGAATCCCAACACGGAAAGCGACATCCCGATGATCGTGCCTCGCCGGATGAAATCGCGCCGGGTGATCTTGCCGGCCGCGTACTCGTCGATGATGTGGTTCTCGATCGGGGTCGCCCGCCGCCGGATGGCATCCAGTCGCATGCGATCGATCAGGCTTCTCTTGGAATTCACCCTGTGCTCCTCACTCGTACGGAACTTGGTCAATTTGATGGCGCTCCGCGCCGCGGCCCACGTTACCCAGAAAGGGTTGGGAGAGAGGCCGAAAAATCTATGACTCGGGCGGCGCTCCCCCCTCGGCGGTCCTTCGAAGGACGTATTCGTCAAGCTCTTGGCGGATCCCGTCATCGAGTTGGGGAGGCTCGAAGTCCGCCAGCAGCTGTTTCCAGACCGCGTTGGCCCGTTGGGCGGCGGTCAACGAGCCCCCTTCCACCCATTGGCCGAAGTTGTGCCGACCAAACACGACCGGCTCGTAAAAGGCCGTTTCGTATCGCTCCAAGGTGTGCTCGATACCAAAGAAGTGCCCGCCGGGTTGAACCGAACTGATCGCGTCGAGTCCCATCTCTTTCGTCGAGGAGTCGACCGGTGTGAACAGCTCGGCAAACATCTGCGCCATGTCGACGTCGAGGATGAACTTTTCGTATGAGGCCGACAGCCCTGACTCGAGCCAACCGGCGGTGTGGAGGATGAAATTCGCCCCACCGAGCGCGGCCCCCATCATGTTCATCATGGTCTCATACCCGGCTTGGGCATCCGGGGTGTTGGAGGTGCAGACCCCGGAGGAACGCCAAGGCAATCCGATGTGTCGAGCCAACTGCCCGCTCGCGAAGGCCGCCTTCACCGCCTCGGGAGTGCCGAAAGCCGGTGCACCTGAACGCATGTCGACGTTGGAGGTGAAAGCTCCGTAGACAACGGGAGCTCCCGGACGAGTGATCTGGCTAAGGGTGATGCCAGCCAGTGCCTCGGCGTGCTGCAGCACCAGGGCTCCCGCCAAGGTCACCGGCGCCATCGCTCCGGCCAGAGTGAAGGGAGTCACGATCGCGAGCTGGTTCATCTCGGCAAACTGAATCAGCCCCAGGGCCATCGGAATGTCGAGCTGACGGGGAGAGTTGGTGTTGATCACCGTGTAGCAGAACGTGTCCGCGGCGAACTCATCCTCAGTCAGACCGAGTCCGATCCGCAACATCGCAAAACAGTCAGTCACCTGACCTCGGCCGCGGGAATAGATGAAGGGGACTTTGTCGGCCAGAGTCAGGTATGACCTCGTCGTCTCGAGATGCCGCAGGTTCACCGGAACGTCCTGTGGTTCAACTTGCTGGCTGGTGACGTGCACGACATCAAAGGCCTGCGAGAGCCGCAGGAGGTCGCAGAAGTCCTCGAGAGTCCCGGCCCGACGTCCCCGGTCGAGGTCGGTGGCGTGCGGCGGGCCCCCGACCGGGGCGAGAACCACGCTGCGACCGCCGATGGCAACGTTGCGTTCGCGGTTGCGAGCCAGGAGCTCGAACTCGCCGGGTGCCGACTCGAGGGCTGATGCCACCAAGCCGGGATCGATTCGAATCATCATCTCGTCATCCACCAAGGCGCCTGCCCGTTGGAGTCGTTGCCGTCCGTCCTCGAGCAGGACCCGGATGCCGTCATTCGCCAGGATGCGGAGCGCGGCCTGGTGGATCCCGGCGACCTCATCCTCGCTGAGCACTTGGAGCGGCTGGAAGGGGTTGAGCAGACGCCGGTACTGCGGATGGGACGGAATGCCCCCTGCTCGCCGATCTCGCCGTGGTCGCCTACGTCCGACGGCGGCATTGTCTTGATCCACGCCCCGACTCTACGATCGAGCCGTGGCCTTGCAGGCGAACGTCGTGGTGATAGGGGGCGGAATCATTGGCTCGAGCGTCGCCTATCACCTGGCCGACATGGGGGTCGAAGGCATCGTCGTCGTCGACAAAGGAAGTCTGGCCGACAACGACGGATCCACATCTCACGCTCCGGGCGGGCTTCGCACCCTCACGGTTTCGAAGTTCTTCACCAAGCTGGGCATCGCCTCCCGCCAGCTTTACGACCAGCTTCCGCTGGCGGTCCCCGGACAGGAGCAGTTCTTCCGCACCGGCCTTCTCCAGGTGGCGTCGACGGGAGAGCGATTCGATAGCTACAAGCGCATCCAGGAGATCGGAGCGAGCCTGGGGGTCCCATCCGAACTTCTTGCACCGGAACAAATCGGAGACCTGATCCCGCTGCTCGATCCTGCAATGGTTGTCGGGGGGATGCTGTCGCCGACGTCGGGAGTAATCAAGACGAGCCTCGTTGCAACCTCGATGCAACAGGTTGCCGCCGGCACTGGGCGAGCGGCGTTCTACGACGAAACCGAAGTCAGCGATGTGCTGGTCGACAAGGGACACGTGATCGGGGTGCAAACCGAGAACCCCGAAGTCGGTCGCATCGATTGCTCCCAGGTTGTGCTCTGCACCAACATCTGGGCGCCGGTGCTGGCGGCAAAGGTGGGAATCAAGATGCCCCTCTTTCCTGGTGAGCACCAATACATCTTCACCGCTCCGGTACCAGAGCTAGGCGACCGGGCCGAGAGCGAAGTGACCATGCCCTTGTGCACCATCGATGACATCTCGATCTATTTCCGCCAGCATCACGACCGCCTCGGCATCGGTAGCTACCACCACGAAGCCCGGCTGGTCGACCCTTGGGAATTACCGAAGCGAGCCCAGCTCCCGTTCACGCCCCGGGACTTCGAGGAGCCATGGGCGCTCATGCGCAAGCATCTCCCAGCCTTGGAGCGGATCGAAGTTGACCGTGGTTTCAACGGCATGTTCGCTTTCACCGCCGATCACTACCCGATCCTGGGCGAGTCGCCGGTCAAAGGCTTGTGGTCGGCAGTTGGCGCCTGGTTGTCTTACGGCTCAGAAGTCGGGCGGGTGCTCGCCCGGTGGATAACCGAAGGTGATCCCGGAATGGATGTCGGCGTTGCTGACATCAATCGCTTTCACGACCACCAATCCAATCACTCGTTCTTGTCGCGTCAAAGCAAATACTTCTACGAGATCGGCTTTGACATTCTGCATCCGAGCGAGGTCGCGTCTTCGGTGCGCAATCTTCGCCTGGCTCCGTATCACGAGCGGACCGAAGCCCTCGGGGCTTACTACGTCCCTCTCGCCGGCTACGAAACCCCCTACTACTACGACACCAACACCTCGTTAGTCGATGAGTTCTCCGATCGGATCCCGCTCCGCCACGGCTATGACGCCACGGCCTGGTCGCCGATCATCGGTGGCGAGCATCTGGCCCTGCGCCAACGAGCGGGCTTGATCGATTGGTCGGCCGCCATCGGACCGATCGAGATCACCGGCCCTGGAAGCCGTTCCTACCTTCAATACTTGTGCACCAACAACATTGACATTCCAGTCAGCGAAGCGACCTACACCCTGATCCTCACTCCCCGCGGGACCGTAAAACGCGATGTGACGGTGGCGCGCCTCGACCAAGAACGGTTTTGGCTGATGACGGGCAAATCCAACCTGCCTGCCGAGCTCGACTACTACCGGTCCTACGCCCCCACCGATGGCACGGTGTCAATCGTGGACCGCTCCGAACAGTTTGCCGCTTTGGGTCTCTGGGGGCCACTGGCCCGCGACATACTCCAAGTGGCTACCGACGCCGACCTCTCCAACGAAGCGTTTCCCTGGTATTCGGTGAGGAGCATCGGCGTGGGGATGGCCCCGGCGGTGGCGTTGCGTGTCTCCTACGTGGGCGAATTGGGTTGGGAGCTTTACGTTCCCGCCAGCTTCGGCCGCCACCTCTGGGACACGCTGTGGGAGGCAGGTAAAGATGAGGGGATGGTGGCGGTGGGCCTGGCGGCTTTGTTCTCGCTCCGCATCGAGAAGGGCTATCGGTTGATCGGCAGCGACCTCACTCCCGAGATCACTCCTCGACAGTCGGGCATGTCGTGGCTTCTGGGAAAGGACAAAGAGTTCCTTGGCCGCGAGGGCGCTCTCGCCGCGAAGCCTGGAAAACGTTTGGTGACGATCCGCTTCGATGACCCAGATGCCCTTATGCAGTCCTGGACGCCGGTCTATCACGGCGACCAGGTAGTGGGGTGGGTGGCGAGCGGGGAGTACGGATACTCGGTCTCGGCGTTCCTTGCCCATGCCTTCGTCCCCGAGGAGCTGGCGGCGCCGGGAACCAAGCTTTCGGTGAGGTACACCGGCCGCTTCTTCGAAGGCGAGGTCGTCAAAGGACCGGTTTGGGATCCCCATAACGAACGGCTGCGGGCCTAAGCCGACCTGTGAAGGTTTGCGCGGGCCCGGGCCGCGAGGATCTTCACAGAACCCCCTTGGCCAGCCATCTGTGAAGGTTTGCGCGGGCCTGGGCCGCGAGGATCTTCACAGAACCCCCTTGCCCAGCCATCTGTGAAGGTTTGCGCGGGCCCGGGCCGCGAGGATCTTCACAGATTCACTTCTGGAGGGAGGTTCAGAGGCTCCTGCTAGAAACCACGGATGGCGTTTCCGCTCGGTGAAGGAATAACCCTCGACCAGCTCTCCACTGATCCTCATCCGCATCTAGCCCGTTTGCGGGCGGTCGAACCCGTCACCTGGGTGCCGGTGCTTGACGGCTGGCTCGTGACCAGGCGCGATCTCTGTATTCAGGTGATGCGGGATGCAGCCAGGTTCACGGTTGATGACCCCAGGTTCTCGACCGCTCAGGTGGTCGGTCCGAGCATGCTCTCCCTCGACGGAGAAGAACACCGTCGCCATCGGGACCCGTTTGCCAACGCCTTTCGGCAATCTCAAGTGAGGGATCGGTTTACCGAAACCGTCAATTCTGAAGCCCGACGGCTGGCAAGTGATCTAGCTCCGAAAGGCAGGGCCGAAATCCGGCGGGAGCTCGCCGGTCCACTCGCCGTCGCGGTGGTGGCCGCCGCGCTTGAACTCGTTGACGTCGAGGTGGCGGCTTTGCTCGGCTGGTACGACGCCATCGTGGCCGAGGTCGATCGAATCTCGGCGGGGGAAGGGGCGGATGGAGTCGGACGCGAGGCCGCTCGCCAACTGGGCAGCCACGTGCAACGCAGCTCTGAACAGCCCTCGAGCCTTCTGGCCAGGGTCAGAAGCGAGCTCTCATCCAGCGAGGTCACTTCCAACGCGGCGGTCATGATGTTCGGAGGTATCGAAACGAGCGAGGGGATGACCACGAGCCTCTTCTGGCATCTGCTCACTAAACCCGAGCGGTGGCAGCGGGTTGTCGGTGACAGGTCATTGGGTCCTCAAGCTGTGGATGAATCCCTCCGTCTGGAACCGGCAGCAGCACGGGTCGATCGATATGCCACCGAGGGGGTGGACCTGGCCGGAGCTCCGATTCGACAGGGCGATCTGGTCATCGTGTCATTGAGCGCCGCCAATCGTGATCCGGCGGTATTCTCCGATCCCGACCGTTTCGACCTCGATCGCCCCAATTCCCGCCTTCACCTCGCCTTCGCTCAGGGACCACACGCGTGCATCGGCATCCACCTGGCCAAGCTCGAAACTCTGGCCGCTCTCAACGCGGTTCTCGATCTTTGGCCGAGGCTCCAGCTTGACGGCGACAGCTCGAGTCCGTCCGGGTTGGTCTTCAGAAAACCCCGCGTCCTCAATGTCCACTGGGCTTGACTCCCGCCGTTACCACACAATCAGCCCGGCGCCTCCGGCTGCATCGGGCTCATGAGCTGGAAATAGTTGTCGTCCGGATCGGCGAACGTGGCAATGAATCCGTCGTCGGCCTCGCCGATGGTGTAAGGCTCGGCCACCACCGTAGCCCCCGCGGCCTTGAGGCGCTCGAAGTCAGCTTTGACGTCGGCGGACTCGATGTTCCAGATGATCCGGCCCGGATGGGTGTTCTTGCCACTCACCTGGTCGTGAGCACCCACCGTCATTGCTCCCGAGCCGATCGTCCAGCCGACGAATCCCTCCATGTTCCAGGCGGGCACGCCGAAAAGCTTCGTGTAGTAGTCGGCCAAACGCGTCGGGTCCTCTGAGCCGATCAGGATGCTGTTGAGGTTCATGCAGTCTCCTTCCGACCGCCAGCGTAGGGTGGGTCAGTGGGCTAGGCCGAGATGTGGCTCCTGGAGTTCGCGGACTGCATGCCAGACGCGGGACTTGCCGTAGTCCCAGTACTTGGTCCGCTCGATCTCAATGGATCTTCCCCCGGGGATGCCACCGGGCAGGTAGCCATTATGAATCCTCACCGTCCGGTAGAAAACGGGGGCGAGCTGCAGCGCCGCCCGAGCATGAATCTCGGATGCCCGCCACTGATCGCGGGTGTCAGGAAGGTCGTGGAGGACGAGATTGGCCCAGTTCCCGTCAGTCAGCTCCATCGAGCTGTAGCTGAGGATGCCGTGAAAATTGCGAAACTCGAGAACGATCTCTGCGTTGGCTTGTTCGAGCGGGGTGATGTCGCGATCGAGATGGCGCTCACCGAAAAAACCGACTACACAGATGTCTTTGGGCTCGTTGAGTCGCAGCGGGGCGGAGACGATCGTCCGGCGGTGGAGGCCGTTGACCTCCCACTCCATCGGCGGGTAGGCGTCGTAACGGCCAGGCTCTCCCCGAGCCAGAGTCGCTCTCAGGTCCTCCAGCATGTAGCCCAGGATCGCCTGGTCCCGATCGTAAAGCTGGACCGAGGTGAATGGCCGTCTCGAAACGGTTTGAGTTGGAGCGAGCGAGCGAGCGGCCACCATGACAATCTGAGCAGTGTTTCGGCCCGAAATCTAGTGAGGGAGAGGTGGATTTCCCGGCAGTCCTAGGAGGTACCGAGGCCGAGACTCGTTGAGCCACCGGCGGTATGCGATCGAGGTCGTGTTCGAGCGCAGGTGCAGCTCGGCCTGGACGTCGAGGGGCAACAGCTCCGGGAGCCCGGTTCATGGCGGGTCTCAGGTAGGGTCCCGCTGATGGTTCCTCCTCGCCCCTAGTGCTTACGGACCGTCAGCTTCGGGATCTAGACAGCCTCCAGCGGGACACCTTCGCTTACTTCTGGGAGCTGGCCAATCCCGACAATGGTCTGGTGCCGGACAGCAGCCGGACCGACGCCCCCGCCAGCATCGCCGCCACCGGGATGGCACTGGCTTGTTATGTCGTCGCCGCCGAACGGGGATGGATCAATCGACGGGAAGCTGTCGAGAGGATTCAGACCACCTTGAACACCTTCGTTGGCCCCAAGCCCGCAGCGGTCTCGGACCGAGGGTTCTTTCATCACTTCCTCGATCTGCACAATGCCAATCGTGCCTGGAAGAGCGAATTCTCGACGATCGACACCACCATCCTCATCATCGGAGCCCTCACCGCTGCAGCCTATTTCGAGGGCTCGGACGCCGAGGAACCCTCCATTCGACACCTAGCAGCCCGACTCTACGAAGCGGCCGACTGGGACTTCGCTCTCGCCGGTGGTCTCACCGTGGCTCACGGCTGGAAGCCCGAATTTGGATTCTTGCGCTACCGGTGGGAGGGGTACAACGAGGGCCTGCTGCTCTACGCGCTGGCGACCGGCTCTCCCACTCATGCCATCTCACCAGCGAGCTATGAGGCAGCGACTCGCACTTATCGCTGGAGGAAGATCTATGGCCTCGAGTTCGTCTACGCCGGTCCTCTCTTCATTCATCAGTTGTCGCATCTCTGGATCGCCTTTCGCGGCATCCGCGATCGCTTTATGGAATCGAAGGGAATCGACTATTTCGTCAACTCCCAGAGGGCCACCCTGATCCAGCAGCAGTATTCGATCCGCAACCCAAGCCGTTTCGAGGGCTATGGAGTGAATGTCTGGGGCATCTCAGCCAGCGACGGACCCGGACCCTCGGTTCACACAATTTCGGGCCGTCGACGGCGGTTCTGGGACTACCGGGCTCGGGGAGTTCCCTGGGGACCCGACGACGGCACCCTCGCCCCCTGGGCAGTGGTGGCCTCTCTTCCTTTCGAGCCGGCGCTGGTGGTACGGACGCTCGAGGAGATCGATCGCCAGCATCCCGAGATGCGAAGCGAGTTCGGGTACAAATGCAGCTTCAACCCCACTTACCCAGGAGACGGCAACCGCAGCGGATGGGTCTCCTCCGGTTATTACGGGATCGAGCAAGGACCGGTGGTGCTGATGATCGAAAACTTCCGCTCCGGGCTCATCTGGAGGTTGATGCAAAGATCCCGACCGCTGGTTGATGGCTTGCGTCGGATGGGATTTAGAGGCGGCTGGCTCGATGAGAACCGATTGCGATGAATTGTTTGGTCGGGCAGGTAGTCTGAAGGGGTCGGCCCTAGGCTCGCTCCTAAGATGCAGCTTTCGACTCTGGCCTGGCTATCGGAGTCGCAGAATCGAATCTTTGGACGAAGGTTGCAAACCGCCTGCGATGAGCTCGGGCTTGACCTGACCGAGGCGCCTGATCCGGATCAAGCCGACCTCGTCTATCTCTGCGGCCTTCCCGCCAGCCGGATGCTTCGAACCCACCGCCCGCTTCTCGCACCGGTTTTGGCGGCCCCCCGCTACCAGGGCCAACCCTGGTACTTCGTCGACGTCGTCGCCCGCGACGCTGACCTGGGGCTCGGAGCCGGTCGGTGGGCCTACAACCAACCCGACTCCTTTTCAGGGTGGTTGGCGGTCCGTCATGGCCTTCGTCTCCACCATCTCGATCCCGACGCGATCGAATGGATCGCCACCGGATCGCACGCGGCATCTCTCGACGCCATCCGCACCGAAGCGGCCGACCAGGCCGGGATCGACTCGATGATCCTCGACCTCGATTCCGCCACGGTGTCCCGCCTCGTGGTGCTCGACTCCTGGGGTCCGTGGCCCACCCCACCGGTGATGGTCTCGCGGAGGTTGGATCATGGCTTTGTACGTGATCTCTCGGAGACCGTTCTTGGCACCGACCGAGATGTGAATTGGGTCGCAATCGACCCCGGCCATCTCGACCCCATCTCGGCGGTGGCGCAGCCAGCACTAGGACCTACCGAGCAGATTCGGAGCACCCCGACCAGCTGCTGATCCGCGGCTGCGACAATCGCCGAATGACCGAATCGTTTCACACCATCATCATCGGCTCGGGAATCGTCGGTACCTCGATCGCCTACCACCTCGCCCGATTGGGCGTTGATGACATCGCCCTCGTCGACCGCGGCGACCCGGTCGAAAATCTCGGTTCGACCTCTCATGCCCCCGGCGGGGTGGTCGTCCTCAGCCATAACAAGCTGCTGTCCCAGCTGGGGATTTACTCCAGCCGGCTTTATGCCTCACTCGAGGACTACTCGCCCTCCCGTCGCATGGTCAACAGGCTCGGAATCCTCGAGATTGCCATCTCCGAAGCCCGCCAGCGCGATCTGGTCAGACTCGCAGGAGAAGCGATCAGCTTTGACACCAAGAGCCGACTGGTTACACCCGAGGAAGCCGTCGAGCTGATTCCCTTCCTCGATCCGGCGAGCTTCGTCGGCGGGCTCCTGGTTGAGGAAGGAGAGATCGTGGCAGGGGCCCACGTCTCCGGCGCCCTGCAGCGAGATTCCGGGGTCATCGTCTTGGGAAACTGCGAGGTGACTGGAGTTGAGGTAACCGGCGGACGGGTTCGTGGCGTCCTGACCGACCAGCGCGGGAGGATCGAGTGCGAAAGGGTGGTGGTCGCCACCAATATCTGGGCGCCGATCTTGGGCGATTCGCTCGGGGTTCCGATTCCCTTGCTCGGTTTCGAGCATCAGTACGTGGTCAGCGGTCCGCTTCCCGACCTCGATCGATTCGACCCCAATAAACCTGACGACGAAATCGTCTTTCCGTCGGTGCGGGAGCTCGACACCTACCTCTACTTCCGTCAGCACTGGAACAGCTACGGCATCGGCTCCTATCACCACCGGCCCCGATCGGTGTGGGCCGACGAGTTGGGGCGGTCGGCGATTCATGAATTCATTGCCGGCGACTTTGAAGGTGTGGCCTGGCAAAAAGCACAAGCCCTTTTCCCGATCTTCTCGGGCACCGATTTCCGTGAATATCCCCGCCAGATCAACGGCGTCTTCGCCTTCCCGATCGACGGCATGCCGATCGCCGGACCAGCGAAGACGGGAGGGCTCTGGGTGGCGGCGGGCTCCTGGCTCAGCCACGCCGGTGGACTCGGAAAAATCGTGGCTGAATGGATGACAGAAGGTGACACCGAGTGGGATGTCCGCCAGATCGACGTCAACCGTTTCCATGGATTTCAGACCACTCGGCGTTTCATCGAGAAAGTGGGCAACAAGAACTACGCCGAGATCTACGACATCATTCATCCCCGAGAGCCGATCACCGAGCCCCGCAACGTCAGACTCTCGCCCTTTGACGAGCGGCATCGGGCGAACGGCGCCGTATTCACGACCTTCGCCGGTCTCGAGCTGCCGAATTGGTTCGAATCCAACTCGAGACTGGTCGACCGGTTTGGCGATGAGATCCCGAAACGAAGTGGCTGGGCCGCCGAGCATTGGTCACCGATTCAGGGAGCCGAACATCTCGCCACCCGCGCAAACGTCGGGCTCTTCGATCTCACCGGGCTCTCGATCATCGAAGTGAGCGGCTCCGAGGCCCTGGCCGCGGTCCAGTGGCTCTGCTCCAATCAGATGGATGTTACCCCGGGACATGTGGTCTATACCACCTGGCTGACGCCGTCGGGGGGTGTCAGGCGAGACCTGGCTGTGCTTCGGCTCGAGTCGGATCGGTTCTGGATGTTCGTTGGAGAAGGGACCCGACCGCGCGATCTCGATTGGACGCGACGCCGTCTCGGCAGCCACGACGTGGCGGTCACCGATCTGTCCGACTCGTACACCGCCCTCGGGCTGTGGGGACCGAAGGCGCGCCAGGTGCTGGAGCGAGTTACCGGGTCCAGCCTCGACTTTGGCTATTTCCGGGCCTGCTGGATCGACCTCGGCTACACGCGGGCTCTGGCCATCCGCATCTCCTACGCCGGCGAATACGGGTGGGAGCTGCATTTTCCCCCTGAGGCTGCCATCCCGGTTTGGGATCTGCTGGTCGACGCCGGCCGCGACCAAGGAATCACCCCGGGCGGGTTCGGAGCCTTCGATTCTCTCCGCCTCGAAAAGGGCTACCGGGGATGGGGCATCGACGTTTTTACCGAATACGATCCCTATCAGGCCGGCCTGGGTTGGACGGTGAAGCTGGAGAAGGGCGACTTCCTCGGGGCTGATGCCTGTCGCGCCCTCGCCGCCACGCCACCAACCAGGAAGCTGGCGTGCCTCACCCTCGACGAACCGGGCTCGGTGGTGATGGGTTACGAACCGGTCATGGACGGCGATCGTTGCGCGGGTCATGTGACCAGCGCCAACTTCGGCTATTCGGTGGGATCCTTCATCGCCTACGGATATCTGCCGGCCGAACTGGCCACCGAGGGCCAACGGCTGGAACTGATCTACTTCGGTGAGCGGGTGGCCGCCACCGTCGCTCCCGACCCGCTCTTCGATCCCAAGATGGAACGGATGCGAGACTGAGGGTGCCCAGGGAAGGATCGTCCCGGTCCGAGCGACGAGCCAGCCGGGGTGGCGGTCTCCGCCAGCTGCCCTGGCGATTGGTAACGAATCCATACCGGCCGATCGAGGTGATCTCGGCCGATCAGATCGAGGCTATCCACGACGCCTCCTTGCGGATCCTGGCCGAGATCGGGATGGATTTTCTCCACCCTGAAGCTTTGTCGATCTTCTCCGGGGCCGGGGCGGACGTTGAACCTGGAACCAATCGGGTGCGCTTCGACCCGGACTGGGTCATCGAGAAAGCGTCGACAGTGCCGAGCTCATTCACCCTCCACGCCCGCAACCCCGACCACAACGTGCAGATCGGCGGCAACCAGATCGCGTTCGCCACCGTTGCCTCCCCCCCCAACGCCTCCGATGCCGACCGCGGCCGCCGAGCCGGCAACTTCGAGGATTTCAAGAATTTGGTCCGGCTCGCTGAGACGTTCAACATCATCCATCTCTTCGGCGGCTACCCGGTGGAGCCGGTCGACCTTCCCCCCAACACCCGCCACCTCGATTGTCTATCGACCGTGGTCACTCTCGGCGACAAGGCGTTTCATGCCTATGCGTTGGGCCGGGAGCGAATGACCGACGCCATCGAAATTGCCCGTATCGGCCGTGGGGTCGACGCCGAGCAGCTTCGCAGGGAGCCTTCGCTCTTCACCGTGGTCAACACTTCCTCACCGCTCCGTCTCGACGGCCCGATGATCGAAGGTCTGATCGAGATGGCCCGTATGGGCCAGGTGGTGATCGCCACTCCCTTCACCCTTTCGGGAGCCATGGCCCCGGCAACCATCGCTGGGGCATTGACCCAACAGAACGCGGAGGCTCTGGCCACCATCGCCCTGATCCAATGCGTCAACCCAGGAGCCCCAGCGATGTACGGCGGATTCACCTCCAACGTCGATATGCGCTCGGGCGCCCCCGCATTCGGCACTCCCGAGTACACCAAGGCAGCCTTAGCCGGAGGACAGCTCGCCCGCCGTTATGGGTTTGCGTATCGGTCGTCGAATGCCTGCGCCGCCAACGCGGTCGACGCCCAGGCCGCATACGAGGCGGAGATGTCGACCTGGGGCGCGGTGATGGGCCATGCCAACCTGATCATGCACGGCGCCGGCTGGATGGAAGGGGGTCTGGTGGCCTCCTTCGAAAAGTTCATCATCGACGTCGAGATCTTGCAGATGATGAGCGAGTTCCTCCAACCCTTGGCGGTCGACGATGCCAGCCTCGCCTTCGAGGCCATCACCGAGGTCGGACCGGGCGGTCACTTCTTTGGCGCCGCCCACACCCTCGAACGCTACGAGACCGCCTTTTACTCCCCCCTTGTCTCCGATTGGCGCAACTTCGAGAACTGGCAGCTAGCCGGCTCCCCCACCGCCGAACAACACGCCAACCGGATCTGGAAACAGGTGCTCGAGTCATACACCACACCGCCGATCGCCGACGATCGCGCCACCGAGCTCTCAGACTTCGTCGAACGTCGCCGATCCGAGGGCGGCGTCAGCGCAGGCTGAGTCGAAGAACGGTGACAGGAACGGGTGTGCCCACGGCGTGGCATGAGCTATGAATTCGACGTTGCGAATCTGACTGGGGAGCAGCTCCCCGAGGACATAGGCGAGCCTGACGATGCGGTGAAGGTCGGTCAGGCTGAATCTCGCCTCCGGCGATCATCGATCAGTTCGAGTTCATCTGTCTGGCTCGGCGGTCGCTTTGCTACATCATGTCATTTGTAAATGCTAACATGATGTCATGATCCGCACCCAGGTTCAGCTTGACGAGAAACAGGTCAAAGCGCTGCGACGAATAGCCGCCGACCGCGGGGTTTCGATGGCGGCCCTGGTGCGGGAGAGTGTCGATCACCTGCTCGAGAGCCAGCGGTGGGGACAGGACTGGGACAGAGCCATGGAAGTGGTGGGAAAGCACCGCGGCAGCGGAGAACGGATCGCCGAAGAACACGACCGTTACCTCGAGGAGACATTTACCGCTTGACGGTCTTCGTCGACACCTCAGCTCTCTACGCCACCCTCGACGCCGCCGACCCGGTGCATCCGCTGGCGGCGCGAGCCTTCTTTTCGCTTCGAGGCGAAGAGCTCATGACTCACAACTACGTCGTCGTCGAGTCGGCCGCACTGGTCCAGCGCCGGCTCGGCTCAGCGGCGCTCCGGGACCTCGCCGATGGTCTGCTCGGGCCGGTGCAAATCGTCTTCGTCGACAATGAGCTCCACGCCTCCGCACTCACCGCACTCCTCGCTTCTCGCCGGCGGGGCGTGAGCTTGGTCGACCACACCAGCTTTGAGGTAATGCGCCGCCGAGGAATTACCCGGGCGTTCGCTTTCGATGCCGACTTCGTCGCCGAAGGCTTCGAGACCGTGCCCTGAGCAGACCCGGCGAGACGATCGGAGCGTCCGACAGAGCATCGAGTCGGCGGATCTCAGGAGGCGCCCGTGGCTAGTTCGATTCGGTTGGTGAGTTTCAGCTTCCAGGGCCACGGCCACGGTTCGATACCTGCGACATGGAGTGACGTTCGTTGGGTGTGTTCCATCGGGTTGGGGAGATGCCGGTGGGATGCCAGGGCGCCGAATCGGAGATCCCAGATCAACACCCGACCCCCTGGTTTTAGGACCCGGCCGATCTCGCTGAAGGCTTGGGCGGGGTCGGCCCAGTGATGCATCGACAGGGGTGCTGACCACCATATCGAACGATCCGTCGGCGTATGGCAGGGAGGCGACATCACCGATCTGATATGACGGTCGGTGGCGGTCGGCGCGGCGGCTGGCGTGGGCTTGAGCGAGTGTGATCATGGCCGGATCGAGATCGAGACCGGTCACGTCGAAGCCGTGCCGTTGGGCGAGTCGCAGAGCCAGATGTCCGGGGCCGCAACCCACCTCGAGCACCCGTGTGTTGGGTGGGGCGATAGCGGCAAGGTCGTCGGCGACGGCGTTCCGAAACCCGCCGACGAGGACTCGGCTGATGACGTCGTAGGCGACCACGTGTCTCATCGGCGTTCCACCGCCCACTACGTGGCTCGAGCTCGCCGCGCCGAAGTGTCGCCGCATCGCCGCAACAACGGTCGCGGCTCCGAGAACGAACGAGATGGTTCGCAGCCGACGCCCCTTCGATGGGGCTCTCATAGGTAGGTCAGAGCCTCGCGGACGGTTAACCGGGAGGCGCGATTGGCTGCGGCGTCGGTGGCAAGTGCTCCGCCAAGGATGACGAGCGCGAGCCAGACGCCGACGGCGAAGACTGACACTCGATACGGCAGAGGGACGTCCATGAAGAGGTTGCCGAGCCCTATGCCAAGGAGTGCGGTCAACGCCAGCGCCGGGATAACAGCCACGGCGAAGCTGGTGACGGCCAGGAACATGCCTTCGGCAAAGACGATGCGGCGGACCGTCTTGGGGTCTGCTCCGATAGCGTGATCACCGCAATCTCACGGGTTCTGTCCAAGATGTTGGCGCTCATGGTCGACGCCAAACCGATGGTCCCGGGAGGCGCTAGCTGATGAATCAGCGGCGGGCGACACTCGCCGCTTGCGTGATGACGGTTCAGCCATTGACTCTCTCTTCGATGAAGCGCATGGTGATTCTGATCGAGACATTCTGTCGCTGTCAAATCGATATGTGTGTATAAGCCGCATGTTGTATAGTTTGAGGCTGTGCCAAACCTCTGGAACGAGACCGTGGAGGCGCACCGCCACGAGGTGCGCCATGCCATTCTCGACACGACCGCACAGCTGGTCGCCGAACGGGGCCTGCTTTCGGTAACGATGTCAGAGATCGCCGAGAAGGCCGGCATCGGTCGGGCCACGCTCTATAAGTACTTTCCCGAAGTCGAGGCGATCCTGTTCGCCTGGCACAAGCGTCACATCAGCTCCCACCTCGAGCATTTGGCCGATGTCCGAGACCGTGCCGACGAACCATGGGCACGACTTCACGCGGTTCTCGACGCTTACGCCATGCACAACTACGAATCACGAAGCCACCGCCAAACGGAGATTGCAGCCTTGGTTCACCAGGGAGAGCATGTCGCCCAGGCTCAGCAGCACCTAAAGAATTTCATGGAAGGCCTGATCACCGAGGCGGCAACCACAGGTGATGTGCGCGACGACATCGCCGTCAACGAATTGGCTGCCTACCTACTCCACGCCCTTTCGGCCGCGACCATCCTGCCAAACAAACGGGCGGTCAGCCGGCTCGTCTCACTCTCAATGGACGCACTACGTCCAACCCGCTGATCTCTGGGTGCCTCAAGCCACCGAGGGGGTTCTCAGAACGCCGCGACTTCGTCCCAGGCGCGGGCGAGCAGGTCATTCACTCCCAGCGTCTTGCTGACCTCGTCAAGGTCGTGGCGGTCTAATTGGTCGACCTGGACGGCGAGCAGGCCGACGATATCGCGCCATTGACGGTCGGATACTTCCCCGCCGTCCCTGAACCAGCAAAGCTTCCTGAGCACCTGATCTTCAGCCGAGGTGACCCAAAGTGTGGCAAGCGGCTCCTCCACGACGACTACTCGCCGGCGTCGTTCGATCTGCCTTCTATCGAGAAGTTTGTCTCCGAGGACGAAGATGTCTGCCTTGAGCATCGAACCGAGGTGAATCACGTTGAACGAGGTTCGATGGCGGACTGCTTCGCGAACTGAAGATTCCTCGATATAGAACTCACCCGCCAATGTCTGCACGAGCTCGTTGATGGGTTGGACTAGCAACGCGACTGCCAAATCGACGTCGTTCGTAGACCGAGGCTCGCCTAACAATGAACTGGCGAGCGAACCGCCCAGAACGTAGGGAATGTGAAGGCGCTCAAACACGTCGGCGATCCGAACCGCCAGGTCAACAGGGTCCAATAGGTCATTAGCGCCCATGGACGTCGGGGTCCCAACCGACGGCCGATCTCATCAGCTCCTTCTCGATCCGCAAGGCCCCCAACCGATAGAGCACTTCCTCATCGGAGGCATCAGGATGACGCTCGCGGATACCGATGATCGCCATTCGAGTCGAAGCAGATGACAACGCCTTGACCGTACGCGCCTTCGCTTGTGAAGGCATCGTTCGCCAGCCCGCGATCATCTTCTGCCAGATCTCGAGGGAGGTGTCTCCGGGCCGTGCTCGAAGGTCAGCCACCCGCCAACGATAACTTCCGGCCCCAGGGTTAGACGTAGGCTGCCACCGGTGAAGGCGACCGATCTTCTGATTGAGATAGAGAAGCTTGGACGCAATCAAGCCACCATGGGTTACCGGCGCTACTCGTGGACCGAGGCCGATCGGGAATTGAGAGATTGGTTCTGCAAGGAGGCAGCAGCCCGAAACTTTTCGGTCGAAGCTGACGGCAATGGCAACCTGTGGGCCTACCGAGGCGACCCCGCCAAGGGCCACGTTGTTGCCACCGGCAGCCATCTCGACTCGGTGCCGGACGGAGGGCCATTCGACGGGCCGTTAGGAATTGCCTCCGTGTGGGCGGCGCTTGATCTCCTCGACGAGCAAGCAGTCGAGCTGCGGCGGCCGGTGGCGGTGGTGGCTTTCGTGGAAGAAGAGGGGGCTCGGTTCGGTGTCCCTTGCCTCGGCTCCCGTCTCTTAACCGGTGCCATGGACCCACAAAGAGCATCGGTATTGACCGATGCGAAGGGCATTACCTGGCCCGAGGCGATGCGCCAGGCCGGACAGGATCCTTCTCTGCTGGGACCGGACAAGGAGCTGCTGAGTCAGACCGGGTGCTTTGTCGAGCTGCATATCGAGCAAGGACGGGCGCTTGAGCCTCTCGACGCTCCTATCGGCATCGGGACCGAAATCTGGCCGCATGGTCGGTGGCGGCTCACCTTCGAAGGCGAGGCCAACCATGCCGGGACGACCAGCATGGAAGAACGCAACGATCCCATGCCCCGTATGGCGACGACCGTTCTGGAAGTGACCGAAACCGCCCAGAGCATCGGGGCGCGAGCCACAGTTGGTAGGTTGCAGGTGGAACCGAACGGGACCAACGCCATTTCCTCTCGTGTCACCGCCTGGCTCGATGCCCGCGCCGAAAATCAATCGATCCTCGACGAACTTGTCGCCAGGCTTCCAGACGAGAGCGTCCTCGTCGAATCACATTCTCCCGCGGTTGCCTTCGACCCCGTGTTGCAACAGCGAATCTCGGAGGTGCTCGGGTCTCCACCTCACCTTCCGACCGCCGCCGGTCACGATGCCGGAATCTTGCAAAGTGCGGGGATACCCACCGCCATGCTCTTCGTCCGCAATCCCAGTGGCGTTTCTCACTCGCCGCTCGAACACGCCGACCCGGATGACATCGACGCCGGTGTCATGGCGTTGGCCAAGGTCATCACCGATCTGGCCGGGTCATGACGTCGTTCTGGTGCCAGCTGGCATGGATCGGCGGACAGGCGGTGGAATCAGTGGCGATCGATGCTGGCGACGACGGAAAGATCACTGCGGTTGAAGTCGGGGTCGAGCCCGGCAATCGCCACCGCCTCAGCGGCCTGGTCTATCCCGGATTTGCCAACGCCCACTCCCACGCCTTTCACCGCTCCCTGCGAGGAAAGGCACAGGCTGGTCAAGACTTCTGGGCCTGGCGGGAGGAGATGTATCGGGTCGCCGACGGCTTGGATCCCGACTCGTATTTACAACTAGCAACCAAGGTTTACACCGAGATGGTTTTGGCCGGGTTTACGGCCGTAGGCGAGTTCCACTATCTCCACCACCAGCCCGGGGGCGAGCCTTACGCCGATCCCAATGCCATGGGGGAGGCTCTCCGCCAGGCGGCGACCGCGGCGGGAATTCGCCTGACGCTGCTCGACACCTGCTATCTCGAAGGCGGGATCGGAGCGGACCTGTCGCCCACCCAGCGGCGATTCTCGGACGGGAGCGTAGAAGGCTGGCGGGAACGGATGGCGATGCTGCAACCGGACCCCAACACCCGCATCGGCGCCGCCATCCACTCTGTCCGGGCGGTAAACCCCGACGACCTGCCAAAGGTGGTGGCCGCCACCAGCAGGACACCGCTTCATATCCACGTCTCCGAACAAGCCGGGGAGAACGAAGCCTCTCAGGCGGCATATGGCCTCTCCTCGTTGGCGGTCCTGGAACGGGCAGGCGTCCTGGGCCCGCTCACCACAGCCGTCCATGCCATCCATGTGAGCGACGAAGACCTAACCAGCTTGTCGAGTTCGGGGACCACGGTTTGCGCCTGTCCCACAACCGAAGCCGACCTCGGCGATGGGATCGGTCCCTTTGCAGCGATGGCGTCGGCCGGAATTCCGCTCGTGGTGGGAACCGATCAACACGTCCTCATCGACCCCTTCGAAGAGGTGCGCCGGCTGGAGATGGATCAGCGTCTAGCCACCGGAGTCCGTGGTCATTTCGAGGTTTCGCAGTTGGTCGATGCTCTGTGCGCGGAGGGCTACCGCTCAATCGGCTGGGACGACGGCGGCAGAATTGCAGTGGGGGCGTGGTGCGATCTCGTGACCGTACGAACCAACACTGCTCGAACCGACGGGGTTCACCCTGACTGGCTGCTTATCGCAGCTGGAACCAGGGAGGTGGCCGAGGTCATCGTTGGTGGAAGGACAATCGCCCGCGACGGGATCCCCTCCCTTATTGGTTGACGACGACATCGCGCGCGGTCTCCGAAGCGCTCGCGGTCAGCGATTCCAACGGTCCCCGACCGACGAACCGCCGCCAGAGCAGACCAAAGGCCAAGGCAGCGGCGGCGTGAATCAGGAAGAGGCTCGGGCGATTGTCTTTCCCGGCGCCGGTGGCGAGGATGGCGACGTGGAAGGTGTAGAGCGACAGGGTCATCGCCCCTGCTGCCGCGATCCAGCCCACGAGGCGTGCGATCAAAAGGCAAAGTCCAATCACAAACAGAGCGGTGCCGATGGTGTGGCCGAGGTCGAACGGAGTGGCCGAATGAGGAACGGACACGGCTAGGTACCACCACGTTGTAGTGGGGGTCACGCCGAAGAACTGAGTCGGGAGCTCGTCGAGAAAGCGGAGCGCCCCTATTTGCTCGAGCAGAAACCCTGAGCCGACTTTGGCGGCAGTGGCGGCCGCGGCGCCCACCAGCATCGCCCGCAGGCCGAGTTTCTTAAGGTCAAGACGTCCCAACCCCATCCCAATCCACAAGTAAGCCATCCAGGAGAACACTGGGTAGTAGCCGGTGAAGAACATCTCCCGGAGGAGGGTCGCGGGTTGAGCCAGCGAGTCGAAGCCAGCGACGTCGAGAGTTGGGGCGGGGAGACGCATCCGAATCAAATGACTGAGGATGGGCCCAACTACTACCCACGTCGACCCCATCCACAGAAGGGTTCGACCTCGGAGACCAAGAAAGAGCGAACCGGCAAGAAAGAGGAAGCCGTAGTTGACCAGGATGACGGCCACTCCGGATTGGAGCTCTCCAAGGATCAGGCCGATCACTCCGATGACGGCGGCCCGGACGATGGTGGCAGTGGTGGCTGCCCGCAGGCCCCTGTTTTGCGGTGGCACCGTTCGGCCATTCGCCAGGCCCAGACCGACGCCCGCTAACACGGCGAACAGAGCGGAGGAGCGCCCTGAGGCGATGAAATAAGCGGTGGAAATGCTCTGATCAGGATCACGGGCGGAAAAGATGTGAACGGCCATCATCCCGATCAATGCCAGGCCACGGGCAGCGTCGATACCGATCAATCGTGGGCTGAGTGCGCTCGTCACGAAGAGACGAAGGTACCGGCCCCTCGTCTTCAAGCAAGGTCCGCGTCTTGGCCGGTTAGGTCTCTTTCGATTTCTCTGGGCTGCAACCGTCGTACAGCGACGGCAATTACCCTGGGTTTTCTGAATCCGCTAACCGGCGATGATCTGCAGATCGGTGGCGACGCGATCGGCCATCTCGGCACAGGTCTGCAGATCCGGATGGCGAACCACCACCATGCCATCGCCCACTAGCTGCTGCTTCCAATTGCGGCGGAGGGCGCCAACCGGGTTGAGCTCAACCGCCGCCACCCAGGGGTCGAGCTCGGCCAGGAGCCGTTCCAGACCCTCGTAGCGGACGATCCGACCCTCGCCGACCGCCCGTTTGAATACCGTGGCAGCGTTGAATTTGCGCTCGAGCGGCTCGGAAATACGACCGTGCACGGTGGCCTCAGCCCAGCAGCGGAAGAGATCGACATCGGAGGCAAAATTCATAGCGTCGACTGTTCGTCCCCCCGGAGGCCGAGCCCCGATCTCTCCGAAGACCGCTTCGCCATCGGGCTTCAGATACCACTCCATGTGGGTGAAGCCGTCACGGAAGTCCATCGCCTTTAGGACCTGGAAACCCATCTCCTTCCCCGCCGCCAAATACGGCACATCAGGGTCGCGCAGCGCCACCGTCTGCTGGCTGATCCATTCGTGAGTCTTGCCTATCAACGGCCGCGGCCGGTACCAGCAAATGTTGTAGAAGAGGACTCGACCCTCCGAGCAGATGGTGTCGAAGGTGAACTCCTCCCCTTCGACAAACTCCTCAATACTCACCTCATCGACATGGCGCAGCTTGGGCAGGATTCTCTCCAGCTGCGAACGATCGTTGACCCGGAACGTATCGGCGGAACCGGCTCCAGCGATCGGCTTGACGATTGCTGGGTAGCCAATCCGATCGACGGCCGACCAAACATCATCGATGGCCTTGGCCGAATAGTGATGCGGCGTACGGATTCCGGCCGCGTCGAGCACCTGCTTCATTGCTTCCTTGTCCCGAAAAGGAACGGTCTCTACCTGACTCATTCCCGGCAACCGCAACAGCTCCCGCACCTGGGCGGCCAGGATCATCAGAGGCTCCCAGAGCGATTCAACGCGATCGATCCGCACCCGTTCAGAGATCGCCCCGGCAGTCTCCAGCACCGACTGCGAGCGCGAGAAGCTCACCTGGTAGTACGCAGATAGCGCCCGGCGCGCCTTTTCGGGGACGTTGTGCTCTGATTGATCGCCGAGCCCGATGACGTTGGCGCCGACCTCGGCCAAGCCGCGCACGAAATCGGACATCTCTGTTGGAAATCCCGGAGATAGAAACAAGACGTTCATCCCAACTCGACTTGCACGTTGCTGACGATGGCCGCGATCGCCTCCTCGACCCGGCTGGTTTCAGGGTGGCGCACGATCACATAGCCCTCGCCCTCATAGTGACCGCTTGGCGATTGCCCTTCCTTCGGTAGCTGCACCTCGACGACCGTGCCGGCGGCAATCGCCTGAGCGCGGTCAAGGCCGGTAATGGCAACCACCCTGCCCTGACCTTGTCCACGCAAGTACGCGGCTCCCACGGCGAACTTGCGGGCCGGGGGGTCGAACTCCTCGTAGGTCATGAGCCTTCCCCAAGCGGCATAGAGGTCGAAGTCGTGGGCGTAAGAGATCAAAGTCGAGAACTGGGCGCCGGGCGGACGAACCGCCGCCTCCGAAATGGCGATTGATCCGTCGGGCCGTCGGAACCACTCCATGTGAACCAGACCGGTCTGGAGACCGAGGGTCGCAATGGCGGCCGGGCCTGCCTGGCGAATGGCCTCATACTCCGGCCCGGAGATGTCTTGGGGCAAAATGACCGCCCACTGGATCCAGGGGTTCTCCATGACCGCCAAGGGCGTCGGGTAATAGCGAGTGATGTTCCACCAGACCGGTTTGCCCTTGACGAAGACGCAATCGAAGGCGTACTCCTCGCCGACGACAAACTCCTCGAGCAAGGTGGGTTGCTCCGCCGCAGGGGGGGACCACTGCAACCAGTCCTCGACCTGTTGGGGATTGTTCAATCGGAAGGTGTTGCGGGTCCCCGAGCCTGCCGGAGGCTTCGCCACCACCGGCAGCCCGTTCTCAGAGATGAAGCGGCGGGCGTCGTCGGCGGTCCCCACCAACCGGTGACGCGCACAGGGCAACCCGTTGTGTGACATCACCCTCTTCATGCGATCCTTGTCTCGAAAGTTACGAGCGGTCGCGACATCGATTCCCGGTATCCCGAGTTGCTCGCGTACGACCGCCATCGGCACCTGCAATTCCTCGAGGGGGCCTAGCAACCGATCGACCCCACCCATCTCCCTCCCAATGGTGGCTACCGCCCCTACCAGATGGGCGGTATCGAGAGCGTTGTCGACCTTGAGGTGAGAGGTCAGGCGACTGCTGAGTTCGGCTCCAAGCTTTTCTCGCGGGTCGTGGCTAATCAGACCGAGACGAACCCCAGGGGTCCTAGCCACGGCGTCGATGAACCGGACGGTGGTGGGGAGGAAGTAAGGCGCAACGAAGACCACATCGGGCACCCGAAAAACGGTAGTGGCGCTCACTTTGGCGCTGCCGGACAAAGAGCAATCTCACATGACAGAATCGAGCCGTGCGGATCCTCTTCGTTGCGGCCGAAGTCGCCCCCTTCTCCAAGACCGGGGGGCTGGCTGATGTGGCCGATGCCCTGCCGGAATCGTTGCAAACGATCGGCCACGATCTCATGGTGGTCAGTCCCTTCTACTCACGCGTCCACGCAGGCAACCACCGCATCCATCGGGTGTTCGAATCGGTTCCCATTACCTTGTTGGGAGGGGAGCCGTTCGATGCCTATCTGGCCGAGGACGGCCGCAACTGGCTGATCGACTATTCCCCGTACTACGAACGAGACGGAATTTATCGTACCGATGGCGACGAGCACCGCCGCTTCCTCTTTCTCACTCATGCGGCGTTGGAGCTGTGTCGCCGTCGCGCCTGGTCACCCGACATCGTCCACGCCAACGACTGGCACACGGGGCTGTTGCCGCTCTATCTCCGCAGCACCTATCAAAGCGATCCGGTACTGGCGCAGGCCAGGTCGATCTTCACCATTCACAACCTCGCCTACCAGGGCGTCTTTGGCGCAGACATCACCCACGATCTCCACCTGGGCAACCAGCGCTACCTCCTACACCAGGATCATCTTCGACAAGGACGGCTCAGCTTCATGGAGCATGCGCTGATCTATGCCGATGCCATCACCACTGTCTCCCCAACCTACGCCTATGAAATTCAGACTCCAGAGTATGGCGTCGGCCTTGACGAGATCCTCCGGCACCGATCGCGCGATCTGCACGGGATCCTGAACGGCATCGACACCAGCGTGTGGAACCCCCGGACCGACACCCGTATCCCGGTCAACTACTCGGAGAACGAACTCGATGCCAAGGCCGGGAACAAGAAGGCCCTGTTGGCTCGGGGAGGAATCGATGGGCGCCCGGAGAGGATGACCGTCGGAATCGTCAGCCGGCTCACCGGTCAGAAGGGGATCGAGCTGATGATCCGGCCGCTCGCCCGTCGTCTCGAATCGGGAGACATCAACTTCATCGCCTTAGGATCGGGAGAGAATCGCTACGAACAGGCGTTGTCCTGGTTGGCCTCGACCTTCCCGTCCTCGGCCCATTTCCAGCAGGGCTACGACGAGGATCTAGCCCACCTCATCGAGGCGGGAGCCGACGTCTTCTTAATGCCCTCGCGCTACGAACCCAGCGGGCTCAACCAGATGTACAGCCTGGCGTATGGCACGCCTCCGATTGTTCGCCGGACCGGGGGCCTGGCCGACTCGGTCACCCATTACGATTTCGAGCGGGGCGAGGGAACAGGTTTCGTTTTTGACCACTACACGGAAGTCGGCTTGGCATGGGCGCTTGATCAAGCGCTCTCGGTGTATGGAAAGCGCGAACGCTGGGAGCAGCTGCAGAAAAATGGCATGGCCGAGGACAACTCATGGGAGCAGAGAGCTGGCGAATATGACCTTCTCTATCTGCACGTAACCGGGAACCAGCTATGAACGTGATCTTTGTCGAACCGAGCTTCCCGAACTATCAGCGTGAGTTCCCCCGGGCGCTGGCATCGGTCGGCGCCACTGTGATCGGGATTGGTGAGCGGCCCCAGGACTGGCTTGATCCCGAGATGAAGGGATGGCTAACTCACTACGAACAGGTGGGCTCGGTGGTCGACCCCGAGGCGCTCGAGCAGGCGGTCCGGCTCATCCAATTACGGGTGCAGGTCGATCGGCTCGAAGCCACGATTGAAGCGCACGTGGAAGCGGCGGCGGCGGTACGCGAGCGATGCGGAATTCCAGGGATTTCGAGTTACACCGCCTTTCTGTGCCGAGACAAACCGGCGATGAAGGAGGCGCTGCGTCAGGTGGGCGTGCCGACGGCGCAATCAGCGGGAGTCAGCAGTGCCGATGAGCTTTATGCGTTTGCTCACCATGTCGGGTATCCCCTGATCATCAAGCCTCGTGATGCGGCGGGCGCCTCGGGAACGAGACGGGTGGACAGCGACGCCGATGTCCAGGCGGCCCTCTCCTCGCTCGGGTTCGAATACGGACGCTCAATTGCGGTGGAAGAATTCATCGAAGGACACGAAGGCTTCTACGACACGATCTCGATCGATGGCGAGGTCGCCTGTGACTTCGTCAGTCACTATTACCCAGGCGTACTGGAGGCGATGCGAACTCGGTGGATCTCGCCGATCTTCATCACCAGTAACCGGGTCGATCAGTCCGGATACGACGAAGTGAGAGCACTCGGGAAGCGAGTGATTCCCGCTTTGGGCATCGGCACCTCGGCCACTCACATGGAGTGGTTCTACGGGCCGAAAGGCCTCAAGTTCTCCGAGATCGGCTGTCGCCCTCCCGGCGTCGGGGCGTGGGACTTGTACTGCGCTGCCAACGATCTCGATCTCTATCGGGAATGGGCCATGGCGATTTGTTACGGAACGATTTCTCGCCAGCCCTCCCGTCGGTTCTCGGCCGGAATCATCGCCCTCCGCCCCGACCGGGACGGGGTGATAAGCGGCTACGAAGGCATGGCAGAGGTCCAGGATCGATACGGGGGATTGATCATCGACTACCACCTCCCGCCCCCGGGAGCTCCTACTCAACCTTTCGAGGCGGGCTATATGGCCAACGCCTGGATCCGCATGCGGCATGAGGACTACGACACCCTGCGGGGGATCCTCCAGCACGTCGGCGAGATTGCCCAGGTGCGAGCAGTTTGATGCCCGAACCCGAGGTTCTCCGACCGCTGCGGAAGGCCGACGCGGTGGCTGTCGACCGCTTCGTGAGCAGCAATCTTTTCCCGCTGGTCGAGCCCGGCAAGGCGACTTTTCTCTTTCGAGGACAGGCCGACGCGGTGGCCCTGCGACCCATGATCGCCGGGTTTCCTGGACACCATCGGTTCGCCCGCCTCGATGGCCAGGACCTCTGGTGGCTGCAGCTGCCAATCCCTGATGGCACCCGGCTCGAGTACAAACTTGAGGTGCAGCGAGATCATCACGCCGATTGGGTGAACGATCCACTGAACCCGCTGACTACCACGAATCCCTTCGGTACCAACTCGGTATGCCGCGGCTTTGGCTACCAGGTCCCGGCCTTTGCGGTAGTCCACGAAGACACCCCGACCGGATCATTCGCCGATGTGTTCGTCGGGTCGCGGAAGCTGACGATATATAGGCCGGCGTCTTTCGATTCGACGCAGACCTATCCGCTGCTCTTCGTTCATGACGGGGCTGACTACCTCCAATACGGATCGATGGCTCTGGTGCTCGACAACCTCATTCACTCAGGGATCGTCGGGCCGCTGGTGGCGGCGTTCTCCTGGCCTCAGGAGCGCCTGCATGAGTACGCCGCCAACGACGATCACGCTCGCTTCGTGGTCGAAGAGGCGCTGCCAGCCATCGTCGGCCAGATTCCGCTGGTTGATCGACGGGTAGTGATGGGAGCAAGCCTGGGGGCGGTGGCGGCCCTGCACACGGCCTGGAAATACCCCGGGGCCTTTAGCGGGATGATCCTCCAGTCAGGGACTTTTGCTCAAACCCGGGGCTGGGGGTCGGCCCAACAGCTTCTCGCCCCCATCGCCAATCTGTTGCATCGACTAGAGCCTTCCAGGCTGCCGCCACGGGTGTTCATGTCATGTGGCACCTTCGAGCGAATGATCGGGGAGAACCGGATGATGTGCCACCGCCTGGAGCGAGCCGGGTTGGAGGTGAAGTACGTCGAGAGTCGCGACGGCCACACCTGGGAGGCGTGGCGGGACCGACTGTCGGATGCGCTGGCCTGGGCGTTTTGAACAGTGGTCCCCATACCCTCCCCCCTTGGCTTCTGTGAAGGTCTGCGCGGCTCTAGCCCGCGCGGACCTTCACAGA